>NZ_JAGRPV010000001.1:6965625-7687500 GCF_030014955.1 Cohnella hashimotonis
TCTCATTTGCTCTCCTCCTCGCCGAACAGCTGAAACTTTTTGGATAGTCTGAAGATGACCAAACTGAGCAGAAGGCTGACGATAAAGATGACCCACCCGACAACGGCCGCCGACCCCATGTTATAGTCGCGGAAAGCAAGAGTGTATAAATAGAAAACAAGCGTGGCTAACGAGTTTTCATTGCCCATTCCGCCCGTCTTGAATTCGGAAGCCAGCGTTAGCGCCAAATCAAACACTTGCAAGCCGCCGATAATCCCCATGATCGATTGGAACAGCAAAACCGGAGTAAGGAGCGGTATCGTGACCTTGTAGAACTGTTGCAAGCCGTTCGCTCCGTCGATCATGGCCGCTTCGAAGTACGATGGATCGATCCCTTTAATCCCCGCCAAATAAATAATGACGCTGCTGCCCAAAAACCAGAAGCTCATGGCGACGATGACCCATACGGCTTGGCCCGGCTCGGTCAACCAGGATTGGTAAGGCATGCCTATTAAATTCAGCACTTGATTCAAGAGCCCGTATTTCCCGTTGCCGAATACAGGTCCCATCATCATGGCGAGCGCCGTCCCGATCACGAGGGACGGAAGAAAGATGATCGCGCGGAACACATTGGCGCCGAGATAGTCTTTGGCCAACATCGCGGCGATCACAACGCCGAACACGAGGTAGATCAAGCTGCTTCCGAACGTAATAATCAACGTATTCTTTAATGCCGTATAGAAAATCGGATTCCGAAAAACTTCTTCGAAGTTGGACAGTCCTACCCATCGCGGGTCCCTCAGAAAATCCCATTTGACGAACGTCAGATAGCCAGAGACTCCCATTGGAAAAAGCCCGAACAACAGGAACCCCACGATCCATGGGGAAACCAGAAGCAAACCCGCTATCTTCTCCCTTTTCTCAATCCCCATTTTTCTTGTGCCTGATCCCAAGTTGTTTCCCTCCTAACTTCTTGCTGAAAATCGGGATGCTCTCCGGATGGAAGAGCATCCCTCTCCTTTATGCCGCTTATTTGCCGATATTTGCTTGATACTTGTCCAGCATAGGCTGGCCCTCTTTCTCCAATTGATCGGCGAATTGCTGCGCCGTCACTTTGTCCGATACGAGCTTGCTTTGCAACCCCGCCCGCAACGTATCGAAGTCCGAAGGGAACGGAGGAGTCGGAACGACGCTCGCCTTGGCTGCGGAGAACCCGGTATAGGCATTGGGATCTTCCGCTTCGAGCGCTTTCAGCGTTTCGTCCAGCGCTTCTTTGTGAACGGGAAGATCGGAGATCTTGCCGAACGAAAGTTGCCCTTCCTTGGAGATCATCCACTTGACCAGCTCCCAAGCGGCTTCCCGATTCGGGGAGGAAATAGGAATGGCGTGCGAGTTCAGATAACCAACCTGCGTCGTTTTTCCGCCTTCCACGATCGGCGCCGGGATGGACATATAGTCGATGTTGGCTTCTTTCATCGACTTCACTGTCCAAGGTCCCGTCCAGCCAATCGCCACTTTCCCGGTCGTCAGCGCGCTATCCGGATTGCCGTAAGCACCTTTCCATACGTCGAGAATCGGCACTTGTGCCCCGCTTGCCATGATGTCTTTGAACGCCTGAATAGCTTTTACTCCTTCCGGCGTATTCGCTGTCACCTTCTTGCCGTCTTGCGACAGAATCGGCGATCCGGCACTTAACGCCAGGGAGTATAGCAGTTCTTCAGGGAACAGATTAGCGGCCATCATATCCCCTTCAAGGCCCGCTTGAACCTTTTTCATCATCTCTACCCATTGGGCTGCGGTCATCGGTTCGGTCTGGGAAGGAAGCGGTACGTTTGCCTTAGCGAACAGATCCTTATTAATGAACGGAACTCTTCGGCCCACCCCGATCGGGGCTCCCAATTGCGCCCCATCCACGTTAAACGCCAACACCGAATCCTCGGTCAATTGTCCAAAAGCTTCCTTTGCTCCTGGCAGCGTATTCAAATCCAGGAAAACGTTTGAGTAGATGTAGGCAACCCATTCGCTTGAAGTGAAGGCGATAACGTCCGGTGCGTTGCCCGAAATCAAGTCCGTTTTCACTTTCGAGCTGTAGGTATCGTAAGGCAAAAATTCAGACTCTACTTTAATAGTCGGATGGGCGTTCTCGAACTCGTCCAACCAGTTCCGGAAGTTGACTTCTTCTTCCCCGGAAGCCCACCGCAAATACCTAAGCGTAACTTCCTTCTCCTCGCCATTCCCTTTGCTTTGCTGCGCCCCGCTTTCGACTCCGCTGCCAGCGCTAGATTCCGAAGATGAATTTCCGGAAGAACAGGCCGCAGTAACCAGAAGAATCGCGATAACCAAATAAACCGATAAAAACGCTTTCAAAGTTTTCATTTTCTTTACCCCCATTTGAGTATGAATGGCCCTACCTTGCCCTGAAACCGACGCTTAGCTTCCTTTCGTCACCGCTTATTCGCCTCGCATCCCAACCCCTTGCAGAAAAACAAAATGCTAGACTAAAAACAAAAAAACTACATAACGTTATCTAACATTTCGATATTAAGGATAACACACGCAAAACAAATGTCAATACGTTATTTCATTTAATCTGCTTTTAATCATACTTTATCTTAAAACCCATAATCAAAAGTTTCATAGGAAACCACCGCTAATTTCAAATCTTAATTGTTATCTAACAAATCATGAAATATACAGAAATAACTTTTGACTCATTGTTATTTCGTTAGGTATTGGATATGATTAGAGGTAGATACTTCGAATCGTTCGTCATTGCCAAGGGAGAGAAAGAAGGATGTCTCGCAAAGTTACGCTGCAACAAATCGCCGATACCGTCGGCTTCTCGAAATTCGCCGTTTCGAGGGCGCTTGCCGGCAAATCCGGAGTAACCTCCGAAACCCGGGATAAAATAATCGAGGCTGCCACGAAGCTTGGGTATTTTTCACAGCGCTCCAAAGATCAAAAAACGAAGCCTTACGATCGATCGAACAGTAACATTTCTCCTTCTAAAAAAGTGATTGCCGTAGTCATCCCGAATTTAAGGGATCAGACCAAGGACAATCCATATTGGGGAAAGATTCTCCACGGCATAACCGAGAGCGTCGAAAAAGCAGGATTAAACATGATTATTATGACGGAGCAGCTTTCCGATCATTTATTTTCCGCGATTAACCAGCAAGGGCTGTTAGGCTATATTTGCGTCGGGTTCATTCCCACGCAGATCGTGCTGGAAATTAGCAATTTCGGCCTCCCTATCGTGTTAGTCGACCATGAAGATCCGTTAATTCCATCGGATTCGATCTTCATGAACAACTTCGATTGCTCAAGACAGCTGACTTCGCATCTGATCGGACTCGGTCATCGTTCTTTGCAATTCGTGGGGGAAACTTCGATGATGCGAAGCTATTACGACAGATGGAAGGGCTATTCCGCCGCTTTGGAGGATCACGGCATACCTTCGCGCCAGCATCCTCAATTGTTGAATCTTTTCGTGCTGCGTCCGGAAGAAATCCATGAAGAGACTTTGAATCAATTAAAAGAGCTTCAATCCAACAATGAGCTCCCGACGGCTTTCGTATGCATTAACGATTACATGGCCGACATCGTTATTCAATCTCTACAGAGATTGGGAGTTCAAGTCCCTCGGGACTGTTCCGTGACCGGGTTCGATGACTTGGATGTCAACGCTCTCGGGATTACGACGGTTCATAGCGCCAAGAACGCGCTGGGCAGAAGAGCCGTAGAAATGCTGCAGAGACGCGTTGCGCACCCCCATGAGGACTACGAAAAAATTCTGTTCGCTGGAAGGATGCTCATTAAGAAGACGACAAGCGTCCCTCCAACCTGAATTACAGTAGACAGGCTACAAAGAGTTTGCAGCCTGTTTCGAAGTTGTTATCGCTAAAAAAAACCGTCAGGGGTAGATCTCCCTGACGGTCCTCTCTGTGCATCTCTTCAATTTCCAGCAGTTGTGCTACGTACATTCTCAATTCTGTACTATTGGCCATAGATTCCCTTGTAGTACTCGGGATACATTGCATCACCACATTCTTCGCAAGCAAACTTCCGCGCGGTCGAACCCCAATGTCCTCCTTCGGACTGGGGGCAGCGCCTAGCCCCCTCGGCTTCACCATAACAAAAAACTCTGACCTCGTGCGGTCAGAGTTCTTATGGTGGAGCCGAGGGGAGTATATGATTCCCGATTAAAATGGCTGACGAGGCCTACTCGACGAAGTAGAGCGCAGCGGTAGAATCAGATGCCGTGCTCGTCCGCTTCGCTCCCTGCGCGCGGTCGAACCCCTGTCCGAAGATAACGCAACATAAGCTTCTACGGGTGTAGTGACAGATTTGATGTCACCCTAGAGACTCCCTGTCATGTCTCTATGTGATTATCTACCAATAGGTCACCGTCTCGGTGACAAATAAAATATATGAACTATATGGCTTTTAAAGCTTACATCTCATCCTCTTCTAATTCTTCTTCATCATCCAATTGTTTATTTCTCCATAAATCTATACAATCTCGATACTGTTCATCACTTTCAGGTATAATATTAATTACTTCTGCATGTCCACTTTCAAATCCAGCTTGCCAAGCAGCTTCAAATTGTCCCTTTTCAGTAATATAATCATCCTCGTCGTGTCCTAATTCTTCATGTGCACCTTGGATTGCTTCCTGATTGTATCTATAAGCACTTTCCTCAGCTGCACCTCTATCATTGGAGGCGAATATAATCTCACTTGAAACTTCCACTGCAAAAAAACGATAAGGAATTTCTTCATACTCCTGATCAAGAGGAGAATATTCTCCATTAGCCCCCTCATCGAGCTCTCTTATCTCAAACTCAGAATCATTTTCATATTCTATGCATAGATATTTTTCCGCATTTTCCTGATTTTCGAAAACTGCAAATATTTCTTCTTCCCTAAAAACTGCGTACATTTTCATTCCCCCAACATTAACTAATAACACTCCTCCATGATACCATTGGAAATATTAGTATGCATAGTAAAAGGAGAACGAAGCTACAACTTTATTGCCTCTTTAAGTGCAGTATCCATTCCTTAGCGGAAAGATTCCAGTATACCGATTGTTCCCCTTTGCTTAATGCCCTGTTACTTAATTACACAAATTGCTCCTGCTTTACTTTCATCTTAAATTGAATTCTGCAATAAGTGCGGGCCTCCTAACTAACAAGCTTTCCAAATGGCTTTCAGCCCACATCTCTATAGATAAAGCAGAATCCATTTGATTATGCCGCTCTATTGCCGCAACGGCATCCGCCGTGAATCTTCCAGATGTTGCAACAATAACAATATCTATTCTTGGAGGTTCCCATAGCTTAATTTGCTCCTTGAGAACTGCAACATCAGTTGGAGTGATACTTTTTGATTGATAATGTTTGCATTGAATAACAACTCTTCGCCGCAAAACGCCACTTAAACCATCTTTAAAAACTCTCGTTACAGATAAATCACGTCCCCGATCAGGTGCATTTGTATGCATCAACCATTCGGCATTTTCATAGCCCTCTTCAGAGCTAATTAAGGAATAAATTAACCTTTCAAAATTATCTGGTGTAAGAGCGCTCCAATTTAATTTTGTAACAACTGTTCCGCTCGGTTTCTGATCTATGACATTCCCTAAGTCATCAATACCCGTGGGAATTGGGTCATATTCACCGTAAAGACTGTTTATGATTGCATCCTTGACAACTGGCCAATCATAATTAACGATTTGTTTTAAATCTCCGAACTGTCCTGATGAGAGATGTTTTTTTAGTTCATTCCACCGTCTGGGTCGAGGAACGCTACTCCCCAAAAGAGTATCCACTTCCTTAACCTTCTCATTCAGCATTTCCCACTCATCATCACTTAATTGTTTTACGAAGTCATCATTACTTTCAGGCGAGGCTTGTAAACTCTTTAAGACAAGCGTAACTTCATTAAACAATTTTGTAACTGCATCTCTAATAAGCTGACGCCGCTTAAGATTAAATCTGAATCTGTAATCTCTGAGCTCTAAACCTGGTTCCTCAATCCACTTCTCGACAGAAACTGTAGCACCGATATCCCAAACCTCTTTAGCATCTAAACGAGATTGGGCTATACTATCAAGATCGATTGGCTCCATAGATGGCTTCCAACCATCAATCAACGGCAAATGACGTAATAGATTTGTGTATGTTCTGCACAAATCTTCATATTGTAAGTTAGATCCGAATACAATTCCTTCAGGAACAATTCCATAAATTTGACCCCAAACCCGCTCAAGTTTACTTAAATTGGCTTCAGTTGCCTCAAAGATTTTAACTGCTTTGTTGAGGGTGATGCTACTAGGGGTCTCCAACACTGTAGCCTCTCCCTTCAGCGTACTATTCGCCTTAAAGATTCAAGTACCGCTTCATCCTCGTAAGAAAGATTATTGTTATCTCCAGCAAATCCATCAAGCCAGAGTTTTTTCACTCTACGGACATACCTTCTTGCCCGCTCATCATTCATTATATCTTCATTTAAAGGAAAGGATTTTGCTAGTAAATGCGAACACACTCGATATCTGACACCAAACCTGTACCAACATAGACTCGAGTAGTCATTACATCCATTTTTTATCGCTAACGGTAGCGCACTTAAATTCCAAGGCAAACTTATACCTTCCGACGAAAACTTCTCTTCCAAGATAGCCACAAATAAACCAGCAAACAAGGATAGTTTAGCGATTGGGCCATTTATAACTGAAAGTATTGTTGGAATAGGCTTACCAGCACTTCTTGATGAGTCATTTAATGATTCATCTTCTAATAAAGTGATGATTAATTCTTTTAAAGTCGCTCCATCCATATACTGCATAATAAGATAACAGAACTGCTCCCATAAAAATTCCCATTCAGGAGGACGCTCCCACTCAAGGCTATCTTCGTGTGAATTTTCTGCAACAAATCTTTGAATTTGATTGATTGCTGTTTCCCTGGAAGATACATACTCTGGAAATAAATCAACCAGGTATTTAGGAGGTATCTCCTTCATACACAAAATAAAAAATCTTAGCCAATCATCTATTGAATATTCAGTAGCCTTATCCAGATCAATAACAATGTTATTCATTGACTGATAGAATCTTAAAGTTGTAAAAAAGTCTACACCTGCTTTTCTAGCAACTCCAATAGTCCAATTTGGAGCTTCATTTTCCTCGATAAAACTTTGTTTTATCTCTTCAACGTATTTACCTGCTTGCTCGAGAATGCTTTGTGAGATAATGTTGCGTTTCCTGTATGCTGCAAAGGTATTGTTTAATATACCCTGCTTCATATCAGGATGTCCTTCGACATCAGATAAGTAAGAAACCATTAGCAGTTCTGTATTTGAGGCTATACTAGGATCAAATGATTGATCAATAACCCTGTCTAAGAAAGCCTCCAACGGACTTTCCACTCTAATTGTGGCATCATGCTCACCTAGTACTTCGAGCCTTCTTAATACCGCTTCCCAGTCCTCCTTCCCTCTCAAGAAGATAGGCTTATCTGGCACTATTATACTGAGGCTTTGATTGGAAAACCCCGCCCTTCCTGCTCTCCCAATTGCATTTAATATTGTAGCTTTCGATCTTTTCTCATTTTCCAATGTACCAGTTTCTCTACGGTCCCCTACTGATTCTCCTGCAATTATTACTGCTACAGATGGTAAGTTGAGTCCTTGTGCTAACGTACCTGTAGCAAACATTAGTGAACTTACTCCACATTTAAAGGCCTCCTCGGAGGCTTCTTTTTCCGCTTCAAGCATTGCAGAAGAGTGAACGGAAATCCCTCTATTAACCAGTAGTTGCCCAACCTCAGAAATAAGCCCCAGTTCTCTTTCTGATACATCAATTAAATCAAGAATTTTTTGGGGAACCTCTGAAGTTCCCTCTGACAAATCAATTTCACCTACTGAAAATACATGATTTTTATCATGCGGAAAAAAAACAATAGATGGAATTTTATTTCTTGCCAAATGCAACCCTAAGGATTTTGCTGTATTGTTAGTCCAACTAGGAGATTTAAAAACATATCTTATACGGCGTCCATTACTTTCTCTAGTAGCTTGTAATTCAGTTTCCACATCTTGAAATCTTATAGTACTAAAATTGTCCTCATCTACCGTTTGCCATACACCTGTGAAGCAATATAAGATGTCGGCAGCTAATGTATATTTACGATTAACTCTCCTAGGGTGGTGGTCGAGCCACTCAATAGCTTCATTGTACTTATGACTATTTTCAATAAGGCTTACGCCCGCTGCTCCTCTTAACGTTCTAGTAGGTTTCCATTTTACAGTGGGAATACTTGCTTCAATTCCTGTTTTAGTTCGTAGCCAATCCGCTATTTCATCGGGGTTACTCATCATCGCCGACATTAAAAGAAATTTTACTGTTTTATTTAACGAAATTATCTGCCCAAGAACAAGATCAGATATAATGCCTCTTTCACTTTCTCCAATTAAATGAAACTCGTCAAAGACACATAAGCTACAGTTGCTAAAAATTTGTGGTGTAAGCCTTAATGCTAAGGAACATTTCTCAGGAGTCATTACAGCAATAAATCTTTTATTCGAATCTTCAATAATCTCTGGAATTTCGGATGATAAAGCAGTGTACTCTTCTTCTCCTACAAAAGAGCGTACGTCCAGA
This sequence comes from Cohnella hashimotonis, assembly GCF_030014955.1. Taxonomy (NCBI): domain Bacteria; kingdom Bacillati; phylum Bacillota; class Bacilli; order Caryophanales; family Paenibacillaceae; genus Cohnella; species Cohnella hashimotonis. The sequence goes on from NZ_JAGRPV010000001.1 coordinate 6,974,270, forward strand.
TTAGGGAGGGATCGCAACCCTTGAAGTAAATCTCTCCTTATTTGGTGAGTCAATGCGTTTGTCGGTGCCAAATAAAGTACCCATCCTGAATATAAGGCTTGAGCTATTGCCAATTCAGCCAAAAAGCTCTTTCCACTTCCTGTAGGCATGCTGACAACAGAGTGAGAATGCGGACCAGGTAATGTCTCATCAACAAATTGCTTGGTTGAAGGCCACAGAAACGGCCTTGACCTCAAGTTTTGATGACCCAGAGCCCTAAACTTAAGATAGCTAGTCCACTCTGTTTCCCACCCTGGTAGCGACGGAACTTTATGAATCATTGATCTTCTAGAGGTTTCCTTATAGGTCGCTTCTAACAGTTTTGAAAGATGATAAATAGTTGCATATGAAGCAAGCCGTTCTGCAGAACTAAGTCGGATTACTTTCTGAAGGACTCTGATGCTTGCATTGTAGCCCTCAGCATCTTCTCCTAACAACCATTTGATGTAGTAATAAAGACTAGATTCAATTAGCTTATACATTTGAAATTGATTATTGTTAACAATCCCCGTAAGGGGATCCAACGCATCCATTCTAAATAATTCGTTACTTTCTTCTGGAATTGCCCATAGTTCAAAACTACATAGCATATATATTAGTTCGTATACTTTATTCGCAATCTTTATCAAAGAATTTGCTTCTGCTTCTAATAAAGCTTGGCTTTCAATAAACTCCTTGATCTCTCGTACTTCTGTTATTGCATTTGCATCATAACCAGCAATCAGATATAACAAAGCGCTTTCGATTTTGGTATAGATATAATCATATCCAAATAAAAAAGCATGTTGACCAACCTCTTCAACATTATTCTTATAGTATTTAGAAAGCAATGAAAGAGATTCCGCTGAAATAAACGCAGATGCTTCTCTAATTTTTTGCGGAACATCAACATCAAACACTGCTGCACTCTCAAGTGCACTACCTAATCTCCTGAGATTCTCAAATGTTGTTATGATATCGATGTTTTGTTGATGTTTATTATTTATCCCCTTATCTATACAATACAGATACGCGGAGGTTAGCCACCTTTTACACTCATCAGCGTCAATATCAGAAAGTCTAGGTAAGGACTCAAAAAGTTCTTCAGAATATCGATCAAACATTTTGAAGCATCTCCCCGATATAGACTCTAATCGCATCCGATAATTCGTTAAAGAATAAATGGAAGTTATCTATAACAATTGGAACAAGAATTCTTTTATCTTTATTAACAACCATGTTCCTCATCTGATCTCTACCGATAGACCAATCTTCGTTCTTAGATGAATCATAAAATATTGTCGGGACAAAACTTTTCTCCTGCTTCCAAAATGAATTTGTGGCTTGATTTCTATATTCCTCTGTAAGATAACCTCTCATTACTTGCACATGGGTCCGAATTCTTTTGCCCAAAATATGGTTATTGTTAAAATTAGTGTAGTAGTTTGTTGCATCTCTAAACGCAGCAGCAGGCCTATTTTTATACGCTTTACACTCAACTACAACTACACCAAGCGATTGTGAAATAAATAACGCTGCAGCGTCTAAACCGTTGTCGGTTGGAAGGTCATGTACAAAACTAGTTGTTAGTATTTCACCAGGAGGATGTAGGTTTCTGACTGTCGTGGAGATGTTCAGTAGCATATGAACAATTACCTCTGCTAACCAAGGGTTTCTTGCACGGTCAATAAATCGCTTTTCAGTAGCAGTAGAATAGTTGTTATTATGCTGTATGTAACGAGCAAAACATCCTTGAATTTCAAGAATACTTTCTCGGTTATCTTCCATTAAATCAGCAGAAATCCTTAAGTTTGCCTCTATTGCATGTGATACAACAGCTACAGTGTAAACAGCTAAGTGCCTAATTATTTCAGGGGATCTATCTAGTCCATTTATCACGACAGTAAAATGAGATTCTGAATCAACTACATTGGCATTTATCGTTGATGACAGATAGGACAACGAATGACTAATATCATCATATAAAGTCATGGTATCCCTCCTTAACATTCGCATTACGTTTAATTTACCTTCGTAAACCTGCACCTAGGATAGCTGCTACACCCCATAAACATCCCACTCTTGCCACGCCGTTCAACAAGCTTACCATTACACCTGGGGCATATCCCCGCGCTTGCTAGAGCCGCCTTCTCTTTCAGGTTCCCTTTAATGTCGGCAACATGCTTCTTCCGTTCTTCGCGAGTATGTAAGGTCTTGACCGACAACGCCTTGTGTACCCGATCCTTTTGATCTTCGGAAAGCCTAACATTCTTATACTTCTGAATGGTCGACACCAATCTAGTAGTATAAACAACGTCGATACTCATCGGCTCTAGCTTCAAATCGGCTCTGGTACTGAACGCAATGATGGAGATGAAGGGTATCGTCTCATCTTCCAAGAAGCTCTCCAGTGCCTTAACATGGCCATAATTCTGCCTTATTGGGTTATACAGTCTTTCCTTGCGCTTGTAGATCACCTGGGTCCAATACTCAGACTTCTCGCCTCCCACGATCCAGCCCGTATAGTTCTTTGTCTCAATTACGAACACACCATATCTGGACACTACAACATGATCAATCTGCGATGTCTTCCCATCTGGCCGCTGAATCATGATATCGTGCATTACTGTGTATTCTTTCGGATTAAGCTTCCCTAACTTATGGCGAACGGAGGATTCGCCGATCATTCCCTTTATCTTTGGTGACCTTAATATAATGACTAGGATAAGGAGAATGGTAGCAAACAAGTAAGTCATCATATTAACACTCCATCATAATAGTAAGCCGTTTTAGACGGCTGCTTATCTACTTCGAACTTGTCCTTTAAAGTCGTTTGCCGACATCGCTTTACGCCAGGATGTGAGTTTGTCATGCAATGACAGGCCATTGATTAGCTTTATATTGAGTCGCTCTGCCGCTTCCTTGGCCGCTTTTGTAAAGTTACTCGTCGTTACAATCCAAGCGTCATAACATCCATGAACTTGTTTGCCTGCCTTCAACCTCAGTACAATATCGTTGCCGACATCACGCTTCCAGCGCTTGCATTGAACGGCGATCTTGTAGCCTTCCTTGCCCTTAAGAATCAGATCGACTTCGTGATCTCCCGCACCGCCGACTCGCAATACCGTATAACCCTTGGCCATATAGTACAGTTCCATGAGACGTTCGAATTCTGAACCAGACAAGGAATCGACATCTGCCTGGATCAGTTCTTGATCAGTTAGTTTCTTACTCTTGGACGAACTAGCTGCTATGGCTGCTTTCTTTACGGCAGCCTTCTTATTAGTCTTCAGAACCGCTAAACGGCGTTTGGCAGTCAACATTGCGCCTGCTATTTCTCCCAAGATGACAGAACCAATTAGAATGCCGAAAAAGTAGCCCCAATGCAATCCAGGAATGTTAAAGTACAAAGAAGCTCCGATGACGATACAAAGACTTCTTAAGAAATAAGCGACTTGCCTTCCTTCAGCATGATATGTCTTTGCCATGGTCTCACCTCGACCGTCTCCATCCATAGTTTCCTTATTCAAGTGTAGTTTCCATCTGTATCTTTCGACTACATGCGACTTTGTTCCTTCTTTTACTTAAAAATAAAAAGCGCCATTAGGGCGCTTTGGCCTATCCTTGCTACTCAGCGTCCTAATACTCCAGTGGGAGAGCTGAATCCCAATCGGACTTGAATCGCTCGCCTCGTTCCATAATCTCCATTCCTCGTACAACCGTATCGCTGGTAAACTCGATACTATCATACGTAGCCATGCTGAAAGCAATAACCTGCGTCTTCTTTAAGTGTAGAAGAACAGTCCCGCTTAGATTCCGTACTTTGTCATTACCGTAAGCTTTAACGATGTCTCCGAGCGTGCTTCCTAGGCCGATTCCCTTGTCTGTTCTGTACTCAGTACTACTTATTCTGATTGTTTCGATCAGTCCAATATCGGGATCAGCCTCGAACTCAATACCGTTGTACCCGTATACGATACCACTATACTTATCTTGAGAAACACTTAACTGCTCTTCGACTGTATCAATTCGATCTCCTAGTTTGAGACCCCCTCGGCTCCACCATAAAAACTCTGACCTCATGCGGTCAGAGTCTTTATGGTGGAGCCGAGGGGCGTATATGATTTCTGATTTAAACGGCTGACGATGCTTATTCGACGAAGTAGAGCGCTGCGGTAGAATCAGATGCCGTGCTCGTCCGCTTCGCTCCCTGCGCGCGGTCGAACCCCTGTCCTCTTCGAACTGGGGGCAGCGCCTGCCCCCTCGGCTTCACCATAACAAAAAAACTCTGACCTCATGCGGTCAGAGTTCTTATGGTGGAGCCGAGGGGAGCTATGATTCCTGATTGAACTTGCTAACGAGGCCTATTCGAGAAGTAGAGCGTAGCGGTAGAATCAGATGCCGTGCTCAGTCCGCTTCGCTCCCTTCCGCGCGGTCGAACCCCAATGTCCTCCTTCGGACTGGGGACAACGCCTAGCCCCTCGGATCCACGCAAAAAAGCCAGCCTCTCGCGGCTGGCTTTGATGATGGTGGAGCCGAGGGGAGTATATGATTCATGATTTAAACGGCTGACGAGGCCTACTCGACGAAGTAGAGCGCAGCGGTAGAATCAGATGCCGTGCTCGTCCGCTTCGCTCCCTGCGCGCGGTCGAACCCCTGTCCTCTTCGAACTGGGGGCAGCGACTGCCCCCTCGGTTCCACCATAACAAAAAAACTCTGACCTCATGCGGTCAGAGTCTTTATGGTGGAGCCGAGGGGAGTCGAACCCCTGTCCGAAGATAACGCAACATAAGCTTCTACGGGTGTAGTGACAGATTTGATGTCACCCTAGAGACTCCCTGTCACCGGATTCCCTTCGGGTCAGCCTGATTGTCTTCTTCAGCTAGCCCCAGGCGGAGACTAGACAGCGTATCCCACTAAAGTTGAGCCCCTATCCCGCCACATGGGCGATGGAAGGTAGGAGCACGAGAGCAGTTTCTTAGGCTGCTACAGCGTAGGTTGGTTGTTGTTTGCCAGTTAATTGGCTTCCGCGTTGGTGAAGCAGCCGCAGCCCTACTACCCGCTACTCATGTCCGAACTACCCCCGTCGAATCCATAAACGGCCCCTAAATGAGAAGCGAAGCCTTCGCGGCGGACCACATAGCGGTCGGCCAAGCGAACGGATCTTCAGGTGCCTATCTTCACGTAACAGCGAAGATCGGCGAGTACGAACACGGTGCATAAAACGAATCGTATCGGTGGAACTTCTATAGTATAACACACCCCGCCGCCAAATACCGCACGGCATTACTGGGATGGATGGCGATGACTGCCTGACGCGGCTGATTAACGAAAAAAAGCTGTACGGCACGCAGAATTCCTTGCCGTCAACGCGCGTTGCGCCTTCTTACCTCGCGACCTTCTGCTTCTCACGCAATGCCCGTTGGATATCGCGCTCGGCATCCTTTTTGGCGGCGGATTCGCGCTTGTCGTAGTTCTTCTTGCCTCGGCCGAGGCCCAGAAGGCACTTGGCGTAGCCGTTGCGCGTGTACACCTTGAGCGGCACGATCGTGTAACCCTCTTGCTTGGAAGCGCCGATCAGCTTGCGAATCTGCGCCTTGTGCATGAGCAGCTTGCGCGTGCGCGTCGGATCGGTCGGATTGTGACGGTTGCCCTGTTCGAACGGACTGATATGCATGTTGTGCAGGAAAATCTCGCCGTTCCGAATGGTTGCGAACGCATCGCCCATATTGGCTCTCCCGCCACGGAGCGACTTAATCTCGGTGCCGGTCAGCACCATGCCCGCTTCAAACGTATCCTCGATGAAGTAGTCATGCGAAGCCTTCCTGTTCTGCGCGAGCGGCTTGTCGAACTGGTCTTTGCTCTTCACCATGCTGCTTCACCTCACGGATTCCATTTTGGTCGGACTCTCATTATAGCATGCGCTTCCAGCCGCTCACAACTATGCAGCCGGGGACGAAGAAAGGCAATGCATGCTGCCGCGTATGACTCCTCATAAAGTACCCCAATCGCGCGAAACGATAACTAAGATTCGGGAACGTTACCTAGCGGACACAGAAGCTGTTATTTGGCTTAAAAGCGCTCTATTCGGCACGATTGCGAACTGAAAAAAACGACGCCAGAGACTCTCTCCGACGTCGATCCACCGTTATTCAGCTTGCAGCGCCCTGTCGATGAGCGCCATGCGAATATAGAGGCCGTTCTGCGCCTGGCGGAAGTACGCGGCGCGCGGGTCCGCATCCACTTCTTCGGCGATCTCCCCGGCACGCGGGAGCGGATGTAGTACGATCGCGTCCCGACGCATACGGTTCATTAGCTCGGCGTCGACGATATATTGTCCGGCGGCCTTGTCGTACTCCTCCGGAGAAGGGAAACGCTCCTTCTGAATTCGCGTCTGATACAGCACGTCCACAGATCCTGCCACAGCGTTCAAGTCAGTCGTTTCCTCGTAACGCACGCCCTTGTTGTCCATATAGTGCTTGACCGACGGCGGAATCGGCACGTTTTCAGGAGAGATGTAGTAGATCTTGACGTCCTTGAAATTGGCGAGAATGTAGCTCAGCGAGTGTACCGTACGCCCGTATGCCAGGTCCCCGACCATCGCGATGTTCAGGCCGTCGAGGCTGCCGCATTCCTTCTGGATCGTATAAGCGTCCAGGAGTGCCTGCGTCGGGTGCTCGCCCGCGCCGTCTCCCGCATTAAGGACCGGTACGCCCGACACCGCCGCCGCGCGCTTCGCCGCCCCGATCTCCGTGTGACGCATAACGATCAGGTCGCTGTACCCTGTAATGATGCGGATCGTGTCCTCGAGCGTCTCGCCCTTGATGGCCGACGAGAACTGCGCCGCGTTTTCCGTTCCGATGACGCTGCCGCCCAGACGATTCATCGCAGACTCGAACGACAGCCGCGTCCGCGTACTTGCTTCGAAGAACAGCGTCGTCATAATGCGTCCCGCATGGCGCCGGTCGCCACCGGCACGAACGACGTCCTCCATTGACCGCGACGCCGCGAACAACTCCTCAAGCTCGCTCCGCGAGAACTGCTTGGCCCCTAGCACATGATACAGCTTGTCCTGCACTGCCATCACTTTCGTTCCTCCCGTCGACGCTGCTTCGCGTCCATGTTTACCATGATCTATCCTAGCGGATTGCCCCGGGATTGTCTAATGGGATTTGTGCGAAAAGGGATTGGCGTTAAGCGACTATTCGTTGACGGACTGTCCACTTGAAACGGGAACGGTACGTGGGCATTACGTGAGCTTTAATGTGTAATTTTGAGATGGCCATGGGGCTGCGTCGCATAAAAAAGAAGCCCGCAGCGGCTGCCGCAGGCTTCCATTATTATTGTTCCGGCGTTGGCGAAGGCGTCGGCTTGGCGCCCGGCGCCTTCGGCTTGCGCCGGCGGCGCGGCTTGGCTGCGCCTTCGGGCTTCACACCCTCCGGCGCGCCCTTGCCGCCTGCAGAGGCGGAGGCCGCCGCAGTCTGCGCGGCGGCCTTGGCGCGCGCGCTGCGCCCGGCGTCGCCCGGCTGCGCGCCGCCCTTGCCCTGCGCTGCACCCTGCTGCGGACGGCCACCCGGGCCTGGCTTGCCGCCGAAGCGGCCGCCTCGACCGCCCGGACCGCCGCCGCCTGGGCCCGGCCTGCCGCCGGAGCGGTTACCGCCGCCGCTGCGGCCATGGCCGAGCGCGCTGCGCTCGCGGCGCAGTTGGCTCTTCTCGCCGTAGAAGCGCTCCTCGTCGTCATCGTTCGCGTACTTGCGCGTCGTGAACGGAAGGCCCCACATGTCGAGCTTCGGACCGCGCTTGCTCTTCTGCGTTGGCGCCGGCACGTAGTCCGGCGAATCGCGGTTCACGTCGACCGGCTCGCGGTCGCGCTCATGCCGCGGCGGCAATCCCGCATCGCTGCCAAAGCCGATCAGCTCCTCGCTTGCCAGCCCCGCGCCGCGCCGCTGCGGCTGCGGCAGCTGCACCGCCGATTGCTCGAACTCGCCGAGTTCGCTCAGCATCGGCGATTCGTCGCGCTCGTCGCTGGCCACGCCGACATCGGCGTCGCCATTACCCACGCGCCCGCCGCGCCCGCGCTTGGCGCCCGGCTTCGCGCCGGCCGCCACGAACGGCGGCGCCGCGTGCCCGCCGCCGGCACCGCGATCTCCGCGGGCGCCGCTGCGACGCCCGCCGCCTTCGCCGCGCGCCGCGCCTCCGCGGCTACCTTCCGCCGCCGGCGATTCCCCGCCGCCGCGACGCTTCTTGCCTTTGCGCGCGCCCGCGAACCCGCCGGCGCCGCCTTGTCCCCCATTGCCTCGCTGGCCCGCTCCGCCGCCCTTGTTCTCGCTGCGCGGCTTCATGCCGACCACTTCGAAGTCGATGTTATAATCGTCCATGTTCACCCGTCCCACTCTGATCCGCACTTCGTCTCCCAATCGGTACACCTTGCTCGTGCGCTCGCCGAGCAGCGCCATCTGGCGCTCGTCGAAGTGGTAGTAGTCGTCGCTCATCTCGCCGAGACGGACCAGACCCTCCACCGTATTGTCGAGCACGATAAACATCCCGAAGCCGGTCACGCCGCTGATGATGCCGTCGTATTCTTCGCCGATCTTGTCCAGCATGAATTCGGCCTTCTTCAGCTTGCTCGTGTCGCGCTCCGCGTCCACGGCAACGCGCTCCCTCTCGGACGACTGCTGCGCGATGTCCGGCATGCGCCCGGCCCATTGCTCAAGGCGTTCCTCAGGCAGCGTCCCTCCGTTCTCCAGCACCTCGCGCATGACGCGATGAATGACCAGGTCCGGATAACGCCGGATCGGGGACGTAAAGTGCGTGTAAAATTCGGCCGCGAGCCCGAAGTGTCCAAGGCTCTGCGAATCATATTTGGCTTGCTTCATCGAACGCAGCATCATCGTGCTGATGACGTTCTCTTCCTTGGTATCGCGAATCTGCTCCAGCAGATCCTGCAGCGCGCGCGGATGCACGGAGTTGCCCTTGCCGCGCACCGTATAGCCGAGGTTCGAAGCAAACTGAACGAACGTCAGCAGCTTCTCGCTGTCCGGATCCTCATGAATCCGGTACAGGAACGGCACCTTCAGCCAGTGGAAATGCTCCGCCACCGTCTCGTTCGCCGCCAGCATGAACTCCTCGATAATCTGCTCGGCGATCGAGCGCTCGCGCTTGACGATGTCGACCGGCTTGCCTTCCTCATCCACGATGACCTTGGACTCCTCGAAGTCGAAGTCGATCGCGCCGCGGCGCATCCGGCTGTCCCGAAGCGCCAGCGCGAGCTCGCGCATCGTGCGGAACGTCTCGACGAGCGGCGCATACCGCTCCATTTGCTCCGGATCCTCGTCCACGAGGATCTTGCGGACGTTGGTGTAGGTCATGCGTTCCGTCGTCTTGATGACGCTGGTGAAAACGTCGTGGCGGACCCGCTTCATCGTGCCGGCTTCGAACTCCATCTCGCAGGACATCGTCAGGCGATCCACCTTCGGATTCAGCGAGCAGATGCCGTTGGACAGCCGGTGCGGCAGCATCGGAATGACGCGGTCGACGAGGTATACGCTGCAGCCGCGGTTGTAGGCTTCCTCGTCGAGCCGGGACTTGTCCTTCACGTAGTAGCTGACGTCCGCGATATGTACGCCGAGCACATAGTTGCCGTTCGGCAGCCGCTCTACGTTTACCGCGTCGTCCAGATCCTTGGCGTCTTCGCCGTCGATCGTCACGATCGTCTTGCCCCGCAGGTCGCGCCGGCCCTGGGCGACGATCTCTTCCTCGGAGATGGCGTCCGGCGCGGCTTCCGCCTCGGCGTTCACCTCGTCAGGGAACTTCTCCGGCAGCCCGTGCTTGCGGATAATGCTGAGGATGTCGACCCCGGGATCGTCCTTGTGGCCGAGCACCTCGATAATCTCGCCTTCGGCAGCCGCTTTGCCTTCCGGATAGTGCACGATGTCGGCTACGACCTTCTGTCCTGTTACCGCACCTTTGAAATTCGCCGGACGGACGTAAATCTCCTTGTTGATCCGCTTGTCGTCCGGAATGACGAGGCCGTAGCTCTCGTGATGTTCGAACACGCCGACGATCTGCGTGACGGCGCGGCTGACGATCTTCACGACTTCGCCTTCCATGCGGCTGCCGTCGTGGTTCTTGGACGTAATGCGGGCGAGTACGATATCCCCGTTCATCGCGCCCTTCAGATCGTTGGCATTAATATAGAGATCGGGATGTCCCTCCTGCTCGGGCAGCAGAAAGGCGAAGCCCTTCGCGTGCACCTGCAATCGGCCCCGCAGCAGATTCATCTGTTCGGGCAGACCGTAGCGCTGCGCGCGGGAACGCATGATTTTCCCCGCTTCTTCCATCTCCGTCAACAGACGCAGGAATGCCTTGAATTCCGCGGCGTCCGTAATCTCGAAGCGCGCTTCGAGCTCTTTGTAAGTGAGCGGCTTGTAGTCTGGATTCTTCATCATCTCGAGCAGCTCCTGCTCGCTCCACGATGGCACTGGCATCACCTCATCTTCCAATAGTATACACGATTTAGCGGTGAGCCAATCGGAGCGCAGCAAGATGTCCCGAACCAAATATCGCTATGGCACGGGACACGGTTGGAGCGTACGCAGACGCTTGGTAAATAGAACCAGGCCGCTTCACGATACAAAAAAAGCGGGAAGCCCTCGCTTCCCGCTTGAACGACATTGCAATTACGCACTCACAACGTAAGCAACGACCAAGGACAGAACGAAAAATCCGACTGCCAGAACGATCGTGAGCCGTTGAAGGAACAGATCCAATCCCCGTGCCTTTTGCTTGCCGAACAAGTGCTCCGCACCGCCGGAGATGGCGCCCGACAGGCCTGCGCTCTTGCCGCGCTGCAACAATACGGTGCCGATCAGTCCGAGCGAGAAAATGACCAGTACGATTTTCAAAGCGATTTCCACTGCTTCCACCCCCCGTGATGCCGGAACACTGAGAATCGGTTCAATAGGCATAAAACGTTAGTTTCATAATAGCACAAGCCCGCGATAAGTGGCAACCGTCATTACAATCAGGCGACTTGCTCGATCACCAACTGTGCGCCCACGCCCGGTGCGAGTGATAGAACCTGAGGTACAGCCGAATTGTTGCGTAACGTAATGACGTCTCCCGCGGCCAAGTTTAGATATGCGACGCCGTTGAGATTTCCTGTCGCAATGAAGGAGTTGACATTCGTACTCGGATCTACGACACCGTTAACCGCTATAGCCATAGCCGAACCAATTCCCGCTGTGATGCTTAGATCGTAGTTTATTTTGTATATGCCTGTATTGGGAACAGTGAAAGTGGTCATGCCCGCATTATGAACGACACCGCCAAATGAAGGGCCATTACTTGAAAAAGGAACATCGGCGCCGCCAATAACGGTAGCATTCACTATGGTCGCGAGATGATAAGCGTAAATTCCGCTGATTAGACCTGCCGGCGCGCTGCCGGGTTCCCCTGTATCTCCCTTCGGACCTTGGGGGCCGGTCGCGCCGGCAGGGCCAGTCGGTCCAGTTGCGCCCGTATCGCCTTTATCGCCCTGCGGACCTTGGGGACCGGTCGCGCCGGCAGGGCCTGTCGGTCCAGTTGCGCCTGTGTCCCCTTTGTCGCCCTGCGGACCTTGGGGACCGGTCGCGCCGGCAGGGCCTGCCGGTCCAGTTGCGCCTGTATCGCCTTTGTCGCCCTGCGGACCTTGGGGACCGGTAGCGCCGGCAGGGCCTGTCGGTCCCGTTGCGCCTGTATCGCCTTTGTCGCCCTTCGCCCCCGTCGGTCCCGTCGGTCCCGTTTCGCCAGCAGGTCCGATGGCGCCTGCATCGCCCTTGTCGCCCTTATCTCCTTTATCCCCTTTGTCTCCCTTCGCGCCAGCAGGGCCTGCCGGTCCAGTTGCTCCCGTTGCTCCCGTCGCGCCTGTGTCGCCCTTATCTCCCTTATCTCCTTTATCTCATTTATCGCCCTTGTCGCCCTTTGCGCCCTGCGTCGTTTGAGGCGCGTCAGCCGTCGTGACGACGACTGTCTGGTTCGCCTTGTCCCACGTTACGGCGGCGCCGAATTGATCGACCAGGAAGCGTACGGGCACCATCACTCTGTTGTTAATGAGCGCACCCGGTTGATCCAGCGTAATTCGCGTCACATCCGAACCTTTTTTCACGGTAGCCACAGACTCGCCGATTTTAAGCGTTACGACCGTGTCGCCCTTAACCGCGGTTACGGTTTGGGTCGATCCGTTCCACTGCAACTTCGCGCCAAGCGGATCCAACGTCCCCTTCATCGGCACGAGAACGGTATTGTTGACCATAACCGGATCGACATCCAGTTTTTGAACGTTGCCGTCGATCGACAAAGACAGCGCCGCGGCCTGACTAACCGGCAGCATGAGCAACGAAGCCGCAAGCGCCATGGACGCCAACGATTTTCGCCAGTTTCTTTTCATTACATGCCCTCCTCGTTCATAAAATTTAGATGATATAAGTCTTTTCTCGACCTAATTTACCATTCTTCGGCATTAATTTATAGCGATTTTCTCCTTCATTCCGGCGCAAAAAAAGCGGATCGCTCGACAATCGAACGATCCGCTTTTTCTATTAAGCGATCGGCAAGGCAAATCCCTATCGCCGGCTTTGCGGCAATTCGGCATTTGCCTTTCCTCCGCTTCTCAGTATCCGTCCGTCTCTCCGCCCAGCTTCTTCGCCTCTTCGACACCCGCATCCGAAGCGACCGCTCCCGTGGCGGGATTGCCGTGCTGCAGCCCGTTCGCCTCCAGCCCTTCGCGCACGCGGCGGCCGTAGTCCGGATCGGCCTGCGTGAAGTAGCCGATCATCCGCTCGCGGATATCCGCCTTGCAGATGCTGAGGTTCGCGACCAGGTTCGCGATCAGCTCGTCGCGCTCCCAGTCCTCGAACGCGCGGTACGTCTCTCCCGCTTGCTTGAAGTCGTTGGGCCGGTCGATCTTCTGCCGCACGAGGCGCGCATTGTAAGCAGGCTCGTGATCCTTGCCCGCCTTGGGCGCTTCCTTCAGTCCGCCGAGCGAGGAAGGCTCATAGTTCACATGCGGGCTCTGGCCGGGCGCCGCATCGACGTTGTACGCCATCTGGCCGTCGCGCTGGTTCGTCGCGACATGCGTCTTGGGCGCGTTGATCGGCAGCTGCAGATAGTTCGTGCCGACGCGGTGCCGCTGCGTGTCCGAATAGGAGAACGTGCGTCCCTGCAGCAGCTTGTCGTCCGAGAAGTCGAGGCCGTCCACCAGCACGCCCGTTCCAAACGCAGCCTGCTCCACTTCCGCGAAGTAGTTGGTCGGATTGCGGTCGAGCACCAGCTTGCCGACTGGCAGCATCGGGGCTACATCCTCCGGCCACAGCTTGGTCGGGTCGAGCGGGTCGAAGTCGAGCTCGGGATGTTCGTCGTCGCTCAGAATCTGCACCCGCAGCTCCCACTCCGGATACTCGCCCTTTTCGATCGCCTCATATAAATCCTGCGTGGCATGGCTGTAGTTCTTGCTGATGATCTTGTCGGCATCGGCCTGCGTCAGGTTGCGGATCGGCAGCTTGAGCGGCTCGAAGTGGTACTTGACGAGCACGCCGACGCCGTCCTTGTTAACCCATTTGTACGTGTTGACGCCCGAGCCTTGCATCTGCCGATAATTCGCCGGAATTCCCCAGGGTGAAAATAGGAACGTGACCATATGCGTAGCTTCGGGCGAAAGCGAGAGGAAGTCGAACATGCGCTCCATATTGTTGACGTTCGTGACCGGGTCCGGCTTGAACGCATGCACCATATCGGGAAACTTCAGCGGATCGCGGATGAAGAAGATCTTGAGGTTGTTGCCGACGAGGTCCCAGTTGCCGTCCTCGGTATAGAACTTGACCGCGAAGCCACGCGGATCGCGCAGCGTCTCGGGCGAGTGGCCGCCGTGAACGACGGTCGAAAAGCGAACGAACGCCGGCGTCCTTTTCCCCGCCTCCTGGAACAACTTCGCCCTCGTATACTTGGAGACCGGCTCGTCTCCTGCTTTTCCGTACGATTCGAAATAGCCGTGCGCCCCGGCACCGCGCGCGTGAACGACGCGTTCTGGGATACGTTCGCGGTCGAAATGCGTGATTTTCTCGAGGAAATGATAGTTTTCCAGCGTCGTCGGTCCTCTGCTGCCGACCGTGCGCACGTTCTGGTTGTCCGTGATCGGATGTCCCTGGCGATTGGTCAGCGTCATGTCCGATTCCGCGCCTTGTTGTTGTCCGCCGTTCTGATTCGTCTCGTTCGCCATCTTATGGTCACCTCTATAAGTAAGAATGAATCGCTACTCTTACTCTATCCCTGGACTGGCAGGATATGCATGAAGATGACATGAATTCCGGATGAAGCGGAGGTGAAGAATGTGCGCACGTGAAAAAGCCCGGCCATCGGGCCGGGCTTGTCGCGTCTATCGCTGCGTGAACCGGATCAGATCCAGCCGCGCTCCTTGAACCAGGCGTAGTTCAGCTTCGCGCTCTCGAGCGAGCCTACGTCGTACTGCTCCTGCTCGATGATGACGTACTCGACGCCGGCCTTCTCGGCAGCCGCCAGCGCGGAGTCCCAATTGACCGAGCCCTTGCCGATCTCGGTGTCCTTGCCGTCATCCTTGAAGTCCTTGGCATGCACGAGCGGCAGACGGCCGGCATACTTCTCGATGTAGGCGGCAGGGTCCTGACCCGCGACCTTCACCCAGCCGAGGTCGAACTCGAATACCAGCTCTTCAGCGGACAGCTGTTCGGCAAGGTGGTCGATAACCAGCTTGCCGTCCTGGGCAGGCTTGAATTCGAACGCGTGGTTGTGATAGCCGAACTCGAGGCCGGCCGCGCGTACGATCGCCGAAGCGCGCTTCAGCGTGTCTGCGAATTTGTTCACGTCCTCGACGGACGGATTTTCGGGCAGCGGGTAGTAAGGCACGACGAAGCGCTTGATGCCGAGCTCCTTGTAATAAGCGACCTTCTCGTTCAGGTCGGATTCGAACTGGTCCGGCTCCTGCACGTTCAGACCGACGTGCACCGAGTTGACGTTCAGGCCGGCATCGGCCAGCGCCTGCTTCAGGTCGGCGGCGGAAACGCCATAGTTGCCCGCCAATTCAACGTTCTTGTATCCGATCTCGGCGATCTCGCGGATCGTGCCGAGGAAGTCCTTCTCGCTGCGGTCGCGTACGGAGTAAAGCTGGATGCCCACTTGCGGCTTGCTCATCGTCATTTACCTCCAAATAGGGGATTAGCGCGGACGCGCTTATAGCTTTTATTGTGCTTGATCCTATTATAGGCATTCAAGGAGAACGCTTACGATTCCGATATTAGCTCATTTTATATGGCATTTGGACTTCGTGACCCGCGCCCGCGTCCGCCGCTCCCTTTCATGCCGTTAACGGGGTACATCATGTCGAACCCATTTTCGGCCCTACGGCACCTAGCCGCTACGGCAAAAAAAAACGGGATGGAAGCAGATCGTCCTGCTACCATTCCGTTTACATGTTGGCTGATTAACAACCTAAAGTAACGCTGTACGACGTTACTTCGCCGCCGTACGATGCTACTTTCGCCTTTACGTCCGGTCTGCACGCTAAAGTAACGCCGTACGATGCTACTTCGCCGCTAAGACTGGTCTGCACGCTAAAGTAACGCCATACGATGCTACTTTCGCCGCTACGGACGGTCAGCACGTTAAGTACCGCCGTACGACGCCACTTTCACCGCTACGGACGGTCAGCTCGCTAAAGTAACGCCGTATGACGTTACCTCACGCTCGCGCCGGCACCGCGCCCCGGATGCCCAGCGTGAAAATCTCGCAGGCGCCCAGCTGGCGGACAAGCGCTTCAGCTGAAGCTGCCGGGGCAACCTCCGTCCCGCGCCGCTCAAGCACGTCGCTCTCGTAGAACGACGAAGCCGTCGCCGCCACGCGCAGCTCCGCGGCCTCCGGCCGCATATTGAACCAGCGGACCATCAGGTCCCCGCTCTCCTCGCCGATCGCGGCGGAGGAGAAGGCAATGCCCTCGCCTTCCCAGCTCAGCAGCTGCCCGGAAGCAGCCAGCGAGCCCTCGTGCACGCCGGTCTGCGCGATCGTCCAAGGCGCCTGGAACTGATACGCCTCGGCAAAGGCGCCGTCCGTCGCGCCGTCGCCGCCATGCGGAACGAGCAGCAGCTCCGTCGTATGCATGCCCAGGCACTGCGCTTCCGGCGTCGGGAACACGCCCCAGTCGCCCAGCTCGGCGACCGACCGCAGCAGCGTCACCGCGATCGTGCCGCGTCCGTCCCGTAGCACCTCGTACTCGTTCAGACCGAGGTTCGCGACCGTCAGGCCGAAGGCCTCGCCGTCCGCGACGTCCACGAATGCCTGCTGATGCTGGGCGTTGCTCGGATTGCGCCATTCGGCCGCAGGCTCGGTATCCCGGCGCGCGATCTCGAAGATCGCGTCCGCCAGATGCGTGGCAGCCTGCAGATCCGTCGGGAATAACGCGCGGACGCGATGGTCCTTGGCACGGTTGTCGATCGTCGTGCGGATGCCGACGCCGCGTCCCGAGCGTTCCAGGCTGACGACGGTGCGAATTTCCATCGGCACCGTCTCTGCCACGCGCTGCGCCTTGCGTTCAGGGAAGTATACGGCTTCCCGCTTCTCTTCCTCGAATAGCGTGTCCGCCGAAGCCGGCACGGCCCAGCGATGCACGATCTCGATTGCGCCGCGATGCGCTTCGTCTTCCAGGACCCGGATGTCGGCCGCAAGGCCGCGGGTCGTCAGCGCCGTCTCGCCATCCGGCTGCCGGTACATGTACTCGTTGCCGATGTCGCCGGTGTCCTCGTAAACGAGCAGATCGCGGTATGTGCGCCCGGTCTGCTTGTCCGTCACGGACAGCGTGCCGTCGTCCGCAACTTCGACGCGCAGGCGGTCGTTCTCCAGCGCGCGTTCGCCGCTGACGAGCGGAGCAACCGAAGACGCCGTAGGCTTTCCCGCAACAGCTTTATCATCAGCAGCCTCGCCGTCACTCTCCCCGGCAGCAGACTTGACCCACGCATAAGCCTTCCAGCCCAGCGCCGGCACGTCCGCCGCCTCGAACGTCAGCTTCACGCGCCGCGTCCAGTACGGCTGGCGGAACTTGTCGTCCGGCAGATCGTAGCCAAACTGCAGGCCGAGATCCTCCACCCGGCAAGCTACGGCCAAGCCCTCGGCATCCACCAATACGCGCCCGCCGATGTCCAGCGCCTTCATACGGCGCTTCATCTCCTCGGGCGGCACGCCGTCGCGGTAGTAGATTCGCTCGACGTCGAGCTCAAGCTCGACCGTGCCCGTGCGCGGCCAGCCGGTCGTGTTGAACGCCACGAGCGGCAGCGCGTCCGCGCCGTAACGGCCGAATGCCGACGTATCCACGGCATCCGCCGCGGCCCGCTTGCTGTCGTCTATGATCGCCTCGGCGACGTGCCGGCTTTTCTCGAACCGGGTCACCATCTCGCGATGGACCTCGTCGACGCTGCAGCCGCAGATGCTGTCGTGCGGATGGTTTTGCATGAGCGTCTTCCACGCGTAAGTCAGCAGATGATGCGGATAGGCTTCGCCAACGCCGTGCGCGATCGCGGCGAGCGGCTCCGCCACCCGCTCCAGCAAAGCTTGCCCCAACTGGTTCATCTGCTTGAGGTAAACCCGCGCGGAGGCGGTATTCACGAGCGTAGACCAGCCGTCGGTGCGCTGGCTCCGCAACTCGCCCTTGACGACGGACAGGTTATCGCCGAGCGACTGCCGGACCGACGCAAGATAGTCTTCGAAGCTCGAATGCACGAACTTCGTGTCCGGATACAGCTCACGGGCGACGCGGATCGCCTCCGGCAGGTCGGTCTGGATCGGCTGGTGGTCGCAGCCGTTCATGTAGAGCAGCTGGCCGGTCGACGCATAGCGCTCCGCATCCGCCAGCTTGCGATCCCAGTATGCCTTCGCTTCGGCCGCGTCGACGGGCACTTCGTTGCCGTTGCTGTACCAGTTGGCGAACAGGATGCCGAGCACGCGCGACCCGTCCGGTCCTTCCCAGACCAGCTCGGAAAACGACGATTCATACTCCGAATCGGCTACCGTGTTGTTGAACCCGGTCGGCTTCACGCCGCGTCCGAACACGGCGTTGTCGATGCCCGCCTGCTTCATGATCTGCGGCGCCTGGCCGATATTGCCGAACGTGTCGGGGAAGTAGCCGACCTTCGAGATCGTCCCGTACCGCGCGGCGTCGCGATGCCCGATGAGCAGATTGCGCAGGTTGGCCTCGCCGCTCGTCAGGAACGCGTCCTGCAGAATGTACCAGGGACCGATATGAATCCGTCCTTCGCGGATCAGCTTTTCCAGCCGCTCCCGTCGTTCCGGACGCACCTGGAGGTAATCCTCCAGAATGATCGTCTGGCCATCGAGGAAAAAGCTGCGGTACTCTTCTTTCCGCTCCAGCGTGTCCATCAGCGTATCCATCAGGCGGATCAGCCGGACGTGATGCTTTTCATAAGGTAAATACCATTCGCGATCCCAGTGGGTGTGCGAGATGATATGGGCGGTTCTTTTTTGCTCCAAAATGATTCTCTCCTCTCCTGATCGCTCAGGCGCCGAAATCTGTTTCTACTGTCATCTCGCCAGGGCGATAGACGGCGGTCAGACGGCCCTCCCTGTCGACCGAGAACAGCACCGAGCGCTCTCGCTCCAGCAGGAACGAATAGGTCGCTCCAGTCGAAGCGTCCTTCACCCGGACCGGCGTATCGTAGGCATACTCCGAGACGAATACGTACAACGCGCCATCCGCAAACGAAAGCTTGCGCCCGTAGACGCCCGGCAGGTCGCCGCCCTCCAGCCACTCGAGCGTAGGCTTATAGTTTGCCGTCTCCAGCGCGTGCTCGTACAGCGCCGCGATCGGCTCGACGCGGTCGTTCAGCTCGACCGGCAGCGGGCACCACAGGATGCGGCCGATTCCGTAGAACACGTCGACCACGACATCCGCTCCCGAGCCGGCGGCGTCGGCCGGCACTTCCTTGGCGACCTGCGCGATGCGCCGGCTGCCGTAGCTGACCGCGTAGCGTTTGCCGCCGACGGCGAGCCGCTCTTCGCGAACGACGTTGGCGGGCTTGCGCGCGCCAAGCGTCTCCGCGAGACGGTCCGTGTGCCGCCAATATGCGTCGAGGCCCGCGGGACCGGTGACGAGCAGCGTCGCGCCCGTCCGGCCGACGATGTCAAGCAGCTGCGCAAACGCAGCGTCGTCCACGTTGTGGGCGGAAGGCAGCACGATGAGCTTGGCCGGCTCGTCCAGCAGCGGCTTCAGGTCGTACTCTGACACGCCGCGGAACGGAACGTTCAGCTCGTAGGACAGCACGCGGGTCAGCTTCGTCGTGGCGTCGAAGGCCAGCTTGCGGTTGGAAAGATCGTTCGAATACGGGAAAACGACCGCCACGTCCTCGAGCGCGCGGCCTTTGAACAGATCGCGCGAAGCTTCGATGAACGCGCCGAAATCGTACGAGACATCCGCCTCCGGCTTTTCCGTGCCGTCCGCGCGCAGCGCCCCGATATGGGATTCGTTCGCGTTGTCCATATAGAAGTTCGTGTTCCAGATCCAGTGGATCGCGCCGGCGCCGCCTGCCGCGAAGGCGTAGGCGTATTTGCGCTCCAGCATCGCTTTTAGCTCTTGCTCCGAGCGCTTCGCGAGCCCTTCCGGCGTTTCCACGTACATGATGCCGGTCTCCTGCACGACGTTCGGCTTGTCCGCCGTCTTGGCGAAGACGCCGTCCCACAGCAGCTGGTCGTTCAGCCACCAGGAATGCACCGTCGTATAGTCGACCGCCTTTCCATAGAAAAACGGAGATGGCCGCTGCGCGCCGAGCGCCTCGTCCTGGCCGACGGTCACGAGATGGTCCGGGCAAACGTCTTTAATCGCGGCGACGAGCTGGCTCGCCCACCGGTTGTGCATGTCCATCGAGAACAGCGCGTAGTCGAGCCAGCGCGTTCCCTTTTTCCCGCTGTGCATGTCCTGAACGTCGAAGTTGATCTGCTCGGGCTCCGGAATCTCGGCCGACGCGAAGTCCGGCAGCTCGCCCGGCGTCATGCTCCAGCGCTCGCGCAGCCGTTCGATCGTGCCGTGCCGCCGCTCCAGCCACTCGACGAATGCCGCCCGCTCGAAAGGATCGCGGCTCGAACGCGGACCGTCGGAGAAGATGCGGACCGGATCGAACATCGACGGTTCGTTGATCAGATCCCAGTCGACATGCTTCGTCTCGCGGTGGCGGCTGACGATGGTTCGGATGAATCGTTTCTGCGCTTCCACGCTGCGCGGGTCCAGGTATGGGTTTAGGCCCTCCCACGCCTCCGGCGTGAACGAGAAGAAGGTGAACGTCACCTGCAGCCCGTGCTTCTTGGCGGTCAGCAGAAACGCGTCGATCGCGCGCAGCGCGTCCTCCGAGACGTGGCCGTCGACCTGCATGATGTTGCGGTACGCCGTCCAGATGCCCGTGCGGATCCAGTTGATGCCCGCCCGGCGCATCTGCGCCATATCGCGGTCCCATACCGATACGTTCGGGAGGAACAGGAACTTGCGCGCGACGTCGCTCGTCATGTACGTCATGCCGACGATCGGCAGCGGACGCCCGTCCTGCTCGAAGTAGTCGCGCCCGGCCCGAATCGTCGTACCTTCGGCCAGCAGGGCCGGATCTGCGCCCCAGAAGCCCTGCCGGAGATAACGGACTTCGCCGTCCTCCGATTCGGCCCGGCAGGACACCCGGTAGAACCCGTTTTGCACGTCCGTCGGTACCGGAATCCGCCATACGTCCAGCTCCCGGCCCACCTTTTCGCTAAGCGTCAGGCGGAACGGTTGCTCCGTGCCGGCTTGCCCGTTCGTCTCCCGCTCGACCCGGAGGTCGAACGTCCACTTTTGCATGCCGCGATCGGCCGCATTGACGGACTCGCCGCCTGCAGCGCCGCCGCGTCCGAGCGTCTGCGTCTGCAGCGTCAGCAGCGGTCGCTCGTGCGCTTCATAGACCGCATAGCTTGGCTTCAGCCACAGCTCCGTCACGCCGCGCGCGCAGAAACGCGCCCAGCCCGCGAGAGCCGCCCAGCCGCCGCGCGCCGCGAACGCGTCGCCGAGCGGCTGGTTTACGAACAGCCAGCGGCTGCC
Source organism: Cohnella hashimotonis (assembly GCF_030014955.1). Taxonomy (NCBI): domain Bacteria; kingdom Bacillati; phylum Bacillota; class Bacilli; order Caryophanales; family Paenibacillaceae; genus Cohnella; species Cohnella hashimotonis. The sequence goes on from NZ_JAGRPV010000001.1 coordinate 6,995,412, forward strand.
GGCGAAGTCGCCCTTGGTGTTCTCCCACAGGACGACCGGAGCGGACCGCTCGCGTCCGTCGGCCGACATGCCCTTGAGCAGCGCGTACACGTGCGCGTCCATCGGGCCTGCCGAGCCCATCTGATGCGGAAGGTCGCTCGCTCTCGACACGTGCGGCACGAGGTTCCAGGTGTCGGCAACGTCAAGCAGCGCCTCTTGTCCCGCGAACAGCGGAATATCCGCGTGCGATGCATGTCGCGCCACGGGGTCGGCGGACACCCGCAGCATCTCGTGAATGCGAAGCTGACGATGGTAAGCCGTCTGCTCGGCTTCGACATGCCAGGCGCCGCCCGCGCGGCGAACCGGCTTGCGGAACGGCGCGCCGCCCGCGCTGAGCAGACCGCCACCGCGCTTCAGGTACGCAAGGATGTCCCCCCACGCGGCGACGGGGAAATACGGCGCATGCAGCGACACGAAGCTGCCGGCGCCCGCGCCGCGCAGTCGCTCGCCGAGCTCCTCCGCGTTCGCCACTTCGCCGATCAGTCGCGCTTCCTCCTCCGACAACGCCGGAGCGCCGGGAAATGCCGGGTCGTAGAAAACGATGATTTTCGACGCGTCATCCATCCAGCAATCCATCCTTCATCGCGCGGTAGACAAGCTGCGAGAACAAGCTGTTCGACCAGGCAAACCACTTGCGCGTGAACACGGCCGGATCGTCGGCGTGAAAGCCCTCATGCATGAACCCCGTGTCTCCGTCCGTCGCTTCGAGCATCGCGATCATCTCGAGCTTCTCCTCGTCGGTCGATGCCGTGATGCCCTGCATGGACAGCGCCATATGCCAGATGTAATCCGGCGGGGTATGCGGGCTGCCGATGCCCCGCGCGACCTTGCCTTCGTAGTAGAACGGATTTTCCTTGCTCAGCGCGAATCGGCGCGTGTTCTGATAAATCGGATCGTCCGCCGATACGTAACCGAGGTACGGGATGGACATGAGACCCGGCGTGCCCGCGTCGTCCATCAGGCAGTAGTTGCCGTAGCCGTCGGTCTCGTAGGCATAGATAGGTCCGAACTCGGGGTGGCGGTAGATGCCGTACAGCTGAATGCCGTGATCGATGTCGGCTTCGAGCGCCTTTAACTCGGCCAACAGCGCCATGTCGCGGAACACCCACTCGGCGAACTCCTGCATATGGCGCAGCGCGACGACAGCGAACATGTTGCCCGGAATGTTGTAGTGGAAATCGCAGGCGTCGTCGCTCGAGCGGAACCCGGACCAGACCATGCCCGTGTAGTTGACCGGCATGCCCAGCCCGTTGTTGCGCAGGGAATCCGTCGGGATGCCGTTGTTGCGCGTGAAGCGGTATGGCGACAGCTCGAAGTGGCGCTGCTCGGTCTTGAACAGGTCGACGATCAGGCGCATCGCCTGCTTGAAGCCCGCGTCGAATACGTCCGCGCGCCCGGTCTCTTTCCAGTACAGGTACGCGAGACGCATCGAGAAGCACAGCGAGTCGATCTCGAACTTGCGCTCCCACACCCACGGCGACATCTCGGTGACGTCGGTCGTGTTCCAGTGCCAGTCGTTGGCGGATTCGTTAAACGCGTTCGCGTACGGGTCGATCTGGATGTACGCAATGTGGCGGCGGATGAGGCCTGCGATGACGCGCTGCAGGTCCGCGTCGTCCTTGGCCAGCGGCACGTAGTGGACGACCTGCTCGACGGAATCCCGCAGCCAGGAGGCCGGGATGTCGCCGGTGATGACGAACGTCGTGCCGTCGTCCAGCAGCTTGGTCGTCGTCTCAAGGGTGTTCGGGAAGCAGTTTTTGAAAAGCCGGAGCAGCTTCGGACGGTGCGCGAGCCGCTGCTCGGCTTCGGCGAGCACGTCCCGCACGGCCGCCGGCAGCGTCAGCTTCGGCATCGCGATCTGTGGCAATCTGAATTGTTCCATGGCAGGCAAGACCCCGCTTCTATGTGATTTAACGAGCTAAGTTAACGTTATAAAGCATTACCGCCGCCTGACCGTGAACCACCGATCCGACCGAGATAACAAGCCGCCCCTGAGAGAAGACGCGCGCATCGTTATCCAGTCACGTACCGTTAAATAGTTCAGAGCGGCCGGTGACGTATGTTAGCGGCATTCCGTGCCGATCATGGGCCCGGAGCGGCTCGCTCGCGCGTGTTAACGGCATTCCATGCCGCTAATGGGCCTGGAGCGGCACGCTCGCGTGGGGTAACGGCATACGGTGCCGCTAATGGACCTGAAACGGCGCGCTCGCGCGTATTAGCGGCATTCCGTGCTGCTAATAGACTTGGAGCGGCGCGCTCGCGCGTGTTAACGGCATTCCATGCCGCTAATGGACCTGAAACGGCGCGCTCACGCGTATTAGCGGCATTCCGTGCTGCTAATAGACTTGGAGCGGCTCGCTCGCGCGTGTTAACGGCATTCCATGCCGCTAATGGGCCTGGAGCGGCGCGCTCGCGCGTGTTAACGGCATTCCATGCCGCTAATGGGCCTGGAGCGGCTCACTCGCGCGTGTTAACGGCATTCCATGCCGCTAATGGATCTGGAGCGGCGCGCTCGCGCGTGTTAACGGCATTCCGTGCCGCTAATGGACCTGGAGCGGCTCGCTCGCGCGTGTTAACGGCATTCCGTGCCGCTAATGGACCTGGAGCGGCTCGCTCGCGCGTGTTAACGGCATTCCGTGCCGCTAATGGATCTGGAGCGGCTCGCTCGCGCGTGTTAACGGCATTCCATGCCGCTAATGGATCTGGAGCGGCTCGCTCGCGCGTGTTAACGGCATTCCGTGCCGCTAATGGGCCTGGAGCGGCTCGCTCGCGCGTGTTAACGGCATTCCGTGCCGCTAACACGCCTGCTAGCGGCGCTGTCGCATATGTTAGCTGCATTCGCGCCGTTAGCGACTCTTGTGCGTACTGCTATCACCACCAGAAAATACGTTCGCGCATCGTTATTCCGTTGCAAACCGCCGTTCCCGCCGAAATAAGACGCTGGCACATCGTTATTCCGCTGCGAACCGCCATTCCCGACGTGATAGCCCTGGCACATCGCTATTCCGCTGCGAACCGCATTCCCGACGTGATAAGACCCTGGCACATCGCTATTCCATCGCAAACCACCGTTCCCGCCGAGATAAGACGCTACCGCATCGCTATTCCGCAACATACCGCCGATCCCGCACGATACATTAGCGATCTAAAAGCTTAACCGTCTTAATCTCAAACGGCGCAAAAGAAAGTTCGATCCGGCCGTCCTCGACCGCAAGCCCCTCTCCGTCCGCCTCGAGCGCATTCGAGAGCACCGCGCGCGCGAACGGGCGAGGCCAGTTCAGCACGGCGCGGCCGCGGCCGCCCGACGATTCGTACAGGCGCAGCACGATGCCGTCGCCGTCCTCGGCCGGCTTGACCGAGTCGAGCACGACATGCTCGCTCTCGAACGGCAGCAGCGCGCCGGCCGCCGGGAGCGAGCCGCTCTGACGGTCGGCCAAAACCACGATGTCCTCGGCGTTCAGCTCCGCCGCGCGCCGCAGCGTATGGGCCGTCCGCCAGTCGCCTTCGTGCGGATAGAGCGAATAGGTGAATTCATGCTCGCCGAGATCTGCCGTGATGTCCGGCCACTTTGGAGCGCGGAGCAAGGACAGGCGGATCGTCGTGCCCTGGATGTCGTAGCCGTACTTGCAGTCGTTCAGCAGGCTGACGCCGTAGCCGTGCTCCGACACGTCGACGAACCGGTGGCCGCACACCTCGTATTGCGCCTGCTCCCAGCTCGTGTTGCGATGCGTCGGACGCTCGAGCGCCCCATACGGAATCTCGTACGTCGCCTTGTTCGCGACGACGTCGATCGGAAAGCCGACCTTCAGCAGCTTGTGCGCTTCGTTCCAGACGATGCGGGTGCGAAAGTCGATGCGCCGGTCGCCATGGTAGAATATGACGTCCTGGCTGATCTCCGACTGATGCAGTCGCCAGCGGAAACGCAGCACGTCCATCGTCTCGCCTTTCAGCGCCACGCTTTTCGACAGCAGCTCGGCCTCGCCGGCCGGCTGCAGCTCGTAGCGCTCGTCGATGTCCCAGGCATCCCACAGCGTCGGGCGGTCGTGGTAGAAGCCGAAGCGGTTCGCGGCTTCGCCTTCCTTCACGATCTCCCGTCCGGCACCCTTGTCGAACAGGCTGACGATCTCGCCTCGCGCGTTGAACCGGACGCGGTAGACCGCGGTCTCCCAGCTGTCGCCAAGCGTATACCCGGACGCGCCCGCCGCAGCCGCGCCTGCGTCGCCTTGCTCGCGCAGCCAGATCGTCTTATAGCCGAAAGCCGACACCGCCGGCACGCGCACGGCCAGACGATCTTCGCCGACCGCATCGGCGTTCAACCGGACGCCATCCGCGTCATAAGCGGCAAGCGTACCCGCTAATAACCCCGCGAACCCTTTCGCCGCCAGCTCAGCCTGCATGTCCCGCGCCCAGCCGAGTCCGTTAAAAACAACATAAGGCATGCCTTCGCCGACCGTCGTATCGATGCCTCCTGCGAGCGCCGGCAGGATCTCGTTCAGGCTATTGCGTCCCTTTTCAAAAATCGTCCCGTATTCCTTCTCCGAGGTCACGTACGCTTCGGTAATCGCCGACCCCGGGATGATGTCGTGGAACTGGTTGAGCAGAATCAGCTTCCAGCCTTCGTGCAGTTCGCTCCGCAGCCGTCCGTCCAGTCCGGCGTCCAGCCGAGGCAGCGCGAGCGCGTGCCACAGCTCGGCCTCGCGATACAGCACTTCGGCTTTGCGATTGCTGCGCTTGTTGCGGCCATGCGTCGTGTACGTCCCGCGGTGCAGCTCGAGATACAGGTCGCCGTGCCATTCCGGCACTTCGCTGCGTTTCGCCTCCGCGCCCGCGAAGAAATCCGCGGCCGTGCTATGCTTGCTGGCCGGCTGGCCGACCATCAGGTCCGCAAGGTCGACGTACTCGAGCATCTCGCGAGTCACGCCGCCGCCTCCGTCACCATGCCCGTAAAGCAGCATCTGCTCGGGGTACACATCCTTTTGCCGGTACGATTGCCAGTGCTCGTGAATGTCCTTCGGCGTAGTATGCTCGTTGATGCCGTGATTCAGATACGACAGCATCGGCGTGCCGTCGATGCCGATCCAACGGAACAGGTCGTACGGGAATACGTTCGTGTCGTTCCAGTTGAGCTTGGTCGTCATGAAATAGCGCACGCCGCCGTGCTTCAGAATCTGAGGCAGCGACGCGCAGTAGCCGAACGTATCCGGCAGCCACTCGATGTCCGACCCCCGGCCGAACTCTTCCTGGTAGAAGCGTTGGCCGTACAGCATCTGCCGCATGAGCGATTCTCCGCTCGGGATGTTCAGGTCGGGCTCGACGTACATGCCGCCGACCAGCTCCCAACGGCCCTCGGCGATCCGCGACTTCACCCGCCCGTACAGCTCCGGATCGTTGTTCTTCAGAAATTCGAACAGCAGCGGCTGGCTCTGCGCGTACCGGAAGTCCGGATACTCGCGCATGAGCGCGTCCACCGTCGAGAACGTCCGGCTCGTCTTGCGCACCGTCTCCCGTACCGGCCACAGCCAGGCGACGTCGATATGCGACTGCCCGACCATGTGCTGGACGCCTTCGGCGTTGCCGCCGACCTCGCGGACCTCGCCCGCCAGCTTCGCCTCAATGCCTGCTACCGCTTTGCCTTCGCGGATATCCCCCTCGCTCAGGGATACGTACGCATCCATCGCGCGAAGCAGCGCTTCAAGCAGCCGCGCCCTGCGGAAGTCCGTCTCCGGCAGCAGCACGGCCGAATCGCGCACGACCGTCGCCGCGTACAGAAGGCGCTGGACCGGTTCGTTCGTCAGCACCAGCTCGCTGCGGATCGCGGCGATCGGCGGATGGATGGTGGCCTGGCGGTTCAGCGGATCGACCGGCTCGGGGATCGGATCGAAGAGCTCGATCTCAAGCTCGGGCGCCGTGCCGACACGAGCGACATCGAGCGTTACAAACGTATGGTTGCGATCAAGCCCTTGATACGAGGCGCCATTAACGCGCAGCAGCCCCTCGCCGCCGGATTCGAACAAGAGGCCGATTCGGGCGCCCGACGCGATCCAGTCTCGGGACAGCTCCAGCTTTTTGCGAAAAAAGTAAGTGTTCCCCTGCTTGCTCGGAAACGGGGCAAGTCCCTCCGTCTTATAGGGAGCGCGCTCCTCATACTTCCCCGGCAGCACGTAAGTCGCCCGCTCGATCGCCCAATCGCTCACTTCCGCTCGTTCCAGCCATTGTGCCTCGGACAGCTCGCGAAGGAAGCGGCGCAGACGTTCCAAAATGTCTTTTGCGTTCATCGGTTTCCGTCCTCCTTGACGAGCAGATCGGCTGCCAGCGTGTCGGCCGAATGCCGCCCGACCAGCACCTTGAACCGTCCCGCTTCGACGACCCGCTCGTAAGCCGGGCCTACGTATTCAAGCTGTTCTCTCCCTACCCGAAACTGAACGGTACGCGTCTCTCCCGGCGCCAGTCCGATCTTCTCGAAGCCTTTCAGCTCCAACGCAGGCCGCGTGACCGCACTCGCGACATCGGAGATATACAACTGCACGACCTCGGAACCCGCGACGCCGCCCGCGTTGGTCACATCAACGGAGACGATCGCTTCATCATCGGGTCCGATCGCGGCGGGCGTCACCGTCAGGTTGGCATATTCGTAGTTCGTGTAGCTGAGCCCGTAGCCGAACGGATACTGGGGCTTCAAATCGCTCTCCAGGTACCGCTTGCCTCGCGAGCGCTTGCCGTTATAATACACGGGCAGCTGCCCGACATCGTTCGGAATCGATATTGTAAGGCGCCCGGACGGATTGACGTCGCCGAACAGAATGTCTGCAATCGCATGACCGCCCTCCTGCCCCGGATACCATGCCTCGAGGATTGCGTCCGCATGCGCGTCGATCCACGGTTCCGCGATCGGCCGTCCGTTGATATAGACGACGATAAGCCGCTTGCCGAGCTTGCGAATCTCCTGGATCAGCTCGAGCTGCACGCCGGAGAGACGCAGCGACATGCGGTCGATGCCTTCGCCGCAATCCATGTCGTTCCAGGCATTCTCGGTCACCTTGGACGCGCCTGTCTTCAGGTCGATCGTGCCGTCGCCAAAGTCCCGCGCGCTGGAGCCGCCGACCACCATCACGACGGTGTCCGCTTGCTGCGCCGTCTCAAGCGCCAGCGGAAACCCGTCCCGGTCTTCGCCGCGAATCCGGCAGCCCGGCGCATAGAGCACCCGCTCCGCGCCCAGCTTGGCGCTGATGCCCGCGAGCACCGTGGCGACTTTGTCCGCGGGCTGAGGCGACGTGTAGTCGCCCAGCTGGTTGTAGCCGAGGTCGGCGTTCGGACCGATGACCGCGACCTTGCCGGCGGACGGGTCGAGCGGCAGCGCGCCGCCTTCGTTCTTTAGCAGCACGACGCCTTCGGCCGCCAGCTGCCGCGCCAGCGCGACATGCGCGTCCGCGCCGATCGCCTCGCCGGCGAGCTGCGCGTCTACATAAGGCCGCTCGAACAAGCCAAGCTTGAACTTGAGCGTCAGGACGCGCCGGGAAGCCCGGTCCAGCGCCTCTTCCTTCAGCTTGCCCTCGGCAAGCGCCTGCCGCAGGTACTTGCCGAACATTTCGCCCGACATCTCCATATCGATGCCGGCTTCGAGCGCCCGTACGGCGGCTTCCATGCCGTCTTCCGCCGTGTCATGCCCCGCCGCGAGCATATCGATCGCGCCGCAGTCGGTGATGATCATGCCGTCGAAGCCCCAGTCCCGGACCAGCACCTCGTCGAGCAGCTTCGCGTTCGTCGTGCACGGGACGCCGTCGATCTCGTTGTAGGCCGGCATGATCGAAGCCGCGCCTGCCTCCACCGCCTTGCGAAACGGATGCAGGTCGACCTCGAGCAGCTCGCGCCAGCCCATATGGACGGGCCCGGCATTGCGGCCGCCCTCCGAGCTGCCGTATGCAACGAAGTGCTTCAGCGTCACGGCGACGCTGTCCGGCGCATCGAGACGCTCGCCCTGCATACCCTCGACCGCGGCGACCGCCAGCTCGCCAACCAGGTACGGGTCCTCGCCGAAGCATTCCTCCGTCCGGCCCCAACGGGGATCGCGGACGATGTCCAGCACCGGCGAATACGTGACCGCGCCCCCCTGGGCGCGCGTCTCCTTCGCCACCGCGCGGCACATCTCGCGGTAAAGGCCGACGTTCCAGGCGCTGCCGATCGACAGCGGCACGGGGAAAACCGTCGCGCCGATCGCCATATGGCCGTGGGAGCACTCCTCGCCGATCAGCAGCGGGATGCCGAGCCGCGAATGCTCGATCGCATAGCGCTGGATCTCGTTGACCGCCGCCGAGCCGCGAACGGGCGACAGACCCGTCTCCAGCGTGACGCCGGTCCACGGGTCGGCGCGCAGCGTGCCGTACAGCGCGCCTACGGCGCCCCGCGCGACCTGTTCCTTGAACGTCTCCTTCAGGACGACGTTCCCGTCTTTATGTTCATAGGCCTGCCAGCCGAACGGCTGCACGAGCTGGCCGACCTTTTCTTCCGCCGTCATCTGCCGAAGCAGCAGCTCCGCGCGTACGCGGGGCGGCTTCGACGGGTCTTTGTAATCCATTCTTTTCACATCCCGCTCGTTCTTTGACCGCTGCCTAACCTCTGCTTAACCCAGTGCGATCCTGCAAAAGCGCATCATCCAAGGCCTTTCCTGCGGCCCGAATCCCGCTTATTCTTTAACGCCCCCGACCGTCAGGCCCTGAACGAAGTAACGCTGGAAAAACGGATAAGCGAAAATAATCGGCACCGTCGCCAGCACGACCATGGCCATGCGGGCCGTATCCTGCGGCATCGACTGCAGCACCTCGAGGCTGATGGAGCCGTTCGCCGAATTTTGCTGGATGAACTGCATGCTCGATTCGATTCGCATCAACATCGCCTGCAGCGGCACCTTGTTCGGATCGTCGATGTACAGCAGCGCGTTAAACCAGTCGTTCCAGTAGCCCAGCGTACTGAACAGGCCGATCGTAGCGAGGCCGGGCAGCGACAGCGGCAGCACGATGGTGGAGAAAATGCGGAATTCGCCGGCGCCGTCGATCTTGCCGGACTCGATGATCGCGTCGGGAATGCCGGTGATGTAAAACGTCCGCAGGATCATGATATAGAAGGCATTGAGCGCGAGCGGCAGGATGAGCGCCCAGATGCTGTCCTTCAGGCCGAGCAGCTGCGTCACGACGATATAAGTCGGAATCATGCCGCCGCTGAACAGCATCGTGAAGATCGCGAACAGGGAGAAAAAGCGGCGGTACGCGAAGCTGCGGCGCGATACCGCGTAAGCATACAGCGAGATCAGCAGCAAGCTGACGACCGTACCGATGACCGTTACGAGGATCGTGACCCCGTAGGAGCGCAGCAGCGTATCGCCGGTTTTGAATATATATTGATAAGCATCCAGGCTCCAGGCTTTGGGAATGATGCGGTATCCGTCCGTCGCCAGCGTCTTCTCCTCGGTGAAGGAGATGATGACGACGAACACGAACGGAAACACGCACAGAAATGCGAATATGCCGGCGATCAGGTTGAACACGATATTCCAGCCCGGCGATGCCTGGTGGAAGTTCCGTTTCTTTTTCATCACGTTGGGCACCGGATATGCCCTCCTCTCGATTCAGGAATTTAGAACAGCGCGCTGTCCTTGTCGACCTTGCGCACGACATAGTTGGACACCATGACGAGCACGAAGCCGACGACGGATTGATACAGGCCCGCGGCGGTGCTCATGCCGATCTCGCCGGTCGTCTTGAGGCCCCGGTATACGTATGTGTCGATAACGTTCGTCACGGAGTATAGCGTGCCCGAATCGCGCGGCACCTGATAGAAGAGGCCGAAGTCGGCATAGAAGATCTTGCCCACGGCGAGCAGCGTCATGATGATGATGATCGGCTTGAGCATCGGCAGCGTGATATTGCGCACTTGCTGCATCTTGCTGGCGCCGTCGATCATCGCGGCTTCGTACAGCGAACGGTCGATGCCGAGGATGGAGGCCAGATAGACGACGCTGCTGTAGCCGATCGATTTCCACAAATAGACCAGCACCAGAATATAAGGCCAGACCTTCGGATCGTTGTACCATTGCATACGGTCCATGCCGAAGTATTCGAGCGTATGGTTCAGCAGGCCGCGGTCCATGCTCAGGAAGCTGAACGCGAAGTAACCGACGATAACCCACGACAGGAAGTACGGGAGGAACATGCCGGTTTGATACAGCTTGGCCAGCTTCTTGTTCGCCAGCTCCGACAGCAGAATGGCCAGCGCGACGGAGAATACGAGGCCGAGAACGATAAACGCGATATTGTAAAGCAGCGTGTTGCGAGTGATCGACCACGCGGCGTCCGTGCTGAAGAGAAACTTGAAATTGGCCCATCCGACGTTTTTGCTGTGGACGAGGCTGTACCAGAAGCCGTGGCGGCTGAAGCGGTATTGCTTGAATGCGGCGATCGTGCCCACCAGGGGCAGGTAGGAAAAGAAAAGGAACCAGATGGCGCCCGGGAGCACCATGAGCAGCATAACCTTGTTGCGGTTGAACGAGCGGAAAAAGGATCCGACCATGTTCGCCAATCCCTCCTATGGTCTTTTGTGAATACGACAAAAAATAACGAAAGATCGGGCGAATTGCTCACCCGCCCGATCTCGCGATTTCATCCGATTATTAAGCTTTGTTGGCTGCGACCCAAGCGTCCAGCTGGGTTTGCGCTTCGGCGATGACCTTGTCGAGGCCGGCCGACTTGAACTGCTCGATCGCCTTCGGCAGGTACGTCGCCGGGTCGACCGTGCCGGTCATCAGGGATGCCCAGAATTGCTCCTTGACGTTCTGGATGGCCGTCATCTCGGTGGATACCTTCGTGCTGTCGAAGTTGAAGCCCAGGATCGGGGAAGGCTTGCCTTCCGCGTTGAACTTCTTGAATTGCTCCCACTTGTCGTCCGGATCGTTCTCGTTCAGGTAGAGCAGCATGTTGTTGCCCAGCGAGTACGAAGGCATGTTGTAGTTCTGGGAAGCGTCGAGGTTCTTCATGTGTGTGTCGTCGATCTTCTCGTAGTGCGTGCCTTCGATGCCGGAGTCGACCATGTTGCGGAGGACCGGATCGGTATTGAGCAGGTTCAGGAATTCCATCGCCTTGTCAGGGTGCTCGGAGTTGGCCGAGATCGCCATGATCGAGCCTTGTACCGACGTGTTCGTGATCACGGCGTCGCTGGCAGGCGTCGAAGTGATCGGATAGCCGTTGGAAGCCGACCAGGAGGTCTCTGCAAGCGGCTGGGTTTGCGCGCGGTCGAGCAGCCATTTGCCGGAAGTCATCAGGTCTTGCGTCGAGCCGGTCGTCGCGGCTTCAGGCGCGACGTAGCCCGCTTGGTAGTATTTGTGCATCGTGTTCAGCGCTTGCTTCATCTCGTCTGTCTCGAGGATGTCGACGACCTTCAGGTCCGTACCGTCGAGCTTGACGGCCATCGGCATGTTCGTCACGAGATAGTCGTAAGGCACGTACGGCACGTAGTTCTTGTCCATCGCGAACGGCGTGATCGACGGATCCTGCGCCTTGATCGTCTTCAGCAGCGGCTCGAGGCTATCCAGCGTGCGGACGCCGGTCGTTTCCAGCTTGTACTTGTCGACGAGGTTCTGGTTGAAGCGCCATACTTCGAGCTGCGGGAGCTCCTTGTTGGCCGGGATGCCGTAGTTGTGGCCGTCGACCTTGGATCCGCTCAGGAAGCCCGGATCGATCGTGTCCTTGATGCCTTGGCCGTACTTGTCCAGCAGCTCGTCGAGCTCGAGGAACGCGCCTTTACGGGCATTTTGTACGTAGTCGAAGCCGCCGGCCGAGGTGAACATGATGTCCATCGGTTCGCCCGAAGCGACGAGCACCTGCATCTTCTGCGTGTAATCGCCCCAGTCGATCATTTTCATCTTGATCGTGGCATTGATCTTTTCTTGCGTGTACTTGCTGACTTCCGCCATGACGGTGTCGACGTCCTTCTGCGGCGTGCCGATCGTGTACCAGATCAGCTCGACAGGCTTGTCCGAAGCGCTGTCCGATTTGGCGTCGTTGCCGCCGCAAGCGCTCAGCGCGAGCGACAGCGCGGTTACGGTAGCCGCGGCCGTCAGGCCGGTTTTCCTAGTCATTTTACTCATGTTTCTAGTGCCCTCCCTTATTTCTGATTCCCTCAAGCAACAATTCAACTTTAATTCATGAAAGCAGTTTCAAATAGAACACAAACCTAATAAATCATGTTCAAAATAAAGAAAGGACTGCGCGGCTGGCAGTCCGGAGGCTCATATTGGCTCATTGTGCGTCAATGCAGGCCTTTGAATTCGGTCGGAGAGATGCCGACGTACTTCTTGAATTGCTTGTAAAAGTACCCCGTCTCCCAATAGCCCGCCTGACGAGCGATATCGTGCACTTTTAACGTAGAGGACTTCAGCAGCTTCTTGGCCTGCTCGATCCGGTATTTGTTGATATACTCGGTGAAGCTCTCGCCCGTCTCCTTCTGGAACAGCTGCCCCAGGTATACCGGATGGATGTGGTATCGTGCGCCGAGCTGCTTCAAAGACAATTCGTCCGCGTAGTGACGGTGGATCTCCTCGAGCACCTGCAGCACGACCGGGCTGCGGCTGTCCTTCACCAGGGAATCCACGCAGCGCTCCGCGACGGATCGAAGCGCCCTGACGAGCTCCGCATAGTCCGAAGCCGCGTTCACCTGCGCGAAGCCCTGCGAGAACATCTCCGTCTCGTCCGAATGCTTGATGGCCTTCAGCTCCATCTTGAAGCGGACGATCAGCTCCACCGCCACTTCGAGCAGATAAGACGGCGTGACGCCTTCCCGGCGCCTTAGCCGATCAAGATCCGCTTCGACGGCCGCCGCCAGGCCTTCCTTGTCTCTGGCGACGAGCAGCTTGCGGCAAGCCTCCCAATCGATCGGGAACTCGGACGTCTCCGCTTCCTTGAACGGCTCCGTCTCCGCATAGTCTATCCATTCGCGCTCCGGATAGATCATGAAATATTCCTGCGCCTTCTTCGCCTCGCTATAGCTGGACGCGATCGCCGTCCGCAGCGGATGCACGCCGCCGAGCGACAGCCTCGCCGCTTCGCCCGGGCTGCCTTTTTCGAGCAGCGGCAGTACGCGGCGGACCAGCTCCACCTTCCCCGCCTCCTCTTCGGAAGGAAGGCCGGCCACGATGACGACGTCTCCGTCCATGTCGCGGAAAGGATACACCGAGGCGCTCCCCTCGAATGCGCGGGCGACGCGCTCGAACGTTGCTTCCTGCGCTTCGGAGCCGGCGGACGGGAGCCTCAGCAGGGCGATGACGCCGTAGGGATCCGTCAACGAGATATTCAGAAGGCCCGCACGCTCGTTGAACTCCGCCTCCGAGATCCGGCCGCCGATCCACCGGTACAGCGTGTTGTCCTTCATGATCTGAACGTCGTACGGGGACAGCAGCGCGTCCGTATGGACGCTGTTCAGCTTCTCGACGGCGTTGCTCAGCGTATCGTGCAGCTCCTTGACGTTAATCGGCTTGAGCAGGTAGTTCTCGATGCCGAGGCGCATGCCTTCCTTCAAGTAATCGAATTCGTTGAAGCCGCTCAGGATGATCGCCTTCAGGTCGGGGCGGCTCTCGCGTGCGGCGCGGATCAGGTCCAGGCCGTTCATGCGGGGCATCGAGATGTCGGTGATCAGCAGGTCGACGGGCGTCTCACCTATGCGGCGGAGCGCTTGCTCTCCGTTCTCTGCGCTGCCGACGACTTCGAGACCGAAGGCCGGCCAGTCGATCGCGTCGATAAGGCCTTCGATGATGAACGGTTCGTCGTCTACGATAAATACCTTGTACATTTTCGCAACGTCCTCCTTCGGTCCCTCGGTCCTTCGGTCTTTAAACCGCTTATTCGACCAGCGGAATCCCGATCGTGACCCGGGTTTCCTTGCCGGGCTCGCTCTCGATCCCGATGCCGTATTCCGGCCCGTACATCAGCTTCAACCGCTCATGCACGCTCCTCAGCCCGAAAGAGCCCTCGCGCTGCTCTGGATAGTCGAGCTCGGTCCGGATCTGCCGCAGACGCTCCGGGTCGATCGGCGCGCCGTTGTTAACCACCTGGATCAGCAGCATGCCGTCCTCCGCGGTAACCTCGATGGCGACCCGGTTGTCGGTCCGGTCGTTTTCCATGCCATGCACGATATAATTTTCGACCACCGGCTGCAGCAGCATCTTGGGGATCGCGACCGAAGCGTACGCAGGCGAGCAGTCGATCGAATAAGAGATCCGGTCCTTGAACCGGATGCGGAAAAGCTCGAGGTACAGCCGGCAAGTCTCCAGCTCCTCGCCGAGCGTGCAGTCCGGGCCCGCCCGGACCGAGTTGCGGAACAGCGCGGCCAGGCTGTATATCATCTCGCCGACATCGCTCGCCCCTTGGGACATCGCCCGCATCCGGATCACTTCCAGCGTGTTGTAAAGGAAATGCGGATTGACCCGTGCCTGGAGCGCGGCCAGCTCGGTCTGCTTCAGCTTGATCTCCGATTTGTATTCCCGGTCGATCGTCCGGTTCAGCTCCTCCACCATTTCGTTGAAGCTCTGGGAGATCTGCCCGAGCTCGTCCTCCCGGGCATCCTGAAGGCGAACGCTCAGATCGCCGCCTTCAACCTTCTTCATGAAGCGAACGATCTTGTTGGTCCGCTTGGCAATGTTGACGATAAGCAGGGAGGGAATCAGGACCGCAAACGCAATGCAGACGGCGCCGATCAGCACGATCGCCCGTTTCAGCCCCGCATAGGATTGCGCGACCTCTGCTTTCGGCGCGATGCCAACGACCGTATAGCCCGCCGCGTTCTGCGTCAGCCGCGAGATATAGACCGGCTCTCCCGTATTGCCGGTGTCCTGGGAGCCGTTGATCTGGTCCATATACGGATAGGCTTGCCCGTAATACTTGCCGGACGAGTCGAACATGACGCTGCCGTCTTGGGTCAGGACGAGGAGCGTGCCTTTGAAAGGCGACGAGACGCGCAGCAACGCCTGGCGAACCATCTCGGAATCGAAATACACCATGAGCTGACCGACGTTTTTGAGCGTGCTTTTGTCGTTGATCTGGCTCCGCATCGCGTAGAGCCGCGTATCCCATTGTCCGATCGCCTTGCGGATCCACACGTTCGGCGTCGAAGCGTTGGGACCCTCCAGCGACATGATGTCGGGAATGAAGGAGCGGGCGGCGTTCGTCTGGTACAGCTTCGGGTTTCCGGCGTATTTGTAAACGTACATGAGCTGCTGGTCGGCGCTGTACAGGATCAGGTTGCGGATGTCGGAGTCGGTGCCGAGCTTATTCCCGAAGTATTCGAGCGCATTGGCCGCGCTGGCGCTGCCGTTGGCGTAATTTTCGCCCAGCGTATATTGAATGTATTCTTGATAAGAATGCCGCAGCAGATAAGACACGTTATCCGCCAGCAGGTTGTTCCGGTAAACGTCCTGCACAACGTTCTGAACCCAATCGTACTTCGCTTCCATGTACAGATTGACGCGGTCCATCGCCTCTCGCTGGTCGTTCAGCTGGCTTCGCACGATCGAGGCCGAGCTGAAGTGGAACAAAAAATAAGAAAACGCAATGATCGTCAGATTGACGATGACGGTAAATACAAGAATGACTTTCACGAACAGATTGTTCTGAAAATAGTTCCGGTACACCTTTTTGATTCTCACTTCGGAAGATCCCCCGCAGTCTGGTTGAACGGCTTTCATTATAGCACGAAATAAAACAATCCCCGAGAGCACTGCCGTATAGGCAGCGTTCCCCGGGGATCGTCAGGTCATGCTATTCGCGCAGCCGCGGCGGGCCGTGCCGGGCTTACTTGAAGTTCTTCAGGTTGTAGAACGCCTTTTTGCCCGCGTATACGGCGGAGCCTGCCAGGCGGTCTTCGATGCGAAGCAGTTGGTTGTACTTCGCGACGCGGTCCGTACGGGAAGGCGCGCCCGTCTTGATCTGGCCGGCGTTGGTCGCAACGGCGATGTCGGCGATCGTGCTGTCTTCGGACTCGCCGGAGCGGTGCGAGATGACGGCGGTGTAGCCGGCGGTCTTCGCCATTTCGATCGCTTCGAACGTTTCGGTCAGGGAGCCGATTTGGTTGACCTTGACGAGGATCGAGTTGCCGATGCCTTGCTCGATGCCCTTCGACAGACGCTCGGTGTTGGTGACGAACAGGTCGTCGCCGACGAGCTGGATCTTGTCGCCGAGCTTCTCGGTCAGCAGCTTCCAACCTTCCCAGTCGTCTTCGGAGCAGCCGTCTTCGATCGTGATCAGCGGGTACTTGTCAACCCAGCTGGCGAGCAGGTCGACGAACTCGGCGGACGTGTATGACTTGCCTTCGCCTTCGAGGTGGTACTTGCCATCCTTGTAGAACTCGGTGGAAGCGACGTCCATGCCCAGGAACACGTCGACGCCCGGCTTGTAGCCGGCTTTCTCGATAGCTTCGATGATCGTGGACAGCGCTTCTTCGTTGGAGCCGAAGTTCGGCGCGAAGCCGCCTTCGTCGCCGACAGCCGTGTTCAGGCCCTTCGACTTGAGTACGCTCTTCAGCGAGTGGAAGATCTCGGCGCCCGTGCGGAGCGCTTCCTTGAACGTAGGCGCGCCGACCGGCAGCACCATGAACTCTTGCACGTCGACGTTGTTGTCGGCGTGCGCCCCGCCGTTGACGATGTTCATCATCGGCACGGGCAGCGTCTTGGAGTTGAAGCCGCCGAGGTAAGCGTAGATCGGCAGGTCCAGCGCGTCGGCTGCAGCGCGCGCGACGGCGATGGAGACGGCCAGGATCGCGTTGGCGCCCAGCTTCGCCTTGTTCGGGGTACCGTCGAGCTCGATCATCTTGCGGTCGATCGCGACTTGGTCAAGCGCGTCGTAGCCGATGATCTCAGGCGCGATGATGGAGTTGACGTTGTCGACGGCCTTCTCGACACCCTTGCCGAGGTAGCGGTCCTTGTCGCCGTCGCGAAGCTCAACGGCTTCGTAAGCGCCGGTGGATGCGCCGGACGGTACGATGGCGCTGCCGAACGCGCCGGATTCCAGGCGGACTTCTACTTCAACCGTCGGGTTGCCGCGGGAGTCCAGTACTTCGCGTGCATAGACGTCAGAGATAATCGTCATTTGAGTGAACACTCCTTGGTTTGTTTTTAATGGAAGGTTACTGCTTAGCCGGTTTGAGCTCGGTCGCGTGCCAAAACTCGGTCGCGTGCCGAACAATGGTAACCGCTCGAGCGGCGCTTCTTCTGATGAAATAGTTGTCAAAAGGCAGTTATTTGCGCCTTAGCATGCCGAAGGGAGACAAATAGTTGCTAAAAAGCAGCTAATTCCGTTGTATCGGGACGACTGCCTCGGATTTTTGCAAATTAAATGCTTTTTAACCGTTATTTCGCATGAAGGCGCCTGACAGGAGCGATTAGTTGCCAAATTGCAGTTATTTCTACTGATTGGTAGACAGTCGCAACCAATACGCCGCCCCGCCCTCAAGCTTCGCCGCGCAAGGCCTGAATTCCTGCCGTCGTCCGGCGCGGATCTTAAGCCGGGAGAATGGCGTTTGCGCGAATGCCTCGAAATCCTGCTGTCCGGCCGCCGTTCGCCCAGTCTTAGCGGACATGGAGAGGCGGCCGCAAGCCGCCAACTCCCGCTATGCTGTACTCGCCCAACTGCCCGGACATGGAGAGGCGGCCGCAAGCGCCGCCTCCTGCGAGAATTACTCGCCGAGCGGCGCGAGCAGCGTGCGGCCGGTCATCTCGGCCGGCTGCGGCAGCTCGAGCAGCGTCAGCAGCGTCGGCGCGACGTCGGCCAGCATGCCGCCGTCGCGCACGGTCACGCCGTGCTTGGTCACGATGCACGGGACCGGGTTGGTCGTGTGCGCCGTGAACGGGCGGCCCGCATCGTCGATGACCATGTCGGCGTTGCCGTGGTCCGCGATGATGACGGCGACGCCGCCCTTCGCGAGGATCGCGTCGACGACGCGGCCGAGGCACGCGTCCGTCGCTTCGACGGCTTTGATCGTCGGCTCCAGCATGCCGGAGTGGCCGACCATGTCCGGGTTCGCGAAGTTCAGGATGATCGCGTCATGCTTCTCCGACTCGATCTCCTTGACCGCAGCGTCCGCGACCTCATAGGCGCTCATCTCCGGCTGCAGGTCGTACGTCGCGACCTTCGGCGAGTTGATCAGCACCCGCGTCTCGCCCGGCAGCTGCAGATCGCGTCCGCCGCTGAAGAAGAACGTGACGTGCGGATACTTCTCGGTCTCGGCGATGCGCAGCTGCGTCTTGCCCTGCTGCACGAGCACCTCGCCCAGCGTGTTGTCGAGCTCCTTGGGCTTGTACGCGACGAACCCGCCGACCGTCTCGCTGAACAGCGTCAGGCAGACGAAGTACAGGCCGACCGGACGTCCATCGCCGCGCTCGAAGCCGCGGAAGTCGTCGTTCGTGAATACGTTGGACAGCTGGATCGCGCGGTCCGGACGGAAGTTGAAGAACACGACCGCGTCTTCCGACTCGACCAGGCCGACTGGCTTGCCGTCCGCGCCCACGATGACGGTCGGCAGCACGAACTCGTCGTAGACCGACGCTTCGTACGAGGCTTTGACCGCCGCGATCGGATCGACCGCCGTCGGGCCGTCGCCGTACACCATCGCGCGGTAGGACTTCTCGACGCGATCCCACCGCTTGTCGCGGTCCATCGCGTAGTAACGTCCTTGCACGGTGGCGATCTTGCCGACGCCGAGCTCTTCGATCTTGGCCTGCAGCTGGGTCAGGTAGCCGACCGCGCTGTCCGGCGCCACGTCGCGCCCGTCCAGGAACGCATGAATGTATACGTCGTTCAGGCCTTCGCGCTTCGCCAGCTCGAGCAGCGCGAACAGATGCGCGATATGGCTGTGCACGCCGCCGTCCGACAGAAGGCCGTACAGATGCAGCTTTTTGCCGTTCGTCTTGGCATGGTTCACGGCGCCCCGCAGCGTCTCGTTGTCGAAGAAATCGCCGTCCCGAATCGACTTGGTGATCCGCGTCAGGTCCTGATAAACGATGCGACCGGCGCCGATGTTCAGGTGTCCGACTTCGGAGTTGCCCATTTGGCCCTCGGGGAGGCCGACGGCCTCGCCCTGAGCGGTTAATTGCGTATGCGGGTAGGTCGCCCACAGACGGTCGAAGTTCGGCTTGTTCGCTTGGGCAACGGCGTTGCCGTGCGTCTCCTCGCGAAGGCCGAAGCCGTCCAGAATGATGAGCGCGACCGGTTTGGGTGCGGCCATCTTACTTCGCCCCCTCGACCAGGGCGATGAAGGAAGCCGGCTCCAGGCTGGCGCCGCCGACGAGCGCACCGTCGATATCGGATTCGCCCATGTACTCGGCGACGTTGTTCGGCTTGACGCTGCCGCCGTATTGAATGCGGACCTTGCCGGCTACTTCAGCGCCGAAGAGTCCTTCAACGACGCTGCGGATCGCCTTGATCGCGTCGTTGGCATCCGTTGCCGTCGACGACTTGCCCGTGCCGATCGCCCAGATCGGCTCGTAAGCGATGACGACCTCGGCAGCTTGCTCGGCGGTAAGGCCGGCCAGCGCCGCCGTCGTCTGTACGCGGTTGACTTCGTCGGTCTTGCCGGCTTCGCGCTCTTCGAGCTTCTCGCCGACGCAGACGATCGGGGTCAGGCCGTGTTTGAACGCCGCGTGCGTCTTCTTGTTCACCGTCTCGTCGGTCTCGGCAAAGTACTGCCGGCGCTCGGAGTGGCCGATGATGACGAAGTCGACGCCCAGATCCTTCAGGAAGACGCCGCTGATCTCGCCGGTGAAGGCGCCGTTGTCTTCATAGTGCATGTTTTGCGCGCCGATCTTGATCGACGTGCCTTTAACCGCCTCGACGAGCGCCGGCAGCGCCGTGAACGGCGCGCAGACGACGGTCTCGACGCCGGCGACTTCCGCCTTGCCCTTCACTTCGGACACGAACGCGGTCGCTTCGGAGACGGTCTTGAACATTTTCCAGTTGCCTGCGATGATCGGAGTTCTGCTCATGGGTTCACCCTCACTTGTCGTTAAGGGCTACGACACCCGGAAGCGCCTTGCCCTCCATAAATTCGAGCGACGCGCCGCCGCCGGTGGAGATATGGTCCATCTTGTCTGCCAGCTTAAACTTCTCCGCCGCCGCTGCCGAGTCGCCGCCGCCGATGACGGTGTATGCGGACGTGTCGGCGCAAGCTTGCGCGACCGCGCGCGTGCCGTTCGAAAAGCCTTCGACTTCGAAAACGCCCATCGGCCCGTTCCACACGACCAGCTTGGAGTTCTTGATGACGTCCGCGTAGATCTCGCGGGTCTTCGGACCGATGTCGACGCCTTCCCAGTCGGGACGGATGCCGTCGATGTTCACGATCTCGATGTTCTTGTCGGACTTGAAGTCGTCGGAGATGACGAGGTCGACCGGCAGGTACAGCTTCTTGCCGAGCTGCTTCGCCTTTTCGACGAATTCCTTAACCTTCTCCAGCTTGGACTCGTCGAGCAGCGATTGACCGATCTCGTAGCCTTGGGACTTGAAAAAGGTGTAGGAGATGCCGCCGCCGATGATGATGTTGTCGGCGATCTCGATCATCTTGTCGATGACGTCGATCTTGTCCTTGACCTTGGAGCCGCCGACAATCGCCGTGAACGGGCGGTCCGGATCGTTAAGCGCCTTGCCCAGCACGTCGAGCTCCTTCTCCATCAGGAGACCGGATACGGCCGGCAGGTGGTGAGCGATGCCTTCGGTGGACGCGTGCGCGCGGTGGGCGGCGCCGAATGCGTCGTTGACGAACAGATCGGCCAGAGCCGCGAATTGCTTAGCGAGCTCAGGATCGTTCTTTTCTTCGCCCGGGTAGAAACGGACGTTTTCAAGCAGCAGCACGTCGCCGTTTTGCAGCGCGTCGACCTTGGCTTGAACGTCAGCGCCTACGGCTTCGTCAGCCTTGACAACCGGCTTGCCGAGCAGCTCGGACAGGCGTGCAGCGACCGGCGTCAGGCGCAGTTCTTCTACGACTTCGCCCTTCGGGCGGCCAAAGTGGCTCGCCAGGATAACCTTCGCGCCGTTTTCGATCAGGTATTTGATCGTAGGCAGCGTTTCGCGGATACGCGTGTCGTCGGTGATCGCGCCGTTTTCGACAGGGACGTTGAAGTCGACGCGCACGAATACTTTCAGCCCGGAAACGTTCACGTCGCGGACACTCTTCTTGTTCATAAGGCAGACTCTCCCTCCGATATCTGGTAATGCCCGTACGGACGGAAAGAGGAGCGCTCGCGTCTCCTCTTTGCCGTTAACATGCATCTATGAAGTAACTCTTACAGACCCTTCGAAGCGACAAACGCAGCCAGGTCTACGACGCGGTTGGAGTAGCCCCACTCGTTGTCGTACCAGGAAACGACCTTCACCATGTTGCCTTCGACGACCATCGTGGACAGCGCGTCGATCGTGGAGGAAGCCGGGTCGCCGTTGTAGTCGCTCGATACGAGCGGCTCGTCGGAGTAGTTCAGGATGCCCTTCAGCGGGCCTTCTGCGGCAGCCTTCAGCGCAGCGTTGACTTCGTCGACCGTAACGTTGCCCTTAACTTCGGCTACGAGGTCGGTAACGGATACGTTAGGCGTAGGTACGCGGAACGACATGCCGTTCAGCTTGCCCTTCAGCTCAGGCAGTACCAGCGATACGGCCTTCGCAGCGCCCGTCGTGGACGGAATGATGTTCTCTGCAGCGGCGCGCGCGCGGCGCAGATCCTTGTGCGGCAGGTCGAGTACGCTTTGGTCGTTCGTATAGGAGTGGATCGTCGTCATCATACCCTTGACGATGCCGAATTGGTCGTTGATAACCTTAGCGAAAGGCGCCAGGCAGTTCGTGGTGCAAGAAGCGTTGGAGAGGATCGTGTGCGCGGACGGATCGTACTTGTCTTCGTTGACGCCCATAACGATCGTGATGTCTTCGTTCGTAGCCGGAGCGGAGATGATGACCTTCTTCGCGCCGCCCTTCAGGTGAAGCTCGGCCTTTTCCTTCGCCGTGAAGATACCCGTGGATTCAACGACGATCTCGGCGCCAACGGATGCCCACGGCAGGTTGCCCGGATCGCGTTCCGCGAATACCTTGATGGTCTTGCCGTTTACGATCAGCGCGCCTTCGCCCGCTTCGACCGTCGCGTTCAGCTTGCCGTGCGTCGTGTCGTATTTGAGCAGGTGCTTCAGCGTGTTAACGTCCGTCAGGTCGTTGATGGCGACCACTTCTACCTCAGGGTTGTTGAGCGAAGCGCGGAATACGTTGCGACCGATGCGACCGAAGCCGTTGATACCGATTTTGACCGTCATTGATAGTTCCTCCTTGGGTTGTGAAAATAAGATTTGATCTATGTCAGGCGCACGAGCGCCGAGACCACTTGTTCTGCCGGACCGGGAGCTTCGTCCCGGTCCTGGGGTGCCGGCGTCAGCGTCAGACGCCGGCATGCTTGAGCGCTTCTTCGGCAGCCGCTTCGTCGGTGACGAGCACGTCGTCGTGTCCGAAGCGCATAACGGCGGCGATCGCCTCGCCCTTGCTGCGTCCGCCGGCGATGCCGATGACCGACTCGGCGGCCTCTATGTCCTCGAGGCGGAGCCCGGCGGTCGCCATGCGGTGGACGACCGCGCCCTCCCGGTCGAAGTAGTAGCCGAACGCCTCCGCGAGCGCGCCGTCGCGCAGAATCTCCTGCACGGTGCCCGCGTCGAGCTTGCGCCGGCGGGCCATGGCGCTAGCGTCCCCGATGCCGTGAACCACGATACGCGCGCTGCGGATCATATCCACGACTTCCCGCACGTTCGGCTCCTGCATGATCGTCTGGTAGGCGTCCTCGCTCAGATGATCCGGCACGTGCAGCATCCGGTACCGCGCGCCCGTCCGCTTGGCGAGCTCGGAGGCGATCGTGTTGGCCTGGTAGTCCACGCTCTCGCCGAGACCGCCGCGCGCCGGCACGAACCAGTTGTCGCGCAGCGGCGACGGCACCGAGAACTGCGAGGCCATGCGCGCCATCGTCGTGCCGCCCATGACGGCGACGATGTCGCCGGGGCCGATGACGCGGCGCAGCACCTTGCTGCCCGCCCGGCCCAGCTCGCGCTTGGCCTCCTCGGAGACGTCCGAGTCGCCGGGAACGACGACCGCCTGCTTCAGGCCGAACCGCTTGCGAAGCGCCGCCTCCAGATCGGACAGTCCGAACAGCTCCCTTACCATCGGCTCCATCTCTTCGAGCAAGCGGCGGCCGCGTTCCGTCAGGCTGACCCCGGTCGTTCCCGCTTCGATAAGGCCCTGCGACCGCAGCAGGTCGAGCTCTGCCCGCAGCGTCCGCTCCGTCAGCTCCAGGCTGGCCGCCAGCGTCCGCCTGCCGCCGGTACCCGTGACCCCGATACGGCGCAAAATGTCATAGCGCTTCTGCAGCACCTGCATAATGTCGGGCACGAGCTTTTGTTGCATCTCAAGAATGTTCCGCATCCTATACCGTCTCTCCCTTAAGTGCCGGATGAATATAGCCGGAATGCGACGGGGAATCACGGTATGGGACCGATTACGTCCCACTGTGACATTTTAAGTCCCACTTCCTGTTTTCATTTTATCGGATTCGACCGCGCGTTGCAAGCCCAAGATAAGTTCGCGAGTAACGGACGGGAGTCCCGCTGAGCCGTACAGACATGGGAAGCGCACGTACCCTTTTTACCCCGTTTGAATCCTTTTCAAAGCCCTTGCTTTTCCCCATTCGATCGCCTATAATGAATCTTGCTGTTATCGACGTGCGCCCGTGGTCCAACGGATATGACGCAGGCCTCCGGAGCCTGAGATTGGGGTTCGATTCCCTACGGGCGCGCCATATTCGCTCTAATAGGCAGTTTTGCCGAAACTTATGATGCAGCAGACGCGCCCGTGCCATACGGGCGCTTTTTTTCGACCTATGTTTGACTTTCTTTGACATTGGGTTCATGATCCATTAGAATGGATTCACGGTCAACCCGCGCCTTTCCGGGAGACGTCGGAGCCAGGACCGCCACACCACTATCCACACCCCCGAGGAGGGATCACGCAATGAGCTTTGTCCCTATGGTCGTCGAACAGACTAATCGAGGAGAGCGGGCATACGATATCTATTCCCGTCTGCTCAAGGACCGCATCATCTTCCTGGGCACCCAGGTCAACGATGTGGTTGCCAACTCCATCATCGCGCAGTTGCTTTTCCTCGCGGCCGAAGATCCGGAGAAAGACATCCACTTATACATCAACAGCCCAGGCGGCTCCATTACGGCCGGTATGGCGATCTTCGATACGATGCAGTACATCAAGCCGGACGTCTCCACGATCTGCGTCGGCATGGCCGCTTCCATGGGCGCGTTCTTGCTCGCCGCGGGCGCCAAGGGCAAGCGCTTCGCGCTGCCGAACGCCGAAGTGATGATCCACCAGCCGCTCGGCGGCGCCGAGGGACAGGCGAGCGACATCGAGATTCGCGCCCGCCGCATCCTCAAGCTCCGCGACAAGCTGAACCGTATCCTCTCCGAACGCACGGGCCAGCCGCTCGAGCGCATCGAGAAGGATACCGACCGCGACAACTTCATGGAAGCCGAGACGGCAAGAGAGTACGGCCTCGTCGACAAGGTTATCGAGAAGGTTTAACAGGAACCCGCACAGCGCATTCCCATCGCTATAAGCCCCCGTCCGCCGCATCCCGGCGGTTAACGGGGGCTTTTGCTTTGGCCGGGCGGCTTACGATCCCGCCTCAGCCTACGAATCGCCTCCAACCACAAAAAAAGGCACTGACCCGCACGCAGGGTCAGCGCCTATCTAGCAACCGGTCACTTCAGCTTGACATACTCCGCGTTCAGCTCCTCCATCCCCTGCGAACCGCCGGCCTTCATCCACTTCTCGACAGCTTTGCTCCAGCCGGCATCGTCGATCTCGCCCAAAATATATTGCAGCCGCGCATCGTTCTTGATCTTATCGAGCTCGCCGCTCTTCTCGGTGAGCGTCTGCGACTGGATGGAGAACGCCGGATTGGACACCGCGATCGACACATTGTCTGCGAACATCTGCTTGACCTTGCCGGCCAGCGGCGTATCCTTCGCCTTCAGGGTCGGGATCTCGTCGCTGACGACGGACAATTGAACGATCGGCAGTCTGTCCTCGGTCCGCAGAGCAAGCTCCTGCTCCGTGGCGGCGACCAACCCGTCCTCCAGATGATAATGCGTCCCTTCGATGCCCCAGGCCAGCAGATTGGCGACTTCTTCGTCGAACATCTTATCGAAGAAGCCGAGAATCTGTCTCATCTCCTCTTCCGTTTCCACCGCGCTCTTGGGGAACATGAAGATGCCGTTGTAGCCTGGAGAAGCCATGATCCGCTCGCCCTTCGGGCCCTCGATCCGCGAGATGACGTCGATTTCGCCCTGCGGATTGGTTTTCTTGACGGCGACGTCCATGCTCGGCGCATCGTCGAGCGCGGTGGAGATCATCATGCCCGCCTTGCCTCCCTCCAGCATCGCCCTGGACTGGTTGCCTTCCGTCACCGCGAAGTCCGGGTTCACCAGCTTCTCGTCGTAGAGCCGCTTGAAAAACTTCAGTGCGTTCAGTTGCTCCTCCGTCGTAAAGCTGGGAACCAGCTTGCCGTCCCGCTCCTCGTAGTCGTTGCCCGCCCCGAAGAAGCCCGCCAGCATATGAAAATCGTTGAAGCCCTTGCGGGACACGAGACCGTAGGTATCGTTCTTGCCGTTCCCGTCCGGATCGTTCAGCGTAAAGGCCTTGATAACCTCGTACAGCTCATCCAGCGTCTTGGGCTCCGAGAGC
This sequence comes from Cohnella hashimotonis, assembly GCF_030014955.1. Classification (NCBI taxonomy): domain Bacteria; kingdom Bacillati; phylum Bacillota; class Bacilli; order Caryophanales; family Paenibacillaceae; genus Cohnella; species Cohnella hashimotonis. The sequence goes on from NZ_JAGRPV010000001.1 coordinate 7,021,244, forward strand.
CCCACTTTGTCCAGCCAGTCCTTGCGGTAGATGATTCCGCCGCGAGCCAGTACCCGAGGACGATACAAGGCGTAGTTCTTGCCGTCATGGGAGGCATTCCGCAGGACATCCGGGTTGAGCTTGGCGCTGAGGTTCGGAAAGTCCTTCAGCATCGGCCCGATCTCCCAGAAGGCGCCGGAACGGACACCGCTTACAACCGCCGGCGCGTAAATAACCCCGTCCAGATGGGAGATGACCGTCGCCTGCTTCAGATCGCCGGAGGCCAGACTGACGGACAGTTTATCCTTGTACGCCGCGTCCGGCACCCAGGTGATATCCAGCTTGGTGTTCGTCATTTCCTCCAGCTTCTTGACGATCGGATTGTTCTTGGGCGCTTCCGTGGAGTAATACGGCATCATCATGGAGATCGCGACCGGCTCCTTGGCCGTCTCCGAAGCGGCTGAAGAAGCGGCAGCTGCGGTGCCGCCCGACGGCGCGCTTGCCGCCCCCTCGTTATTTCCTCCGCAGCCGGCCAGCAGCCCCGCCGACATCGCACCTACGCCGATGACCGGCAAAAGCTTGTTCCATCTTTTCATCCTGACAACCTCTCCCTTTGTTTAAAGTGTACCGCATATGTGAAAAGCCGGCAGCCCTGCGGCCGATCAGCCTTTTACCGAGCCCAACAGCACGCCCTTGGCGAAGTGCTTCTGCAAAAACGGATAGACCAGGAGGATCGGCAGATTGGCGAAAACGATGACCGCGGATTTGAGCGTCTGCTCCGGCGGAAGCACGAAGTCCGGGCCCATGTCCGTGGCGTCGCCCACGCCCCCTTGGGACAGGATGACGATCTGCCGCATCAGCACCTGCACCGGCCACTTATCGGGATCGTTCAGATAAAGAATCGGCGCCAGAAACGCGTTCCAATGGCCCACCGCATAAAACAGGGAGAACGTGGCGATGGCGGGCAGGGACAGCGGTATCACGATCCGGGCCAAAATATAAGGATGGCTCGCGCCGTCCATCTTGGCCGATTCTTCGAGACCGTCGGGCAGCTGCTGAAAGAAGTTTTTAATGACGATGAGATTAAAAGCGTTGATGGCGCCGGGAATAATGACCGACGAGTAAGTGTTAAGCATGCCCAGCTGCTTGACCAGGATAAAAGACGGAATCATGCCGCCGCTGAATATCATGGTAAACAGCACGAGGAGCATGATGCGGTCCCGGCCCAGCAGGGTCTTGTGCGCCAGCGGATAGGCCATGAGCGTGGTCATGGCAATATTCACGAACGTTCCCGTCACGGTGATCAGCACCGTAACCCCCATGCTGCGGAGGACCGTATTCGTGCTGAGAATGTAAGCGTAGGAATCCCAGGAAATGACGCGAGGAAACAAAATAAACGATTTTTCCCGAAGCTCCTCTGCCGTCGTGAGGGAAGCCGCGATCAGATGAATGAAGGGGATGATCGTTACCAGCGCGAATAAACCGACGGCGATGTAAATGAATGCGGTAAACAGCCTGCTTGCCGCACTATACTCGCGGATCATGGCCAAGCTCCTTTCTGCTGGACGCGGAAGGCTAGTACACGCCTTCTTCGCCGAATTTTTTGGCAAGCTTATTGGAAATGACGATCAGCACCAGCCCCACCAGGGAATTGAACAGTCCGACGGCCGTCGTATAGCTGAACAAGCCGCGCTGAATGCCGTTGGTGTAGATATAAGTATCGAAGATTTCCCCTACGTCCCGGTTCATGCCGTTCAGCATCAGATAGATCTGCTCGAAGCCGAGATGAAGGAAGTTGCCCAGCCGGAGAATCAACAGAATGACGATTGTGCTGCGAATGGCGGGAAGCGTAATGTGCAGGAGCTGCTTGAACCGGTTGGCGCCGTCCATCCGCGCCGCCTCGTACAAGGAGGGATCCACGCCTGCCAGCGCTGCCAGGAAAATGATCGTGCCCCAGCCCGTTTCCTTCCAGATCGCCTGGGAAGTAATAATGGTGCGAAACCAATTCTCGCTCAGCAGAAAATTGATCTTCTCCCCGCCGAAAAATTCGATGACCTGATTAACAATGCCGCCCTCCGTGGTCAGCATGATGTAGGTGATGCCCGATATGACCACCCAGGAGAAGAAGTGAGGTACATAAATGAAGGTCTGGGCCAGACGCTTGAACGTCTCGTTCTTGATCTCGTTGAGCATCAGCGCGACGATGATGGGCAGCGGGAAAAAGAAGACCAGATTATAGAAGGCGATAATGAACGTGTTGCGGAACAGAATCCAGAAGGAAGGATCCGTGAAAAAACGCTCAAAATGCTTGAAACCCACCCAAGGGCTGCCCCAGAAGCCGCTGAACGGCTGGTAATCCTTAAAGGCCAGCAGCACGCCCCACATCGGGATATATTTGAATACGAGAAAATATAAGAGTCCCGGGAGCAGCATCAGGTAGAGCCAATAGTCCATCCTGACCATACGGATGCGTCGCGTCCACAGCTCCCGTCTGAGCGCCCGCCTTCTTGCCAGAGGCGCAGGACTTATCATGGATGACGCCAGGGAATCCGGTTGCTTCATCTTGTTTGCCTCCATTTCGTTGAGCCGGCTCATGAGCAGCTTCAGCATACGGAACGCGCGGCGGTTCGGGCAATAATCCGGTTCGGCTCTAACGCGCAGCCACGGCCGGTGTCCGGAAATGATCAGGCGCGGCTCGGAAATGATCCACGGCGGCTTTGGCCGCCGCGCAAAAAAACGCGGCCGCCGTTATCGGCGGTCCGCGTCGTATTCGTCGTATTGGGCATTGCGGTATTGTCCCGGCGTCATCCCCTCCATTTTCCTGAAGTACCGGATAAAGTTCTGAGAGTTCGTATACTGCAGCCTTTCCGCGATCTCGGCTATTTTCATGGAGGTCTCCGCCAGCCACGTCTTGGCGACGCTCAGCCTGTGCAAGGCCAGATATTCGCCGAAGGGCATGCCGGCCTCGCGCCGGAAGACATGCCGGACATAATCGGGATGATAGTGGAGACGGGATGCGCATGCCTCCAAGGTCAGATCGGTATCGTATTCCTCCTGAACCATGCGGATCAGTTCGCTGGAGATGCTGCGGTGCCGGGTCGCCTTCATTTCCTCCAGCAGCCCGATCGCGGGAATAATGAGGCGTTCGTTGAACCATTGGATCATCTCGTCCGGCGTCCGCAGCTCGAATACCTGGTCGAACAGCGATTTTTCCTCCCCGAACAGAGCCTGCGGCAGCTCGCCGAATTCCCGCAGCAGCTTCAGGAGATCGGCCAGGAGCACGATCATCATCATCCGGTACTCGCGATTCGACATCGGGTTGCTGAAGATTTCCGCGGAAAACTGCCGAAGCAGCCCGCAAGCCCGTTCACGGTCATAAAGCTTGATGGCGTCGACCAGTTCGTTCTTCAGCATTTCAGGATACTCCGGAACCGTACGCCGGCTCAGCGACACGTCATCCATATACAGAACGGATTCATATCCGAGCTTGATGCGATAATCAAGCGCGTTCAGCGCCTCTTTGTAAGCTCTGCCGGCCCCCGACAGGCTGTGGAAGGCGCGGCTGATGCCGATGCTCGTTTGCAGCTTCAGGTAGGCTTTGATCATCTGCTGAATGCTCCCGGTAAGGCTGTCCAGCAGCTGTCCATGCGCTTCGCGGGAGTCGAATGCGCTGCCGAAGAGAAACAGAATGGACTGGTCAGAGACGATGGGCGCAAGCAGCCGGTGCTCGGGCATGACCAGGTCGGACACGATATTGCCGGCTGCGAACAACAGCAGGTTTCGGTCGCTCTCGCCGTAACGCGTCCCCTCCCACGTGTCGATCGCGACCACGACGACATTCATTTCGGCCCACTGCGACGCGTTCGCTCCCAGTTTGTCTTCGATCTCCTTCGGTCTGGCTTCTCCCAGGAAAAGCTTCAGCATCAGAAAGTCGTTAAGCTGCTTGCGCTGATGCTCCAATTCGCTGTTCAAACGTTTCTCGCTGAGGAGGATATGCCTGACCTTCTCGCCGATCTCTTCGAATTCATCCTTGACCTCGACGGGCTTGCCGCGCCCCGGAGCGACGACAACCTGGTCGTACAAGCGCCTTACCGGCACGTAAATGCTTCTGGTGCCCGGAAGGGAAAGCGCAACGCCGGCAGTCACCACCAGCAGACAGACCGCTAGCGTGAACCACTTGATGGCTTCCGCTTCCTTCGTCATCTCCCTGACGGAGATGAAGGATGCGTAAGTCCATCCCCCGTTATAATCCGATTTGGTGAAAATAATATTGTAGCTCTCGCCGTTCACGCGCACGGGTATCAACCCTTGCTGAAGCCCGGTGTCTTCGATCTGCTTCGCATAGCGGTCCAAATCCGGCAATTGCTCATCGGCCAGCGGCAGCTGGTCATGGATCATATGAAATTCCCGGTCATAAACGAACGGCATCCCCATCTCCTGTCGGGGAGTCAGATAACGGCTGATGTCGGCGTATGGTATGCTCAGGCTCACGACGGCGGAAGGGTCCAAGGATACAGCCGGCAGCGGCTTGACATAACTGATTGCCTGCTCGCCGATGGTCCAGTACGCGCCTTTTTTTAAACGAACGGCATCCCGCCAATCCCGCTCCTCCGGATCGTATTTGACAAAGCCGAAGGTCGTGGACAGACTCCAGGCATAGCGCAACTGCACGAACTTCACTTCTCCCGTGCCGCTGTCATGGAGCTTGATCCGGCCCATTCCTTCCCGCAGGTCATTGATCAGCTGAACGTTGTCGCTGCGGTTCAGCGCGGATACGTCGTTGTTCAGCGCTTTGGAGAGCGTGGAGCTGGACGCGAGCTGCGTCAGGGCATTATCGGCTGTTACCAGAATCTGCTCCACCTGCTGTCTGGTGAGCATCAACAGCTGCAAGGAGCTGCCATTCACCTTTTCCTGGATCGTATCGGAAGAACGATAATAGGAAAAGCCGCCGACCACGGCGACAGGCAGCGTAATCAGGCATACGGCAAACAGGATCAGCTTGTGGTAATATCGCGAACGCAACGGCCTCATCTCTGGTCCACCCCCGGTATTTTGCCCGCAGGGGGGCCGCCCCAGCTTAGTCAATATCACAAGGTTCCGTCAATAATCACGGGCGGCTGTTCCGTTATATATCCGCTGTCCGCTTTGTCGCCATTCTCACAATTATACTGTAAACGCCGTTTGTCTGAATTTCCGGCGAAAGTTGAACGATATTTGGGTAAGTAAGGGTAAGGCCTGCTTCCTGTATTGGTGAAGTTGAATCATTAACACAAATCGTTATTTTCGTCAAGGGAAATTTAACAACTCGAGTGCCCCCTCTTCGGACGCTCTTATGCATGTTATTCTATAATCACAAGTCGTACCATTTCCCCCCATATATTGCTATGGAATAGGAATTGGACAGCAAGCCGGAAGGGAGATTTACAATGAACCAATCTTATCATTCCTTGCACTTGGTGCCGCGTCACTCATCCGAGAACCCGATCCCGCCGTCCCATACTTTTAACGATGATTCAAGCCATATGATCGCACGTACGCTTAAGGATAAAGCCTCCCTGCTCCGCCCGCTCAAGGACGAGCATCTGCTTGAGGTTTATCGCGAAGCGAAAAAAATGAACTTGTCCAACGAGTTCATCGAGCTGTTGGAGGATGCCATTGAACTGCGCAACCTCGAGCACCGCCTCAAGGCTTAATCCATCTATCAAAAGCCCCCTCTGTTGCCGGTTTACCGGCCGCAAAGGGGGCTTTTTCATGGCGTGCGACGAGCAGCTTGCGAATAGGATTCCGCGGCAAGGCACATAAAGTAGGACAGGCCGATCTGCATTGACTCCAGCATCCCCCGGTGGAAAGCATCGCCTAGGAAAAAATGGGTCTGCGCCGCATAATCGTCCGGGCTTACAGCCTGCCCCTCCTCCGCGCGTGCAGCCAGGTGACGTTCGATTTGTGAATGCACTCCTTTATCGTCATGTGCGCGTCCTTCGCGAAGCGCGTTTGCCATGCTCTCCATAAACCTCGCCGCCTCGGCTGCTTGTCGATTCAGCTTTATGGGGTCGATCGCCTCTGCGCCGGGCAGCTCAAAGTCGTACGTTTCCTTCAGATGCCGCCGCTGCTCCGCCAGCGCCGCTTCCCATTCCTCCGCCGTGCCGAATCCGGCAAACAATTCAGCAGCCGGCAGAGCAGCCCCCTCCCGCGCCGACACGATCGAAGCCTCCAGCGTGACGGACAGACGCTCCATGCGCCGCTGTCGCTCTCGAATAAGCTCGCGTTGATTTTCAAGGATATGCAGACGATCCGGCGCCCCGGCCAACAACCGCTTGATCTCCTCAAGCGGAAATTCCAGCTCTCTGTAGAACAAAATCTCCTGCAGCCGCTCGATCTCCTCCTGGCCGTATAGCCGGTAGCCCGCCTCGCTGACCTCCGCCGGTACGAGCAAGCCGATCTTGTGATAATGATGAAGCGCCTTGATCGTTACTTTCGACAATGCCGACATTTCCTTTACCGTATATCGCATGCGAACACCTCCTATGGGATATTCCGATCGTACGGCCTCCTCCAAGGGGAGGGTCAAGACCGTTATCCGGTTTTTCCGGCTATCTCCAGCCTAACCCACGCTCACGCATCAGTTATCCGGTTTTTCCGGTCATATTCGCCCGCGTCCCCTCTCGCTTACCGCCCGCTTCCTCCACAACATAAAAGCCGCCCTCCAACCGGAGAGCGGCTCTTCCCGCGCCGCGCGCGACGCTTATTACTTCAATTGGTACTGCACCGTCACGCTCGCCGAAATCTCGATCTGTCCGCTTTGCACGGAGGATGAGACTCCTGCAGCGGATGCCGTGGCCATCTTCATCTGATCGAAGTTGGCAGTGACGATCGGCACGTTCGCCGCGTTGCCCTGCACGATGTTGATGACCGGTCCCAGTGTGCGGCTGGCCGACGTCGCGAGTACCGAAGCCTTCGCGCCTGCATTGGTCATCGCCTTCTTCAACGCATCGAGCTCATATTGGTCCTGCTTCTCCGTGCCGAACTGCACGCCGTCCACCCGGTTCGCGCCTGCCGCGGATACCGCGTCCAGCAGCTTGCCGATGCCGGCGAGGTCGCGGTAAGCGACGCGCACCGAATGCGTCGCAAGATAGCCCTTAAGCACCTGGCCATCCTTTTCCGTATAGTTGTACTCCGGCTGCACGCCGAAGTTTGTCGTCTGCACGTCCTTCTTATCGATCTTGTACGTGTCGTACAGCGTCTTCTCGACTGCCGCGAACTTCGCCGCCGAGGCCTGCTGGGCCTCCTGCGCCGTCTTGCCTCGCGCGTCTACGCCGAAGCTCAAGTAAGCCACGTCCGGGTCCACCTTTATCGAGCCCTCGGCCCCTACCGTCACTGCGTTTTGAACGTTTGCCGCTTGTACGGTGCCTGTTGTCTCCGCCAATGCTTGATCCGCCCCCAGCTTCGTCGCTCCGAACCAACCTGCAGCTACCATCGTTACGGCCAGTAATGCCACTTGCACGGTCCTTTTACCCATTATAGACGCCTCCATATTCAGGTTTGTCTACTCCAACGGATATTATAGGCAAAAGGTTGCAGCCCAACCAAAAAATAGTCCGAAAAAAGCAAAAAGCCCCCGTCCGGGAGCTCGCGCATCTGCTTGTTATTGGTTCTCCAGCTCTTCCTTGCTGACCAGTTGGACTAAAGCGGTTACAGCTTGCTCTGCGTCCGAACCTTCCGCACTAATGGATACTTCAGTGCCCGAGCTGATCGCCAGACTCATGATACCCATGATGCTCTTCGCGTTCACGCGCTTGTCTTCCTTCTCCACGAACACGTCAGAGGAGAATTTATTGGCTTCTTGCACGAATAAGGCCGCCGGTCTGGCGTGAAGCCCCGTCTTAAGCCGAACAACAACCGGCTGTCTCGTCATGGAACGAATCCCCCTGTCTTTGTTCTCATCCCGGTACACGGGACCCACCGCACATGGTTTGTTATCTATTATAGCATTAGAGCGCTTGGTTGTGCCACAGGCTTATAAAGCCCCGCCCCGTATTTTTTCGGCCCATTCGTCGATTTTGCGAAGCCGGTGATTGACGCCGGATTTGCTGACCTGTCCCTTCAGCATATCCCCGACTTCCTTCAGGTTCATATCGGGATGCATAAGCCGGATCTCCGCGACCTCGCGCAGCTTGTCGGGTATGTTCTCGAGTCCGACTTCCTTTTGCAGCAGCTTGATGTTATCGATCTGGCGGACGGCGGCTCCGATCGTCTTGTTGAGATTCGCGGTCTCGCAGTTCACGATCCGGTTAACCGAATTGCGCATGTCCCGCATGATGCGTACGTCCTCGAACTTGAACAGGGCCTGGTGCGCGCCGATGATGCTGAGGAACTCGATGATTTTCTCGCCTTCCTTGATGTACAAAATGAAGCCCTTCTTGCGTTCGATGAACCTGGCGTTGAGGTGAAACTTGTTCGCGAGATCCACGAGCGCCTTGCAGTGCTCCTCGTACATGGAGGCGATCTCCAGATGGTAAGACGAGCCCTCCGGATTGTTCACGGATCCGCCGGCGAGGAAGGCGCCGCGCAGGTAAGCTTTTTTGCAGCAAGGCTTGCGCACGAGATCCTTGTCGATATCCGAATTGAACTGGAAGCCGGCGCTCGCGATCTTCAGCTCGCCGAGCAGCTGCTCGACGCCTGCAGGCACGCGAACGATGTAGACGTTGTTTTTCTTGAGCCGCATCTTTTTGCGTACGAGCAGCTCGGTCGGCACGGGATAGTGCCGCTTCATCAAAGTATAAATACGCCGGGCGATGGCCGCGTTTTCAGTGGAAATGTCGAGCACGATTCGCTTGTTGGTCAGCGACACCGAGCCGTTCATCCGGATTAGCGCCGACAGCTCGGCGATATCGCAGCAGCCTTCGGACTCCACGAGCGTCAATTCTTTTTTGGTCTGCGCGGCGAACGACACGTCGCCTTCACTCCTTTCTCAGCATCCAGTCCTCCACCAGCTGGTAGATATGCTCGCTCAGCTTCGCGGCGTCATGGCGCAGATAGGTCCGGAACAGCACCAGGCGGTCGGCGATCACTTTGTAACCGCGCCGCTCCACCTCGTCCAGGTCCAGATGGACGGCCGCCGAGCCCTGCTCCGCATACATGCTGTGCACTTGCGGGGGGATCTCCCCGTTGTTCACGATAACATAGTCGAATAAATGATGGCCGATATGCGCATGAATCGCATGGAGGTGGTCGCCGACCGAGTAGTTGTCGGTTTCTCCGGGCTGCGTCATGACGTTGCATACGAAAATCTTGACGGCCTGCGCGTTCAGGATCGCCTCCGCGAGCTTGGGCACGAGCAGGTTGGGCATAATGCTCGTGTACAGGCTGCCCGGACCGATCAGAATCGCGTCGGCCTCGGCGATCGCCTCGACCGCTTCCTCGAGCGGCTCAACGTCGGCCGGCTCGATGAAGACGCGTCTGATCGCAAGTCCGGACTTCGGAATTTGCGACTCTCCCTCGACGATGCTGCCGTCCTCCATCTCGGCCTTCAGGAGGATCGCCTGATTGGCGGCAGGCAGCACGCGTCCCCGCACCGCAAGCACCCGGCTCAGCTCTCTGACCCCGGCGACAAAATCGCCCGAGATGTCGGTCATCGCCGCCAATATCAGATTGCCCAAGCTGTGACCGGCCAATCCCGCGCCGCCCATGAAGCGGTAGGAAAGCATGTCGGCCAGAAGCGGCTCGGTATCCGCAAGCGCGGTGAGCACGTTGCGGATATCTCCCGGCGGCGGCATCTGCAGCTCCGAGCGCAGAATGCCCGAGCTCCCCCCGTCGTCGGCTACTGTGACGATCGCGGTGATGTCGAGGGGCTTTTGCTTGAGTCCCCGGAGCATAACGGACAATCCCGTACCGCCGCCGATGACGACGATCCGGGCTTTCCTGGCGCCCTGCCCCGCCTTAGCCATGACGGTCTCTCTCTGCGTCGCGGTGGCTGACGCGGACTGCCTCGGTCTCGCCTGCGCTCAGCATGCGGCCGAGATACTCTGCGAGCGCGACGGAGCGGTGCTTGCCGCCGGTGCAGCCGATGCCGATGACGACCTGGCTCTTGCCTTCCTTGTGGTACAGCGGGATAAGATACTGCAGCATATCGAGCAGCTTGGCGAGAAACGTCTGCGTTTCCGGCCACTTCATGACGTAGTCGTAAACTTCGGCATCCTGCCCCGTCTTGGGCCGCAGATTTTCCACGTAATGCGGATTCGGCAAAAAGCGCACGTCGAAAATCAGATCCGCGTCGATCGGCACGCCATACTTGAAGCCGAACGACGTGACGTTGACGGCCAGCGAATTGCGGCCTTCTTCGGTGAACCTTGAGATGATCTTGTCTTTGAGCTGGGCAGGCTTGATGCTGCTCGTGTCGATGACCTGCGTCGCCCAGCCCTTGAGATCCTCAAGAAGCTTGCGCTCGGCATGGATGCCTTCGAGCGGCATCCCTTCTGGCGCGAGCGGATGCCTGCGGCGAGTCTCCTTGTAGCGTTGGACGAGTACCGAATCGGTCGCGTCGAGAAACAGGATCTCGTAGTGCAGCGTATAGTGCTCGCGAATATAGTTCAGCGACTCGGACAGCGCCGTGAAAAACTCCCGGCCGCGGAGGTCGATGACGAGCGCGACTTTGCCGATACGGCCTTGGGATTGATCGATAAGCTCGGCAAACTTCGGAATGAGCACCGGCGGCAGGTTATCGACGCAAAAAAAGCCGAGATCCTCCATGCTCTGCACCGCGATCGTCTTGCCCGCGCCCGACATCCCCGTGATGATGACGAGCGTCGGCCTTGATACCGTCGAGTTCGTAGTGTCCACGTGCATCCCTCCCTGCCACATGCGAAGCGCCTGACCGCCGTTGACCGGACAAGCAGGCGCCTCTCAATCGAATTAAGCGTATAAGAAAAGTCCGGCCGCGCCGACGACGCCGGCATTGTTGCCCAGCTCGGCAGGAACGATGTCCACGCCTTCCTTCGCCGTATCCGTGGAGAACTTCTCGAACGTCTCGCGGATCTGCTCGAACAGATATTCGCCGGCCTTGCTCACGCCGCCGCCGATGATGAACCGCTGCGGATTGACGATGACCGCGAGCGCCGCCATCGACTTGCCCAGGTAGAAGGCCGCCCGCGCCACGATGCGCTGAGACACTTCGTCCCCCGCCTTCGCAGCGTCGAATACGTCCTTCGCCATGATCTTGTCGACGAGCGACAGCGAAGTCCGGTCGCCGCGCGCCACGGCGTCGTTCGCCATGCGGATGATGCCGGTCGCCGACGATACCGTCTCGAGGCACCCCATCTGGCCGCAGCCGCACTGGATGGCCTCAAGATCGGGGACGATGGAGATATGGCCCAGCTCGCCCGCCATGCCGTTAAAGCCCTCGATCAGCCGGCCGTTCACGATGATGCCGCCGCCGACGCCGGTGCCGAGCGTGTAGCACACGCAATTATGCACGCCGCGGCCTGCGCCGCCCCACACTTCGCCCAACGCGGCAACGTTGGCGTCGTTGTTGATCTTGACCGGCTTGCCGAGCTTCTCCTCCATGATATGCCGGACCGGCACTTGCCGGAAAGGCAGGTTCGCGGAGAACTTGATGACACCGCCCGGAATGTCGAGGAAGCCGGCAATGCCGATGCCGATGCCGTGAACCTGCTCCCACTCCGGCGTGCCGGGAGGCACGAGCGAATGCACGTAAGCCGCGATATTGTCCAAAATGCGGTCGGTGCCGAGCTCGGTCTCGGTCGGTCCTTCATAGGTCCGCAGAAGCTCGCCGAGGTGGTTGCAAAGACCAATCTTGATCGTCGTGCCGCCCAGGTCGACGCCAACGTATAGCGATTGAGACATAGTGTTAGACACCTCTTGAAAGTATTGGATAAGTCATCAAGCGAGAAGCGCCGACCTCAAGGCCGGCGCGCCTCATTCTGCCGATCAGCCCAGCGTCTGGCTCCAGTCGTGAACCATGCTTCCCTCGAGATACTTCTCGCAATCGAGCGCGGCCATGCAGCCGCTGCCCGCGGCGGTGATCGCCTGGCGATACTTGGTATCCTGCACGTCGCCGCAAGCGAATACGCCCGGAATATTGGTCTCGGAGGAACCCGGCTTCGTCACGATATAGCCGTTCTCGTCGGTCTCGACCTGGCCGCCGAGGAACTTGGTGTTCGGCGTATGGCCGATGGCGATGAAGACGCCGTCCGTTGCCAGCACTTCTTCTTCGCCCGTCTTGTTGTCGCGGACCTTCAGGCCGGTGACGCCCAGCGGGCCTGCGACGACCTCGAGCGGCGTCTTGTCGAGTCCCCAATCGATCTTGGGATTCTCCCGCGCACGGTCCTGCATGATTTTCGAAGCGCGCAGCTCCTCGCGGCGGTGAACCAGCGTCAGCTCCGAAGCGAAGCGCGTCAGGAAATTCGCTTCTTCCATCGCGGAGTCGCCGCCGCCGACGACGATAATCTTCTTGTTGCGAAAGAAAAATCCGTCGCAGGTCGCACACGTGCTGACGCCGCGTCCGACGTTGTCCTTCTCGCCGGCGATGCCCAGGTACTTGGCCGAAGCGCCCGTCGAGATGATGAGGCTCTCGCCCTGCAGCGTCTCGCCGCCTTCGAGATGGAGCGTGAACGGCCGCTCGCCGAGCTCGACCGAGTTGATCCAGCCCGTGCGGAACTGCGCGCCGAAGCGCTCCGCCTGCTTGCGCATGTTGGCCATCAGGTCGGGTCCCATAATGCCTTCGGGGAAGCCGGGGAAGTTCTCGACCTCGGTCGTCGTGGTCAACTGTCCGCCCGGCTCCGGGCCTTCGATGACCAGCGGGTTCATGTTCGCGCGCGCCAAATAGATGGCGGCCGTGAGGCCCGCCGGTCCTGTTCCGATTACGATGCTCTTATAGATAGTCATGCGTTCTGGTCCTCCTCGGCCTATTGTTGAGATATTTCCTGATTAAGGGCGATCCTGAAATGCGCGGTTCGTCAGCTTCAACTTCTCGCGGATGCCGCAAGCCTCGTCGATTCGTCCCGCATAACGGCTGATGCTAGCCTGCGAAGCGCCGTATACGTCCATCAGCTCGGCGTATGTAATGCTCCTGCGGTGCATTTTCGCCGTCCAATATTCGAGCGCCGCAGCCCAGCCTGCCGCATTGCGAAGCTTGGGCACATCCGGATAGACGCGGGAGAGATAATCGACCCACAGCGTCATCATGTCATGCTGCTGCACGACGTCGTACCGTCCGGCCATTCGCTCCATCGCCTGCTCCAGCACGCCCTGCCAGTCGCTGTCCCAGACCGGCAGCCTGGCGGACCTGCGCCTCGCGTCGAGCGTGAGCGACCGGCCGTCGAAGACGACCGCGAGCGCGTCCTCGACGCCAATCGAGCGCAGCACGAGCACGGCGACCCGCTTCAGGTCGTCCTCTTCCTCCGCGTCGACGAGAAATGCCTTCAGCGCCTCGATGACCTCTTCGTCGGCAACCAGACCCAGCGCCTGGATGACCTGCATCTTGGTCCGGCGATCGCCGTGGCGCAGCGCCCAGAAAAATGAGGAGCGCACGAGCGGATCCTTCTTGAGCGTCTCGGAGATCCGCTCGGGGTGCTTTTCCCACTCGCGAAACTGCTCGTCGAACGGCATATGGTAGTGGTACTGGGTCGGCGGACTCGCTTCTCCCTGTCTTACCTTAGCCAATTTGCCCAGATAGAAATCAGCGACGGCCGGCGACGCGTCCAGCCGCCTCGCCTGCAGCCAGTGTCGCTCGGCCTCGTCCAACCTTCCGATATTGGCAGATGCGACGGCCGCGAAGTGATGCAGGCTCGGCTCCGAGGACAGCTCGCCTTTGCGTAGCAGCCTGTTGAAGTGAATGTACGCTTCGCGGTGTTCGCCGACAATTCCCATCGTCGTGCCCAGCTTGAATACATGCTCGGGATGAATCGGAATCGTCTTCTTCAAAAGGCTCAGCAGCGCAGCGAGATCTTCGCGCCGGTTCACGTGCTGATAGAAAATAGCCAGGTTGCAAAGCGCGTGCAAATTACCCGGCTCCGCCTTAAGCACCTCGCCGATCGTCTGCACGGACTTGTCGAACAAGCCCATATAATAATAGGCAAGCCCTAGATTGTTGCGCGCCGCGAGGAAGTCCGGCTTCTGGATCAGGATATCCTCCAGCAGCCGCACGGCCTCGGAGAAACGTCCTGCCTCCAGCAGCTCCCTCGCCTTGTCGTGCTCGTAGAGACTCTCCTTGGCCTTGATCGTGGACAGCTTGGTCGGACGCTTGAGCTCGTAAACCAGCAGATCGAGCAACTCGTCCGCCTCGTCGAGGAACTGGCCGTCCGGATCGTTCTCCAGGTACGTGACGAGCGACTCCTCGGCAGCCTCGAAGAGTTCCATGTTGGCATAGTTGTTCGCCAGATAATAATGGCACTCCGTCATGCCCGGATCGATGCGCTCCAGCACCGACCGCAGGATATCGTTGGACTCCTCGTAGCGCCCCATCTCGGACAGGATGCCTGCCATGTTGCAGTGATTCACCGGATTCTCCGGCTCGTATTCGACGGCACGGCGGAAATACTTGAGCGCCTTGTCGTAATGATAGCGGTCCAGCGACTGGACGGCGCGCTCAAAGAAAAACGTCGCGTCCAGCGACAACGGAATGACTTTGGTGCGGCGGCCGGCGACCATACGCTTGCGCGGATTCATCGTCAAGGCACCTCCCCCCGGTCGTATAATAGTTTGTTCGATTCGTTCGCTTGCATCGCGGTTCGTTGGCTGCCGCCCGCGGCGAGCCGCCGGTCCTCGGCCGGACCGGCATATGTTAAACCGATTATAACACAGCAATGGCATCCATCAAATGAAAAAGGACCGCCCGGGCGTGTCGCGGCTTGTCCGCCGGCAAGCGCAGCGCGCGTAGTCCCTGCCTCGGCCATCGGCAGCCGCCGAGCAAATAAAAACGCGGCTCCCGCGCAAATCGCGCAGGGTGCCGCGCCTAGCATGCTTTGCTTAGGTCTATACGCCCGCCGTCTTGAACAGCGTGCTGATCGAGCCGCCTTCGGTGATGATGCGGGTCGCTTCGGCCAGCATCGGCGCGACGGACAGCACCTTGAAACGGTCCGAACGGTCGTTCGGCAGCAGGATCGAATCCGTCACGACGACCTCGCGAATGCTCGGGTGATCGAGCTTCTGCAGGGCGTTGCCGGAGAAGAGCGGATGCGTCGCGCAGACGTAAACGTCCTCCGAACCGCGCTCCTTCAGGCCCTCGACGACGTTCACGATCGTCGTACCGGTGTCGATCATGTCCTCGATGATAATCGGGGTATAACCCTCGACTTCGCCGATGACGTGCGTGATGACCGATTCGTTGTGCGCGGGGCGCTTCTTGATCATGATCGCGAACGGAGAATCGAGCTGGTTGGCCAGCTTCTCCGCCGTGGAGGCTCGTCCGGCGTCCGGCGAGACGATAACCGGATTGCGGATGTTCTTCGCCCGCAGGTAATCGCTGATCAGATCCAGCGCGGTCAAGTGGTCGACCGGGATGTTGAAGAAACCTTGGATCGCCGGCGCGTGCAGGTCGATCGTGACGATCCGGGTCGCGCCGACTGTCGTCAGCACGTCCGCGACCATCTTCGCGGAGATCGGCTCGCGCGGCGCGGCCTTGCGCTCTTGGCGGGCATATCCATAGTAAGGGAGCACAATGTTGATCGTACGCGCCGATGCCCGCTTGGCCGCGTCGATCATGATCAGCAGCTCTACGAAGAAGTCATTGATCGGATGTGACAAAGATTGCACGAGGAACACGTCGCAGTTGCGGATGGTCTCCTCGTAGTGCACGTACACTTCGCCGCTCTTGAAGCGAGACAGCGTAATCTTGCCTAGCGGCAGCCCGAGCTGCTCGGCGATCTTCTCCGCCAGCACGGGATTCGACGATCCGGAAAAAATACGAAGCTTGCTGCTGTACATTGTGCGCCTCCAAGATTTTTCACTAGCGGCATAGCCGCATTTATCCCCTCTATTATACATGACGCAGGAAGGATAGCCAAAGGGTTCTGTGTCATATATCGACTGGTAATTCACTTTAATTGGCACATTTTCGTCACTTTTCGAGCCGCGTGCGTCGAATCGTGGCCGATTGCCGCGGCACAACAAGCCGCCGGCTCCCGTCCCTCCCGGAACCGGAGACCGGCGGCTGCGCGGTCAATTCTTTTTGGTCGGCTTGCGGTGGCGGAACTCCAGCTCTTGAAGGACATCGTCGAGCGGAATGCTTTCCTCGCGCAGCAGCACCATCAAATGGAAGATGAGATCCGCCGCTTCCGCGCGCGTCTCCGCCTTGTCGTGGTTCTTGGCGCCGATGATGACCTCCGCGGTCTCCTCGCCGATCTTTTTCAGGATCTTGTCCAGACCTTTGTCGAAAAGGTACGTCGTATACGAGCCCTCTGGCCGCTCGGCATGCCGCTTCGCGATCGTCGACTCCAGCTCGGATAGCGGCGCGAAGCGGTCGGCTCCAGGCAGCGATTCCTGCGGCAGCTCGCCGGACGCATCGCGGTAGAAACAGCTGTAGCTGCCGGTGTGGCAGGCCGGGCCGTTCGGGATCGCCTGGACCAGCAGCGTGTCGCCGTCGCAATCGTAGCGCACCGACACGACCTTTTGGGTATTGCCGCTCGTCGCGCCTTTATGCCACAGCTCCTGCCGGGACCGGCTCCAGAATACCGTCTCCCCTTTTTCCAGCGTCAGGGCGAGGGATTCCTTGTTCATATAGGCCATCATGAGTACTTCCTTGCTGACCGCGTCCTGCACGATCGCAGGCACCAGCCCGTCCGCGTCCCATTTGATCGAATCCGACAGCGTCTCGCTCATCTCACATTCACTCCTTGGCTCCGCAGGGCGTCCTTGACCTCGCGGATCGTCACTTCTTTGTAGTGGAAAATGCTCGCGGCGAGCGCCGCGTCCGCGTGCCCCTGCGAGAAGGCGTCCGCGAAATGGGAGACGTTGCCCGCGCCGCCCGAGGCGATGACGGGAATGCCGACGTTATCCGACACGGCGCGCGTCAGCGCGTTGTCGAACCCGTCCTTCGTGCCGTCTGCGTCCATGCTCGTCAAGAGCAGCTCGCCTGCGCCGCGCCGCTCGGCTTCCTGCGCCCAGGCGACCGCCCGGATGCCCGTCGGATTGCGTCCGCCGTGCGTGAAGATCTCCCATTCGCCCCACTCGGCGTTGTACTTCGCGTCGATGGCGACGACGATGCACTGCGCGCCGAACACGCGCGAACCGTCCGAGATGAGATCCGGATTGCGGATCGCCGCCGTGTTGATCCCGATCTTGTCGGCGCCGGCTCGCAGCAGCCGTTTCATGTCTTCGACCGTAGAGATGCCGCCGCCTACGGTAAACGGAATCGTGATCTCGCCGGCCGTCCTGCGCACGACGTCGACCATCGTCGCGCGGCCCTCGACCGAAGCCGAGATGTCGAGAAACACCAGCTCGTCCGCGCCTTCGCGGTCGTAGATCTCGGCCAGCTCGACCGGATCTCCCGCGTCGCGCAGGTTAACGAAATTGACGCCTTTGACGACCCGCCCGTCCTTGACGTCGAGGCAGGGAATGACGCGTTTTGCCAACATAAGCTTGCCTCCAGTCCGCAGAGCGCCCGCCGTTCGACTTGTCGTCTGGCGGACGCTCCGGGTTTGCGATGCGCTGCGATGAAGCAGCCGATGCGTTTTTGTTAGCCGCGCTGCTCGCGGCCTGCCATATGACTGAGGGGCGGATCGGCTGCCGGACCGCTTCGGTCCGGTCGCTTCCGCTTACTTGTAAGCGGCGACTGCCTCGGACAGCGAGATGCTGCCCGTATAGAGCGCCTTGCCGACGATCGCGCCGCCGACGCCGTCCGCCGCATGCTTCGACAGGTTCGCCAGGTCCTCCGGCTTGCTGACGCCGCCCGAGGCGATGACCGTGCGGCCCGATATTTGCGCCAGGCGCACGATCGCTTCGACGTTCGGTCCGCCCATCATGCCGTCGCGGGAAATGTCGGTGAAAATGAACGTCTCGGCCCCCTCGGCCGCCAGCTCCTTCGCCAGATCCTCCGCGCGCACCTGCGATGTCTCGAGCCAGCCTCGCGTCGCCACGAAGCCGTCCCGGGCGTCGATGCCGATCGCCACTTTGCCGCCGTACTTCGCCAGCACCTTCGATACGAAGGCGCGGTCCTCGATCGCCGCCGTCCCCAGAATGACGCGGGAAACGCCGAGCGACAGCAGCCGCTCGACGTCCGCCTCGGTCCGAAGGCCGCCGCCTACCTGCACGGGAACCTGCACGGAACGCGCGATTCGGCCGATCAGCTCATCGTTGACCGGGTGACCGACCTTGGCGCCGTCCAGATCGACGAGATGCACCCACTCGCCGCCCTGCGCTTCCCAATCTTTGGCCGCGGACACCGGATCGTCGTTGTACACCGTCTCGCGATTATAGTCGCCCTGAACCAGACGGACGGCTTTGCCGCCGCGAATGTCGATGGCCGGGTAGATGATGAAATTGGACAAAGGGATGACCTCCAACTTGTTGACGTTCCTCAGTTTCTCATACTCGCAGGCCTCGCAATTGCGCTGCCCGGTTGCTGTAGAGTAACTTTTTGCCCTTACAGCAACTTCTCGAGCGCTCTTTGATGCTGTAGAGTAGCTTTTTGCTCTTACAGCACCATTCCGAGCATGATTCGATGCTGCAATGCAACTTTTTGCCCTTACAGCACCAACGCCCGCACGGATCTGCCTAAGCTTTCCCGCCTTCGGCCAACTCCACGAATCTGCGCAGCAGCGCAACGCCGAGATCGCCGCTTTTCTCCGGGTGGAATTGCATGCCGCTCACATTGTCCCGCCCGACGATCGCCGTCACCGGCTGATGATAGTCCGTCGTCGCCAGCAGGTCTTCCGGCCGCTCCGGCAGCGCATGGAACGAGTGCACGAAGTACACGTATCCCGGCGCGAGACCCGCAAACAACGGATGCGACGGCTGCTCGAAATTCAGCTCGTTCCAGCCCATATGCGGGATCTTGTAATCCCCGCGGAACTTCGCGACCCGGCCCGGCAGCAGGCCGAGCCCCTCGTGCGTACCGTGCTCCTCGCTTTCCGCGAACAGCAGCTGCATGCCCAGGCAGATGCCCAGCAGCGGCTGTCCCGCGGTCGCCGACTCGCGGACGACCGCGTCGAGCCCGGTCTCCCGCAGGTTGCGCATCGCGTCGCCGAAGGCGCCGACGCCCGGCAGGATGACGCCGTCCGCCGCGAGAATCTCCTCTCGCGAAGACGTCACCAGCGCCTCGCGCCCGAGCCGCTCGACCGCCTTGCTGACGCTGTGCAGGTTGCCCATGCCGTAGTCGACGATCGCGATCATCTTACAGCACTCCCTTCGTCGAAGGCACGCCCTTCACGCGCGGATCGATCTGCGTCGCTTCGTCCAGCGCGCGTCCCAGCGCCTTGAACACCGCCTCGATCATATGGTGCGTATTTTTGCCGTAGTGGACGATGACATGGAGCGTGATGCGCGACTCCAGCGCCAGTTTCCACAGAAATTCATGAACGAGCTCCGTGCTGAAGCTGCCCACCGTCTGCGAAGGATATTCCGCGCGGTACTCGAAGTGCGGACGGTTGCTCACGTCAACGATGACCTGCGCGAGCGCCTCGTCCATCGGTACGAACACGCTGGCGTAACGCTTGATGCCGGCTTTGTCGCCAAGCGCTTCCCGCAGCGTCTGCCCGAGGCAGATGCCGATGTCTTCCACCGTGTGATGGTCGTCGATATCGACGTCCCCGCGCGCCTCGACCTTCAGGTCGAACTGGCCGTGCTTGGCGAACAAGTCGAGCATATGGTTGAGAAAAGGTACGTCCGTTTCGATGTTCACTTCGCCCGTGCCGTCCACGCCGAACGCCAGCTTGATGTCCGTTTCGTTCGTCTTGCGCGCGACCTCCGAGCTTCTTGCCCCGGCCGCGATGTTGTTGTCCTGTGCCATCTATTGGTCCCCGCTTTCCTTGAAGCGAATTTCTACCGCTCTCGCATGTGCTTCCAAGCCTTCGTGCCGGGCAAGCGACGCGATGCCCGCCGCGTCCCGGCGCAGCGCCTCGCGGCTGTACCTGATCAAGCTCGACTTCTTGACGAAGTCGTCCACGTTCAGCGGCGAGGAGAACCTGGCCGTACCGTTCGTGGGCAAAATGTGGTTCGGTCCCGCGAAATAATCGCCGACCGGCTCCGAGCTGTACGGTCCCAGGAAGATCGCGCCCGCATTCTCGATCCGCCCGAGCAGCTCAAGCGGGTCCTCGGTCATGATCTCCAGGTGCTCCGGCGCCAGCTTGTTCACGACGTCGATGCCCTCCGCAAGATCGGCGACCGTCAGGATCGCCCCGTATTGCTCGAGCGACTTCTCGGCAATCTCGCGCCGCGGCAGCGTGGCGACCTGCCACGCAAGCTCCGCTTCGACATCCCGCGCGAGCCGCTCCGACGGCGTCACGAGCATCGCGGACGCCATCTCGTCGTGCTCCGCCTGCGACAGCAGATCGGCGGCGACGAAGCGCGCATCCGCGCTGTCGTCGGCCAATACGACGATCTCGCTCGGCCCGGCGATGCTGTCGATGTCGACGGCGCCGAACACGGCGCGCTTCGCCAGCGCCACGTAGATGTTGCCCGGGCCGCAGATCTTGTCCACGGCCGGTATGCTCTCCGTGCCGTACGCCAGCGCGGCTACGGCTTGCGCGCCTCCGACCCGGTACATCTCCGTGACGCCAGCCTCGGCGGCCGCCACGAGAATGTACGGGTCGATGCCTTCGCGTCCGCCGGTCGCCGGCGGCGTGACCATCGCGATCTGCGGCACGCCCGCGACCTTGGCGGGCAGCACGTTCATGAGCACCGACGACGGGTAAGCCGCCTTGCCCCCGGGCACGTACAAGCCTACGCGAGCGAGCGGACGCAGCGACATCCCGAGCATCGTGCCGTCCGGCTGCACGTCGATCCACGATTGACGCGTTTGCTTTTCATGGAAAGCAGTCACGTTCGCCGCGGCTCGGCGCAGCGCATCCAGAAATTCAGGCTCGACGCGTTCGTACGCGGACTGGATCTCCGCCTCCGTCACGCGCAATTGCGAAGCATCCAGCCGAACGCGGTCGAACGCCTCGGTGTACCGCAGCAGCGCGGCATCTCCTTCGGAACGGACCGCCGATACGATCTCGGCGACTGCCGCGTTTTGCTCCGGCGAGCCGTATTCGCTCTCCCGCTCCAGCTTGAAGCCGCTCGCAGGTCCTTTGTACATGCCTTTTCCCCCTGCCGTTTCTTAATTGCCTATTCTTGCCGCCGCACAAACCCGGAGCCGAATTTAATTCCAAGCCCTAAGCCTTCGCCGCCAGCGTGTCGGACAGTCTGTCGCACAGCGACTGGATCGCCGCGTTCTGCAGCCTGTAGCTGACGCGATTCGCGATCAGCCGGCTCGTCACCTGGAACAGCGTCTCCATCTCGACCAGTCCGTTCTCCTCGAGCGTCTTTCCCGTTTCGACCATGTCCACGATCCGATCGGCCAATCCGATGAGCGGCGCCAGCTCGATCGAGCCGTTAAGCTTGATAACCTCTACCTGCTGGCCGCGCTCGCGGAAATACTGGGACGCCACCCTCGGATACTTCGTCGCCACCCGCGGATGGATGACCGGCTCCCAGTCCGGCAGCCCGATGACCGACATCCGGCACCTGGCGATGCCCAGATCGAGCAGCTCGTAGACGTCCTTGTTCTCCTCCATCAGTACGTCCTTGCCGACGATGCCGATGTCAGCGACGCCGTATTCCACGTAGGTCGGCACATCCACGGGCTTGGCCATGATGAACTCCATGTTTGCTTCCGGCACCGGAATGATCAGCCGGCGGGAATCGTCGAAGTCCTCCGGAATCGGGAGCCCCGCCTGCCGGAACAGCTTGCTCGCCTGCTTGTAGATGCGCCCCTTGGGCATCGCGACCTTCAACACCGCGCCGCTGTCCGTCATTGCGGGTCCCCTCCCTTCTCGTCAAACGTGAACACTTTATCGAAAAAGGTGCCTTTGTATTCGTAGCGTCCCGCCTTTGCGTGCGCCGACGCGAGCGCGTCTCCCGCTCCCGATCCGCCAACCGCGCCCAATCCCCCGCCGGTCTGCACGACACCTTCGGTCACGACCGCAAGTCCTTCCGCCCGCAAGCCCGCAGCCTTCTCCAGCGCTTCGCGTCTGCGTCCCGGTGCATAGCGGATCAGCGCGCGTACGGGCTCTTCCTGACCGACCTCGGCGACCTCGAGCATGCGCGTCGTCTTGAGCGCGAAGCCGGTCGCAGGCGCCGGCCTTCCGAACTGCGCCAGCAGGTTGTCGTACCGTCCGCCGCTGCAGACCGGGAACCCGAGCTGCGACGCGTAACCCTCGAACGTCATGCCAGTATAGTAGGAGATGTCGCCGATCATCGTCAGATCGATCAGGACATGATCCTGCACGCCGTAAGCGCCCAGCACATCCCACATCTCGCACAGATGGCGGATCGCCTCGCGCGCGCCGTCGCTCACGCGAAGCTCCAATGCACGCTCGCAAATCTCCTGGCCGCCGCGCAGCCGCAGCAATCCCTCAAGCTCGCGATGCACGGATTGTTCGAGCCGCAGCTCTCCAAGCGCGGTGCGATAGCCGACATAATCGCGCTGCAGCAAGCATTCCTTCAGTCTCTCCTGCGCTTCCGCGCGTCCGGGCAGCGTATCGCCGAACAAGCCGTTCAAGAAGCCGACGTGGCCGACCGCGATCTTGAACGAAGGCACGCCAGCCGCCTTGAGCGAGGCGATGGCAAGCGCGATTACTTCCGCGTCGGCCTCCGGTGACGGATCGCCGATCAATTCGACGCCGGTCTGGAAAAACTCCGCTTCGCGCCCGGCTTCTTCCTCGAAGGCGCGGAAGACGTTCGCATGGTAGCTGAGCCGCAGCGGAAACGGGTGGTCCTTGAGCAGCGACGAAGCGACGCGCGCGATCGGCGCCGTAACGTCGGAGCGGAGCACGATCGTCGTTCCCCGCTGATTGAGCAGCTTGAACAGCTTCTGATCGGAGGTCGCGCTCGCTACGCCAACCGTATCGTAATATTCGATCGTGGGAGTCAGGATCTGCTCGTAACCCCAGCCTCGCATGCACGCCAGCACCTCATGCTCGATACGCCGCAGCTTGGCGACCGCATGGGGCAGATAGTCCTTGACGCCGATCGGCTTTTCGAAGCCTTTGGGTTTGGACACGACAAAACACCTCGCTATAATGAGGCGGCCGAAGCCGCATTTTACTTCATCCACTTTTACTTCATCACGTTAAAGCGACACCATGTTACCATACTGCCAAAGTAAAGATTTACGTTTCACTTTATCACGAACGCCTGCAAGCGTCAAGTTGGGCAGCTCCGGCATGCTTCCTGCACGCGACAGCAAAAAAACCGGCGGCCGGCCTGCTCGCCAACCCCGGTTCTCGCCAATCCAGCTCGTCCGACTTGTCCTGCCATGCGTTCTTCACTGGTGTCCTCTCCTGTGCGCGTGTCTGAGCTCAGCCTGGGCTATCCTCCGAAGATTCTTCGCCTTTTCCGAGCTCGCGCAGCGGATTGCCGCCTACTCTGGCGTGAGCAGGCACATCCCGGTGCACGACCGATCCGGCCGCGACCACCGCATGGTCTCCGATCGTCACGCCGGGCAGGATCGTCACGTTGGCTCCGATCATCACATGCGAGCCGATGACGATATCGCCGAGTCTGTATTCTTTAATGAGGTATTCGTGCGTCAGCAGCGTGGAGTTATAGCCGACGATGCAGTTGTCCCCGATCGTGATCCGCTCGGGGAAGAACACGTCCACCATAACCATCAGCGCGAACGACGTCTCCTTGCCCACCTTCATGCCCAGCACGCGGCGATAGATCCAATTTTTAACCGAGAGCTCCGGACAATATCGCGCGATCTGGATAAAAATAAAGTTCCTGACCGCCTTCACCCTGGATACCGTACGGTACACCTGCCATAAAGCGTTGGGGCCTTCGACCGGGTACCGCTCGACCTTCCGCAAGACTTATCCCTCCAACCCGCTAAGCGGCAGCAGCTCGCGCATGTCGTGAATGATGCGATGCGCGCCTGCCTCCCGCAGCGGGGCTTCGCCCTTGAGCGACCAGGAGACGCCGACCGCATATGCGCCGGCGGCCAGCGCAGAACCGATATCGACCGTGCTGTCGCCGACCATAATCGCATGTTCCGGCGCAATGCCAAGCGCCTGCAGCGCCTTCTGGACCGGCTCCGGATGCGGCTTGGCATGCTCGACGTCGTCCAGCGTCACGATCGCGTCCATATATTCGTACAGCCCCAGCAGCTTAAGCGCCCGCTCTGTGGTCAGCCGCTTCTTCGTCGTGACGATGCCCAGCTTGAGACCGCCCTGTTTCAATAGAGGCACGACCTCCAGCACGCCGGGGAACAGCGATACCATGTCGTCGTGATGCTTGAAGTTGTAATCCCGGTACCCTGCGATCAAATCGTCGACCTGCTCGCGCCCCGAGAATTGCTGCAGCTGAGAGAGCAGCGTCTGTCCCATGATCGGGATGATCTGCTCGCGTCCGAATTCGGGGGGGACGATCCCTTGCAGGCAATATAGAAATGACTGGATAATCAGTTCGTTCGTGTCGACGATCGTGCCGTCGAGGTCGAACAGCACCGCATCAATCCGGGTCCCTGTCTTGCCTTCTGTCTGATTGTGACTCATCTGCAGGCTTCCTCTCTTCTTCCGTATCGGCCGCTTCCACGTCTGGCACGGTCTCATCGGCCGGCCGGACGGCAGTCGCAGCCGCAGGCGCTTCGGCGACGGTCGCTTCGGCCGGATTCACTTCGGCGGGATTCGCTTCGGTCACCTTGTTTCTCTCGAGCGGGTCCAAATACCGCGTTCTGTCCGGATTCATCGCACGGCGCACGATAATGGCCACGATGCTCGCAATGACAAGGAGCAGCGCGAGCAGCTGCGAGCTGCGAACGTTGCCGTATGCCGGATCGAGGTAGCCCTGATCCCCGAATATCCACTTCATCGGCGTCCACAGACCGTCGATCAGCGAAGCGAGCCAGTCGGGCCCCTTGAAGGCCAGGCTGTCCGTGCGCAGCGCCTCGATAAAGAAGCGGCCGATCGAATACCAGATCAAATAGGAGAAAAACAATTCCCCTACGCGCAGGAACTTCTGACGGCGCAAAATGAACAGGATGACGAGGCCGACCAGGCTCCATAGCGACTCGTACAGGAAAGTCGGGTGGTGGTAGGCGCCCGCTCCATTCGCGTCGATGACATACATCTGCCTGACGATGAACGCCGGCAGGTGAAGCTCGTTGCTCAGATATGTACCCGTGACCTCTCCGCCATAGGCTTCCTGGTTGACGAAGTTGCCCCAGCGTCCGATCATCTGACCCGCCAGCAGCGACGGCACGCAGATGTCGACGATGCGCATGAACGTATAGCCCTTGCTGCGGAAGTAGAAAAATCCGCAGACGAAGGCGCCGATCAACGCGCCGTAGATGGCAATGCCCCCGTTCCAAATCTGGATGATCTCGCCCGGGTGCTTGCTGTAATAATCCCATTTGAACAGGACGTAATACAATCTGGCGCCGACGATGGCCGAAGGCACCCCGTACAGCATCAGGTCCAGGAAGAAGTCGGCCGACAAGCCGAAGCGCTTGCCCTCCCAGATGGCGAGCAGCAGCCCCACGAGGGCTCCCGTGCCGAGGATGAGTCCGTACCAGTGCACGGGAATCGGGCCGAGGTGAAACGCAATCGATTCGAGCCGCATGGGCAGCAACATGAGTATCCTCCGTCTCTAACGCGATCGACCGAAAGGCCGCGAGCGCGGTTTATTCGTTGTCTTCGTCTGCGATCGCTTCGGTGAGCTTGTTGGTAAACTGCAGGGCGGCGTTGTAGCCCATCCGCTTGAGGCGGAAATTCATGGCCGCCACCTCCAGGATGACCGCGAGATTACGACCGGGGCGAACGGGGACGGTCACGAGCGGCACGTCCGTGTCGATAATTCTTGTCGTCTCCTCGTCCAGTCCTAGCCGGTCGTATTGCTTGTCCTGCTGCCAATTTTCAAGCTTGATGACGAGTCCGATCTGCTTGGTGTTGCGAACGGCGCCCGCTCCGAACAGCGTCATGACGTTCAGAATTCCGAGTCCGCGGATCTCGAGCAGATGCTGGATCAATTCCGGCGCGCTGCCGTACAGATAGTTGTCCGCGGTCTGCCGGATCTCTACGGCATCGTCGGCAATGAGCCGATGGCCGCGCTTGACGAGCTCGAGCGCGGTCTCGCTCTTGCCGATGCCGCTGCCGCCGGTAATGAGCATGCCGACCCCGTAAACGTCTACGAGAACGCCGTGTATCGTCGTCGTAGGCGCCAGCTTCTTCTCCAGGAAGTTGGTGATGCGGCTCAGCAGCGTCGTCGTCGCCGTCGTCGAACGAAGCACCGGAAAATGGCGTTCCTCCGCCACTTGGATCAGCTCTTCGGGCGCATCGAGCCCGCGCGTAATGATAATGCACGGCGTCTCTTCCGCGCAGATCTGCCGCATCCGCTCGAGACGTTCGTCGGAGGTCAGCTTTTCGAGAAAAGCGAGCTCCGTCTTGCCCAAAATCTGCGTACGCTCCGCGGGGTAATAATCGTAATATCCGGCCATCTCCAGGCCCGGCCGGTTCAAGTCGTCGGTCACGATCGTGCGCCGCATGCCTTCCGAGCCGGCGACGACCTCGAGTTGAAATTGCTGCACGAGCTCGGATACCTTTACTTTTTTAGCCATCGTACAGCTCCCTTCAACGCTCTGTTCATCTTTCTCATCGTATCGAAAATAAGCGCGGAAATCAATGTAAACCGCGTATTCGCGGGCAATCCCGGGCATAGTGCGCACCCGCCTGCAAGCCCCGGCATGCAAAAGCCAGCGCTCTCGATGAGAGGCTGGCTCGGTTTTCTCGGCCTATAAGAAAGGGATTTATGCATAATCCTTGTCGGTACGGCTCAAGCTTGCCGGTACCGCTCCGTGAACGTTTCGAAGAACGGCGTCGTATCCCGCTCCGCCATCGTCGAATCCGTCCCTTTGGACCAACCGATTTCCCTTCTCCAGCTGCCCAGCGTACCCGCCGCGGCTAATGCAATCTCGTCGACTTCCGCACGGGCTTCGGCTTGGGGCGCCACGTACAGCGCGTCGGCCGGACAATACGCTTCGCACATGAAGCAGGTCTGGCAATCCTCGAGGCGGGCGATGACGGGAAGCTTCGCGGCTTCGTCCATATCGAAAACGTTCGTCGGACAAGCCTTCACGCACAGCTTGCAGCCGATGCAGCGCTCCGCGCTGACGAGTTCGATCATGATGCCTCTCCCTTCGCTTGGCCGTCCGCCCGCCCGAGTTCTTCCGCATGCGGCGCCCGCTCCGTCCCGACGGCGATCTCGTCGATGCCGGAGAGGATCAGGCGATGCGTCTGCCGCGGATCGAGCGCCGGATATTCGGCGAGCGCCGCGAGCCCGCGCGTCTCTTTGCGCGCCAGCGCGGCGGTATACATCCAGCGGGCGACCGTCAGCATGCCGGCCGCCTCTCGCGCACGCACGCGGCCCTGCACAGTGCCGGGCACGCTGCCGCCAAGCGCCTCGCGCAGCGCGTCGAGCCGGCCCAGCGCACCGGCGATGCCCGACTCGCTGCGGTAAAAGTTAATGTTCAGCGGCAGAACGTCCCGCTGAATATCCCCGACCAGCGCCGTCGTGTCGATCGGCGCGTCCGTCTCCCGGCCGGCATCGAGACCGTGCCGGCCGACAGGCTGCAGCGCCCGGCGATCCGGATCGCCGCTTTTTCCCGCTCCCAGCGCATGACGAGCTGCGCCGCGTCCCGACCAGCATCCGCTGCAGATCGCCCAAGACGCGTTATAAGCGCCGCCGCCGCTGACCGCGCCCATCACGCGTTCGCGCGATGCCGCATCGCCGGCCGCGTACAAACCCGCCACCGTCGTCCGGCAATCCTCCCCCGCCAACCTCAGACCGCCCGTGCCTCGCATCGTGCCTTCGTAGCGCAGCGTCAGCGGAAACTTGTCCTTGAACGGATCGATGCCCGCCCGCTCGAGCGGCATGAAGAAGATCGGATGCGCCTGACGCAGGAACCTTCGCTTCTCATCCGTATCCGCCAGGTCGATGGAGGCGTAGACCGGCCCCTCCAGCAGCAGCTTGTGCATGCTGCCGAAGGTGCGATCCCCCGCGTGAATCGACCTTCCCGCCGCATCGTACAGCGTCGACCAGGCCAGCATGCGGCCGCGGGTCACGCTGCCGTCCGCGTAGCTGGGCGCATACTGCCGGCTGAACTCCATGCCGGACAGCTCAGCGCCGGCTTCCGCCGACATCAGCAGCCCTTCTCCGGTGAGCACGTTGCAGCCCAAGCCTTTGCTCAAAAAGGTGCAGCCGCCGGTCGCGACGACGACCGCATGCGCGCGGACTTCCCACGTACGTCCGGTCAACCGGTCGATGCCCCGGGCGCCGCCGACGCCGTGCTCGTCCGCGAGCAGCTCCAGCGCGGGCGACTGATCCAGGATCCGGACGCCCGCCTTGCGCACGGCGCGGCGCATCAGCTTCATATATTCCGGCCCGTGCAAATGCGTGCGCAGCGTCTCGCCCCGCTCGTCTTTGCGGAACGGATAGCCCCAATCCTCGAGCAGCCTCAGACGGATCTCGACCTCGTCGAGCACGCGGTGAATCCAGGCATTTTCGGAAAGGTAGCCGCCGGCTTTGAGCCTCGCCTGGACAGCCTGTTCGCGCAGCTCCGCGACAGGCGGGATGACCAGAAGCGTCGTCCCCCCGGGAGCGGTGGCCCCGCTTGTGCCGACATAGCCTTTATCGGCCAGCACGACGCTTGCGCCTTCCGCTGCCGCGCTCCAGGCGGCCCAGGCGCCTGCGGGTCCTCCGCCAAGCACCAGCACATCCGCCGTCAGCGTCGTTGCCGACTCGATCGTCACGCTCATCCCCCGCTTTCCCGCACCCGTTCGACGAATCGCCGGTGCCCGTTTCTGTTATGGCTCCAATCGGCTTCGCAAAAAGTCGATGGTCACGGCCAGCGCTTCCTCCAGCTCGGGCGTCGTGCCTGCATAAGGATGCACGGCGTTAAACGTATGATCCGCCCGCTCGATATCGTGGAACTGAAAATGCGGCGCGTTCTGTTTGAATATCCGGTTCTGCGCGAGCAGCGACTCGCGGTCCGCGCCGCCCTGCACGATGAGGACCTCTGCGCGCACCTCGTTCAGTCGATTTTCGATGACAAATCGATCTGCATGCCGCGCTTGATCATCGTCGAGCGCCGCTTCGAGAAGCGTGCGGCCTCCTTCTCCGCCAGAGCGCGCGGGCGACGAGCCGCCGTTCCAGACGACCAGCGCCCGAATGCC
The DNA here is from genome assembly GCF_030014955.1 of Cohnella hashimotonis. NCBI lineage: Bacteria > Bacillati > Bacillota > Bacilli > Caryophanales > Paenibacillaceae > Cohnella > Cohnella hashimotonis. Next base: position 7,050,604 of record NZ_JAGRPV010000001.1, read on the forward strand.
GCCCTGCTCCGCCGCGTGCAAGATCGCGCCGCCGCCCGCCCGGCTATGCCCGATCAGTCCCAGCCTCGACGCATCGGCCTGTTCGGCAAGCGGCAGTTCTCCCGCCAGTAGCGCGTTCGCCACGATCTTCAGCTCCTCCAGCTCACGCGACAGCGTGCTCGCCTCCGCGATCAGCGCCTCGTTCGCACCCACTTCCCGCGCAGCGACGCGGGAGTAATCGAAGCTCACCGTATAGAAGCCTTCGGCCGCGAGCCGGTCCGTCGTCTCCGGCCAGAACGCCCAATCCTTGTGTCCTCTGAAGCCGTGGCTCACGAGAACGGCCGGTCTGCTTGCACCCTCGCCAGCCGTCTTCACTTCGCCGCGGATGTACAAGCCGTTATCCAGCGGCAGCCGGAAAGCTGCGGTCGTGATCGTCTGCTCGCTCACTCGCGTTCCTCCTATCAACGTTTATTCGGCCTTCAGCACCCAATCGCCGATGTTGAAGTCCTTTTTCGCAATCTTCTCCTCGACCAGGAAGTTCTTCGTTCCCTCGATCAGCGCAAGCCCGTCGTCCGTGAACGCCGTGTCCTTGATATCCTCGATCGGGCTCAGCTTCTTCACGTTCTCGACCGTCGTCTTCTGAATGCCCGCGATATATTCGTAGTACTCGTCCGGATGCTGCTTCAAGTCGGCCAGCGCCTTCTCGCGCGCAGCGTTCCATACTTTCGGGAAATCCGGGAACTTCTCGAGAAATGCCTCCGACACCACCGTCGCGCTCGTGCCGAGCAGCTCGGGATGATCCGACGAGATATCCAGCTGCGGATACCCGTTCGCCAGCGAAGTCAGGGCATTAACGCCCGTATTGGTCATCGCGTCCACGCTGCCATTAGCCAGCGCGGCTTGCGCGTCGGGGATCAGCATGTGCACGAGCTTATAATCGGTGACGCCCGCATCCTTGAGCAGTCCCACGATATAGCGGTGCATAAAGGAGCCCTTCTGAATGGCGATCGTCTTGCCCTTCAGATCTTGCAGCGTCTTGGGGCCGTCCTTCTTGGCAATGAGATAGCCGATCGTACGGGTACCCGGCTGCGTGATGAGACGCGTCTTTGCGCCGCCCGCCCGCGCGATGATCGCCGGCGTGTCGCCGAGACTGCCGAAGTCAAGCCTCCCGCTGATGAGCGATTCCGTCTGGTCCGGTCCGTTGGGGAAGCCCGCGAGCTTCACTTCCTTGACGCCGTATTTTTTCAACTCTTCTTGAATGATGCCTTTGTAAAATCCCCAGCCTTCCGCGCCCGTCGTCTGATTCTGGTCGTTCAGGCCGATGTAGCCGTAATTGATAACCTCCGGCACATGGCGCTCCGGCTCCGCGCTTGCGGTCGAAGCGGCCTGCGACGATGCAGCCGCAGTGGACGCAGCTGCCGTGGAAGCGGCTGCCGACGGCGACGACGCAGCCGACGAAGAAGCGGCTCCTTCTTCGTTCTTGTTCCCGCAGCCTTGCAGCGCGAGCGTCAGCGCCACGATTGTCCCCAGCAGCAAGAGCGACCATCTGCGCCGGCTGCCCCCCTTGATCCGTCTTTGTCTCTGTTTCATCTCCGATTGCTCCTCCCTAGAATCCTGATCGCCGTGACAGCTGGTACATGAATTGATGCTTCGCAACCGGGACGCGTCCCTTGCCCCATCCGACCTTCTCCCGATAGCCGCCAAGCAAGCCCTGACCCTCAAGCTCCTCCTCGGTGACGCCCATCAAGCCCTCCGAATCCGGCGATACGTAGAGTGCGTCGACCGGGCAGTAAAGCTCGCACATAAAGCAGGTTTGGCAGTCGTCCTGCCTTGCAATCACGGGAATGCCGTTCTCGCCGCGGTCGAACACGTTCGTCGGGCAGACGGAGACGCATTGGTTGCACGATACGCAGCGGGATTCGCTGACGACCTCGATCATACCGACACACGCTCCTTCGCCACTTCTTCCTGCCGCACCCATACCCGGTCGAGTCCGCCGCTGATGAGGCGATGGTGCTGGCCGGCGTCGCCTGCCGGGAAATCCTCGCGCTTGTGCATGCCTCGCGTCTCCGTGCGGGCCAGCGCCGAATGGTACATCCATCGCGCCGTGGCCGTCATCGCGGCAGCCTCGCGCGCCTTCACGCCTTCGGTGGTCCGGCCGATTCCCGCTTCGCGCTGCCGCTGCCACAGATCGTCGAGCCTGACGAGCGAGTCGCCGAGTCCCTTCTCCGTGCGGAACAAATTACGGTCGTACGGCTTTACTTCGTCCTGCACGGCGCGAACGTACTCGTCCGTCCGCGCTGCCCCGCCCGGTTCCTGGCGGTCTCTCAACGTTTGCGAGGACAGCCCTCTCAAATTCCGCGATCCCGCCCCTTCGCCAAGCTTCAATGCATAAGCTGCCGCACCTTCGCCGGCAAACGAGCCCGAGGACATCGCCCACGCTGCGTTATGGCTGCCGCCGCCTGTGAAGCCGCCGCAGATCAGCTCGCGCGTCGCCGCGTCCCCGGCTGCGTAGAGACCGGGTGCGCTTGTGGCGCATGTCTCGTCGATGACGCGGATGCCGCCCGTGCCGCGAACCGTACCTTCCAGCCGGAGCGTGACCGGGAACAGATCCTTGAACGGATCGATGCCCCTGCGGTCGAACGGCAGAAAGAAGTTCGTCTGCGCGACGCGCAGCAGCGGCTTCAGGTCCTCCGGCGCCTGGTCGAGTCTCGCGTACACTTGCTTGCCTTGCAGCAGGTTGCGAGCGATGACTGAACGCCCCTTTTTCGAGCCGGCGCCCTCGACGACCGTCCCGTCCTCGTAATAGAAGCTGGCGTAGCTGTAGTACGCGGTCTTCGTGACCGAGGAGAACGTCGGGCAGATCGCATAGGCGTTCGAGAATTCCATGCCCGACAGGTCCGCTCCAGCCTCGGTCGCGAACAGATAGCCGTCTCCCGTAAGCACGTTGCAGCCGAGCGCGCGGCTCAGGAAGGCGCATCCGCCGGTGGCGATCACTACGGCGCCTGCCCGGATCTCCCAAGTCTCGCCGGTTTGCGTGTTCACGCCGGCAGCGCCGCCTACGCCGTGCTCGTCAGCAAGCAGCTCCAGCACCGGACTATGATCCAATATCTTGACGCCTGCGCGCTGCACGAGCTTTCTCATCAGCCGCATGTACTCCGGTCCCTGCAAGCTCCGCTTGTGCGGATTGCCGTTCTCGTCGACGGGGAACGGATAGCCGAGATTGCCCAGCTTGTTCATATTCTCATACGTGCGGTCGAGCACGCGGTCCATCCAGCTGTGCTCCGCCAGCTGCCCGCCCATGGCGTAGCGGCTGGCCTTCGCTTCCTCACGCTTCTCCCGGTCCGGCTCGACGTACCAGACGCCGGTGCCCGACGGCGCGGTGGCTCCGCTTGAGCCGCAGTACCCTTTATCGACCAGCGTTACCTTTGCGCCCTTCGAAGCCGCGGATATGGCCGCCCAGGTTCCTGCGGGTCCGCCGCCGATTACCAGTACGTCCGTGATCCGTTCGACCGAAGCTCTTGCCGCTGTGCTCGTCATTGTTTGTTCCTCCTCAGGAATGATGGGTTGTAAATCCGATTGGAGACTTCGACTTGTCGGGCAGGCCTAGCTGGCCTTGCAATCGGAATCGCTCAGCCCTTGTAGCCGTCCTGCCATCTCAACGTCCGGCGTTCGACCGCCTTGACTGCCGAATCCAGCAGCTTGCCCACGACCGCGAAGATCAGTATGCCGACGAAAATGACTTCCGGTTGGCCGTTCTGCTTGGCCTCGTTGATCAGAAAGCCGATCCCCGAGGTCGAACCGATCAGCTCCGCCACCACCAGCCCGATCCAGGAGACTGCGAGCGAGGTTCGCAAGCCCAGCAGGATTTGCGGGAACGCCGCCGGCACGATCAGCCTTGAGATCCGTTTGAACCGGCTGAAGCTAAGTGTTCGCGACACCTCGAACAGCTTGTTGTCCACTTGGCGAATGCCCAGGAAGGTGTTGACGTAAAGCGGGAAAAACGAACCTGCGGCGATGATGACCACTTTCGATGTTTCTCCGAATCCGAACCACAAAATAATGAGCGGCGCGATCGCCAGATGCGGTACGAGGCGCAGTACCTGCGCGCTGGGATCGAGGAGATACTCGGCCCGACGGAACAACCCCGTCAGAAGGCCTAGCGCCAACCCCAGTCCGCCGCCGAATAAGAATCCGATTCCGGCTCGGCGTATGCTGTCTCCCAAGTGATGGAGCAAGCCGCCGTTCGCCGCCAAGTCCGCGAATGCCGCCGCGATTGCGGCCGGCGTCGGGAGAAATTCCGATGAGATCCACCCGAGGCTGCCGGCCAGCTGCCAGACGGCGAGCGCCGCGACCGGCACCAGCCATCCGGTTGCGATGTCCGCCAATGCCGCACGTATTTTCCCGACTGCGTCCCGAACCCGTTTCTCTCTTGTTTTCCCGGCCGGCGCGATCCATGCTTCAACTCTCTCGCTCATCTCTCACGCCTCCTTTATCCGCTGTAGGTGTCTTTCCAACGCACGATTCTGCGCTCCAGCAGCCGCACGGCCGTATCCGATATGAGCCCGGCGACTGCGAATACGAAGATGCCGACGAATACGACCGGCGTATCCGCAAACTGGCGCGCATCCGATATCATATAGCCGATGCCCGACGTAGAGGCGATCAATTCAGCCACAACCAGCCCCAGCCAAGCCAATCCCAGCGACAGCCTTGCGCCGAGCAGAATATTCGGTATCGCCGCCGGGATGACCAGCCGCACGATTTGTTTGAACCGGTTAAACCCAAGGACGCGGCTGACTTCGAACAGCTTGTTGTCCACCTGCCGAATGCCGAGGAACGAATTGATATAGAGCGGGAAAAAGGCTGCCTTCGCGATCAACAGCACTTTCGACTCTTCTCCGATTCCGAACCAGAGAATAAACAGCGGCACGACGGCGAGACTTGGAATCATTCGGATCATCTGAATCGTCGGATCAAGCAGCTTTTCCGATCTGCGAAACAGACCGACCAGGACGCCGAAAGCAAGCCCCAGGCCTCCTCCCAACAAAAACCCGGATATCGCCCGAACCGCGCTGATTCGAAAGTTCTCCCACAAATCGCCCGATGCCGCCAGATCTGCGAACGAACCGGCGATGACTGTAGGCGCTGGAAACATAAGCTCCGACAGATATCCCCATTCGGCCAACGCTTGCCAGACCGCGATGACGGTCACCGGCAGCAGCAGACCAAGTCCGATCTGCACCCATCGTCCAGGCGCCCCCGCCTCTCGCGAGTCTGCTATTCGACTGTTCATCCATGCTCCCTCCCTGCCCATTCAGCGGAATTCCTGCTGCCTGTATTGCCCAGATTATAAACACATTAATTCCTAGCTGTAAAATAGGAATTATCTATCGATGGCTTTATTGACAGGGTAAGTACCCCGATGTTACGGTTAACTTATTATTCTCATCGTTTTTGTATGTTATATTTCTCTTCACATAGGGAGGCGTATATTGTGGGGAATGTCTCGCTGGAAATCACCAATTTGAACAAACAATTCGTTGGCGCAAAAGGGGCCGTGACGGCCCTCAAAAATGTCGATCTCAAAGTGCGAGATGGCGAGTTCATTACGGTCATCGGCCCGAGCGGATGCGGCAAGAGCACCTTGCTCCGCATTGTTGCGGGACTCGATACGCAGTATGCCGGGCATGTCCGTCTGAACGGCGCTCCAATCGTCAAGCCTGGCATCGATAAAGGCTTTATTTTTCAGGAGCATCGTCTGTTCCCATGGCTGACCGTGGAGAAAAATATCGCTTCCGATTTGTCTCTGAATGATAAAGACGTGCGTCGAAAAGTGGACGAATTAATCGGGCTTGTACGGCTCAAGGGCTTTGAGAAAGCTTATCCGCGCGAGCTCTCAGGCGGGATGGCGCAGCGGGTTTCCATCGCTCGAGCCCTGCTCCGGCAGCCTCAGATCTTGCTGCTTGACGAGCCCTTTGGGGCGCTGGACGCCTTTACGCGTGCCCATATGCAGGAGGTGCTGCTCGAAGTGTGGCGCAACAACAAGACAACGATGATCTTCGTCACCCACGACATTGACGAAGCGATCTTCCTTGCCGATCGTGTCGTTATCCTGAAGCCCAGACCCGGCGAGATCAGTGCGATCGTCCCCGTCGAGCTCTCCCATCCTCGTAAGAAGGCGAGCCCGGACTTCCAGGCACTGCGCTTGAAGGTACTCAGCCAATTTGAATCCGGCGAGGAATTCCAATTCGCAGACGGCGCGGGAATTTAAAGCAGGACAAAAAGAAGCCTGGCGGCCTAACCCTGAGGGGGTCGGGAAGCCAGGCTTCTTGATTATTATCTATGATAGCCGGTGATTAAGCTTCAAGGATGTTGAGCTCGGTGTCCTTGTCGAAGATATGGATCTTGTTCATATCGATCGCCAGCTTGATGTTTTGGCCTTCTTGCAGCTGGGAACGGCCGTCGACGCGAGCGATAACGTTGTCCTTGCCCAGTCCGTTCAGGTACAGGAACATTTCGTGACCGAGGTTTTCGGAAACTTCAATGCTCGCGCTGATGACGGAGTTCGGAGAAGCTTCGATAAAGACCGGCTCTTCGTGCAGATCTTCAGGACGAATGCCTACGATCATCTCGCGGCCGATGTAGCCCTTGTCACGAAGCAGTTGCGCCTTGCCAGCCGGAATAACGACGTTGATGCCCGTTGCCTTGAAGCGAACGGCGCCGCCTTCTTCCGACAGTTGGCCGGTGATGAAGTTCATCGCCGGAGCGCCGATGAAGCCTGCTACGAACAGGTTGACCGGGTGGTTGTAGAGCTCATCCGGCGTAGCTGCTTGTTGAATAAAGCCGTCCTTCATAACGACGATACGGTCGCCCATCGTCATGGCTTCCGTCTGGTCATGGGTTACGTAGATGCAAGTCGTCTCAAGACGCTTCATCAGCTTGGAGATGTTCGCCCGCATCTGCGTACGCAGCTTGGCGTCAAGGTTCGACAGCGGTTCGTCCATCAGGAACACTTGCGGTTCGCGGACGATTGCGCGGCCCAGGGCGACACGTTGGCGTTGACCGCCGGAAAGCGCCTTCGGCTTGCGGTCGAGCAGATGCTCGATCTCGAGCGTGCGCGCAGCTTCGCGAACGCGACGGTCGATCTCGTCCTTGCGGAACTTGCGGAGCTTAAGACCGAATGCCATGTTCTGATATACGTTCATGTGCGGGTACAGCGCGTAGGATTGGAATACCATCGCGATATCGCGGTCCTTCGGTGCAACGTCGTTCACGACGCGATCGCCGATGTACAGCTTGCCTTCGGAGATTTCTTCGAGGCCTGCGATCATACGCAGCGTCGTCGATTTGCCGCAGCCGGACGGGCCGACCAGCACGAGAAATTCTTTGTCTGCAATGTCGAGATTAAAGTCGGTTACCGACGCTTTGTCGGAACCCGGATATTTTTTGTATACATGCTCTAAACGTACGCCTGCCATTGAGAGTTCCCCCTAACGCTTCGTTTAAGGTACGTTCTTATCTTACCTTAGACCGTGACGACTGACTATGCACAATCCGTACAAAAAATTCATTTCCTTTTCGTAACTTTGTACAATAGCATAAGCAGACGCACCAAAATGGCATCGTTAAAGGAGCGGACGTCCAGGCCTGCTTCCTGCTTGAGCTTGTCCAGCCTGTAGAGCAGCGTGTTGCGATGAATAAACAGACGCTTCGCCGTCTCGCTCACGTTGCAGTCCATGGCAAAGAAGGCATCTAGCGTCGACACCGTCTCCGGGTCCGTGAACAGGTCCTGCCGCCCGGACATCTCGTCCATAAATCTCGATCGCACAGGCTCGGGAATGCCGCTAAGGAGACGCTCCAGGTGAACCAGCCACGGCATATGCACATGCATGCCCATATGGAACTTGCGTCCCAGGTTGATCGTCTCCCGCAGCGTCGCGACGGCGTAGACGAGACTCTCCGTGGGGATGATCGGCTCTCCTACCGCCACATGGCAGTCGCCGCCCCACTCCTCGGTGATCATCTGATGAAGGCCGGTCGCCAGAGACACTAGGGCTTCCTTGGTCTCGCCGCGTTCGATCATATCGCCTTCGTTGGTCTCGACCTCGGCGAGCAGCCTGTCCGTCCCCAGTATAAGCCATTCTCTCTCGCGGAGGGGAATGAGCAGCATTTCGTCCGACAAATAAGAGCGGAATACCTTTTCCAATTCAACGTAAGAAGGCTCGCGGTTTTCAGCTTGTTCGCTCATCAGCAAAAAAGGAATCATCCCGTCGAACAGCCGGTGGTGCAGCTCGAACCGCTCGGGAATCTCCGCACGCCATTCGCCTGCATCGATCGACTGCTGCAGCCAGTCGCCTAGCTTGCGAGCCTGACGCTCCAGCTCTGAAGCGCTGGTGCTGGCCGACTTCGACATCGATCCTTGCTTGGCCAGCCAGCTCAACAGCTCCTTTTCCAGCAAGGTAAGCTCCGCTTGCGCCCTTAGTACCTGCACATGGTGGTTATCCGCCTTGGTCACAAGCATGAATCCTTGTTCAAGCTCCAGCTGATCCCCGGATTCGGGTAGCTTGGCGCCTCCCGCTTTGACCCACTCGGCTTTGGACATCGTATCGATCTCGACAGATCCGTTTATCAACTGCTGCAACTGTTGAAGCCTCGTATTGTTCATCCTGCGAGCCCCTCGTTTGCCTGGCGTTAGCCACATTGTACCACATCGGCTCTCGGCCGGGCCAAGCTGCGTCGATTAACCGTTTCGAAGCAGGAGCAGCACCACGACGGACATTAGACCGAACACGGCTGCGATGAGGTACAGAAACGAGACCGTCTGAACCTGAGACAGTCCCCACTTCATTAAACTATGGTGCGTATGGAGATTGTCCGCGTGATGCAGCCCCTTTCCCTTGATCAGACGCCTCGCGAATACGATGGCCGTGTCGAGGATCGGTACGCCTAGGGCGAGCAGCGGCACGAGCAGAGACAGAAAAGTCGCGCCTTTTAAAGTGCCGTCCATGGCGATTACCGCCAGCATATAACCTAAAAAGGTCGCCCCCGCGTCTCCCATAAAAATTCGTGCCGGGTGAAAATTATAAGCCAGAAAGGCCAGGCAGGAGCCGGCGATCGCCAGCGCGGCGAAAGCAGTCGTTTCTTGATGACCGACAATCGAAGCCACGAACAAGGTCATGGCCGAAATTACGGATATGCCCGAAGCCAACCCGTCCACGCCGTCTATAAAATTCATCATATTAATAAGCGCGAATACCCAAAACATTGTAAACAAAATGCTCCAGCCGTCGCTGAACAAAATCATCGACGACAAAGAAGGCGTCGAAACGCCCTGAATGGTAATACCGAATTCGCAAGGAATATACGACACAAGAATATAGAGGATGAGACGCGGCCATACGGGAAAATCTTTGCCTTTCGATTTGAAACCGTCGTCCACAAGTCCGATCGCTACCAGTAGCGCTCCGCCCGTAACGATCGCCCTGAACAAAGTCGCATGCTGCACAAAAAGCGCGCAAGTAAGCACTGCTCCGGCATAAATCGCAACGCCGCCGCTTAAGGGAATCGGCGTTTTATGTATTTTACGGCTGTTCGGCCGGTCGACAAATCCGATCCTCAGAGCCAATATTCGCACAAAAGGGACCAAGATCATCACACATAAAAAAGCGAATGCAAACGCGTACGGATATCTCATGCTGGATGCCTCCGGACTGTCGGGATGCGCTTAACGTTCCCAACTCGGCGGCCTCTTCATTCGAAGGAAATCGAAGAATGTTCCTGAAATGCAAAAAAACAGACGACATCGCGTCTGCTTCGACTGAAAAAATGGTGAGCCATGAAGGACTCGAACCTTCGACACCCTGATTAAAAGTCAGGTGCTCTACCAACTGAGCTAATGGCTCGGGTAAACTGGTGGAGGCTGATGGAGTCGAACCACCGAACCCAGAGGGAACAGATTTACAGTCTGTCGCGTTTGGCCACTTCGCTAAGCCTCCACGTTATGAACCCGATCCCCGGTAGCTTGCACACCTGATGGCTTGCTTATACCGGAAATGAATGGTGGCTCGGGACGGAATCGAACCGCCGACACGAGGATTTTCAGTCCTCTGCTCTACCGACTGAGCTACCGAGCCGTAAAGATTGCCATTAAAAATGGCGGAGCTGACGGGATTCGAACCCGCGGTCTCCTGCGTGACAGGCAGGCATGTTAGGCCTCTACACCACAGCTCCATGTGGTTAAATCAATGGTGGAGGCTGAGGGGATCGAACCCCCGACCCTCTGCTTGTAAGGCAGATGCTCTCCCGGCTGAGCTAAGCCTCCACGGGATAAATGGTATGGTAGCGGCAGAGGGGATCGAACCCCCGACCTTTCGGGTATGAACCGAACGCTCTAGCCAGCTGAGCTACGCCGCCACGCCACTTTGCGACTGGAGCTTGTCCAGTACGCAGCTTCACAGAGCTTGCGCCCTGAAAACCGGATGCGAAACAAACCTGCGCTTAGAAATGCTCTTACCTGTGCGGCTTGCCGTTTGTTCCTCGGAAGGAACAGTAGGATAAGCCCTCGACCGATTAGTACTCGTCAGCTACACACATTACTGTGCTTACACCCCGAGCCTATCAACCTCGTGTTCTCCAAGGGGTCTTACATACTGGGAAATCTCATCTTGAGGCGGGCTTCGCGCTTAGATGCTTTCAGCGCTTATCCCTCCCGCACTTGGCTACCCAGCGATGCTCCTGGCGGAACAACTGGTACACCAGCGGTGCGTCCATCCCGGTCCTCTCGTACTAAGGACAGCCCCTCTCAAATTTCCTACGCCCGCGACAGATAGGGACCGAACTGTCTCACGACGTTCTGAACCCAGCTCGCGTACCGCTTTAATGGGCGAACAGCCCAACCCTTGGGACCTACTTCAGCCCCAGGATGCGATGAGCCGACATCGAGGTGCCAAACCTCCCCGTCGATGTGGACTCTTGGGGGAGATAAGCCTGTTATCCCCAGGGTAGCTTTTATCCGTTGAGCGATGGCCCTTCCATTCGGTACCACCGGATCACTAAGCCCGACTTTCGTCCCTGCTCGACTTGTAGGTCTCGCAGTCAAGCTCCCTTATGCCTTTGCACTCTTCGAATGATTTCCAACCATTCTGAGGGAACCTTGGGGCGCCTCCGTTACGCTTTAGGAGGCGACCGCCCCAGTCAAACTGTCCGCCTGACACGGTCCCTTCACCGGATTCACGGTGACAGGTTAGAACCTAGATACGATCAGGGTGGTATCCCAACGGCGCCTCCATTGAAGCTTGCGCTCCAACTTCTTAGGCTCCCACCTATCCTGTACAGACCGTACCCAAGTTCAATATCAAGCTACAGTAAAGCTCCATGGGGTCTTTCCGTCACGTCGCGGGTAACCTGCATCTTCACAGGTACTAAAATTTCACCGGATCTCTCGTTGAGACAGCGCCCAAGTCGTTACGCCATTCGTGCGGGTCAGAATTTACCTGACAAGGAATTTCGCTACCTTAGGACCGTTATAGTTACGGCCGCCGTTTACTGGGGCTTCGGTTCACAGCTTCGGGTTGCCCCTAACCGCTCCCCTTAACCTTCCAGCACCGGGCAGGCGTCAGCCCGTATACTTCGCCTTACGGCTTCGCACAGACCTGTGTTTTTGCTAAACAGTCGCTTGGGCCTATTCACTGCGGCCCCCTCGGGCTATTCACCCTACCGAGGCACCCCTTCTCCCGAAGTTACGGGGTCATTTTGCCGAGTTCCTTAACGAGAGTTCTTCCGCGCGCCTTAGAATTCTCTTCTCGCCTACCTGTGTCGGTTTGCGGTACGGGCACCTTCTCCTGGCTAGAGGCTTTTCTCGGCAGCGTGAGCACGGAACCTTCGGTACTGTAATTTTCCCTCCCCATCACAGCTCAAGGTTAAAGCATGCGGATTTGCCTACATGCACCCCTCACTGCTTGGACGAGCTATTCCATCAGCTCGCGTTCTTGCCCTCCTGCGTCCCCCCATCGCTCGTAACGGATTACGGTGGTACAGGAATTTCAACCTGTTGTCCTTCGACTACGCCTTTCGGCCTCGCCTTAGGTCCCGACTTACCCTGAGCGGACGAACCTTCCTCAGGAACCCTTAGGCTTTCGGCGGACAGGATTCTCACCTGTCTTTTCGTTACTCATACCGGCATTCTCACTTGAATGCAGTCCACCGGTCCTCTCGGTCCGACTTCAACCCGCATTCAACGCTCCCCTACCCAAGTACCAAAAGGTACATGCCATAGCTTCGGTGGTGTGTTTAGCCCCGTTACATTTTCGGCGCAGAGTCACTCGACCAGTGAGCTATTACGCACTCTTTAAATGGTGGCTGCTTCTAAGCCAACATCCTGGTTGTCTTCGCAACTCCACATCCTTTCCCACTTAACACACACTTGGGGACCTTAGCTGATGATCTGGGCTCTTTCCCTCTTGACGACGGATCTTAGCACTCGCCGTCTGACTCCCGAGCATACATCCATGGCATTCGGAGTTTGACTGGACTTGGTAACCCTTGGCGGGCCCCGCACCCAATCAGTGCTCTACCTCCATGATGCTAAATCTCGAGGCTAGCCCTAAAGCTATTTCGGGGAGAACCAGCTATCTCCGAGTTCGATTGGAATTTCTCCCCTACCCCCACGTCATCCCAGAGCTTTTCAACGCTCACGAGTTCGGGCCTCCAGTAAGTGTTACCTCACCTTCACCCTGCACAGGGGTAGATCACCCGGTTTCGGGTCTACGACTACGTACTAAAGCGCCCTATTCAGACTCGCTTTCGCTGCGGCTCCGTCTCTCCGACTTAACCTCGCACGTAAACGTAACTCGCCGGTTCATTCTACAAAAGGCACGCCATCACCCCTAGATCGGGCTCTGACTTCTTGTAAGCGCACGGTTTCAGGTTCTTTTTCACTCCGCTCCCGCGGTGCTTTTCACCTTTCCCTCACGGTACTGCTTCACTATCGGTCGCCAGGGAGTATTTAGCCTTGGCAGATGGTCCTGCCGGATTCCCACGGGGTTTCTCGTGTCCCGCGGTACTCGGGATCCGTCTCGGAGGGAACAGATTTTTGGCTACAGGGCTTTTACCTTCTATGCCGGGCCTTTCCAGACCTCTTCGCCTAACCTATCCCTTTGTAACTCCATGTGAGACGTCCCACAACCCCTGAGAGCAAGCTCTCAGGTTTGGGCTAATCCGCTTTCGCTCGCCGCTACTGACGGAATCACTCTTGTTTTCTTCTCCTCCAGGTACTTAGATGTTTCAGTTCCCTGGGTGTGCCTCCTTATGAGCTATGTATTCACTCATAGGTGACTGGGCATGACCCCAGCCGGGTTTCCCCATTCGGACATCCCCGGATCAAAGCCTGCTTACGGCTCCCCGAGGCAATTTCGCTGTTCGCCGCGTCCTTCTTAGGCTCCTGGCGCCTAGGCATCCTCCGTGCGCCCTTAATAGCTTAACCTGTCGGCTAAACCACACAAGGCATTGCATGAGAATTTCTAATTTGCGCATTTTCGTTTCGCTATCCGGTTTTCAAAGAACAAGTTCTGCACTCCGCCCATCTGACCAGCAGGCTGTGCGGAGAATAAAGATGGTGGAGACTAACGGGATCGAACCGTTGACCCCCTGCGTGCAAGGCAGGTGCTCTCCCAGCTGAGCTAAGTCCCCATGGGAAGTATTCAATTGAAGCTTGGTGGTGGGCCTTAGTGGACTCGAACCACCGACCTCACCCTTATCAGGGGTGCGCTCTAACCAGCTGAGCTAAAGGCCCGCATTTTATGGCCAGTCTCGCTGGCTTCATCCCGATTCCGATGAAGGAATCAAGACCGGCTTGGCGACGTCCTACTCTCCCAGGACCCTGCGGTCCAAGTACCATCGGCGCTGGAAGGCTTAACGGTCGTGTTCGAGATGGGTACGCGTGGAACCCTTCCGCCATTATCACCAAACCGGTATTGCTGAAGGATTTCTCCTTCAAAACTGAACTCGAGCGGTAAAACAACGGACTTCGTATTGCCCCGAAGGGCTCCTTAGAAAGGAGGTGATCCAGCCGCACCTTCCGATACGGCTACCTTGTTACGACTTCACCCCAATCATCTACCCCACCTTCGACGGCTGGCCCCCTTGCGGGTTACCCCACCGGCTTCGGGTGTTGTAAACTCTCGTGGTGTGACGGGCGGTGTGTACAAGACCCGGGAACGTATTCACCGCGGCATGCTGATCCGCGATTACTAGCAATTCCGACTTCATGCAGGCGAGTTGCAGCCTGCAATCCGAACTGAGACCGGCTTTGGTAGGATTGGCTCCGGATCGCTCCTTCGCAGCCCGTTGTACCGGCCATTGTAGTACGTGTGTAGCCCAGGTCATAAGGGGCATGATGATTTGACGTCATCCCCGCCTTCCTCCGGTTTGTCACCGGCAGTCGATCTAGAGTGCCCACCCAAAGTGCTGGCAACTAAATCCAAGGGTTGCGCTCGTTGCGGGACTTAACCCAACATCTCACGACACGAGCTGACGACAACCATGCACCACCTGTCTCCTCTGCCCCGAAGGGAAGGCCTATCTCTAGACCGGTCAGAGGGATGTCAAGACCTGGTAAGGTTCTTCGCGTTGCTTCGAATTAAACCACATACTCCACTGCTTGTGCGGGTCCCCGTCAATTCCTTTGAGTTTCAGTCTTGCGACCGTACTCCCCAGGCGGAGTGCTTAATGTGTTAACTTCGGCACCGAGGGGTGGACCCCCCCAACACCTAGCACTCATCGTTTACGGCGTGGACTACCAGGGTATCTAATCCTGTTTGCTCCCCACGCTTTCGCGCCTCAGCGTCAGTTACAGTCCAGAGAGCCGCCTTCGCCACTGGTGTTCCTCCACATCTCTACGCATTTCACCGCTACACGTGGAATTCCGCTCTCCTCTTCTGCACTCAAGTCTCCCAGTTTCCAGTGCATCACGGGGTTGAGCCCCGCACTTAGACACCAGACTTAAAAGACCGCCTGCGCGCGCTTTACGCCCAATAATTCCGGACAACGCTTGCCCCCTACGTATTACCGCGGCTGCTGGCACGTAGTTAGCCGGGGCTTTCTTCTCAGGTACCGTCATCGAATGTGCAGTTAACACATCCTTATTCTTCCCTGGCAACAGAGCTTTACGACCCGAAAGCCTTCCTCACTCACGCGGCGTTGCTCCATCAGGCTTGCGCCCATTGTGGAAGATTCCCTACTGCTGCCTCCCGTAGGAGTCTGGGCCGTGTCTCAGTCCCAGTGTGGCCGTTCACCCTCTCAGGTCGGCTACGCATCGTCGCCTTGGTGAGCCGTTACCCCACCAACTAGCTAATGCGCCGCAGGCCCATCCCAAAGCCACAGCTTGCACCGTGTTTCTCAGCAAGATGATGCCATCTCGCTGCCTATCCGGTCTTAGCATTCGTTTCCGAATGTTATCCCGGTCTTCAGGGCAGGTTGCCTACGTGTTACTCACCCGTCCGCCGCTAACCTCATCAGGAGCAAGCTCCATCAGAGATCCGCTCGACTTGCATGTATTAGGCACGCCGCCAGCGTTCGTCCTGAGCCAGGATCAAACTCTCCATAAAGGGTAGTTCAATATAGCTCATTTCATTGCTGGTATAACTTTTGCTTCCGCCTCGAAAGGCTTCAGCGTCCGTTTGTTTTAACGCTCGATGTTCAGTTTTCAAGGAGCAATCTCGTCTTCGCTCTGAAGCCTCTTGCTCGGCGGCCTCTCAGCGGCGACTTGAATAATATATCACACTCGCCTAATCCGATGCAACCCATATTTTCTGGAAGTTTGCTTTCTTTCCGACGACCGCTTGGCCGCCGCTCTTAGGCGCGAAAATTAATTTAACACATTCAGGCATCGCTCGTCAATGCGTTTTTTCATTTTTTCTACCTTATAAGACAAGCATATGCTGCAGACCAAGCACAAGCGCGATGCCAGGCAGCCCAAGCAGCGTTACTGCGCCGATTGTCGCCGGATTCAAAGGCACGTGCCATCCGCTGATCCAGCCCGAAAAATTCAACGCATAGATCGCAAAAGCCGCTAACGCCAGATGGGTGCCGAACCTCAAAAGCCAGCCTCCCGGAGCGCTCCTTCGCAAGAGAAGAAGCAGCAGGGAGGCTGCAGAGACGACCAGCATGATGAGCCATACCGTCTTCACGCGCCCTCGCCTCCGACTACGGCAGACTCCATGCTAAACTCAGGCAGTTGCGCAGCTTGATCCGCATGCCAGTGCATGCGCGCGCGACGAAGCGTCATGTCGAGCTTCTGCTCGGCCGCTTCAAGCAGATAGATGGCATAATCGACCTGGTCCGCTCCGAGCGCGTCGTCGAACCTTACGCATGCCTGTCTCCACTCCGCTTCGGCCAGACGAACCTCGTCAACGAGCTTCTCCCGTTCGGACTTGCGCTGCTGCGCCGCCAACCTCTCCCGTCTCCCCTTTAGCATTGCTCACCGCTCCCTCTCCTGTGTGGTCAAGCGCCCGCAAAGGACAACCCGATACCATTTATATGTCACAGAATCGGCATTCAGAATCAGGCAGGCATAGAAAAAAGCGCCCTTCGGCGCTTTTCGGCAGAAATATGGATAAGATTCATAGGATAAATCGTGGCGTCAAAAAAGCTCGCGGCGCCCTTCGAGCGCCTTGGAGAGCGTCACTTCGTCCGCATACTCCAAGTCTCCGCCGACCGGGAGGCCGTGCGCGATACGCGTCACCTTGATGCCGAAAGGCTTCACCAGCCGGGACAGGTACATCGCTGTTGCTTCTCCCTCGATGTTGGCGTTGGTCGCCAGAATCAGCTCCTGCACGCGTTCGTCGCTGAGACGCTGTACAAGCTCCTTGATGCGAATATCATCGGGACCTACGCCATCCATCGGCGAGATCGCGCCGTGCAGCACGTGATAATAGCCGCCAAACTCGCGCGTACGCTCCATGGCGACGAGATCCTTGGGCTCCTGCACGACGCAAATGGCGGACGGATCGCGGGTCTTGTCGGAGCAAATCCGGCAGGGATCCGTGTCGGTAATGTTGCAGCATATTGAACAATAGGTCAGATTGCGCTTGACGCTGACCAGCGCCTTCGCAAAATCGATCGTGTCCTCTTCCTTCATCCGAAGCACGTGAAACGCAAGCCGGGCCGCCGTCTTGGGACCGATGCCCGGCAGTCGGGAGAAGGAATCGATCAGCTTGGCGATCGGTTCGGGATAGAACAAGAATCAGATCCTCGCTTAGAACAAGCCCGGAATCTTCATTCCGCCCGTATATTTGCCCATGTCTGCGTTCGCCAGCTCGTCCGCCTTGGTCAGGGCGTCGTTAACGGCGGTCAGTACCAGGTCCTGCAGCATTTCGACATCCTCGGGATCGACTGCTTCAGGCTTGATCGTTACGTTCAGCAGCTTCTTGTGGCCGTTCATGGATACCGTCACGACGCCGCCGCCGGCCGTACCTTCGATCGTCTTGTCGCCGAGCGCCTCTTGGGCCTTCAGCATTTGCTCCTGCATCTTTTTCACTTGCTTCATCATTTGGTTCATGTTGTTCATCTTATACTCCTCCTCAGTCTTCTCTAATGACGACCAATTCTTCTCCAAAAAGCCGAAGCGCCTCGTCGATCAACGGCTCGCTCTGCGATCCTGTGCCGTCGTCCGGTACGAGCTGCAGCACTTCTGGTTCTTCCCTGCCGGCTCCAGAGTTGTCTGCGGAGGCGAGCGCCTCCTGCCATTCCTTCTGAAGGAGCGTGGCCAACTGGGTAGGCCTCCCGAGCACCGCGCTAAGCACGCCTTCGATCACCTGTCGGTTGGCAGGCTTCTCCGTCGTCTCGCGGTGGATCGAGTTGCGGAAGGCGACGAGCACCGTATCGTCCGCATAAGACACCGGCTCGCCGTCGACCAGCCAGGCGTGTACGGTCACGCGCTCCTCCTTAACCCGCTGCATGGCCTGGGGCCACTTGCCGAGCGCCTGCAGCGCGTCCGGCGAACCCTTCGCCGCGAGGAAGGGATCGACCTTGACGCGCGCGCGAAGCGGCGCCTTGGCGGCCCCGCCCGCCCCCGCGGCAGTCCCCGTGGAGCTGCGAGCCGAGCCGGCGCCTCCGACGCGACTGCCGCCGGCGTCGCCAGGACCGCCGTTGCCTGCGGCCCCGGCGGCCACGCCTGTGCGCGCCAGCTCCGCGAGCTTGCGCTCAAGGCCTGCGACCTGCTGCTGAAGGCGCTGCAGGTCCGCGCCAGCAGCTGCGGCGGGAGCCGCCGAGGCCGCCGCTTGTCCGCCGACGGCGGTGGCGCCGCCGTCCGAACAAAGCTTAAGCAGCGCGATCTCGAACATCGTCTGCGGATGCGCCGCGTACTTCATCTCCGTCTGATACCGGTTGAGATGGTCGATGACGGCGAACAGCCGCTCCCTGCTGAATCCGGATGCCGCCTGCGCAAGCGCAGCCGGGTCGCCTGCACGGCCCGTCGCCCCTTCGGCATCCGGAGCCAATTGTGCCAGCAGCATATCGCGGAAATAATGCATGAGCTGCTCGAGGCACTTGTCCGCGCTCTTGCCGGCCTGCATCATCTCGTCGATCTCGCGAAGCGCCGCGGCGGCGTCCTGATCCCTGATCGCAACCGCCATGCGCACGAACTGATCGGCCGGCAATCCGCCCGTCGCGTCGACCGCGCCCTGAAGCGTGACCTCGCCGCCCGTGAACGAAGCGATCTGGTCGAGCAGGCTCACCGCATCGCGCATCCCGCCGTCGGACAGTCTGGCGATATAGCCCAGCGCATCCGGATCGGCCGAGATGCCTTCCTCGCCGCAAATCTCGCGCAGTCGCTCGACCTGCTCCGATAACGGCACGCGGCGGAATTCGAAGCGCTGGCACCGCGAGATGATCGTCGCCGGCAGCCGATGCGATTCGGTCGTCGCCAGGATGAACATCACGTGCGCCGGCGGCTCCTCCAGCGTCTTGAGCAGGGCGTTAAACGCCTCTGTCGTCAGCATGTGCACTTCGTCGATAATATACACTTTGCGCCGAACCTCGGTCGGCGCGTACTTGACCTTGTCGCGGATGTCGCGAATCTCCTCGACGCCCCGGTTGGAGGCGGCATCGATCTCGACGACGTCCATCACCGCGCCGGACGTGATCCGGCGGCAGGCATCGCATTCGTTGCAAGGCTCCGTCGCAGGGCCGCGCTCGCAGTTGACGGCCTTGGCCAGAACCTTGGCCGCCGTCGTCTTGCCGGTTCCCCTCGGACCGCTGAAAAGATAAGCATGAGACAGCCGGTCTTCCCGGATGGCGTTCTGCAGCGTCTGGACGATATGTTGCTGCCCGACCATGTCCTTGAACGTCTGGGGACGCCAGGCACGGTACAATGCCATATGGGCCATTCCAAGTCGCTCCTGCCTGTGGTGTGATTGCTATTTATTATACATCATCGAGGGGAATCGCTCCACCGCCGGCTGCATGTCCGTTGGTGCCCGAAGCGACGCAAGGGATCAGAACGGTGAACACCGTACCGGACTCCGAGGAGGAAACTTGGATCCTCCCGCCCAAATCGTGAACGATCCGTTGGCAAATGGACAGTCCGAGCCCCGTCCCGTTTTCTTTTGTCGTATAAAAGGGGTCGAAGATGCGGTCTAGCGCAGCTTTAGGTATGCCAGGGCCCGAGTCGCTAACCTCTATAGCTACGAAGCCGGGAATCGAAGGGCTGCCATGACGCTCGCGAATGAGCAGACGACCGCCTTTTCCCATGGCCTCGATCGCATTTTTGCCCAAATTCAGAATGACCTGCTTGAGCATCTCCTTGTCCGCGAAAACGGGCGGCAGATCGGGCTTGGTCTCGTACAATAGGACGATGTCGTGAAGGGTGGCCTCGTTACGAAGCATCGGCATCATCTCGCGCATCACATAGCCGAGACGCATGGAAGACAGCTTGGTCTCCTTCGACTTGCTGAGCAGTAAAAATTCGCCTACCAGGTCCTGCACGCGATCCAGCTCGGAAAGCACGATATGCGCATACTCCTGCTCCTTGGTCATTTGCCGCTCGTCGAAGGATTTTTTCATCAATTGAACGAAGCCCTTGATTGCCGTCAACGGATTGCGAATCTCGTGCGCGGTCCCCGCAGCCACCTGTCCGATCATCTTAAGCCGGTCGGAACGCCGCACCTGCTCCTCGAGCATCATCCAGGGCGTGACATCGTGAAAAAGCAGATAGCCGCCGATCACCTCTCCGCCGGAGACAAGCACGTCCCCGTCGACGACGACTTCCCGGGATACGCCGTCTTTGGTCCATGCCAGCTTGCGGTTGCGAAACGCTTCTCCCTGAAGAAGAGATCGGCCGAAGGGAAGCGGCAGCCCCAGCGTCTCGGCCCAAACGTCCGCCGGCTGCCCGGCCCACGCAGACCGGTCTCCGCCGAAGATGTCGCCTGCCATCGGATTCGCCTCGACGATCCGAAAATCTGCGTCGACGAGCAATACGCCCATCCATTCGTCGGCCAGCATCCGGTTCGCGAACAATCGTATGAAGTGATCCCGGCGCGCACGGGAATCCCCCCGCCACTGCGCGACCGCCCTCAATGCCCCTTGCTGCTGCCTCTTGTCCCCCATGATTCCCCTCCACTCTGACACCTTGACCGCTCGCGCCGCCCGCCCTCTCGCGTTGGAATACGCTTACGCAGAAAATAAAAAAACACACCTCAGCGCAGCTCTGTCTACGCTGAGGTGTGTTGATATTGTGAAATGAAAATCAACATCGAATGAAGGACCGTGCACCTGCCCTCGATCGATGCCATCCAGCCGTACTTCGTTCGTACGCTCCCGAAGGGCTACCCTTCAGCACAAGAACGTGACCACTTACGGCTGCTTCCTTCCGGACCTGACCGGGTTCATGGGCGTCCCTCGCGAAGGACCCTGCGATCAACGCGCCGGGACGAAGCCGGAACTGCGTGGCATGACCTCAAACAGGAATTCGATCTCGCTATAGCGGATTGCGAGTGACAGGGCACCGCTACCTCCCCATCTAGCACGGCATGACCTAGTATAACGAATATCGTCGCCAGGTGCAACTAAGTCCCGCATATCCCCGCACGGGAATCGTTCCCTGTCATCGGCGCCCGACGATCAGCGCGATCGCCCGCCCGCCGGGCGCCGCCTTACGCCGCTGTCAGCGGCCGCCGACAGTACTCACGTGAACGTTGTATCTCGGGAAATTGAAACGGAGCACGGTCGTCGCTTGGCTCTCCACCGTCTGCCGCTGCTTGGCGTCAAGCCCCGGCTTCAGCTTCACGGTCACGTAGGCGTCGGCGCCGTTGAAGGTGACCTGCGAACCTGCGACGCCGTTTAGGTTTTTGATCGTCGTCGACATCATCTTGTAGTCGTTGTCGTAATTGAGCGCCATATGGCGCCCCGGAATGCGCGGGTAACTGCTTGTCCGTCCGAGCAGCCCATCGTCCGCATAGCTTTGCTGCTTGATGGAGCTGCTGTTGGAACCGCCGGAAACGCCGCAGCCGGCGATCGGCAGCGAGGCCGCGAGAAGTGCGGCAGCCAGCAGCATATTAAGGCGGAATCCCGTTGGCTTAAGCATGAAAAAAACCTCCCTTCGTATCCGTTAGGATGCGGAGGGAGGCTGCGCTCTATTCGTGATGATACGGCGTCGATTAGATGCCGTACTTCTTCTTGAACTTGTCGATCCGGCCGCCGGCGTCCAGGAACTTCTGCTTGCCGGTGAAGAACGGATGGCACGCGGAGCAAATTTCGACCTTGATGTTCGGGCGAACCGAGCCGGTCTCAAACGTGTTGCCGCAAGCGCACGTAGCCGTCGTGACGGAGTACTTCGGGTGGATGGCTTCTTTCATCTTAGAATTCACCTCTTCTGCCCTGGAACGCATGCGGCTCCAGAGTTAATGGACATACCCGAACATTATAGCACGACCGTACTCGCGTCGCAATACGCAGCACGCTGCGATGCATTTCTCCGAACCGAAAACTTAATTTCGCACCTGGACTTCGTCGATGAACGTCCACGCGCTGCTCGCGGGCGTCACCTCGACCTTGACGTAGCGGCCCGAAACCCCCGAGAGATCGGTAAGCCGGTACTTCTTGGTCTGATCGGCGCTGCCGACCGCCGGCTTCGCGACCGTGCCGATCGGCGTATAGGAAGCGCCCGTCGAGGACACCGAGAACGTGACGGAGGCAGGCAAGAGCACGTATACGGATTTGACTTGAAGAAAGTCCGCATATATTTCCTTGATCGTCTTGCTGGATCCCAGGTCGATCGTAAACGAATAAGCCGACGCGGTATTGCGCCCTTGCCAGGCGGCGTCCGTATACGTCGCCGTTCCGAACGCGCCGTTCGTCAGCTCGGCTGCGCCCGTATCCGGATAGCTCGCATCCGCGGTCGTCGAGGCCGAATAGGATTGGCCTGCGGCGAGGTTCGTCGCATAGACGGTGCCCGCCGCCGTGGTCGCGGAGACGGTCGGCGAGGAGGCGGATTCGTTGCCGGCGGCGTCGAACGAACGGATGGCGTAGCTGTAGGCAGTGGAAGGCGCCAGTTGACCGTCCGTAAAACTGGTCGCATTCGTATAGGCGGTGTATACCAATTCGCTATTCCGATAAATCTTGTACCCGACGACGCCCGTGTTGTCCGTCGATGCGGTCCAGTTCAACTGCACGGTCATCGAATTCGGCGAGGTCGCCGTTAGCCCGCTCGGCGCCGTAGGCGAAGAAGCGTCTACCGCTCCCGTCTGGAAGTAGCTTTTGTATGTGGTGAAATAAAGCGGATTGACCTGCTGCGGACTGATGTAATGGTTGAAGCTGAAACTGGTGTACTTCGACACGTAAGGCTGTACGGCCGCCAAGTCGTCCTTCAGCAGCTTGATATCCATCGGCTTGAAGTCCAGGTTGAACGTCTCCGCGTCGTCCCAAAGCGCGGTCGCGGGCCGCGCGTTAGTTATGGCCGCTTTGGTGGCGGAGAACCAGGCGGCGAGCTGCGCGGTCGTGGCATGGCCAGCGCCGATGCCGTCCTGGAGCGCGATGACGTCGATGGCGGCGTTGGACAGAATGTACTCCCACATCGTCTGCCAGCCGGAAGTCGTCAAGCCGCCCGCCGTATTATAGAAGGGCGATACAATGACAGGCAGGCTCGGGGTCAGCGTCTTGAGCGCATCGATGACCGTATCGTAAAAGGTCGCCATCTTCGCCCATTCCGTCGACGTCGGGAGGTTCCAATTGTCTACCTCGAAGCTGAGATACCACCCTTTGAAGGATGGATTCGATCCGTATTTCGTCCACAGGTCCTGCGCAAGCGACTGCGCGACGGCTGCTTCGTTATTCAACCATGTGGCATTATTCGTGTAGTTAACGAACCAGTCTTCGTTCAGCTGCAATCCCATGTAAATGTCCACGCCGAACTGGTTGCCCATCGCGAGCGTCTTGGCGACGACATCGGTCGACGTGTTCTGCGCGTAGCCGCTCACTCCCGTCGGATAGACCGCGGTATGCGACTTGCTGTTGGCCGACCACTGAAGGAACAGATGATCGATGCCGACCTCCTCCATCCGCTGGAACTCGGTCGTCCACTGCGCGCTCGTCCACGCGTCGCCCAGATCCGGCTGCAGAAAGGAGCCGGAGAGCAGCGGCGCCGCAGCGCCGGCTGGTTTGTTGACCTCCCATTCGTCGATAAACGACCACTTGCCGACCGCGCCCGTGACCGTCGCCCTCACGTATCTCGCCGAAATCGGCGAAGCGGCGCCGCAAGAATAGGGTACCGATACGATATCGACGCCGGTCCCCTGTTGGTTTACGGAACAAGCCGTCGAATAGGCCAAATTGTCGTTCGAATACTCGTAGGCGACCTGCACCGGCGTCTCTACGCCGCCGCCCGTATATTTGAAGAAGTCCGTCTTAAAGCTTTGAAACGTTCTGGCGGTGCCCAGATCCGTTGTAAAGCTGTACGTCGTAGCGCCCGTAACGCCAAGCCGGCCCTGCCATCCGGCGCTGGCGAGCAGGGGCGCCGCATAGATGCCGTCCGTCAACTCCGCGCCGCTATCGGGATACGATGAATTGGCCGCGCTTGAAGCGGTATAAGACTTGCCCGCGAGCAGATTGGGGCTTGCCGCGTTCGCCGCGGAGGGGGCGCCGAGGGCGCCCAGACCGGCTGCCGCAAGCATGCCGGCGCAAAGCGAGACATGCGCGAGACGTTTAATCATCATCTTAAAGCCTCCTTTAATAGATGCCTTGCCAACTTCGGACTTCCGACTTCCGACTTCCGACTTCCGACTTCCACCTTCCGTCTTCCACCTTCCGTCTTCCACCTTCCGTCTTCCGACTGCCTGCGCCGGCACGGCAGCGCGATCCGCAGAGCCGGCCGCCCCCCGCCTCACCCCCTTTTCGGGCATCACAAAATAACCCCGCAAAAGCATGCTTGGCTTTGAAGCCGTACAGCAACTTTTGCGGGGAATCATGGATGTTATGGAAAGTGCTAAATACCGGATTGCCTGGCTAGCCGCACGACTGTCGACCAAGCCGCGTAGCTAGCCTCAAATGTCGGTCAGCATTCGTCTGGCCGCGCCGATGAATCCTGCGCGATCGCCGAGTCCCGCGGCGACGATGTCGACCCCGCCCGGTCCGCGAAAGACGGGCATGATCTTGGCCTCGGTACGCGCGCGGATCCGGTTCAGCAGCGCTTCGCCCTGCGCGGAGACGGCGCCGCCGATGACGATGGCCTGCGGATTGAAGATATGAATCAAGCCTGCAAGACCGACGGACAGCCGCTCCGCGTACGCGTCCAGGACGGCCGAAGCGGCGGGATCGCCGCGCCCGGCGGCCTCGAACAGCGCGATCGGCTGCGTCTGCTCCGCGGGGAGGCCCCGCTCGCGCGCAAGCCGGATCAGCGCGGTCACCGAAGCATACTGCTCCCAGCAGCCCCGGCCGCCGCAGGTGCAATGGAGCCCCTCCATCTGCACGATCATATGGCCAAGCTCGCCTGCATAGCCGTCCCGGCCAAGATCGGCCGCGCCGTCCTTGATCCGGCAGCCGCCGATGCCCGTGCCGAGCGCGACGCACAAGAAGTCGCCGTACTTCGCGCCGACGCCGAGCCAGCTCTCGCCGAGCGCGATCATGTTCACGTCGTTGTCGACCGCGACCGGCATACCGCCGCTCGCTTCGCCCAGCCGTTCGATCAGGGGGACGCCCGCCCAGCCCGGCAGGTTGCCCGTGGCGCCGGCGATGCGGCCTGTCCGCTTGTTCACCTGCCCGGCCGTGCCGACGCCGATGCCGCCAAGCGACGCACCGGCTTGGGCGCAGAGCGCGGCCGCTTCCTCCACGAGCGGGAGCAGCTTGGCGAGGACCGCTTCTCCGCCCGCGCCGGCGTCCGTCGGCACGGTGCGGCTGGCCAACACCTGTCCGTCCGCCGTCACAACGCCAGACTTGATATGCGTCCCGCCGATATCGATGCCAAGCGCCGCTTGCATGCGCGGATCTCCTCCTTCAATATGCGATAGTCCAGGGAAGCGCAACCGGCCGGCAGCCGCTCAGCCCGATATCGCGGAGCGGACGATCCTGTCCACGAACCGCTTGGTGATGAGCTCCGGCCGCGTAATGGCGCTGCCGACGACGACGGCGTACGCGCCGCTTCGCAGGCAAGCCGCCGCCTGGTCCGGCGTCGAGATGCGGCCCTCGGCGAATACGGGAAGCCGCAGCGCCTTGGCGAGCTCGCCGACTAGCGCAAGATCCGGCCCGTCGTTAACCGGACTGTAAGGCGTGTAGCCCGACAGCGTCGTCGAGACGATGTCGAAGCCGAGGCGCTCGGCTTCAAGTCCCTCCTTGACCGTGGACACGTCGGCCATGAGAAGCACGCCCGGATAGCGCGAGCGTGTCTCGGCGATGAGGTCCGGCAGCTGCGCGCCGCCGGGCCTCGGGCGATCCGTCGCATCGATCGCGACGATGTCCGAACCCGCGTCGCAGACCGCCGCGATCTCGCGCATCGTCGGCGTAATATAAATAGAAGAATCGGCGTATCGCTCCTTCCAGATGCCGATGACGGGCAGCGCCGTCCGCGCCTTGATCTCGGCGATGTCCTGCGGCGAGTTGGCGCGGATGCCGACGGCGCCGCCCTCCTTGGCCGCGAGGGCCATGCGCGACATCACGTCGGCGCCGAACAGCACCTCTCCGGCGTACGCCTGGCAGGATACGATGAGTCCTCCCCGCAGGGAAGCAAGAATAGCGTTGTCGTTCATGGCTGACACCTCGCGATTGCTTGATCCGGACTTTCCGATCCGGTCAGCCTTTGATCCCCGTCAGGGAGATACCTTCTACGAATTGCTTTTGGGCGAAGAAAAAGACGACGACGATCGGCAGCGTGAACAGCGCGGATGCGGCCATCAGCAATCCCCATTCCGTATAATGCTCGGCGAGGAAGGCTTGCAGGCCCAGCGTCAGCGTGTACTGCTTGGCCTTGTTGATATAAAGCAGCGGTCCCATGAAGTCCGACCAGGTATACAGAAAAGTGAAAATGGCGACCGAAGCGAGCGCAGGTCTCGTCAGCGGCAGGACGACCGACCAATAGATCCGGTAGTCGTTCGCGCCGTCGATCTTGGCGGCATGGATGAGCGACGTCGGCAGCCCCATGAAAAACTGGCGGAGCAGGAAAATGTAAAGCGGCGCCGCCGTAAAAGTCGGAATGACGAGCGGCCAAATGCTGCCGGTCAGATGCAGCTTCTGAAAGATCAGGTAGACCGGAATCATCGTCACTTGGTAAGGCAGCAGCATCGTGCCGATGACGATTGGAAAAATCCACTTCGCGCCGAACCATTCGATTTTCGTGATCGCGTACGCGACGAGCGGCGCGGAGATGAGCTGCCCGATCACGCTCAGCCCGGTGATGAGCAGCGTATTCCAGAAGTAGCGTGTAAACGGAATGACGTCGAACACGTCCGCGTAATTCCGCCAGCGAAAGACTTCGGGCCAGATGGTGACTGGCAGCGAAGTAATCTCTTCGAGCGACTTGATCGAGGTGAGCAGCATCCATAGAAACGGCGCGACGAAGGAAAGTCCGAGCGCGATCAGGATGGCATGGGTCGCCGTTTTTTGTCGAAGCAAGCGCGTCTTCATGTCAGTCTCCTCCCCCGTAAGTCACCCAACGCTTGGACGACTTGAAGATGATCCAGGTGAGAATGCCCGCCATGACGAACAGAATCCATGCCATTGCCGACGCCTTGCCCATCTTGAAATAAATAAACGCGTTCTGGTACAGGTAGACGGCGTACATGAGCAGCGAGTTTTCCGGCCCGCCGCTGACCTGGTTCAAATTGCTGCTGGAGATGACGAAGTAGGCCTGGGTGAAATATTGCAAATTGTTGATCACCTGCATGATGAGCTGGAACAAAATAATGGGCGAGATCCAGTGGATGGTGATATGCCTAAACTTGCGGAACCCACCCGCGCCGTCGATGGAGGCCGATTCGTAGAGCGACTGCGGCACCTCCTGCAGCGAAGCCAGGAAGATGATGATGATATTGCCGACGCCCCACAATCCCATGAGGATCAGGGACATCTTGCTGTAGGCGGGATCGGAGAACCAGCCCGGCTGCGGCAGGCCCAACCATCCCAGCAGCTTGTTCAGCAGGCCGTACTGCCCGTTCATGATCCACATCCATAAGAGCGACGTGGCCGCCAGCGGAATGATCGTCGGAATATAATAAACGGTTCGATAGACGGAGAGACCGCGAATCCGCGTATTGAGCAGCATAGCGGTTAGCAGCGCGAAGAGCAGGTTGACCGGCGTGCTGATGACCGTCAGGTACAGCGTGTTGCGAATGCTTTTCCAGAACAGGTCGTCTCCCATCAGGTCCCTGTAATTGTCCAGGCCGACAAAACGCGGAGATTGGAACACGTTGAAATCCGTGAAGCCGTAGTACAAGGAGGCGCACAGCGGATACAGCGTGAAGGCCAGAAAGCCGATGATCCAGGGGCTGGCGAAGACGAAGCCCGTCAAGTTGTTCTTGTTCATGGCAGAACCCCCATTGCTTGGCGCCGGACGAACCGCTGCGCTTCTTGCTGCGGAGCGCAGCGGCTCTGACCGAGCCGGCTATCGTTGGATGATGCGAGAGCCTCTTATTTGAGCAGTCCTGCGGATTTGTCCTTCATGTGCTTGACGGCCTCTTCGGCGGTTTGCTTGCCGCCGACGGCGAGCTCGAACTCGTCGTTGATCAGCTTGCCGTATTCGGTCTGTCCGGAAAATACCGGAAACGCTTTGAGGTTCGGACTCTTGGCCGCGTCGGCGAATGCCTTGAAGTCGGGAATGCTCTGCAGGGCCGGATCGTCGTACACCGAAGTCCGTGCCGGCAGGTTGGCGAACATGCTGTTGAACTTGGTCATGCCTTCCTTCGACATCAGCCAGCTCATGAACGCCCATGCGCCGTCTTTGTTTTTCGCGTTGCTCGGGATGAAGAACGTCGACGAGCTGACTTCTCCGCCGCCCGCGAGCTCGGGGTGGCCGGCCGGACCCGGCAGCGGCGCGACGCCGTAGTCGAGGTCTTTTTTCAGCACATTTTTAACCGTGTTGCCGAACCAAGGGCCGTCGATGCGCATCGCTTGCTTGCCAAGGAACATCGGATCGGTGGCGTCCATGTATTTGGCTGCGGCATTGAACTTGACGACATTGCCTACGCCGAATTGATTGCGATAATCCTGCATCAGCTTGATGGCTTCGACGGTGCCCGGATTGTCCGGCGTCAG
The DNA here is from genome assembly GCF_030014955.1 of Cohnella hashimotonis. Lineage (NCBI taxonomy): Bacteria > Bacillati > Bacillota > Bacilli > Caryophanales > Paenibacillaceae > Cohnella > Cohnella hashimotonis. The sequence goes on from NZ_JAGRPV010000001.1 coordinate 7,079,314, forward strand.
CGTCTTGCCGTCATCGGAGATGAAGCTGCCGCCGAACGCCATCGACATGCCCGTCGTGTAGTAAATGAGCGGGAAGTCCGGGAAGCCCAGCGTGTCGATCGTCTTGTCCGCGTTGACCTTCGTGAGCTTGATCGCATCCGCGAGCAGCTCGTCGGCCGTCTTCGGCGGCTCGGCGATGCCGGCGTCGGCGAACAGCTTTTTATTGTAGAAAAGGAGGTTGAAGTTCACGTTGATCGGCAGCGCGTACTGCTTGCCGTCGTACTTGCCGCCCTCTAGCGCGGCGGGCACGAAATCGGAGAGGTCGTAATTATCCTTTTTGATGTATTCGTCGAGCGGCTCGAGCATGCCCTTCTCGGCGTAGGACGCCGTATTGTTGCTGAAGTTGTCCGTAATGTCCGGGCCGTCTCCGCTGGAGATGCCCACGACGACCTTCTGGACGTCCGGCACGGAGAGGCCTTTGACCTCGTAAAGGTCCTGGCTCGCGTTGAACTCGGCGATCAGCTTCTCGACGTTCTCGCCTTCGGCGCCGCCCCACAGGTACCAGAAGCTGACGGGCGTCTTATCCTTGGCGGGTTTGGCCGAAGCCGATGCGGTTGCGGTTGCGGTTGCGGTTGCGGACGCCGAAGCGGACGAACCTGATGATGCGCCGGCCGAAGCCGAAGGGCTCGCGTTGCCGTTGTCCTTGTCGTTCCCGCATGCCGATACCGTCGCAGCTAGCGTCGCCGCGGCGAGTACCGCCGCTATCTTTCTTTTTTCCATGTCGCATGCCACCCCTCATTAAGGTAGAGATTCGATGAGCTCGCTTTTATTATAGGGGCGATTGGATGAACATGTAAAGAATTATTTCTTTTTATTTAATATTTTTGGAGGTATACTCCTTTTATTTAGAAAGGTACCCGTTTCTCTTTGTGGAACGATGCCAGAGACGCGCGAGACGGCGCGCGGGCAGCCTTTAGGCCGGGTCCTTTTCGGAGGTTCGCTCCACTCGGAACCCGACTTCGAACATGCGGTTCCAAGGCAGCGTCAGGTCGCTGATCGAGAGTACGCCGAAGAATGGCATATACGTTTTGGAGAATTGCTCCAATCTGCGGACGATAGACGCTTCAATCCGGGGCTGGACATGTGAAATTCGAAAATATTCGGCATCCAGTCCCGGAAGCTCCTCACGACAGACATCCTCTCGCACCACAGATTGATAGCCCCAATCCTCGAGAAGACGATACGCGTAGTACAGACGGCTGCGGTCCCGCCTCGCTTCGTCGCTTTCCTCGGGCCGGTCTCTGTAATACGATTCGATGATCGCGTGCGAGATGACCGTGCCCAGCGCATTGCCGGACGTATTCCAAGCCGCATAAGCGGTGATACCCTCGAGCAGACCCTCTTGCCCTAAGAGACGCATAAGCGACTGGTCTCCTCCGTTGGACAGCGCGACATCCGCCAGCGCGACGAGCCGTCCCCGGCTCAGATGGTGCCGAATCGCTTCCGCGAACTCGCGGATGTGAATCTCCGACGCATAGGTGCGATGGCGGCGCTCAGGCGGGTCCATCGTCTCCGCGGCTTCCGTGCCGGACACGGCCGGCGAATGCACCATCAAATGAATATCGGCCGGCTCCACCGAGTCCGCGATGACCGCGCGAGCCGCGGTGAGATGCGACTTGATGCTCTCGGCCAAACTGCGATCCTCGTACTTCGGAATGCAGAACGGCCCTTTTGTGGAGGAATATCGGATACGGAACAACGGCGTATACGACTTGGTCTCGCAAAACAGCCGCGCGAACAGCGTGCAGCCGATCTCGTCGGCGCCCGGATAAACGTGAACCTTGGCGGCCAAAGACAGCCGGTCTACGAGCGCGGCAATTCGGCGCTGATCTACGGAGGTGTGGCCGTATTCGGCATTGTCGTCGAGCGGGATGATCAGAAAATCGATGATCCCCTCCGCGGCGAGCTCAATCGTACGGACGTTAACAGCGTGATTGATACGTCGGCGGTTAAGGAAGTCATCCTGGACCTCAGCCGGCACGACGGCACGCAGATTCGCCAGATCCTTGAGGAGCTCGTCTTCGGCAGAAGGGACAGGGGTTGAGGCCGGGCTGGCCGAATGGAAGCCGGCCGCGGGAGTCGCTTCGCGGTCCAGCATATCCGTCAGCTTGCCGATGCGGCAAAGCTCGCTGCCGTACTCGGCATAATAATCGGGCTCTTCTTCGCTGCTGGAGTAGGCAGGCGCGCGCGTTATCAGGTTAAAGGCATAGAGGCGGAGGTCGGGCTTCGCCCGTTTGAGCTCGCGCAGCGCATCGAGCCGCGCGAGGCAGATATCGAGGGAGAGATGATGGAGTCTCGAGGGGACGATCCCGCCGTATACGAGCATATCGACGGAAATAATGGCTTGATCCGCATGTCTCGCATGGTCGGCGAGCCAACGGGCGATCGCGGGGACGTCCCCCGGCGTCTTTTTGCGTCCGAGCAGCGAGGCAGCCGGAGCTGTAACCGTCAGATCGGTCATCTCCGCCAATGCCAGCGGATAGCGGTAGTTGCACGGTCTCTCGTCTAGCGGCAGATAGAGGACGTTCGTCAAAGGAATCCTCCTACAATTAGGAATTAAACTCCAAATAAAAATTTAATAAAGGAGTATACTTCCATTATAGTGACCCCGTGACGCCGAATCAATAAATTTTATCCAGGACGGACTTCGAGGTACGTCCCAATGCTTCGTACGCTTTGTCCTTGAACCGGATGGCCGTGGCCGTCGACAAGACGTCGAGCACATGAATTTGCGACAGCTTGGAGGAAAACGCGCCGCCTTGAAGCGGCGTCTCGCGCGACTTGGACAGGAGCACGACGTCCGCGAACTGTGTCAAAGGCGACCGCAAGTGGCTCGTCAGGCAGATGAGAAAGACCGACTTTTGCTTGGCCAATCGAACCGCATCGACGATATCCTTCGTGCTGCCGGTGGTCGAAACAGCGAAGACAACATCTCCGTCTTGCATGAGCGCAGCCGTCATCGCCATCATATGCGGATCGATCACGGCCTCGGTATCGTAACCGAGCCGCATAAATCGGTATTTGGCATCGAGCGCGGTATTGCCGGACGAACCTACGCCGAAAAAGTAAATTTTCCGGGCGGCACCGATCGCGTCGATCGCACGTTCCATCTGCGTCGTATCAAGCATATTGAGCGTATTCTCGATCGCCTTGGTGTTCTCCGCGGTAATCTTGGTCGCCATCGCGCGGATGTCGTCGGTCTCTTCGATCTCGCTATGGACGTTGCGTACCGGCACGACCAGGTCCTGAGCCAAGGAGAGCTTGAACTCCTGATAGCCCTTGAACCCGATCTTGCGGCATAGCCGAAGGACAGAGGTCTCTCCGGTTCCTGCCTTCTCCGCCAGATCCGTCAGCGTAATATAGACGACCGCTTCAGGATCCTGCTGGATGACGTCGGCGATTTTCTTTTCCGTGCGCGTGAGCGAATTATAGATGCTGGACAAAACGAGCAGCGTATTAGCGCCGCCCGACGTTCCCTTAGGTTTGGACACTGGGGTGCTCCCTTCGTTCGAGAGAAAAATTCCTTCTTATATTCGAATAATAGATGAAAACTCCATTTAGAACAAGTAAGTTTCGACCTTCGATCAGAAAAAAGAGAAAAGAGCAGAAGCGTACGCCGCGGCGTCCGTCTCTGCTCTTTGATTCACACTGTGGCATTCGCCCGGTTTTTCCGCGATGGCGGAATATGCGTATAGGACCCGATGACGACGTCCGGCAGCTCCTCGCGGAAGATCTCGAGCAGTGTTTTCATGCCGTAAATCTCGCCCTTAGCCTTCGGAATAAGGTTCAGGTAAGCGTCGGGATCGATGTTCAGGTTGCGCATCTGAATGAGCTTAAGCTTGGTCCGTCGCGCAAATTCAATCATGGCTTCGATCTCTTCCTCCCGATCCGTGACGCCGGGGAAAATCAGGTAGTTGATCGAAGTGTAGACGCCCTGGCTCTCCGCGTATTTCATCGTCTTTTCGACGTTGGCGAGCGTGTAGCCCCGCGGTTTGTAGTAGGCGTTGTAGTGCTCGTCGATCGCGCTGATCGTACTGACGCGCATCAGGTCGAGCCCCGCGTCGGTAATGGCGCGCAGATGATCGCTGAGGCCGGCGTTCGTGTTGATGTTGATATAGCCGTTCGACGTGCGCTCGCGCACTCTTTTGATCGCTTCGATGATCGTCTTGGCCTGCGTCGAGGGCTCGCCTTCGCAGCCTTGGCCGAAGCTTATGATCGTTTCGGGCTTTTTCAGATGCTCGAGCATGATGTCAACGACTTCGTCCGTCGTCGGCTTGAACTTGAGACGCGTCTGCGGAGCCACGAAGCCGCTGTCGTCGGGCTGTTCGGAGATGCAGCCGAAGCAGCCGGCATTGCATGAAAACGACACGGGCACGGCTCCCTCGAGACGCTGGAGAAACGTATTGGAAGCCGTCAGGCACTCGTAACCGAGCGCGCAATGAGAAAGATGCTGGTACAGCCGATTGTCCGGGTAGGAGGCAAGCAACCTGCTCACTTCGACCTCCAGTTCCTTACGGTCGCAGTTGTCCGGATTCCAAGGCTCGGGATCGTCCGTGCCCGCAGCCGCTACGTAGAAGCCGCCGTCTTTCCAGACGACGGCCGTATAGCCGAACAGAGGGAATATCTGCGTCTTGTCCGTCTTGGTGTAGCCCGGGACATAAAAGCGCGTGAAGCCCTGAGGCAGCAAAGCGCCGACCGCCTGGCTGCCCGCAGGCAAAGCCTTCATCTCGCCGGTCTTGGGATTCATCCCGATCGCGCGCGTGTGCGGCAAGCCGACCAGCGTAGCGCCGGCGGGGAGCGGAATTAATTCGTCTTCAAGCAGCTCGACCAGCCTGTCGCCGCTCCGCGCAACGGCATGAAGTTTGTCGTGATCGTATACATTGCCGTGCTCGTCTGCGTAAACCAGGTACATGGCGTATAGCTCCTTTCGTGACTTGGACGCGCCCGGACGATGCCGGGCGCGTCCTATATGGCATGGGCGAGCTTATTCGCTCGCCGGGTTGTTCTTGGTCGTGCGCCGCTGGCGAGGCGTCTTGGCTGCAGGGGCTTCGGCGTCCGCGGGCGCAGCAGGCGCCGCGGGCGTAGGTGCCGCGGGCGTGTCGCCTGCGGCGTCGTCCGCAGCCGCCTTGGCGGCGCGAGCGCTTGTCTTGGCGCCCGCGGCAGCGCGGGTGCGCGGCTTGGCAGCGGTCGGCGGAGCTGCAGCCGTCTCTGCCGCCTGCGGAGCAGCGGTTGGCTCGGCCGCCTGCGCGGCAGGCGCGTCATCGGCCGCGGTCTTAGCAGCGCGGCCTCCACGGGTAGTGCCGCGCGTCGTCGAAGACGAAGCGCGCGTTGACGTGCGCTTGGCGGCGGCCGGCGTATCGCCGCCGGCAGACGGCGCCTCTGGGGCGACGGCTGCGCTCGGCGGAGCGGCAGGTGCCGCCTCGTTTGCTGCGCTTGGCGCAACAGCCGGGGCAGACGCTACAGAAGCTGCCGTGCTTGACGCGGCAGCAGAAGCCGGCGTTGTCGCTGCGTTCGGCTTGGCAGCCGGCACAGACGCCGCAGGCGCTGCTGCGCTTGGCGCGGGGGCCGACGGCGTTGCCGACGGTGTCGCTGCACTCGGCGCAGCAGCTGCTGCAGACGCCGCCGGCGTTGCTGCGTTAGAAGCGGCTGCCGGCGGCGTTGACGCGGCCGGCGCTGTTGCGGACGCTGACGGAGCCGCCACCGCGGGCGCTGCTGCCGGGTTGGAACGCGCAGCTCCCGAAGCCGCGCCAGCGCTGCCAGATGTTGGCCGGCCGGATGCCGCGGAGCCGCTGCCGGTCGCCGGCCTCGAAGTACGAGCCGCCGCTCCCGGCGAGGAAGCAGCCGGTCGTGCCGAAGATCTCGCGGCCGAAGATGCCGACGGCGACGAAGCCGAAGCCGTGCCGCCCGGTCTGGACGAAGCGCTCGTACGAGGCGTCGCTCCCGTCGGCGGCACGCCGCCGCCCGTCGTCGAGGAGGTGCCTGCGCCTGTGTTCCCTACGTTCGGGTTCGCCGCAGCCGAAGGCGCGATCGGCGTGCCGTTCCCCGTACCCGAGGCTGCACTTGCCGAATTCCCCGCCCCTGTTCCGGTCGACGGCGATCCGGCAGGCGAGGACGGCATCTGCGATGCCGGCGACCCGCCGCTCGAAGAAGGCGAAGTTGCGTTAGGACGTCCCCCGTAGGAGGACGAGCCGTTCGAGTAGGTCGGACGGCTGCTCGAGTAACTGCCGCCGCGCGGCCCTGCATTGTAGCTGCCAGGACGGGACTGCGACAGCGGCCGGGAACCTGAAGGCCCCGAATAACGGGAACCGCCGGTCGACCCGGACGAAGCGGAGCCGTAACCCGCTCCTGTACCCGAAGCGCCGCCTGAAGCTGCGGTACCGGAAGAAGAGCCTGCGGATGCGGCGCTGGACGTCGTACCGCTCGAAGCGGTGCTGCCGGAAGCTGCCGTGCCCCCGGTCTGCCCGGGACGCAGCGGTCCGCGGCCCGGCGCATTCGCCGCGCTGTCCAGCACGGTCAGAAATTCCACGTTGGTCTTCGTGCCGCCCAGCTTGCGCAGAAATTGGTCCACGAACTCGATCGAGTCGTTCATGCTCTTGCGCAGCGTCCATACCTTGTCGAGCTCCTCCTTGGAAAGGAGCATCTCCTCGCGGCGCGTGCCTGAGCGGCGAATGTCGAGCGCCGGGAAGATTCTGCGCTCGGCGAGCTTGCGATCGAGGTGCAGTTCCATATTGCCTGTGCCCTTGAATTCCTCGTAGATGACATCATCCATCCGAGAGCCCGTCTCGACGAGCGCGGTGGCCAGAATGGTCAAGCTGCCGCCCTCTTCGATGTTGCGCGCCGCGCCGAAGAACCGCTTCGGACGGTGAAACGCAGCTGGATCCACGCCACCGGACAGGGTACGACCCGAAGGCGGCACAACGAGATTGTAAGCTCGCGCCAGTCGGGTAATGCTGTCCAGCAGGATAACGACGTCGCGCTTCTGCTCGACCAGACGGCGGGCACGCTCGAGCACGAGCTCCGCAACTTTAATATGATGCTCGGGAACTTCGTCGAAAGTCGATGCCACGACCTCGCCTTTGACCGAACGCTGCATATCCGTTACTTCTTCCGGGCGCTCGTCGATCAGCAAGACGAATAAATAGATATCCGGACGGTTGGTCGAGATGCTGTTGGCGATTTCTTTGAGGAGGAGCGTCTTACCAGCTTTGGGAGGAGCGACAATGAGACCGCGTTGTCCGAGTCCGACCGGGGCCAGGAGGTCCATAATGCGGGTGGACAAGCGATGGGGCGACGATTCGAGCACAAGCTTTTGATCCGGGAACAGCGGTGTGAGTGCCGGAAAGTGCAAGCGCTCCGCGGCTACTTCCGGCGTGTCGCCGTTGACGAGATTCACCTGCAGCAGGCCGAAGTACCGTTCGTTTTCCTTGGGCGTCCGGCACTTGCCGGAGACGAGATCTCCGGTGCGCAAGTCGAACTTGCGAATCTGGGAAGCGGAGATATAAATATCCTCCGCGCTGGGCAAATAATTGATCGGGCGAAGAAAGCCGTAGCCTTCGGGCAAAACTTCCAGCACGCCTTCGAGAAACATGTGTCCGCCGCGTTCGGCCTGCGCACGCAGGATGGCGATCATGAGTTCCTTTTTGATCATCTGACTGTAGCCTGCGATCTGAAGGTCCTTCGCCAGCTTGTATAGCTGGGTCAGGCTGAGGCCTTCCAGATCGGACATTTTAAAATCCGTCAATACAATCCCCACTTCATATTAGGATGTGCGCAGCGCCGGAGCGGCTGCCGCCGCTCAAGCTTCGCGCCATACGTCCGCGCCGAGGCCGCGCAAATGCTCCTCGAGCCTCTCGTAACCGCGGTCGATGTATTCCAGACCGGTGATCTCCGTCACCCCTTCTTCGACGGTCAACGCAGCCACGACAAGCGCAGCTCCCGCGCGCAGGTCGGATGCCCGAACCTTAGCGGCGTTAAGCTTGCTGCCCTCGACGATTGCCGAGCGGCCTTCGACGCGGATCTGGGCGCCCATCCGCGCGAGCTCGGGGACATGCTTGAACCGGTTGCTGTACACGTAATCGGACAAAATGCTGACACCGGTCGTCTGGGTGAGCAGGCTCGTCATCGGCGACTGGAGATCCGTGGCGAATCCCGGATAGACGAGCGCCTTGACGTCGACCGCCTCGTAGTCTTGCTGGCCGACGACCCGGATGGATTCGTCCATTTCGTAGACGTGAACGCCCATTTCTTGAAGTTTGGCGGTGAGTGCTTCCATGTGCTTGGGAATGATGTTGTCGATGAGAACGTCGCCGCGCGTCGCGGCGGCCATGATCATATAAGTGCCGGCTTGAATGCGGTCGGGAATGATGGAGTGTCTGCAGCCGTGCATGCGTTCTACGCCTTCGATGCGAATCGTCTCGGTGCCCGCGCCTTTGATCTTGGCGCCCATGGCGTTCAGCAGCGTGGCCACGTCGATGATCTCGGGTTCCTTCGCGGCGTTTTCGATGATCGTAGAGCCCTTCGCTCTGGCCGCTGCCAGCATAATATTAATCGTGGCGCCTACGCTGACGACGTCCATATATATTCTAGCTCCGCGTAATTCGTTAGCTTTAATGCGGATAGCTCCATGTTCGTTGGTTACGATTGCGCCCAGGGCCTCGAAGCCCTTGATGTGCTGGTCGATCGGTCTCGGCTCGAAGTTGCAGCCGCCCGGCAGTCCGATTGTGGCTTCGCCGAAGCGTCCGAGCAGAGCGCCCATTAAGTAATAAGAAGCTCTCAATAGCTTGACCCGGCCGTTGGGCATCGGGATCGATTGAATGCCGGTCGGATCGATGGATAAAGTCTCTTCTTGCCATGAGACCCGGCAGCCCAGTTCCTGAAGCAGTTCCTTATAAATCTCGACGTCGCTGATATGAGGCAGATTGTCGAGCCTGACCTCGGATTCGGCGAGAATAGCGGCAGGGAGCAGTGCGATCGCGCTGTTCTTGGCGCCGCTGATGGAGACCGTTCCGCGAAGCGGACGTCCCCCGCGTATCATCAGTTTTTCCATGAATGCATGGTCCTCCTAGTAGATGCTTCATCTACTCCGGGGGCGCGTGGCGACCGCGTTCGATGAAGGAAAGGAAAGACGCCTGCGAGGCGTCTTGTCCGTACGTAAGACAGACGCCGCCGTCCGTCCGGATCTCCGGTTGCGGACAAGCCGCGGCGCGGCGGGACGGATTGCGGCGAAAATCTTCGATTAAGCTTGGTTGCTGCTGCCGAAGAGACGGATCTTCTCTTGAACGACGGCCTTCATCGCGGTGCGTGCAGGCGTCAGATACTTGCGGGGATCGATGACGTTGGCGTCCTTGCCGAGCACTTCGCGGATCGCTGCGGTGCAAGCCACTTGGTTTTCCGTGTTGACGTTGATCTTGCCGGCGCCCGCTTGGATCGCCTTGCGGATCATGTCGTCCGGTACGCCGGAGCCGCCGTGCAGAACGATAGGCACAGGAATCTTGGCGACGACTGCTTCAATGATATCATAGTGGATCTTGACTTCGCCCTTGTACATGCCGTGAGCCGTACCTACTGCAATAGCCAGCGCGTCGACGCCGGTCTCCTCGTAGAAACGGATCGCTTCTTCAGGCTTGGCCAGCGAAGCGTCAGCCTCGTCCACGCTCAGGTCGTCCTCGACGCCGCCGATCGTGCCCAGCTCGCCTTCGACGGAAACGCCCATCGCGTGAGCGGCTTTGACGATTTCCTTGGTCAGCTTGATGTTCTCTTCGTAAGGGTGGTGCGAACCGTCGAACATGACGGAGGAGAAGCCTGCGCGGATACACTTCATGGCGATGTCGAAGGTGCTGCCGTGGTCGAGATGCAAGGCGATCGGAAGGCCGGATTTCTTCGCTGCCGCCTCCGCGATGGCAACCGTGTACTCGATGCCCATGTACTTCAACGCGCCTTCGCTGACGCCGAAGATGAAGGGGGATTTTTCTTCCATGGCGGCTTCGGTGATCGCTTGGGCGAATTCAAGATTGTTCATGTTGAATTGGCCTACCGCGAACTTGTTCGCCTTCGCCTTGGGAAGGAATTCGTTCATTGATACGAGTGGCATTGTGATTCCTCCTGCGCTCTGAATAAGTCGTGTGCTGTCTTACGGCCCGACTTGCATGCGACGTTATTATATCACAAATGAAAGTAGGATTGTAAAATGACTGCCTTCTCCGAACCGCCCGCTTCCAGGCAAGAAAAGCAAAAACCGCCGGACGTCTCCGGCGGTTCCCGATTCGATAATCCGCGCCGTCTTCAGGTGCCCGCCGCGAACCTCGGCGACGGCCCGTCCTCTGCCAGCTGCATGTTGACGGCTACCCGCAGTTCGTCGATATCGAACGGCTTGGTGAAATGCATCAGCGCTCCAAGATCGGTGGCTTCCTTGATCATGTCCAGCTCGCCGTAGGCCGTCATCATGATAACCTTGACGTCCCGGTTCATTTCCTTGATCTTTTTCAAAATCTCAAGCCCGTCCATGCCGGGAATCTTCATATCCAGCAGAACAAGATCCGGGGTATGCGTACGTACGATCTCCAGCGCCGCGCGTCCGTTCGCCGCCTGGAAAGTCTCGTAACCTTCGACGCTGAATACCTCGAGCAGCAAGATCCGAATGCCGATCTGATCGTCGACAATTAGCAATCTCTTCTTGGCCACCTCATGATCCTCCTCTTCCTGTTGCTTCCTTCTTCCCGTATTCGCGCCCCAACCGGGAATTCCTTCCTAACTTCTGGCAATTGCAAAAAAAAGCTCCGGCTTTTGCCGAAGCTGGAATACATATGTTGAAATAATCAAGATTCCGCGCCAACCAGCGCCGCCTTGACGAATTCGCGGAAAAGCGGCTGCGGACGGTTCGGACGGGAGATGAACTCCGGATGGAACTGTACGGACAGGAACCAGGGGTGGCCCGGCAGCTCGACCATCTCCACCAGCCTGCCGTCCGGAGACGCGCCGCTGATCTTGAGACCCGTCGATTCGATGAGATCGCGGTACTCGTTGTTGAACTCGTAACGGTGGCGATGGCGTTCGTAGATAAGCTCTTCGCCGTAGCATTCTGCAGCGAGCGTGCCCGGTACGATCTTGCAGGGATAGAGTCCGAGGCGCAGCGTGCCGCCCATGTCCTCGATATCCTTTTGATCCGGCAGCAGGTCGATGACCGGATATGGCGTAGCCGCATGAAACTCGGAGCTGTGCGCGCCGTCCAGGCCTGCCATGCTCCGCGCGAACTCGATGACGGCCACTTGCATGCCGAGGCAAATGCCGAAAAACGGCACCTTGTTCTCGCGCGCATAACGGATCGCCGTAATCTTGCCCTCGATGCCCCGGTCGCCGAAGCCTCCCGGCACGAGGATCCCGCCGACGCCGCCCAGCAGCTGCTCTACATTGGCAGGCGTGACTTCCTCGGCGTTCACCCAGCGGATGTTCACTTCGGCGTCTGCGTCGATCCCCGCATGCGCGAGCGATTCGACGATGCTCAGGTAAGCGTCGTGCAGCGCGACATACTTACCCACGATCGCGATCTCCGTCGTACGCTTCAGCGATTTGACGCGGTTCACAAGCTCGATCCATTCGTCCATATCCGGCTTGTCCGCTCCGCCAAGCTTGAGATGGTTCACGACATAGTCGTCGAGACCTTGCTCTTGCAGCATGAGCGGCACTTCGTACAGCGTCGAAGCGTCGCGGCACTCGATGACCGCGTTGGCGTCGATATCGCACAACAGCGCGATCTTGCGCTTCAGGTCTTCCGCCAGCGGATGCTCGGTGCGGCATACGATGACGTTCGGCTGGATGCCGATGCTGCGCAGCTCCTTGACGCTATGTTGGGTCGGCTTGGTCTTGACCTCGCCGGCTGCCTTGATATAAGGAATCAGCGTTACGTGAATGTACATGACGTTATCCCGGCCGATGTCGCCCTTGATCTGGCGGATCGCTTCGAGGAACGGGAGACTCTCGATGTCGCCTACCGTGCCGCCGATCTCGGTGATGACGACGTCGGAGCCGGTCTCGCGTCCCGCACGGAATACGCGGTCCTTGATCTCGTTGGTAATATGGGGGATAACCTGCACCGTACCGCCCAGATACTCGCCGCGACGCTCTTTGCTGATAACGGTGGAATAAATTTTGCCGGTCGTAACGTTGCTGTTCTTGGATAGATTAATATCGATAAAACGTTCGTAGTGGCCGAGGTCGAGGTCCGTTTCCGCACCGTCGTCGGTTACGAACACCTCTCCGTGCTGATACGGGCTCATCGTGCCCGGGTCGACGTTAATGTACGGGTCGAACTTCTGGATCGTCACTTTGAGGCCGCGATTCTTGAGCAGACGCCCCAGCGACGCCGCCGTGATTCCCTTGCCGAGCGAGGATACGACGCCGCCCGTCACGAATATATATTTGGTCACCCTCTGTCATTCCTCCCGCATGTGCCCCTGGCATCATGTTAATGGTCTCCAAAAAAACAAAAAAAGTGACACCCAATTAAATGGGGGCACTTTTAAAAATAACGCTATTGAAATGCCTGCTTGAAAAGCCCAAGCATAAGTTTACCCGCTGACCACAGTGGTGTCAAGCCTTCGAAACCCGCCGCCACGGCGGCCGCTCAGGCCTTAAACCGCGCTGGAAAGACTCGAACCAAGCCACGCGCTCGCTACAGCCGGTTGCGGAAGGGGACGCCGAATCGGCGCCCCTTTCCGGACGACATTAGCGCGCTTCTTCGTCTTCCTCTTCGTCAGCGTCTTCCTCGTCCTCATCCTCGTCGAAGCCGTCGTCTTCCTCGTCGACTTCGCCTTCGATGCCTTCCTCTTCTTCGGACTCCTCGTCGATCGCGACTTCTTCGTCGGACTCGCCCGCTTCTTCGCCTTCGTCGAAGATCTCCTCGCGGTCTTCGTCGAACAGATCGAAGCCCTCTTCGGCCTCCGTGAAGGTCTCTTCCTCGTCCTCGCCGTACAGATCCTCGTCGTCGAGATCGTCGTCGTCGTTGATGATGCGCGGACGCTTGGCGCCGCCCGTAACCGGATCGTCGGAGCGATCGACCGGGTACCAGCGCTTCAGGCCCCAGACATTGCTGCCGACGCATGCGAAGCGGCCGTCGATATTAATCTCTGTATACACCTGCGCGATAAATTCGTTGATCTGCTCGGGAGAGAATCCCCGCAGCTTGGCAATCTCCATCATGAGATCCCGGTAATAGAACGGCGTATTGGCCGCCTTGAGCACCTCGAAGGCCAGGTCGACCATCGGCATCTCCCGGATCTTCTCGGCGTCGAACTTCAGGACGTATTCAGCGCTCACGCTCTAAGTCCCCATCCTCTCTGTATGTTAAACGTTCTTATACCCCTCGGGCGTCAACCTTTAGTTAACCGCATTTGCCGCCAAAATGCAAGTACGACGGCCTGCGGGACGGGCTTCGCAGGGATCGCCGGAATATGCTTTTATTCGTCACTTTCCGCAGGAAAGAAGCGGGGGACGAACGATTTGTACCGCCCGGGCTTGTCCTCCGCCCTGCGGACGCCATTAAGCGAAGGCGCCTCGGAGCCGCGCCTTCGCTTAACCGACTGTACCCTTCCGCGCTCCTCGGGAGGAGGAACCTACATGGGTGCGAGAGTCTCTCCGGGGAAACTCCCACTTCATACTATGTGCCCCGATTCCAAATGACACCGCCTGACGCCCAATTTAAGCAGGCCCGGGCCATACTCCCAAGCTTCGCTCCGCCGCTGCACATAGTATGGGGAATCTAAGCCGGGAAGGAGACCAGCACATGGATTCGAGCGCTCTCCTTCGCCTCCTCCGCCGCCTGCTCTCGGGCGGCGGAGAGCGTGGCGCCAGAACGATCGTGCGTTTCGCGAAGCACGAGGACGGCCGCCGGTTTCTCGCGAGGCTGGCCGCCAGGCGGTCGAGAAGCGCCGCACTGCGGGCCGCTCGACCGATCCGGGTCATCGGCGGCTTCAGCCTGCCGCTTCGGGCCGCCTCCCTGACGCCTCTGCTGAGTTACGGCTGTATGTTGGAGGAAGACCGCAGCGTCAAGATCAGCCACGCGCTGCCGAGACCGTCCGCTCAATCGTTCAGCAAGATGGACATTCCCTGGGGCGTGCGGCGCATCCGCGCACCCCAGGCCTGGAGCCGTACGACAGGACAACGAGTTAAGGTCGGCGTGATCGACACAGGCGTAGACTTCAGCCATCCCGACCTTCGCCACGCCTTGAACCGCGGCATCAATCTCCTGCAGCGAGCCTCGCTGCCGCATGACGACAACGGGCACGGCACCCACATTGCGGGGACGATCTCCGCAGCGAACGCTTCGCGCGGCATGATCGGCGTCGCGCCCCGGACGGAGCTCTACCCGGTCAAGGCGTTCGATACCGACGGCTCCGCGTACGTGTCCGACATCATCCTCGGCATCGAGTGGTGCATCCATCACGGCATGGACATCGTCAACATGAGCTTCGGCATGCCCAACCGGAGCGACGTGCTGCTTAAGGCGGTGGAGAGCGCGTACAAGGCCGGCGTGCTGATCGTCGCCTCGTCGGGCAACGACGGCAGGAAAGGTCGGATCGATTACCCGGCCGGCTTCTCGCACACCGTCGCCGTCGGCGCGCTCGACCGGCGCGGACGGATCGCGCGCTTTACGAACCGCAGCGCCGCCATCGACATCTTTGCCCCCGGCGCCAAGGTTGAGTCCGCCTGGCCGAACGGCCGCCGCCGCCTCATGAGCGGCACGTCGATGGCCACCTCGCACGTCACCGGCGCGGTGGCGCTGCTGCTGGCGCTCCGGCCAGGACTGTCCCCGGGCCGGATCAAGGACATCCTGCGCCGATCCGCAAAGCCGCTCGGATACGACAAAGCTCCCCAGGGGGCCGGGGAGCTGGACGTGCTGCGCTTGCTGGAGATCGCGGGCGAGTCTTCCGGCGGCGCCGGAGGAACGCCGGGGGACCGGTCGGCAGGGTCGAAGTCGTTGTAGAGAAGCGGACCTCCGCGTCGTTTCAGGTGCCAAGTTGCTGGATTCATGCCGCTAACGCCGGCGGTTTACTGCCTCAGGCGCTCTTAACGGCACGCTCTACCGTTAACCGCCCCAGTCAACCTCCATTTATGCATTTAGCGGCATAAAGTGCCGCTAACGCCTACATACGCTTGGACTCAGCCGCCCTTAGCGGCATTAAATACCGCTAACACCTTGAGCTCACCGTCCCGAGTACCCTTAACGGCATGAAATGCCGCTAACACCTTGAGCTCACCGTCCCGAGTACCCTTAACGGCATGAAATGCCGCTAACACCTTGAGCTCGCCGTCCCAGACACCGTTTGCGAAAAAAGTGCCGCTATCCACCATAAATATTCCCGTTGTCCGCTACCAACCCGCTCTTTCGGCGCCCGTTAGCGGCTGCCTGCCGCCAAGTCCCGCTTACATTTGCTCGGGCGCAGATACGCCGATCAGACGCAGGCCGTTGGCCAGCGTGTGGCGCAGCGCGGCGAGCAGTTGCAGGCGTGCCTGGCTCTGCGCGGCATCCTCGGTGATGACGCGCTCCGCGCGGTAGTAGCTGTGGAACAACGCCGCCAGCTCGTACACGTAGCGCACGATATGGTGCGGCGCGTAGTCCTTCGCCGAGTCGGCGACGACGGCGGGGAACTCGCCCATTTTGCGCAGCAGATCGTACTCGTGCTCGGCGGTGAGCAGCTCAAGATCCGCCTCCGCCACAGGCAGCACGGCGACGCCCTGCTCCTCCGCCTGGCGGAAAATGCTGCAGATGCGTGCGTGGGCGTACTGCACGTAAAACACCGGATTCTCGTTGGACGTCGAGACGGCCAGGTCCATGTCGAAGTCCAGATGCGTGTCCATGCTGCGCATCGTGAAGAAGTACCGGATCGCGTCGACGCCGACTTCGTCCATCAGGTCCTCGATCGTGATCGCCTTGCCCGTACGCTTGGACATCTTGACCTTCTCGCCGTTCTGGAACAGGCTGACCATCTGCGCGATCAGCACCGTCAGACGCTGCGGATCGTGGCCAAGCGCCGCCATAGCCGCCTTGACGCGCGGGATGTAACCATGGTGGTCCGCGCCCCAAATGTTGATCAGCTCGTCATAGCCGCGCGCGAACTTGTCCATATGATAGGCGATATCGGGCGTGAGGTACGTGTAGCTGCCGTCGTTTTTAACGAGCACGCGGTTCTTGTCGTCCCCGAACGCCGTCGTATTCAGCCAGACCGCGCCTTCCTCTTCGTACACGTGACCTTGCGCGCGCAGCGCTTCGAGCGCGCCTTCGACCTTCCCCGTCCGATACAGCGAAGTCTCGCTGTACCAGCTGTCGAAGCTCACGCCGAACCGGCCGAGGTCGCGCTTGATCTTGTCCAGCTCGCGCTCGAGGCCGTAGCTGCGGAAGTAGTCGAAGCGCTCCTCCTCCGTCTTCTCCAGCAGGCGCGCGCCTTCGCGCTCCGCCAGCTCTTTGGCGAAGCCGACGATGTCCTCTCCGTAGTAGCCGTCTTCCGGCATCGCCGCATCCTCGCCGAGCGCCTGGCGGTAGCGCGCCTCGATGGAGCGGGCCAGGTTATTGACCTGGTTGCCCGCGTCGTTGATATAGTATTCGCGCGAAACGTCATAGCCGGCAAACGCCAGCACGTTGCACAGCGCATCGCCGACCGCGGCGCCGCGCGCGTGGCCGAGATGCAGGCTGCCCGTCGGATTCGCGCTGACGAATTCGACCTGCACCTTGCGTCCGCCGCCGGCGTCCGTACGGCCGTATGCGCCGCCCTGCTCCAGCACGGATGCGACGACAGGCAGCAGATAACGCTTGTCCATGCGGAAATTGATGAAGCCCGGACCCGCGATTTCCGCGGACGTGACATTCGCCTTAGCCTTGTCCAGGTTCTCGATGATCGCGGTCGCGATCTCGCGCGGATTTTTCTTCGCGATGCGCGTCAGCTGCATGGCCGCGTTAGTGGCCAGATCGCCGTGCGCCTTGTCGCGGGGCACTTCGATGACGATCGCCGGCACCTGCTCCCGCTCCACGACCCCCGCCTTGACCGCGGCGTCCGCGATCGCTTCTTTTAACGTCTCGTATGTCTGCTCCAGCACGTTCATGACCCTATTCCTCCCGTATATCCAGTCCGATCTCGAACCGGCCCATCTCCTGATCCTCGCTGCGCATATCGTAGCGCCAGGACAGCGTGCCGCCGGCATCCGTCAAGTCCGCCGACAGCTCGTGCGTGTACGCCTCCACGGCCATCGAGCCCTGCGGCAAGCGCACCGCGCCCGGCGTCGCCGCGCCCAGGCGAAACGTCTGCTCGACGCCGATCTCGCCCTGCCGTACGACGCGCACGTCGCCCTTCAGGACGGATACCGTCATCGCGTCCGGGCACCGCAGCACCCAGCCCGTCGCCATCCGGAACCACTGGCCCGTCAGCCGCTCCTCCGCCCATTCGCCGGATTCGCCGTCTTGCCGGCTGCGGAACACGACCGTCACGCGCCTGTAGTCCGGCATTCCGATCCGCTCCCGTCTGTCCGATTGTCTGTTATTACTATATACACAACGCTCTTTGAATTCAACGACGGAGGGCGCTCGCCCCTCTTGCCCCAGCCGACCCCGCATGCTATGATATGGGCCAATATCCGATCGACGTTGAACGGGAGAGTACCGGATCGCATAGCCGTACCAGAGAGCCGGAGGGGTGGGAACCGGCACGGCGGGATCTTCGGGAAGCGGACCCGGGAGTCGGTCGCCCGAACCGGCGCGGCGCCATAGCCGCAAGCCCGGCAGTAGGGCGATCCGGCCTTGCGGCCGTTATCCGTTTGAGCGGCGTCTCGCGCAGTCCATCTGCACGGGCGCTATAAGAGTGGTACCGCGGACACACCTCCGTCTCTTGATGAGACGGAGGTTTTTTGCGTTCGGATTTAGCGTTCGGATTGTGCGTTCGGATTGTGCGTTTGGATGGAGTGCGTTTGGATTGTGCGTTCGGATTGTGCGTTCGGATGGAGTGCGTTTGAATTTTGCGTTCCGAATAAAGCGAAGGAGGACATCGACATGCTGTTACAGCAAGCTGCAGTCCTACTGCAACCCCACGTACCGTTAGAAAAGGAGGCGCTGCTCCGCCGGCTCGAAACACCTCCGGAGCCGAAGCTCGGCGACGTCGCATTCCCTTGCTTCGTCCTGGCGAAGCAGCTTCGCCGCGCGCCGGGCGCGATCGCCGCGGAGCTCGCCGATGCGGTGAATGCGGCAGACCAAGGCGTCCGTGCCGAGGCGGCTGGCGGTTACGTCAATCTGTTTTTCGATTCCGCCGTCTGGCTGGGCCGGATCGTCGACGCCGCCCTCGAACCCGGCTACGGACGCAGCGACGAGGGCCGCGGCAGACATGTCGTCATCGACATGTCTTCGCCCAACATCGCCAAGCCGCTCGGCGTCGGCCACCTGCGCTCCACGATGATCGGCAACGCGCTGGCCAACCTTTACAGAGAGACCGGGCACGCCGTAACGACCGTCAACCATCTCGGCGATTGGGGCACCCAGTTCGGCAAGCTTATCGTCGCCTACCGCCGCTGGGGCGGCAAAGCGGCGCTCGAAGCCGATCCGATCGGGGAGAGCCTGCAGCTTTACGTCCGTTTCCATGAGGAAGCGGCAGAAGATCCCGCGCTGGAGGACGAAGCAAGGGAAGCGTTTCTGCGTTTGGAGCAGGGGGATGAGGAAACGGCGGCGCTTTGGCGCTTTTTCGTCCAAGCGAGCATGAAGGAATTCGAGCGCGTCTATGCGCGGCTCGGCGTCAGCTTCGACGAGGTGCTCGGCGAGAGCTTTTACAACGACAAGCTGGAGCCTGTGCTGGAACGCCTGCGCGCGCAGGGACTGCTCGCGGAGAGCGACGGGGCGCTCGTTGTCAGGTTAGACGAGGAAGGGCTGCCGCCCTGCCTGATTCTCAAAAAAGACGGCGCCACGATCTACCCGGTCCGCGACCTCGCGACCGCGATATACCGCAAGCATGTAATGAATGCGGACCGTCTGTTGTATGTCGTGGGCGCGGAGCAGCAGCTGCATTTCAGGCAGGTGTTCGGGGTACTCGGGAAAATGGGAGAGCCGTGGACGGGAGACTGCGAGCATGTGCCGTTTGGACTCATGACCGTGGAGGGCAAGAAGATGTCCACCCGCAGGGGGAAGGTCGTCTTCCTGGACGAGGTGCTGGACGAAGCGGTGCGCAGAGCGCGCGAGATCATCGCGGCCAAGAGCCCGGATCTGCCGGGCGCGGACGAAGTCGCCGAAGCTGTCGGCATTGGCGCGGTTGTGTTCGGCGATCTGAAAAACCGCAGGCAGCTGTCTGTAGACTTCAAGCTGGAAGAGGTCGTCAGCTTTGAGGGCGAGACGGGACCTTACGTGCAATATACGCATGCGAGAATTGCCAGCCTTCTTCGCAAGGGCGGCTCCCTGTCAGAACAACAGCCGCTCGGGAAAAAGGGTGCGCATGTCCCGGCCGAAGGCATCGGTATGACGGATGCAGCTTGGGTTTGCGCCAAGCGGCTCACGGAGTGGGGCGCAGCGGTGAGCGAGGCCTTACGGGACAACGAACCGTCGGCCGTAGCGCGTTACCTGCTGGAGCTCGCGCGCGACTTCAACCGCTTCTATCACGACGGCAAAGTCATCCAGCCGGGCGACGAATCCGGCACGCAGGCGCGCTTGCGCCTGTCGGCGGCAGTCGGCTCCCTGCTGGGCAGCGGCCTGGAGCTGCTGGGCATTGCCGCGCCGGAGCGTATGTAACCGGGGCTGCGGAAAGATGGTTGGGTGCGCTTTGGCGGGCGCGTTTGCGCCTAAATGCCAAAGCCGGCAACACGCTGGCAGCACGCAGCTGACAACAGCCGCCGACGGCAAACGCCTAAAGATAGCCGATAAAATCGGCTATCTCGCGCCTCGCCGCTCCCCAACCGCCGCAGTTAGCCGGGAAAACCGGCTATCTCGGGCTTTTACTATTCTCTGGTTCCCAAAGCTTTGCAATGACGTGACCTAGTAGCCATCATTTAGTACCCATTTGCGCTTATCGACCCCATCCGGCACGGGGCAGAGTTGGCGTAAATGGCTTTTTGATCCTATCGACACCATTCCGGGCGTTGCGGAGGCTGCGGTAGCGCCCAAATGCGCTTATCTCCGGCCGCAAGCCGCATTTGTCCCGAGCGGTAGCGCCCAAATGCGCTTATCTCCCGCCGCAAGCCGCATGTGTACCGAGTGATAGCGCCCAAATGCGCTTATCTCCGGCTGCAAGCCGCATGTGTCCCGAGTGATAGCGCCCAAATGCGCTTATCTCCGGCTGCAAGCCGCATGTGTCCCGAGTGATAGCGCCCAAATGCGCTTATCTCCGGCTGCAAGCCGCATGTGTCCCGAGCGGTAGCGCCCAAATGCGCTTATCTCCGGCCGCAAGCCGCATGTGTCCCGAGCGATAGCGCCCAAATGCGCTTATCCTCGGCCCCGGGACACGCCACCCCGGCGCGTAAGCGCCTTAACGCACGCTCCCCCTCCGTCCCCTCTGCGTAGCTCCAACGAAAAAGCCCGGAACGCAAAGCGTCTTACGACGCTTCCGCCCGGGCTTTTGCATGCCAAACCGAATCTAATTCCCTTAACGGACCCGCGTCTCCGTCAATTGGAACTGTCCCACCAGCTGCCGCAGGAAGGCGGTGATGCCCTCGACGCTGTGCGACGTATGCCGGACGCCCACGATCTCGCCGAGCAGCGCCTGCACCTTGGTCTCGACCTCGGCCGAGATGGCGCGGTTCTCCTTGCTGACGTCGGCGATCTTTTCCATCAAGGCGACGACTTCGTCTACGACCTGCGTCTTCATGGCTTCCTCCGACTTGGCGGCAGCGAGCGTTTGGGAAGCGACGGCGACGAGCTCCGTGCCTTCCTCGACCACGCGGGTGCCTTCTTCCATCGAGGCGGAGGCCAGCTTCGCGTGGTCGTATATCTTGGCCACGATGGCGTTGACCTCTTCCGTCGATCGCCGCGTCGAATCGGCCAGCTTGCGGATCTCGCCGGCGACGACGGCGAAGCCGCGCCCGTGCTCGCCGACGCGCGCCGCCTCGATGGAGGCATTCAGCGCGAGCAGATTGGTCTGGGCAGAGATTTCCTCGATGACGGCAAGCACGCTGCGAATCTCTCCTGCCGTATCCATAAACAACCGGATCGTGCCGTTCGTTTGCGCGACGCTGTCCGAGATTTGCGACATTTTGCCGCCGATCCGCCCGACCTCGCCTTGCGCGACTTCAATCTGCACCGCAGCCTTTCGTTCGAGCATGGCCAGCGTCTCCCGCATCTCGCCGGCCACGTCCTTGGCGACGTCGATATCCTTCAGCTGCCTGCGGAGACTGCGGATCATGTCGTGAATGCGCTCGCTGACCCGCTCGGTCGAGCCGGCCGTGGAAGCGGCGGTCTCGTACATGAGCCGCTGGCTGCTGGATACGTCGGATGCGGCAAGGCGCACCTGAAGCATGATGCCCTCGAGCGAGTCGATCATGTTGTTGATCCATTTCGCCAGGTCGCGGATCTCGTCGTCGTCGTAATCTGCCGTTCGAATCCGCTGCGTCAGGTCGCCTTTGCCTTCGGCGTTGATCCGGATGAACTTGCTCAGGCTGCGCAGCGGCTCGGACACGCGCCGGTCGCTCCTGCGCGACACCAGCGCGATGCCTGCCCATCCGGCTACCAAAGACAGCGCCAGCTCGCAGACGGCGGTCCATGCAGGCGAAACCTCCGATGCGAGAAATCCGACGAGCGCGGCCGATACGGCGGCAAACGCGACAACGCCCAACCACAGCGGCTTCGCGAGCCGAACCGATACGCTGCGAATCCGGTATACTTCCTCCAGATCGCCCTCGCACATCATGCCCCAGCGGTCCGGACAATGCGGAAGCTCGAAGGTCACCCCTTTGCCGATAACGGGAATGTGGCGGTAATCCGAATAGCCGGGAAATTCGACGAACAGGTTGCTGCCGTTGCGGATCGTGCTGGCGACGCCCGGATGCAGCTGCCCGGTGGCCGGATCGGTGAACACAAGCTCGAGCTCGGTATGCTCCTTGACGGACACGACGCCCCAGTCGGTGGTGACGCCGTCCTTCAGATTTTCGCCATGGGTAAAGGTCCTGTCTTCGAACCGGCTGCGCGACAGCGCGGTGCCCGGCGCAATGTGCGTGTTAAGAGAGGGCTTCGCCATGAACAAATAGTTGTCTCCGGAGTCGGGGTAGACATGACCGGATTCGCGCTGGATGAGGTCCCCGATGACGTCGTTCGGCACTCTTCCGCACAACGCGCCCTGCCACTTGCCGTTTTCCGTGAACGGCAAAATGAAGAGCAGAGTCATCTTGTCGTGAAACGCGGACGAGCGGGCCCCGATCTCCGCCGTCATCGGGTCGGGGTAAGGACCGAACAGACAGGGACGGGCGCCGGCGCCGCCGCCTTTCGCATAATCCATGCCCGCCGCAAACCCGGCGCCGCTCTCGTAAGTCCGCCCCTCATGAGGCAGGTGCGTCGAATAAACGACCGTCCCTGCGGCATCGGTCAGAAAAATCTCCGTAAAATCGATTGCGCGCGTGTACGCCGAGCCGATCAGCTTTTCCATCGCTTCGCGGGCGGCCTCGCTGCCGACCGGCATCGTATCGCCGCCTTGCGATCGAAGCTGCTCCAGCAGCCGGTCCAGATGACGCCAATAGTCCGTCGTCCAATCCTTCAGGAGCTGCATCCGCGTCTCGGCAATGCCTTCGAAAATTTCTTCGATATCCCGCTTCAGCCGTTTGTTGAGCCTGTACGACCACCATAACGGAAGTCCTTTTTTAAAGCCGAGCCAGTCGAACATGCCGCCCACCCCATTTATATTTATTATGTAAGTAATAATAACATTTAGGATGACAAATTTCCTCATATTTCCGAATGTTTCCTTCCATTTTATTAAATAATGTTAGTCTTTATAACGTATTCACGATTCAGCGAATGAAAAAAACCCAACTTCTTAAGAAGTTGGGCTCATTCTGCATAATTATTGTCAAATTACTTGGTCAGATCCTCGACGAACTTCGGCAGCGCGAAGGCTGCGTGATGCAGGCGAGGCGTGTAATACTTCGTGTCGAGCTCCGGCAGCTGGGAAGCGTCGACCTGGAGCGGATCGTGCTTTTTGCTGCCCATCGTGAACGTCCACAGGCCGCTCGGGTACGTCGGGATATTCGCCGTGAACACGCGCACGATCGGGAACACTTCCTTCACGTCGCGGTTTACGCTTTGGATCAGTTCCGCCTTGAACCAAGGGTTGTCCGTCTGGGCGACGAACAGCCCCTCTTCCTTCAGCGACTCGTAGATGCCCTGATAGAAGCCGCGCGTGAACAAATGCGCCGCGGGGCCGACCGGCTCGGTCGTATCCGCCAGGATGACGTCGTACGTGTTTTTATGATCGAGAATATGCTTGAAGCCGTCGTTCACCTGCACGTCGACCCGCGGATCTTCGAGCTTGCCTGCGATCGATGGCAGGTATTGCTTGGAATATTCGATGACTTTGCCGTCGATGTCGACGAGGACCGCCTTTTTCACCTTCGGATGCTTCAGCACTTCGCGGATGACGCCGCCGTCGCCGCCGCCGACGACCAGCACCTGCTCCGGGTTAGGATGCGTGAACAGCGCGGGATGCGCAACCATCTCGTGGTATACGAACTCGTCCTTGACGGTCGTCATAACCATGCCGTCCAGTACCAGCATGTTGCCCCACTCTTCCGTCTCGATCATCGCCAGTTCTTGAAAATCGGTTTGCTCGTGCACGTATGTTTGCTTGATCTTCGCCGTGATGCCGAAGTTTTCGGTTTGCTTTTCGGTGTACCACAATTCCATGGAGGACATGGGATCCCTTCTTTCCTGTCGGATTCGACTAAACAAGTTGTATTATAGGGGATCGTGCGCAAAAAGCAATGCGGATTTGGACGGGTCTGGAATAAGCGAAAGCCGTCTTTTCCATAATAAGGGGTGAGTGTGTTCGGAATGTAACGTTAAACGTCGACCTGTGTCAGACGATTGTCGGATGATGAAAAGAATCGCTCGGCGCAAAGCCCGCATCGTTCGCATACGGCGCAAAGGAGGATTCGAGTTGGATATGCACTCGGAAAGAAGGGCGGCAGGCCGGGAAGCAGGAGGCGCGCCCGTGCGCGCGGAGGCGCCACCGCGCCCGGAACGTCCGGAGCGGGCAGGCGGCGGCAAGAGGCGCAGACTCGGCTGGCGGATGGCGCTCGGCGTCGCCCTGCTGCTGCTCGCGGGCGCCGTCGCCGCAGCCGAGCTGGCACTCCGGTTCGGCAGTCTGCCGATGGCCGAGCTCCCCCAGTCGACCCGCATACTCGACATGAACGGGCAGGTGCTGTCCTCCCTGCAGGGCGGCGTCAACCGGCGGACGGTGGCGCTGCGCGATATCTCGCCCTGGCTGACGAAGGCGACGCTCGCGGTGGAGGATCGCCGGTTTTACTCGCATTCGGGCGTCGATCTGCGCGGACTTGCGAGAGCCGCCTGGGTGGACGCGCGCCATCTGTCCCGCGAACAGGGGGCCAGCACGCTGACGCAGCAGCTCGCCCGCAACCTGTATTTGAGCCACGAGCGCACCTGGACCCGCAAAGCCAAGGAAGCCTGGTACGCGGCGATGCTGGAGCGCAAATACAGCAAGGACAAGATTCTTGAGATGTATCTGAATCAAATCTATTACGGCAACGGCGTTTATGGGGCCGAGGCGGCGGCACAGCTTTACTTCGGCAAGCCGGCCGCCTCGCTTACCTTGGCGGAGAGTTCCCTGCTCGCCGGCATTCCGAAGGGACCGCGTTATTATTCGCCGTATACGCGGCTGCCGCAGGCGCTCCAAAGGCAGCGCATCGTGCTGCAGTCGATGGAGGACAGCGGCGCGATCGATGCGCAGCAGCGGCGACAGGCGCTCGCCGAAAAGATCGTCGTCCGGCCGATGCCGGACAACCGCGGACAGAGCGCCCCGTACTTCACGGATTACGTGCGAAAGCTGGCGGCCAGCAAGCTCGGCATCGAGGAGCGGCTGTTGAACGAGGGCGGCCTGCAAATTTATACGACGCTCGACAGCCGGATGCAGCGCGAGGCGGAAGCGGCCGTCGAGAAGCAGATGCCCAAGAACAGCCAGCTGCAGGCCGCCCTCGTCTCGATCGATCCCGCGACGGGGTACATCAAGGCGATGGTCGGCGGCCGTCATTACGTGGACAATCCGTACAACCGCGTTTTCGCGGCCACGCGCCAGCCGGGCTCCTCGTTCAAGGCGGTCGTCTATGCGGCCGCGCTCGAGAGCCGTGCCGTCACCGCCGCGACGACCTTCCGCAGCGAGCCGACCGTCTTCTATTACGACGACTACCGCAAAGTGTACCGGCCGAGCAACTACAACGACCGCTACTTCGGCGCAGACATCGGGCTGCGGCAGGCCATCGGCACGTCGGACAATATTTTTGCGGTTCAGACGCTCATGAAGACCGGTCCCGACACCGTCATCGCGATGGCGCGCAAGCTCGGGATCGCCGCTAAGATGGACGCCGTGCCGTCCCTCGCGCTCGGGACGTTTCCGGTGAGCCCGTACGAGATGGCCTCGGCTTATGCCGTGTTCGCCGCCGGCGGCGTGAAGCGGGAGACCACGGCGATCCTGCGCATCGCCGACAGCGCCGGGCACACCTTGTACGAAGCGAGCCCGAAGTCGGAGCAGGTCGTGTCCCCCGCGCTATCTTACGTGCTGACCGATCTGCTGGGCAGCGTGTTCGAGCCCGGCGGCACCGCACGGCGCGTCGCCCATCTGCTGCACCGGCCGACGGCCGGCAAGTCGGGCACGACGAGCTCGGACGCCTGGTTCGTCGGCTACACGCCGGACCTGGTCACGTCCGTCTGGGTCGGCTACGACAAAGGACGGGCCATCACCTCCAGCGAAGCGCACCGGGCAGCCCCTATCTTCGCGGAGTTTACGGAGGCCGCGCTGGCCGGCGTGGAGCCGCACGCATTTGCGATGCCGGAGGGCGTCGTCTCGACGGACATCGATCCCGCATCGGGGCTGCTCGCGTCCGTCGCTTGCCCGGCGCGCGTGCATGCGGCGTTTCTGGCCGGCACGGAGCCGACCGGCATCTGCGGACAGGATCCCGAGGCAAAGAACAAGGACGGCGGCGGACCGAAGTCGCTGTGGCGCAAAATACGCGGTTGGTGGAAGAGCTGACGCGTTAAGACGCGTGCACATCGCTATTTCGCGCATGGGGCGACCATTTCGGCACATAAGACGCTGCCACATCGTTATTTCGCGCATGGGGCGACCATTTGGGTAGGAGGCTTAACCAAAAAGACTGCCTACGCTCGCGCGGGAAATCCCCGGCGAACAGGCAGTCTTTTTTATGCCGCACAACGACGCTTAAGCCAACTGGTCCTTCAGCTCCTCGGGGGAGCGGTCCCACCACTCGTAGTTGTGCGATTGCAGCAGCCGGCGGAGCGCCGCCTTGTCTTCATCGCCCAGCTCCTCGAGCAGGAACTTGCGCTTGAGCGCGCGGTCCATCCGGTTCACGTGCTCGGCCAGCAGCTTCCAGCCGCGGCGCGCTTCGGTATCGATCAGCATCTCGCACGCCGAAGCGCCGCCGTAGAAGCTGCCCCGCTCGTCGCGGTCGACGGCCACCCATACGATCCACACCTGGCGGCCGTTCGGGACGTTCTCCTTTTCCGGCGAGAACTTGATGCCCTTCTCTACCTTGCTCTTCGCATGCATCGCGCCTACATCGATATAGGCCTCGCCGCCGTCGATGATGACGGGCGATACCTGGCTGAGGTCGATGGCCCCGGCGCCAAAGCCTTTATGTTCTTTACTGCTCACTACATTCAGCGCCAGCTTCTTTTTTTCCGGCTTGGGCTGCTGCTCGTTCGCATTCGTATCCACGACTCATCCTCCATCCTCTTCGCTAACCCCTATTTTATCGAAAAGCGGCATAAAAAGCATCACGCGGCGCCGCTGCCTCCGGAACCGCCTTGTGGAAGGAGCGCGTTAGTTGCGGTTGGTCTTGATGAGAGGCAGGAGGCGGAACAAACCACGCCGCACGAAAAAAACCGCCCGCCGCATCTTCCGCGGCAAGCGGCTTCCATATTTTAAATATCGTCGTCCGGCGTCGTCGGTCCTTCGGATGCGAGCAAGTCCTTCTGCGCGACCTGCTTGCCGCTCGCGTCCGCGAGCGTCTCGAGTTCGGGCACGAATGCGCCGTATCGATACGTATAAGCGGTTCTCAGCCAGCCGATCGCCGAACGCTCACCGTCCGATTTCACTGCCGAAACGCGCTGCGCCGCAACGATTTTCCCAGGGGAAATCACATAAGAAGTCACCGGGTCCACAGTCGCTCCCTTGGCGGGAACGCCAGGGATGACGCCGCTCAGCCCGCTCGCCGGATCGGTCAGCTTGACGCCTCCGCCTGCGATCCCCTTCAACTCATAGCGCTGCGCCAGGTCTGCGATCGTAAAAGCCGGGTCCGTCACATCGAACAATAATCTGAAGCCATCCGCGCCGTCGTAGATGCTAAGCCCCGTTCCCGCCTCGACCTTTGCCGCCTTGCGGTAGATGAGCAGCTCCGGCACGCCGTCGCCGGTCACATCCTCGAACTTGACCTCGGGCTTCTTTAAATAATCGATCTCGGCCGCTTGCATGAAGGCGAAGCGGAGCGCGCCGTCCGTCAATACGCGCCACCTGACCGGACTTCCCGCTTCGTCGAGATCGGCCTCGACATCGATCCCTTCCCGAAGATTCAGCGCCTCGGCCAACTCGGGATCGCGATTCGTATATACGATTTCCGTGCGCGCGATCGGCAGCGTTCCGCCGTCGGACGCACGACCGGCCAAGGGAGGCCCGGCAAGAGCTATGGATGGGATTCCCGCGAACGCGGCGGCAGCCGTGCCTGCCGCGATCAAGCGGAGCGTGCGATGAATGGGGTTCATGACCATCCCTCCTTCTAATATAGTTGTACCCATTCTATGTGGAGAGGCAACCCGATAGACCGGCTTGTCCTCTCGATACGCAGCCTTACGCTTGCCGGAGCGTGCGAATTTCAATTGTTTGGGACAAAGATATAATCTGCGGACAACCCACATATACATCTGCTAGATGCTTGTCAACGGGAGGGTTACCGCATGCCCCAACGCCCCATTTATCGTATCGCCGCGCTCGCCGTCTCCGCCGCCGTGCTGCTGAGCTCGGCCAGCTTCGGATTCGATGCCGCCTGGCAATCTCAGTTCACCCTGCCCGCCTATGCCGCACAGGACCCGCTCACGGCTACCTCCCGGGATCCCGGCGCGTCGGCCGGAGCCCCTGACGTCAATGCGGCTGCCGATGATGCCGGAACGCCTGCCGACGCACACGCTTCCGACGCTCCCGGCACTTCCGACGTTTCCGGTGCTTCCGACGCTCCCGGCGCTTCGGACGTTTCCGGCGAGCAGCACAACGCGGCAGCGGCGCCGCAAGCTCCGTCGTCTCCGATTCCGGCGCCCCAGCCGTCCGTCGCGCTCAGCAACCGGATCGTCGACTACGACATCTCGGTCAAGCTCCTGGACGGCGGTCGATTGGAAGGCTCCGAGACGTTGACTTGGAAAAATCCCGGACGCAAGCCCGTGACGGATCTTTACCTGCATTTGTATCCGAACGCATTTTCGCCAGGCAGTACGTTCCTGAAGGAGTCGAACGGCCAGCTTCGCGGCGTGAAGATGACGCCGGGCAAGGACGGCGCCATGGAACTGAGCGAGCTGACGACCGAGGACGGCGAGACGCTGCTGCCGCGCCTTCGCTACGTCCAGCCGGACGACGGCAACGCGCAGGACCGGACGCTAGCCTCCTTCCGCCTGCCGAAGGCCGTCGCGCCGGGGCAGACCGTCACCGTCCGCATGAAGTTCACCGTCGAGCTGCCGCAGGTATTCGCCCGCATGGGACAGGCGGGGGACTTCGTCATGGCGGGCCAATGGTTCCCGAAGGTCGCCGCCTACGAGACGACAGGCGTGCGCGGACGCACCGCGGAGGGCTGGAACCTCCATCAATACCACGGCAACTCGGAATTCTACTCGGACTTCGGCGTATACGGCGTCAAGATCGACGTGCCCGAGGACCGAACCGTGGCGGCGACCGGCTTTCAATACAAGCAGCCCGTCGTTAAGGACGGACGCAAAACGTATCAATTTTACGCGGAAGACGTTCACGATTTCTCCTGGTCCGCCTCTCCCGACTTTGTGACCGCGGAGGATTCCTTCTCCTCGGCCGGCGTACCCGGCGTGCGGATCAAGCTGTACCTGGACCCGCTGCACGCCAAGCAGGAGGAGCGCTACATGCATGCGGCCAAATCCGCGCTGGCCAAGCTCGGCGAATGGTACGGCGACTATCCGTACACGACGCTCTCCATCGTCGTCCCGCCTGCCGATGCGGAAGGCGCGGGCGGCATGGAATACCCGACGCTCGTCACCGGCGCGGCGGCGAAGGACGACAATCCGGGCTACGAGCTCGAACGTACGCTTGTGCACGAGATCGCGCATCAATATTGGTATGGCATCGTGGCTTCCAATGAATTCGAGGAAGCCTGGCTGGACGAAGCCTTCACCTCCTACACCGAGGATAAGCTGATGGCCGCCATTTATGGCGTCTCGGCCCGCACGCCGATCGAGTCCCTCTACATGACGAACCCGATGCCGCTCAAGCTCGACGCATGGGATTACGGCGGGTCGGATGCCTATGCGGAAAACGTATATATGCGCGGCAAACTCGTGCTCAAGGCGATCGAGGCCAAGACCGGGGAAAAAACGATGTCGAAAATCATGCGGACTTATTTTCAAAAATACCGCTTTAAGCATCCCGACAGCCAAAGCTTCCAGCGGGTGGTCGAGGCCGTTACCAAGGATGACTGGAAGGACTTCTTCCACGCTTATGTGTACCGGGGTGAGTCGGCCGACTTCGCGGTTGCCTCCATCCGCACGGAGCCGGACGGCGAGGGCGGCTATCAGTCCATCGTCCTGCTCACCAGGACCCAGGGCAGCCCGCAGGCGGCGACGGTGCAGTTCGGCTTCAAAGACGGCAAAACCGTCCGCAAGACGTGGGACGGCATTCAGAGCCACATCCAGATCCGGCTGCAGTCGGCGTCGCCGCTGTCTTACGTGGCGGTCGATCCGATGCTCGATATCGTGCTCGATCACAGCCGTTACGACAACTATCTGAAGGCCGAGGCGCCAGCGCGCAAGCGGACCAAGCTTGACGTAACGCTGGGACAGCTGATCGACGCGATCGTCGGCAGCATGGCCTGGTGAAGGAGGAGGAAGCGACATGAACGACGCGATCCGAAAAGGCTGGGAGACGACCAAGCGGCACAAATACGTGCTCGTCGCCTTGTTCCTTTACCGCCTGCTGTGGGGATTTTTCCTCTACCGGTTCATCGACTCGGTCGTGGCGCCGATTCTGACCCGGTATCCGGACGAACATCCGCTCGGCGCGGCAGCCAAGCAGCTTTTTGCGATCGAGGCCCAGTTCCGTCTGCTCAAGACGGATCTCGCCGATCATACGCTGATCCTGCTGGGCTGCATGCTCCTCCTTCGCATGCTGATCACGCCCGTGCTGAACGCGGGACTTTATTACTCCTTCGCCCATGCGGAGGAGCAGGACGGCACCCAAGTGCTCAAGGGCATCCGGCGTGCATGGAAAAAAGTGTCGCTGCTCTACGGCGCCGAGAAGCTGATCGCCTTGGCGCCTGCGATCTGGCTGATTCCGTTCGGCCGGAGCGCCTACATGGAAATGCCCAATGCCGCGTCCTGGCTTGGACAGATGCTTCCTTACGCCGCGGGCTGGGCGCTCTGGATGCTGGCGGTGCACCTCCCCTTTTTGTTCATGCAGTTCAGCGCCGCCGCCGGGATCAGCCCCTGGCAGGGTGCGCTTCGCTCGATTAGCCGCCTGCTCCCCCTGCTCGGCGTGACGCTCCTGCTGCCGCTGCTCTCCCTCCTCGGTTCAGCCGCCGTATCCGGCGCCACGCTGATCTGGACCGGCTTGCTCGCGATCGCGCTTAACCAGGCCTTCCACTTCGTCCGGTCCATGATCTCGCTCTGGACGGCGGCTTGCCAGCATCGCTTGTGGCAGCGCGAAGAAGCTTGAAACAACGCTTAGAAACAGGAAGAGACGGCGCGCCGTTCATCGGATGATGAACGGCGCGCCGTCTCTTTTTTTTTCGCAGGCTATTAATATCGGTCGAGAGGGCGGCATAGACTACGATCATACTCTTGCGACTGCAGCCGTGTCGAAGACTTGCGCCCTCTTAATCTTTCTCATTTATTCATAGGCTTGGCCGCTCGACGGCGTACAGCCCCAATCCCTTGCCACGCTTGGGTTTTGAGACGTCGCCAGCATATTCCTTTTTGTTTGGGACATTAAGGAATTCTAATCTTGAAGGAGCAGGAGTTGGGGCCTAAAAATCGAATTTCTAAAGCTAAGGTGCGAAAACTGCCGAATTCCCGCGCACTGGGAAACGGGGGAACCAGTCTTTACCGGGTGAATTGGCTTTGCCTCGCGCAGAAGCCATAGGGAACCTTCAACCGAACCCTCCAGCTAACCTCGTAGGCACTTGGAAGGAGCTTCTTGTTTTGCGCAAAGTTACAGTCCTCTTACTTGCTTTAACCTGCCTCCTGGCTTTCCAGATGGGCAGCGCATCCGCAGCTTCCAAGCTCGACTCGACCGTCTCCAAGCTGATCGGCATCGATTACGATTACGGCGGCACGACGACCAGCGGCTTCGATTGCTCCGGATTCACGGCTTATGTATTCAAGAAGTTCGACGTCAAGCTGCCTCACTCGTCCAAGGGTCAATACGCCATGGGCGACAAGGTTGCTCGCGACGATCTTCGTCCGGGAGACCTCGTATTCTTTAATACGAGCGGCGAAGGCGTGTCCCACGTAGGCATCTATGTCGGCGACAACAAGTTTGCGCACTCGGCTTCCAAGGGTGTCACGATCTCGGATCTGGATGAAAAGTATTACGCGAAGCGCTATATCGGCGCCCGCCGCGTAATGGACTCCGACACTTACACGTCCGTGGCGATCGACCACGTGTAAACTCGGTTGAAGTGGAATGGCTTAGGCAAAGACCCGCCCCTAAAGCGGGTCTTTGCTGCTGCTTGGAGTGAATGGAGAGGTTACTTAGGTTGTACCCTTACGGCTAAGATTTCGAAACAGGTTCAGCCTAAAAAGATGACGAAAAAACGGGATTCGGCGCTGCGTGCCGGATCCCGTTTTTTCGTCATCTTTTCCAGGGAAACTCTGCGCCGAGGCGATCGGCTTCCTCCGGCTTCACCCGGCCGCCGTAGCGGGCTCTGCCGTACAGCTCGCCGAGCGGGCGTGACATCCTCGCCAGCCACCCTCGGGACGCGGTCTCCGAAGCGCGAGACTGCGGAGCTTGATTTAATTCGCGCCACTTTTCGATGGCGCCGATCGTCTCCGACGGCGTGAGCGATTCCCGGTGAACGTATCCTTCCCTGACCGCATCGGCGAGCAGCGCGGCATACAGGCTTCTGACCCGGTCTTCCGCGGACATCTCCGCCCAGTCCTCGCGCCGGAGCGAACGCCTCGGCTTTGCCCTGTTTCGCGAGAATAGTCTGCTCAGCAGCTTCTCCCCCTGAAGCAAGCTCTCGCGCTCTTCGGTGTAGCCGAGATCCGTCTCGGCCGCGCGCCGCCCCGCAAGCAGCCTGCCGTACCACGACTTCATACGATCCGCTATGCGCCGCCACCAGACTGCATTGAGCAAATATCGTCGCGCCAGGCGATATACGACGGCAAGCGCCAGCAGGGCGAGTACGACATAAAGCGCATACTCGAGCCATACCCACAGCCGGCCCGAGCCTCCCTCTTGCTGCGGGAATGCCGGCGGCTGCACGGACGGCTCCGGCTGTGGCGTCTGCTCGGGGGCAGGCTCGCCCGCAGGGACGAGCGAGAGCAGCCAGCGTATGAGCCGAAGGACCTGCGGCCAGATCGGAAGTCCCGCGAACGGGAGAAAGACGAGCGCGACGACGACGCCCCACAGCGCGAGATATCGCTTGCCGGCCGCGGCGAGCCGTCTCGTGACGAGGCCGGCGTGAAGACCGGCTTCGGCGAGCGACTTCGCCTGCTGATCGTACAGCGCGGCCGCCAGCCAGACGATGCCCGCGGCGAGCAGAAGCGGCTTCGCGCCGTCCGCAATGCCGAGCGGCGATGCCGCGGCGAGGACAATCGCGTGGAGGCCGACCGCGACGAAGCAGCGCACGCTGCGCGTCCAGTCGAAGCGGGCGATCCAAGACAAGACGCCGAGCGGCAGCACGAGCCAGAGCAGCCGCCAGTCTGCTGCGCTCGCAGCGGCGATAAATGCCGCGATGAGCGCTAAGTGGACGAGCGACGCCGGCAGCTTGCCGCGCAGCACAGAGGGCAGTGCTCGTCCGACCGCGGCGCTTAGCCAAGCGAGGGCGAGCCAGCCGACCGTCGGGAAAGCGAGACCGGCTTGCTCGTGGAGGATCAGAAGGAGCGGGTAGACGGCCAGCGCGTCAGCCAGACTTCGGAGCGAGAGCTTCATGGCGTCCCTCCTGCGGCTTGACTTGATGTTTGCCTTTCCTTATAAAGCAGCATGACCTCTACCCGGTTGCCCGCCTGTCGCAGCTGCCGCACCGCCTGCTCCTGCTTGGGCGTCAGGAAGGCGGTGACGAGCATCAGATTCGCCCCGCGCATCCGTTCCTGGATCAACTGGCCGAGCAGATAGCCGAGCTCCAGCCGGACGACGGGCTCGAAGCCGGTCGTCGCTTCGAGTATTGCGTACAATTGGCTGCGGCCTCGAGCAGGCTCGATTCGCAGGGGGACCGACTCGTCGCCCCGTACGCGGCCGTTGAAGATCAGACCCGCCCTGCCCCCGCCATCGAGCGTCTGCTTGGCGACGGATGCCGCGATGCTGACCGCCTCCTCGAACTGCTCGCTCGGGAGCCGCCTGTTCGTCGAAGCGTCGGCGAGCTCGGCGTTGAGCAGCACGGTGACGTCCCCGCCGACCATCGTCTCCCTGCGATTGACGAGCAATTCGCCGGATTTGGCGGTGGCGTTCCAGTTCACCTGCTTCATGGCGTCGCCGCCGCGGTAGGCTCTCACGCCCGCCGTATGGTAGTGATCCTCGCGGAAGGCGTCCGGCGAGCTAAGCGCGCTCTGCATCCATTCGCGGGCCGCGCGAGGCAGCTCCCTGGCGCCGAGCAGCCTCGGGTATACGGCGACCGCACAGTCCGACTCGACTTGCAGCGCGCCGCTCGTCATGCCCAAGAGATCCCCGTGCGTAATCGTCAGCGTCTGAATCCGGTACCGTCCCCGCTGCAGGCAGGTCACCTCATGACGACGAACGAGCTTCGTGTAAGGGCCCAGCGTGAACAAGCTCGCATGGTTTTGCAGCGTCTGCCCGACGCTCACCGCAAGATCCGACGCCTCCTTGCCGAATCTTAGCGCGGCAGGCATCTGCGTCTCCGCCCGCAGCCACGGGAGCGGCAGCCATTTGGCATTGACCAGCCGCTCTTCCATCCAGATCTTGTCTCCCGCAAACGCCCGAGCAACGCTGAACTTTCGTTCGTACCGGATCTTGCGCAGCCCGAGCCAGCTGAACAGCATCCGCTGCACCATGGCGAGGACGGCAGCGACGACAAGCAATTTGATGATCGGCATGTCCTAGGCGTATACCGCGTCCTGCTCGGCAGGAACCGCAATTTTGTTCAAGAGCTCGTGCACGATCGTTTCGGCGCGGCCGCCTCCCGCCAGCGGATCGTGAAGGACCAGCCGATGGGCGAGCACGGGAACGGCCAGCGCCTTGACATCCTCGGGGAGCACGAAGTCGCGCCCGCGGAGCAGCGCCCTTGCCTGTGCGGCCCGCATGAACTGAAGGCTTGCGCGCGGGCTCGCGCCGACGGCCGTGTCTTCGCTGTCCCGCGTAGCGGAGACGATCGCGAGCATATATTGCAGCACGTCATCGTGGCAGCGTACATTTTGCAGCGCGCCCTGCAGTTGCAGGACTTCTTCCAGCGCGAGGACCGGCTGTGCGGTGGCCAGAGGGTCGCCGCTCATGAACCGGCGCAAAATCTCTGCTTCCTCCCCTGCGGCGGGATAGCCCATCGGAATCCGCAGCATGAAGCGGTCGAGCTGCGCCTCGGGGAGCGGGAACGTACCATGGCTCTCAACCGGATTTTGCGTGGCGATGACCAGAAAGGGACGCTCGAGCGGATAGGTCTCGCCATCGATCGTCACCTGGCGCTCCTCCATGCTCTCGAGCAGGCTCGACTGCGTGCGCGGCGTCGCCCGGTTCAACTCGTCGGCCAGGAGAACGTTCGTGAAGACCGGGCCTTTTCTTAGCTCGAAGACACCTGCCCGCTGGTTGTAAAAGTTGATGCCCGACACGTCCGACGGCAGCAGGTCCGCCGTGAACTGGATGCGTTTGAATGCGCACCCGAGCGACCGGGCGAGCGACTTGGCGAGCAGCGTCTTGCCGGTGCCGGGCACGTCCTCCAGAATGATATGCCCCGAAGCGAGCAACGCAATCAGCGCATACTCCGCCGCATCCGGCTTCCCGACGACGATCGCCGCGATCTGATCCAAAACGCGGCGCGTCTTGTTCCGTACGTCTTCCAGATGAACCATGGATTAGAGCCTCCTCTGCCTCAAGCGCTTTCAACTACTGCTTCCTTTCATATTACAGAGGCGCGGGCGGAATCACAAACGACCGCGAAGCGGGGATGCCAGTATGAAAAGTAACATCGTGCGGCTGTACGCCGCTCAAGACTACGCTGCAGCGGCGGCAGACTGCGGCAAGCGAGAAAGCACGGTTACAAGGAATCGTTACTTGAAAAAAGGGATATCGCCATTGCCGGTAGCCCCAATTAGCGCATCGGCATAGAGTTGCACGGTCTTTTCCGTGCAACTCCGCTCCGGGCGGTGGTTTCTGCGGGAGATAAACGGTTTTTCCGCGTAAGTCAGCTTCCAGCCGGCGTTTCTGCGGGAGTTGCACGGTTTTTCCGCGTAAGTCAGCTCCCAGCCGGCGTTTCTGCGGGAGTTACACGGTTTTTCCGCGTAAGTCCGCTCCCAGCCGGCATTTCTGCGGGAGTTGCGCGGTTTTTCCGCGTAAGTCAGCTCCCAGCCGGCGTTTCTGCGGGACTTACGCGGATTTTCCGTGTAAGTCAGCTCCCAGCCGGCGTTTCTGCAGGAGTTACGCGGTTTTTTTCTGAATTTTTCATGCAGCAGCTTTGGACGCAACAACGAGGCAGCGCGGCGCAAAAGCACCAAAAAGGCCCCCTCCCTTATTAAGGGAAGAGGGCCTTCGACAGCCGATTGCTACACGACCGCGGCGGTCAAGCGGCCTTCTTCGCGAACTGCAGCCGACTGGCCCGCTGCCGACGCCCGGCCGATGCCTTCGGCCAATCCGTATGGCAGGCAGAGCGGCGCGCCTGTTCGCGGATCCGGGATCACGTCGGCATCGATGCCGAACACGTCACGCAGCATATCCGGCGTCATGACGACCTCCGGATGCCCTTCGTAGAGTACCGTGCCGCGCTTCAATGCGACGAGATGCTGAGAGAAGCGGGCGGCATGGTT
This sequence comes from Cohnella hashimotonis, assembly GCF_030014955.1. Lineage (NCBI taxonomy): Bacteria > Bacillati > Bacillota > Bacilli > Caryophanales > Paenibacillaceae > Cohnella > Cohnella hashimotonis. Next base: position 7,115,954 of record NZ_JAGRPV010000001.1, read on the forward strand.
GAGATCGTGGACGACCATAATAATGGTGCGCTTTTGCTCGCGGTTGAGCTTTTCAAGGAGGTTCATGACCTCGATCTGATGCGCCATGTCCAGGAACGTCGTCGGCTCGTCGAGCAGCAGCACCTCGGTGCCCTGCGCGAGCGCCATGGCGATCCATGCGCGCTGACGCTGACCGCCGGAGAGCTGGTCGACGGCCCGGTCGTGGAATTCGCTCATGCCCGTCGCCTGCAGCGCCCAGTCGATCATCCGGTTGTCCTCGGCGGACAATGTGCCGAAGCCTCGCTGGTGCGGGTAGCGTCCGAACGAGATCAGCTCCCGTACCGTCAGCCCCTCCGGAGACGTCGGGTTCTGCGGCAGAATCGCAAGCTGCTTCGCCACTTCCTTGGTCGGCTGGCGGTGAATCTGCTTGCCGTCCAGGAACACGCCTCCGCTCTGCGGATTCAGGATGCGCGCGAGCGACTTGAGGATCGTGGACTTGCCGGATCCATTCGCGCCTACCAGAGAAGTGATCTTGCCGTCGGGCACGGACAGATTCAGATTCTCCACAATACGCCGGCTGCCATAGGCAAGAGACAGCTGATTCGTGCTTAACCGCGACATATCTTCACTCCTCCGGCGAACGGAATTCGCCTTTATGTTAGGTCTGTGATAATCGTTATCATTATCAATTCATAATAAGAATGATAATGGTTCTCAACTTGTAAGTCAACGATTTACCAAATTTGTTTTTGAATTTTTTAATTGAAGCAGCTCGGATACCGTCACGAACCGGTACCCCTCTTCCGTCAGCTTAGGCAAGATCACACGAAGCGCGTCGATCGTCTGGGTCTTTCCGCTTACATAGTCGTGCAGCAGGACGATGTCCCCGCTCCGCACGTCGCCCAGAATGCCTTTTACGATATGGCTTACGCCCGGACGCGCCCAATCGTCGGTCGGATGATGCCACGACCAGAGCACGGTCATGAGTCCTTGCTCGCGCCCCGCCGAGAGCACCCGCGCATTAAAGAAGCCTTCCGGCGGCCGGAAAAGGACCGGCTCCGTGCCGGCGGCCAGCGTGATGCTTTTCTGGGCCATCGCGATCTCGCTGCGGATTTGCGCGTCCGAGCAATGCAGCAGCATCCGGTGCGTGTATGTATGGTTGGCGACTTCGTGGCCTTCCATCGCTTCACGCTTCACGATACCGGGGTACTGTTCGGCTTTTTTTCCCGTGATAAAAAAGGTAGCGTGCGCCCCGTACTTAGCGAGCAAGTCCAGAATCGCAGGCGTATCAGCCGGATCCGGCCCGTCGTCGAACGTCAGCGCGATGAACTTGCCTTCCAACGGCACCTCCCAGATCGCTTCGCCTCTGGATTCGTAATAAGACCTGCCTTTGAATGCCGGCTTGTAGCCGACGGCTTCCGCCTTCTCCATCGGCTCTGCCGCCAGCGCGACCGGCGTCGCCAACAAAATCGCCGCCGCAACCGTTCCGACCGCCAAACGGCGAATGATGGCCGACGCTTTTCCCTGCCGCATAGATTTGCCCCTTTCTAGCGAAGAAGGAGTCCCGGCGAGCCGGAACTCCGATCCTCGAACAGAATTAGCGATTCTAGAACCCTTTGTACTGAGGCTCTTCTTGTTCCAACTGCTGCACGCGCTGCTCGACCTGATCGACGATTTGCTGCGTTTGCGCAGCCGCGTCCGTAAAGAGCTGTTTGGCCTGCTGGTTTTGCGTGCCGATCGCGAATTGCTCCAGGCTCGCTTGAGCGCTTTTGAGCGAAGCGACGGTGGTCTTCACTTGGGATGCTACGGTCATTTAAGCTACGCCTCTTTCTCTTCGGTAATGTTCCCCGCAGAGGGACCTGCGTACTTTGCCCGATTGCGGACCGGTTCACAACTGTAAACATTTGGCGGTCGACCGATTACCGGCCTCATACGGGTAAAAATCCGACCGGTGAGGCATCCTCAACCTATACTGCCCGACATTTGCTTAATCGTAGGAGGCGAACGCCATGGCGAACAATAAGATTAAAAAGCTGACGCCCACCCAGCAAGAGTACCGCCAGCTTGCCTTAAAGCGTCAGCCGGCGCGTCCCGTCGCCTTGAACTGCCTGCGCGCATTTATCGTCGGCGGGCTCATCTGCGCGCTCGGCCAAGGCATTCAGGAAGCGTTCATGCACTTCGCGCATATGTCGCAAAAGGAAGCCGCAGCCCCGACGGTCGCGGTCTTGATCGCGGCCTCGGTCGTGCTGACCGCCGCCGGCGTCTACGACAAGCTCGGGCAATGGGCGGGCGCCGGCTCGGCCGTCCCCGTAACGGGATTCGCGAACGCGATGTCGTCCGCGGCCATCGAGCATCGCAGCGAAGGCCTCGTGCTCGGCACCGGCGCGAATATGTTCAAGCTGGCAGGCTCCGTCATCGTGTTCGGCACCGTGGCTGCTTTCATCATCGCGCTCTTGCGATTTATTTTCGGATACGGAGGATGATTCAATGACGATTCTGAAGGGACATCAGAGCTGGCTGTTCCGCGACAAGCCCGTCCTCCTGTCGTCCGGCACCGTCGTCGGACCGTTCGAGGGACGCGGCCCGCTGAGCCATGACTTCGACATCGTGCACGACGACTCGCTGGTCGGCCAGGACAGCTGGGAGAAGGCGGAGCGCACGTTCCTGGAGGAAGCGGCGAAGATTGCGCTGCAAAAAGCGGGCAAGACCCAGGATCAGATCAGCTTCTATCTAGGCGGAGACCTGATGAACCAGATTACGAGCAGCAGCTATGCCGCCCGTACGCTGGCCATGCCCTACATCGGCATGTTCGGCGCCTGTTCGACTTCAATGGAGAGTCTCGCGACCGCCTCCTATCTCGTCTCCACGGGCGGCGCCAAATATGCGCTCGCCGGCACCGGCAGCCATAATTCGACCGCCGAGAAGCAATTCCGCTATCCGACCGAATACGGTTCGCAGAAGCCGCCTTACGCACAATACACGGTGACCGGCGCCGGAACCGTGCTCGTAGCGGGCGAGGGCGAAGGCCCCCGCGTCGCGGCAGCGACGATCGGCCGTGTCGTCGACATGGGGATCACGGATCCGTTCAACATGGGCGCGGCGATGGCGCCGGCCGCCGTCGATACGATCATCTCGCACTTCCGCGATCTTGGCGTCGGTCCCGATCACTACGATCTCATTGTGACGGGCGACCTGGCGAAGGTCGGCTACGAGCTCGCGACCGACTTGTTCGACAAGCATCGCATTCCGATGCACAAGACGCGTTTTCGCGACTGCGGCATGATGATTTACGACTACGACAAGCAGATGGTCCAGGCAGGCGGCAGCGGCTGCGGATGTTCCGCCGTCGTGACTTACGGCCATTTGCTGAAAAAGCTGAGCGCAGGCGAGCTGCGCCGGATTCTCGTGGTCGCGACGGGGGCGCTCATGTCGCCGCTCGCCCTTCAGCAGAGCGAGTCCATCCCGGGCATCGCGCACGCGGTCGCGCTGGAGGCGCCGGATTCCATTTTGGAGAGAGAGGGTTAACGCCATGCCGATGTGGAGCCAGATCATCTTTCGCTCGCTGGGCGCACTGGTCGTCCTGTTCGTCATGGCCCGACTGCTCGGCAAAAAGCAGATTTCGCAGCTCACTTTTTTTGAATATATACTGGGCATTACGCTTGGGGAACTCGCGGGCTTCATCTCCACCGATATGGAGGCCCATTATTCGCACGGGCTCATTGCGCTCGCCGTCTGGTTTGCGGTGCCCTTCACGCTGGAGTACCTCTCGATGAAGAGCCTCCGGCTGCGCCATCTGCTTGAAGGACGCGGCCGGGTGGTCATTAAAGAGGGCAAGGTGATGGAGGACAATCTAAAGAAGGAACATCTGACGACGGACGAGCTGATGGAGCAGCTGCGCGGCAAAAATGCCTTTAATCTGGCCGATGTGGAATTTGCGGTCATGGAAACGAGCGGAGAGCTCAGCGTGCTGATGAAAAAGGAAAAGCAGCCGCTCACGCCGAGCGATATGAACATGCCGAAGGTGCACGAGGTTGAGCCGCAGATCGTGATCATGGACGGGAAAATGATGAACGAGCCCCTCGCAACCGCGGGACTCAGTCCGGGCTGGCTGGCGACGGAGCTGGAGAAAATCGGCGTTACCGTCGACAATGTGTTTCTTGGGCAAGTGGATGCGTACCAGCAGCTGTACGTCGACCTGTACGACGACAAGCTCCAGGTACCTGCGCCGCAAGGCAAGGCGCTGCTGCTCGCCAATCTGAAGAAGCTGGAAGCGGATCTGGAATTGTACGCAGTATCCACCCAGGACGCTGAAGCCAAAGCCATGTATACGCGCACCTCCGCTTCGCTGGCGCAGGTCATCTCGGACTTGAAGCCGATGCTGCAATGCTGATGCAGAGGGGCTCCAAGCCGATCAATAAACGCGGCTGACGATCTCCTCGAACGCGGGCTCCTCGACGTGCACGTCCGCGATGTCGCCCCACTCGGACAGCAGCCGCAGCACCTCCATAACGCCGATCCGCTCGCGGTTGAAGCTGACCTCCGCCTCCCGTCCCTGTATCTCAACCACGCGAACCTCTTCGGAGGCGGCCTGTCGGCTGCCTCCGATTCGCATGCCCGGCGCAAGACTCGTATCCTGGCCGAACGTCACGCGAACGGTCGTCGGCAGCCCGATCCGCTCCCGGAGCTTATCCAGCCCTCCGTCGTAAAGCAGCTCGCCTCGGCTGATCACGATGACCCGCTTGCACAGTGTCTCGATATCGTCCATGTCGTGCGTCGTGAGCAGGACGGTTTTGCCGAATTGCTCGTTGAGCAGTCTCAGATGGTCCCGAATCTGCCGCTTGGCCGCGGCGTCCATGCCGATCGTCGGTTCGTCCAGCACCAGCAGCTCCGGATCGTGGAGCAGCGCGGCCGCCAGGTCGCCCCGCATCCGCTGCCCGAGCGACAGCCGCCGGACGGGCGTGTCCCAGAAATCCCGCAGCTGCAGCACCTCCTCCAGCTTGGCCAGCTGGCGTTCCTTCTCCGCGGCCCCCAGACGGAACATCGCGGCCAAAATATCGAAGCTGTCCTTCAGCGGCAGATCCCACCATAGCTGGGACCGCTGGCCGAACACGACGCCGATGCGCCTCGCCACGCGCCTCCGGTCTCGCTGCGGGCTCAATCCTACGATCCGGACCTCCCCCGCGCTCGGGTGGAGAATGCCGCAGAGCATCTTGATTGTCGTAGATTTGCCCGCGCCGTTGGGTCCGATGAAGCCGACGAACTCGCCCTCCGAAACCCGCATGTCGAGCGCGTTCACCGCCGTGACGATCTTGCGTTCGCGGGAGAACAGCGTTCGGACTGCCTTGAGCCTGCCCTCCTTGGGCTGCGTCGTCGTAAACGTTTTGCCGAGCCCCTTGGCTTCCAGCATCGTTTTCATGATCATCCCTCCTGAATCAATCTGTCTGAAAATGGTGATGCATCTGAAGAGGTCAGGTGCCCGTACTTTGATACTTCCGAACCCCGACGCGCCACAAGGCGAGCGCAGCCCCAAGGCGAGCGCAGCCCCAAGGGACAGCGCCGCTATGGCCGCGGTCGCCGGGATCGTCCACCATCCCCATTCGGACCGGACGATGAACATGGCGGGCACATAATTGATGAATCCGAACGGAACGACGGTCAGCAGCAGCGTGCGGAGCCAGTCGGGAAACAGGCTTAGCGGCAGTTGGCATGCGGTCGTGGACGCGTTGTCCGTCAGTATGGACAGATCCTCGGTTCGCGTCGTCCAAAATCCGACCGCAGCCGTCGCGAGGCCGACGGCGAACATGATGACGGTGCCGGTGCAGACGATCAGCAGCGTCAACGGGATCGCCGTCCAGCCGGCCGTCCCGTCCCCCAGCAGCTTGCCGAGACAGACGCCCAGCACGGTCAGACTCTGCAGCAGCTCGCCGCCGACCATCCGCGTCCGGGACGTCAGCACCGACAGCAGAAGCGGCATCGGCCGCAGCAGCAATTGATCCAGTTGGCCATTCACGAGGTACGGCTCGAAGTTGTTGACGGCGGAGCCGACGCCCCGATACAAATATTTCGCCGTCATGAGCACGCCGTATAGGTAACCGATCTCCCATATGTTCCAGCCCCGGATCGCGCCGAACGCATGCAGCACGACCGCCAACCCGAGAAATTCGGCGACGGTTACGACCGAAGCGAGCAGCGTCGTCAACAGGAAGCTGACCCGGTATTGCATTCTCGCCCGAACGTTGATCCTGTAGAGCATCCATGAGATGCGCAGCCAGTTCATCCGCCCTGCACCTCCACCTTGCGCCGCACGGCGGACGTCGCCGCGATGCAGGCCAGCGTGAGCAGCAGACACCAGAAGACCGGCGCGAGCAGCCACGTGGGGGCGGCATAGCCGAGGTAGGTGCGGGTGGGAATATCGTTGAACACCGGATAAGGCGACAGCCTGGAGATCGTCTGCAGCCAGCCAGGCATCCACGCGATCGGCATGAGGAAGCCGGATAGCACGAAGCTCAGCGAATAGTTCAGCAGGCTGAACCAGCGGCTCTCCACCGTCCACAGCGCCGTCACGCCGATGCAATACGAGATGCAGATGCCGGTATAGGCCGCCATGACGAGCGCCGCAAGCGTGCGCAGCCAGCGTTCGGGATCAGACGGAACCGGCAATCCGACGAACAGCGCATAGAGAACATATAGCGGCAGCGCGGTGAACAACACGTTATAGAGGATGGAGCCCGCTTCCCGTCCGGCTGAAAATACGAACAAATGCACCGGGCGAATCAGGTCGAGCGCGATCTGGCCGGTCCGGACCCGATCCTCCAGTCCGAGTCCGTGCGAGGTGAACGTCAGCCACAGAATCACCTGATTAAACGAAATGTACGCGACCATCCCCTCCCGGCCGTAGCCCTCCAGCGCGTACTGATCGCCGATGCCCTGCCAGATCGAGATATAGATCATGCCGAATATTACGCTGGCAACCGTGCGCACGGCATGCGACGCCGTATATTGCAGGCGGCTCTCGTAAGCGCTTCTGGCCAACACCCAAAGCACAGTCATTTGGACCCTCTTTTCCGCGTTAAATGTCTCTCCCGGGAAGAGCATTCCAAATGATAACAAATTCAAAAAAAAAGACTAGACTATTCTTTTCCGGCGTGCTAATCTAATATTATAGATGTCGAGGATACATATTTCTTTTCGATCAGCCAACACTGATCCCCCTTACTTTAAATTTGCCTAAAATCCGCCGAGGGCGGTTTTTTTATGTTTTAAAAAGGTAATATGGAGTAGGTCCCTGTTGTGCAGCATGCACGATTCAAGCGGTACGCTCCAATGCCAAGCATGGATTCCGTACGACCTTGAAGCATATCGGCGGTGAGGCGAGGCATAGGATATAGGGGGCTTGGGACCCCCCCGTTCCAAAAAGTGGTTGTCGAAATGTGACATGCCTTGTAAAATCAGTATGGATTGGGGACAGGCATCTGCACCACAACTCATGACGCAAAGGTGGAATTGAGCAAATGACGACAAGTTCGGAGCTTCGTGCACGAGCAAGAACGACTTTGCAAGGCAAATGGACGGAACCGGTGCTGCTGGCGCTGGTGTACTTCATTATTATTACTGTGATTGGGTATCTTGAACAAATCCCGCTGATCGGCTGGGTGGCTTCTCTTGTGCTCACCGGACCGATAGCGCTGGGATTGTACGGGTACTTCCAGGATCTCGTGCGCGAGCGCAATCCAAGCATCGGCGGGTTGTTCAGCGGCTTCAACCGCTTCTCCGAAGCTTTTATCTTGAACTTGCTCGTCGGCATCTTTACGTTCCTCTGGACGCTGCTTTTTATCGTACCGGGCATCATCGCCGCGATTCGCTATTCTCAAGCCTTCTTCATCTTGCGCGACAATCCGGGCATCGGCGGCCTTGAAGCCATCAATCGCAGCAAAGCCATGATGGCCGGCAACAAAGGACGCTACTTCGTCTTCTGCCTGAGCTATCTCGGATGGGCGATTCTCGGCGCGATCCCGCTGGGCATCGGTCTGCTGTGGGTTACGCCGTATTTTCTTACCGGAGTCGCCCACTTTTATGAAGATCTGAATCAATCCAACTACGTAGAGCCGCCCATCCAGCCCGGACTGAACAACTACAAATACTAACAATCGAAGCCTTTCCGCAAAGGGAGACTAAACGATGACATCCGACGATTCGAACAACAATTGGAGCGGGCCGGACCCGACAGATTCCGCGCCGGGCCCGGATGCCGGCACAGCGCCGGATGCCTCGCCGGCTCGGCCGGCGGACAGCGGCGGCGAGGCCGCGGGAGAACGCGCAGCGGGAGAACGCGCAGCGAGCGAACCGGCGCGCGCGCATGAGGGGCAGGACGCCGACGGCGGTTACCGCGCGGCCGAGGAGTCGGCGGCACGCGCGCAGGAGCGGCAAGGAGCCGACCAGGCATGGGCGCGCGATCGACAGGCGGCGGGCGGCGGTTACCGCGCGGGCGATGACCCGGCGCGAGCTTCGCAAGGTTGGCAGCCGGGGCACCCGTCTGCCGGGTACCAGCCGCGTGCCGATCAGCAGCATGCCCAATATGCGGGTCAGCAGCATGCGGGTCATCCGAACGCGCCGCACCAAGGCGGTTATTATCCACCGCCTCCGCCTCATGGCTCCGCATATTCGCAGCATCCGAACCATGAACACCAAACGTACGGCGGCGGACCCTCGAATCCGTATCCTTACCGCCAGCCCGGCTACGAGTATGCCCGCCCGCCACAGTCGCCGCCGGCACGCTCGAATAGCAAATCGATCGCCGCGCTCATCCTCGGCATCGGATCGATCGTCATCCCGTTCATCGGATTCTTCCTGGGCGTCGTCGGCATCATTGTATCCGCGATCTCGCTGAAGGAGATCCGCGTTCGCGGCGAACAGGGCTCCGGCATGGCCGTCGCCGGACTCGTCTGCTCGATCGTGGGCACGGTGCTGTACTTCGTCATCATCTTGCTGATCATCATCTTCGCATTCGCCGCGACGGACAACAACTACGATTACAACAACTTTTCGAACATCATCATGGAAGCATAAAAAAGGCTGTCCTTTCGATCGCGGAATGCGACCGAAAGGAACAGCCTTTTTTACGCGCCTGCGGAGGATATCCTCTCTTATTCTTCGTAAATCTTCGACAGCAGCGGACCGAGCTCGCGAAGCGCTTCGTCCTCGCGCTCGCCGTCGACTTCCAGCGTCACTTCGTCGCCTTTGGCGAGTCCGAGCGAGAGCAAGCCGAGCGAGCTCTTGCCGTTAACCTTTTTGCTCCCCTTTACGAGATTGACCTTGCAGTTGAACTGCGTCGCCGCGTGGACGAAAATCTTCGTCGGACGGGCATGGAAGCCGGACGGATGGATGACAGTAAAGGTTTCGGAAAGCATTAGGCACGACTCCTTTGTTCTACGAATTGTTTGACTTCCTCTTGGGTACCGAGCTGCAGCGCCTCGTCGGCGAGCCGCGCCCATTCTTGCTTGGACAGCATGCCGATCAGCTCGCGGGCCGGCAGCACGGACGATGCGCTCATGCTGAACTCGCCGAGGCCAAGGCCGAGCAGCAGCGGGATCGCCGTGAGATCGCCGGCCATTTCGCCGCACATGCCCGCCCATTTGCCCTCGCGCTCCGCGGCCCGGATGACCATGCGGACAAGACGTAGAATGGACGGGTGATACGGCTGGTACAGGTACGAGACAGCGTCGTTCATGCGGTCCGCCGCCATCGTGTACTGAATCAAATCGTTGGTGCCGATGCTGAAGAAGTCGACTTCCTTGGCCAGATAGTCCGCGTTCAGCGCCGCAGCCGGAATCTCGATCATGATGCCGACCTCGATGTCGGAAGCTACCGCGATGCCTTCGCTCTCCAGCTTGGCTCGCTCCTCGGCCAGAATCGCCTTGGCCTGCCGCAGCTCGCCCGCAACGGCGATCATCGGGAACATAATATTCAGCTTCCCCGCCGTGCTCGCGCGGAGCAGCGCGCGCAGCTGCGTGCGAAACACGTCCTCGCGGCTCAGGCAGAAGCGGACCGCCCGCTGGCCCAGAAACGGATTGCTTTCCTTCGGCAGCGACAGGTACGGCAGCTCCTTGTCGCCGCCGATGTCGAGCGTGCGGATGACGACGCGTTTGCCCTCCATTTTGGCCAGCACATGACGATAGGTCTCGTGCTGTTCTTCTTCGGTCGGAAGCGAATTGCGACCCATGTACAGAAATTCGGTGCGGAACAGCCCGACGCCGTCGGCGCCGTTCTCCAGCGCCTTCGCGACGTCCTCGACGCCTCCGATGTTGGCCGCCAGCTCGACGTGGGCACCGTCAGCCGATATGGAAGGCTCGGACGCCAGCCGCTTCAACTCGGCCACACGCGCGTTGTAGGCCTCCTTTCTCGCCCGATAGTCCGCAAGCTCCTCGTCGCTCGGATCGACGACGATCCGCCCCTCCGTCGCGTCGAGGATGATCGTCGTCCCGTCCGGAACGTCCGCCGCAGCCTTGCCTGCCCCGACGATTGCGGGCAGCTCCAGCGAGCGCGCCATGATCGCGGAATGCGACGTGCGGCTGCCGATCTCGGTGACGAAGCCGCGCACGTAGTCCAGGTCGAGCTGCGCGGTATCGGACGGCGTCAGATCCTGCGCCACGATGATCGTCTCCTCCGCGATGCCGGACAGCGCTGCGTACGGTCTGCCCTTGAGATGGCTCATGACCCGACCGGACACGTCCAGCACATCCGTCGCCCGCTCGCGCAGCATCTCGCTGTCCATGCCGCGCAGCATCTCGACGATCATGCCCGTTACTTCGTGAAGCGCGTATTCGGCGTTTACCGATTCATTGTCGATCTGCTCGAGGACGGCGTCCACGAGATCGGGATCGTCGAGCAGCATCAGATGCGCTTCGAAAATTTCCGCTTTCGCGGCGCCGAGCCTGCGCGCCGTCGATTCGCGGATCGCGTCGATCTCCGTCTTCGCCCGCGCGACGGCGGCGCGGAAGCGCTCCGCCTCCGCGGACGCGTCGGCGACCTCGGCGCGCTCCGGCGTTTCGGCCGCGGTATGCGCGTATCGGAACGCCCTCGCGATGGCGATGCCGGGAGAAGCGGCGATGCCGGTTAACTGTTGGGACATGATGCATCCCTCCTTTTATTCTGAAAAGCGTCTTTGCTTCAGCTTTGGAGCTCGGCTGCCAACGCTTCGAATTGCTTCAATGCCAGCAAGAGCAGCGGGTGCTCCGGCGGCAGGGTCGTGTATTTCGCCAGTGTCGCGCCGGCGCCGCGGTCCGCAAGCGATCGCTGCAGCTCTGCCGACTCCGGGTCGTCCGGGTAGTCGAAGCGCAGTGCCGCGGCCATGACTTTGGCGAGCGCGTCAGGCTCATTGCCCTGCTCCAGCGCCAGCAGCGCGGGACCGACAAGACGGTCGTTCGGCGACAGCTTGCGAATCGGCGAACGGCCGACGCGCGCGATCTCGTCGGTCAGATTCGGATTGCGGAAGCGGCCTAGGATCGTATCGATATAATGGCGATGCGCCTCCGGATCGAAGCCGTGTTTGCGGACAATGACGGCGCCCGTCTCGTCCAGCACCGCGCGTACTTCGCCCACCAGCGCATCGTCGGCCATCGCCTGCTGAATCGTCTCGTACCCCTTCAGGTTGCCGAGATAGGCCGCAGAAGCGTGACCCGTGTTGACGGTGAACAGCTTGCGCTCGATATACGGCGTCAGGTCGTTCACATAATGCACGCCTTCGATGCGTTTGAAATCCGGGAACATAACGGATGCGTCGACCGCCCATTCGTAGAAAGGCTCCACCGTCACCGCGAGGGGATCCTCGTTGTGCTGGATCGGCACGATTCGGTCCACCGCCGCGTTCGGGAAGGCGCAAACGGCGTCGGCCCCGCGACGCGTCTCCTCGTCCAGATGCCCGTACACATGCGCTTTCAGTTGAGCGCTGCCTCCGATTGCGTTTTCGCAAGCGATCAGGTGGAGCGGACCTGCGCCCGCGGCGATACGGCGTTCTATGCCGCGCGCGAGGCCCGGAGCGATATGCTTCAAGATGTTCACGCCGACTGCGGTCGTGACCAGATCGGCTTCGGCCACGGCGGAGGCTACGGCCGCAAGGTCGGTGCCGTCAATCGCCGTCACGCCTGCCACGCGTATCCGCTCCTGCTTGTCGTCAGCCAATGTCACCGTATATTCGCCCCGCTCGCGAAGCGCGTCGACCAGCGTTTTATTTACGTCGGAAAAAACCACCTCGTAGCCCGCGCGCGACAGCAGAAGTCCGATGAAGCCCCGCCCGATGTTGCCTGCGCCGAAGTGCAGAGCCTTCATTCCTCCACACCGCTCTCAAAGATTTCGATCATCTCGGCGGGGGTCTTGGCGGCGAGAATCCGCTCCATGTTCTCGTCGTCCGAGCAGATCATCGCGACGTTCGTCAAAATATCCAGATGGTCGTCGCCGACCGCCGCGATGCCGATGACCAGATGCGCCTTTTCTCCGTCTCCGAAATCGACGCCGGCCGGCAGCTGGACGATCGACAGGCCCGTAGACTTGATGGTGCTCTTGGATTCGCTCGTTCCGTGCGGGATCGCGAGGCCGCCGCCCATGTAGGTGGACAGCGAATTCTCGCGTTCGATCATGCTGTCGACGTAAGCCGGCTCTACGTGGCCCGCCTCGACCAGCAGTTGGCCGGCCAGACGGATCGCTTCGTATTTGTCGCCGACGGTTGCGTTCAGTTTCACTTTGTTTGCGGACAGGATGCTCATATCGGTCACTCGCTTTCGGTTTTAGTTAAGAAAAAGCTTCTCAGATGCGTCGTCATTCGCTCGCGGATCGCCGTCTCGTCGCCGGCCTCGAGCAGCGCGATCGTCTCCTCGTCGAGCAGCATCGCGCTGATCTCGCTCAGCACCTCAAGCCGCTCCCGCGCCAGCGCGCGGGGCGCCAGCATGAGGAGGAAGCGCGACAACCGAACGGGCGAACCGTCTTGCTCTCGCTCCGGCAGCTGCACCGCCCGGCGAAGCCGGTACAGCTTGAGGGTGGAGGTCTTGATCTCGGGCGCCCGCGTATGAAAGAGCGCAAGGCCCGTGCCCGGGATCATCTGGCTGCCCTGTTCCTCCCGCCCCAGCAGCCTGTCGCGTACGGCGGCCGCTTCGCTCAGCAGGCCGAGCGCTTCCTCCCGCCGGCAAGCGTCGTCCAGCGCCGCGTACAGGTCGCCTGCCTCGTCGCCCAGCTCGATCACCCTGAACCCGCCCACAAGCGACACGATCTCGTCGAGCGTCGTCTTCAGGCGCTGCAGCCGGGCGAGGCCGTCTGCCGAAGAGGCCGGCTCGACCGCCGCTCCATTCCGGACGGCGGCCGGCTTAGGCTCCCACGGCGCCTCGCGAACGAACGCCCGCAGCCGGTCGGCTTCCCCCTGCGTGAGCAGGGGGCTCACCTTGATGTAATGCCTGGGGTCGATCGGAAGATCGATCGTTGAGATGATCAGATCGTACGTGTCCTCGTCGATCCGGGCCGCCTCGTACCAGGATACCCGGTCCGCGATCTCGATCTGCGGAAGTTCCTTGCGGATGCGCATCTGCAGCAGCTTGGAGGAGCCTATGCCGCTCGTGCATACGAGTATCGCGCGTACGTTCCGCCGGAGCTGCTTGAGCCGCTCTTGGGACGCGCCGAAATGCATGACCAAAAAGCCGACTTCCTCGTCCGGCACCTCCAGTTGGGGCAGCGCTGCGCAAGCCGCCTCCCTGACGGCCGCGAACAGCACGCCGTAATCCCGGCGAATCTGCTCCAGCAGCGGATTGCGGATGCGCTGTCCCTCGCCGAGCCGCTGCACCGCCTGCTTCAAGTGCTCGAACAAGCCGTCCCGCAGCGACCGGTCCTCGTCGTAATCGATGCCCGTCGACGTTTGCACGGACCGGATCAGCCGGCGGACCGTGTCCGCAAGCGCCAGATCGTCGCCGGGCAGCAGCGCGAGATCTTTGCCGCGGGCATCCTGGAGCAGCTCGGCGACATAAGCCGTTTCGGCCGGGCCGATCTCGACGCCAGGCCGTGCCGAGAGCTGCTCCGCCAGCTGCGCGGCTTCCGCCGCGGCCCGTTCGGACGCTTGCCGGTCCTGCGGCGGCGGATGATACGGGATCGGGGCATTAGCCACCGTCCTGCCTTGCCGGACGCGATGCAGCGAGATGGACAGGCGGATGAGCAGGTCCGTGTAGATCGGTTCGTTGAGGCTGCCGGCCCAGCGGCGCTCCAGACTCCACAGCGCGCTCTCGACATCGGCCATGTCTGTACGTCCGGCCAGCTGGAACAGCACGCGGTCGAGCGGATGCGACGGCGGTTCGCCCCGGCTCGCGATCAGCTCGGCATCGTCGAGGCGCAGCCGGATGAGCTGCCGGATCGCTTCCCGCAGCTCCGCCTCTCCGCCTGCGAGCTCCACGCCGTAGCCTCTGCGACGTATAAGCCGCACGCCGAAGCGCTCCACCCACTCGGCCAGCTCCTCCAGGTCGCTGCCGATCGTCTGCACCGTCACCTTCAGCTCGTGCGCCAGCGCGAATTGCTTGACAGGCTCCCGTTCCTGAAGAAGCAGGCACAGCAGGTAAATCTGGCGCTCGTCCGGGGAGAACTCGGCCTCCTCAGCCGCGGATACGATGCCGCCAAGGCGCTCTAGCGCAGCCGGGTCGCCCTGCAGGGCGATGCCCGAGCCGGATTTTTTCACCAGCGATACCGGCTGGCCTGCCAGCAGCTCCTCGACCGCGGCAAGCTCGCGGTGTACGGTGCGCGAGCTGACCTGGAGCCCCGCGGCAAGCTCGGCGGCCGTCATCTCCCGCCCGCTGCGCAGCAGCAGCTCGAGGATCAGCCTGGTTCGGTTGGACACGCTCATGAACGGATCATTCCTGTCTATCCAAAATGGGCTGAACGCCGGCGATAGGCTCGCCAGCGTCAGTCAATTCGATATGCGCGGCGGATGCGGCCGTCAGGCCGCTCCGTTCCGGAAGAGCGATGCGGATCAAGCGAGCCTGTCTACAAGGACGTCGTACGCCGGGCTTTTAAGGAAGTTGTCGATCGAGATATGCTCGGCATTCGGCGCCTTTTGTCTGGCGCGGTCGGTGAGCGTCTTATGCGTGATGACGATGTCCGCGTCGTCCGGAATGTCGCTGATAGCCGTATTAATGACTGTAATGTCCGATCCTGCAGCCTTCATTTTCTTACGAAGGATCGAGGCGCCCATGGCGCTCGATCCCATGCCGGCGTCGCAGGAGAAAACGATCTTGCGCACGTTCTCCTTATCCTTAACCGCATGGGCCGACGTTTGCAGACCTGCGTCGACGAACGCCGTGTCGGGTGTCGAGGTCCGCGATCCTGCCGCAGCCGAGACGCCTGCGACCGGAGCCGCAGCGTTTGCTGCCGCAGCCGCCGCGGCGGGCGTGCCCGCAGCCTTCATCGCCTTCACGCGGCTTTGCGCTTCCTCGATATCCTCGTCCTGCGCGTTCTTCTTCGACGTTTTCAGCAGCAGCGCCGAGACGGCGAAGGACACGATGCCCGCAGTGAGCACGCCGCTTAGCACCGGCAGCAGGCCGCCCTTCGGCGCCATTGCGATATAGGCGAAGATGCTGCCCGGAGAAGGCGGAGCGACCAGGCCCGCGCCGAAGATCGAGAAGGTGAACGTACCGGTCACGCCGCCGGCGATGACAGCCAGAATCAGGCGCGGATTCATGAGGATGTAAGGGAAGTAGATCTCATGGATGCCGCCGAAGAAGTGGATGATCGCAGCGCCCGAAGCCGACTGGCGGGCGGAGCCGCGTCCGACGAACATGTAGGCGAGCAGGACGCCGATGCCCGGGCCCGGATTCGATTCGAGCATGAACAGAATCGACTTGCCCGTGCGCGACGCTTCGTCGAGCGCGATGGGACTCAGCACGCCGTGGTTGATCGCGTTGTTGAGGAACAAAATCTTTGCCGGCTCGATGAGGACGTTCGCCAGCGGGATCAGGTTGTGATTCACCAGAAACTCCACGCCGTCCGACAGCCAGCTCGTCAATTGCTCGATGACCGGGCCGATGCCCGAATACGCGAGCAGCGTCAGGGCCGCGCCGATGATGCCGAGCGAGAAGTTGTTGACCAGCATCTCGAAGCCCGCTTTGATCTTGCCTTCCACGGATTTGTCGAACTGCTTGAGCACCCATGCGGCGAGCGGACCGCAGATCATCGCCCCGAGGAACATCGGGATGTCGGTGCCGACGATGATGCCCATCGTCATGAGCGCGCCGATGACGCCGCCACGCGTCTTGTGCACCATGGTGCCGCCGGTGTATCCGATCAGAATCGGAAGCAGGTACTTGATGATCGGATCGACGAGCTTCGCAAGCTCCGAATTCGGCGCCCACCCGGTCGGTATGAATAATGCGGTGATGATGCCCCATGCAATGAACGCCCCGATGTTCGGCATGACCATGCCGCTCAGGAATCGTCCGAATTTCTGGACGCCTACTCGTATGCCACCGCTAGAAGCAGAACGCTGTGCATGCTCCATTTCGGTTCCTCCTTGAATTAACCGCTTTCTTTTCGCGGGATTCCGCTGCGGTCGATATGCGTTTATCGTACTGCGCGCACCTTTTGGCAGCAACAGAAGGATACTGCGATTTTGTCAATCATACTGTTGACAGCATTTGATGAATTTATGAGCCGACAGCCGGCGGCGCGGGTTCTGGCGCGTGTTCCGAGGGAATAAAAAGACGCCAGGGAAGATCTCCCTGACGGTGGTCAAATGTGTGGAACGCCGATCGACGACTTCTCCGACTGTCGCTTCGATGGGTTGGCCCGGTCGCCGCCCGCATCGCCCTTTCGCTGCAAGACCTGCAAATATACATCTTTTTTGGCCGAAGACGCTCTTTTGGATAGGATAGATGCCAAAACGCATTTATTTTCCGCTGTTAGCCCCATTTCCGACCTATGTTTCGAATTTACCTGCACATTCGCATGCTTTCATCAATCGTCCGCGGGGTGGCAGAAAGTACATGTACATATGCAGGCTTTACGTCCCGCCCAACAACCGGCCAGCCCCGTTCTGCCGAAGCCGCGCCTTGCCGGTCCACGATTCGCCATTGTCCACGATTCGCCGCTGCCCACGATTCATTTTGTGCACGATTCGCCGCTGCCCACGATTCATTTTTGTCCACGAGCCGCTTATTCTACGGCCGCACTGGCCGGCAAGGCGTTGCCGGATTCGCTCGCCGCCTTCCGCGACCGTTTGTAGAACAGCAGCGTCGTAATGAACGCGGCGCCGAGCATCCCGGCATAAACGTACAAGACGGGGATCAAATGGCTCCCGAACTGGTCCGGCGTAGCGACCTGTCCGCCCTGGCGGAAGATCAGGCTGCCGATGGCGATGCCGAATACGCCGCCAAGCTCCCGCGTGGCGTTTGAGACGCCGCTCGCTTCTCCCGAGGAGGCTTCATGCACGGCAGACAGCACGCCCTCGGACAACGGCGTGAGGCTGAGCCCCATGCCGAGACCGGCCAGTACCATGGCAGGCGCCAGATAGGCGAAGGAGAATACCGCTCCGTTCACCGCAATGAGGATGGCGAACAGACACAGCGCGGCCACCTGAAGCAGCAGGCCGGTCAGCAGCACGCGGCGGGTGCCGAGGCGCCCGATGAAGAGTCCCGCCAGCGGAGCGGCGACCATCGTGGCGCCGGTCCAGGCCATCTCGCGAACTCCGGCGCCGAGCGCGGAGTAGCCTTGCCCTTGCTGCAGGAACAGCGTGAGCAGGAAGATGGCGCCGAAGATGCCCGCATTCAGCCAGAATCCCGCAGCGATGAGCGCGGAATAGTCGCGGTTCTTGAAAAGCCCGAGCGACAACAACGGGTGAGGATGGCGCCATTCCCAGGCGATAAAGACAGGCAGCAGCGCCAAGCCTCCCGCCAGCGGCCCCCACACCTCGAACGCGCCCCATCCCGCTTCATTGCCGCGAACGAGACCGAATACGATGCCCAGCAGCGATGCGGCGATCAGCAGCAGGCCGATCAGATCGAGGCGCTTCTCCACGCCCTTCGATTCCCGCAGCCACAGCCAGCCGAACGCAACGGCGAGCGCGCCGATCGGAACGTTGATCCAGAAAATCGTCTGCCAGGGAGAGCCGTTCACGATCAGGCCGCCTACGAGCGGTCCCATCGCGAGGCCCAGCCCCGACACGCCGGACACGATGCCGATCGCGGCCGCTCTGAACTTGGGCGGGAACGCCGCGCTGACCAGCGTGAGGCTGATTGGCGCGATCGCCGCGCCGCCGACGCCCTGGATAGCTCTCGCCAGCGTGAGGCCGATTGCATGGGTGCTCAGCGCCGAAGCCAGCGAGCCGAGCGTAAAAACGGCGATGCCGAGCAGGAACACCCTTTTCCGGCCGAAACGTTCTCCCAGCATGCCGAGCGGAATCAGCAGCACCGCGAAGGTCAGCGTATAGCCGTTGGTGAACCATTCCAGATCCGCGAGACCGGCGTTAAACGAATTCTGAATCGACGGCAGCGCTACGCCGAGTACCAGCGTATCCAGCATGACCATGAACAACGCCAGGCAGACGATGACCAGCATCCGGTTTCTTTGCAAAGTTGACATGTCCTCACTCCTTATTTATCGATAAATAAATTAACTCTCTTAAACAACCGCCAAGCGTCCAGGCTTGGCGGCGGCAAAAACAAGCGCGTACCGAAAGCGAGCCATCCCGACCGCTAGCGGTCTTTATTCCGGCTCGCACCACGGGAGCAGTCTCGGTAGCTCCAGGATTTGCGACAGCGCGATGAGCAGACCCGTCCCGATGAACATGCCCGCTTCCCCGGCAGCATTCGGAATGCCCGCCTGCGCGAACCGGCCGCTGACCATCTCGTGGATCTCGGCGAACTTCGACTTCACTTCATCGCGAATCGCCGGCTCGGGAATCGCATAAGCTTGCATGACCAGCAAAATCTCGTTGCGATGCGTAACCAACAGCTCTTCGAACGCGCCGCCCATCCGGTGGACCAATTCCTCCGAAGGGCTCTCTACGACGGAGAAGGCTTGCACCAGGCGCCGGTAACCGCGGTCCAGCACGGCGAGGAACAGCTCCTCCTTCGTCTTGAAGAAGTGGAACACGTAGGGCTGCGTGACGCCTACGGCCTTGGCCACCAGCGCCGTCGTCGTCTTGTAAAATCCTTGGAAAGCGAAAAGCTCGGCTGCCGCGTCGAGGATTTGTTCTTTGCGCGTCGCAGAGGATGTATCGTCCCTGGGTGTCATTCGCCGCAACTCCAAACTCATTTTATTTATTGATTAATAAATAACATGAGGAAATCGTTTCTGTCAATGGTTTCCTTCTAAAAATCTTCTCCTTGCAGACCGGCGGACGAAAGGGCTTTGGCTTCGGATTTTTGATAATATAAGGTTATCTGTACAATTCGGAGGTCGCTAACTTGGACTACATCATATTGGATATCGAATTCAACGGACGCAAGTTCGCAAGCGAGCTGCCTATGGAAGTGATCGAGATCGGCGCGGTACGGCTGAACGATGCGCTGGAGGCGGTCGACGAGTTCTCGGCGCTTATCAAGCCCGTTTACTTTGCCAAGCTGAACAGCTTCATTAAGAAAAAAACCGGCATTCCCCAGGAGGACATCGACAGCGCGAGCGGCTTCGTACCGGTGATCCGGGCGTTTCTGGCGTGGCTCGGACGCAGCGAGTCGTGCCGCTTCGTCACGTGGGGCGGCGAGGACTTCAAGCGGATCGTGCTCGATACGCGCATGCACAAGCTCGACGACGCCTACTGGATGTCCGCCGTGTATTATGACTTGCTCAAGGTGTACTTGCGCGGCCGCGGGTTGACCAACGACGTCAGCGTCGAAGCGGCGCTCGAGGATCTCGGCATCCCGTCCGAGGGCTCGGCCCACCGGGCGCTGGACGACGCGCGAATGACGGCGGAGATCTTCCGCAAGACGTTCGCCGTGCTCGATCCCGAGAAGGACGCAAGGCAGTATAAGGACACATTCAGCAATGCCAAAGAACGCCGAACGGTCAAGAATGCGATCCGGCTTGCGCAATCGCAGAAGTTCGCGCTGAGCTGGGAGCTGCTGACGGAGCAGGTGCTCGCCGGCAAAGTCGATCTCGCCGATCCGCGCAAGGCCGCGGAGCTGAAGGCCTACTACGAGGCGGAGACGGCGAAGCCGCCCAAGCCGCCTAAACCGAGGGGCGCCGAGCGCCAGGGCAGAAGCCGCGAGAACGGGACCGACGCCGAAGCGCCGGACGCAGAGACTGCGCAGCCGGATGCCGACGAAGCGGACTGAGGGAGCCGGGATTGGGGAAGATACGAAATGAAGGAGATGCGGACTGTCAAGACCGCTTGAATTCATAATAAAAGGCTTGAGCCTAGACGGCTGAAGCCTTTTTTGACGTGCGCGACGCGGCACGCGAACGTGCGGCCAATCCGCGGAGGGACTCAGGCTTTCTTGTTTCGCATAGCCTTAAGCACCTTCACGCCCTCGATCTCTCCGTCCGCGAACCGGCCGTATGCCTCCGATTCCTTGGGTACGAGCGCAACCTTGCCCTCCGCGTTGAAGTGCAGCCCCCAGCCGTACTTCTTCGGCAGCATCGAAGCCCGCATGCATGCCTTCGGCTTGCCGTAGAACTCGGTCCGCATCTCCGCCTCTCGCGCATCCCTCTCCTCGGGCGACAATTGCTTGTGGCGGACGTAGGTCTCGTACAGAATCTCTTCCTGCGTGTGCGCATAGGGCTCGCCGGCGATCATGTCGTACTCGATGCCCGGCTTCGTCTTGCCTGCGGCCTTGTCCGGCGGCACCGCGCCGTACTCGACGGGACAGTCGTCGGACACGGCGATGAAGGTGTTGTAGTAGTTCCATTCCATGGCGGGAGTCCCTCCTCTTCAGCGTGAAGGCATTGGACATTTCCTCTTGGCATGAACGTAACATATCCGGACGCGACATACAATCGGTTCGCGAGAGGAGTGGCTATTCTTTCACTTCGCTCGCTGCGGCGACCTCAAATACCCAGCCTCCAGCTCTCCCGCCGGCATCGGCCGGTCGATGTAGTAGCCCTGCGCGATGTCGCAGCGCAGCTCGCGCAGGCGCGCCATCTGCGCGGGCGTTTCGACGCCCTCCGCGATGACGCGAAGCTCCATCCCTTGCGCCATCTGAATAATCGCCCGGGTGAGCGCATCGCTTTTCGGATCCGACGTCAGCTCGCTCAGGAAGCTCTTGTCGATCTTCAGGATATCGATCGGCAGCTGCTTCAGATAGCCGAGCGCGGAGTAGCCTTTGCCGAAGTCGTCGATCGCCACGCGGAAGCCCATCCCCTTAAGCTCGCGCAGCACGCCGATTACCGAATCCATGTCGACGATGCCGAAGCTCTCCGTAATCTCGAGCACGATCTGATGCGGATCGCAGCCGGCGTCCCGTACGATGCCGCGGAACGTCTCCGCCAGATCGGGCGCCATGAACTGCTTTCCGGACAGGTTCACCGCGATCGCGGGAACGGTCCGCGCCCTTCGGCTCCAGGCGCCCAGCTGCTTGCAGGCTTCTCCCAGCACCCAGCTGCCGATCTCCCGGATCAGGCCGGTCTCCTCGGCGATCGGGATGAACTCCGACGGCGAGATTGCCCCCAGCTCGGGGTGCCGCCAACGCAGCAGCGACTCCATGCCTTCCAGTCTGCCGCTCTCCACGCCGACCTGCGGCTGGTAGACAAGCTGCAGCTCTCCACGTTCGGCCGCGAATCGAAGCTCCCGCTCCAGCCGGAGCTTGCGCGAAAAGGCGCCGCCGATCCCCTCGTTGAACAGCTGCGGCCCGGCCCCTTGCGACTTGGCCTCGTACATCGCCAGGTCGGCGTGCTGCATCAGCGACTCCAGGTCCTTGCCGTGATCCGGGTACATGCTGATGCCGATGCTGGCATTCATATAAATCTCGTTGTCCGCCCCGTCGAACGGACGCGCCATGAGCTCGGTCACACGCCGCGCCGTCTCCAACGCTTCGTCGGCGCTCTTCAAGCTCCGCAGCACGACGATAAATTCGTCCCCGCCAAGCCGCGACACGACGTCCTCCGCGCGGACCGCCCGCTTCAGGCGCTCGCCCATTTGCCGGAGCACCTTGTCCCCGGCATCATGACCCAGCGAATCGTTGACCGACTTGAACCGGTCCAGATCGATAAACAGCACGCCGAGCCGCTCTCCCGTTCTCCGGCAGCCTTCCATGACGTCCTGAAGCATGTCCTGCAGCAGCGTGCGGTTGGGCAGCCCGGTCAGCATGTCGTAGTGTGCAAGATACTTGAGCCTGTCCTCCGCCTGCTTGCGCGCGGTGATGTCCTTGAACATGCCGATGTAGTTCGTGACCTCGCCCTGCTCGTCGCGCAGCGTCGTTATCGTCAGGAACTCGGGATAAAGCTCCCCGCTCTTGCGCCGGTTCCAGATCTCGCCCTGCCAGCGGCCGGCCTCGCGCAGACTCTCCCACATGCGATCGTAAAAGTCGCGTCCGTGCCTGCCGGACCGCAGCAACGCGGGCGTATGTCCGCACGCCTCCTCTTCCGTATAGCCGGTGACGACGGTGAAAGCCTGGTTGACGGATAAAATTTTGAGCGACGTGTCCGTAATCATAATGCCCTCGCTCGCGTAGCTGAACACCTGCGCGTGCAGCCTGAGCTTGGAGGCCGCGCTCTTGTATTCGGTCAGATCGAGAAACATCGCCATATAGTTTTGCAGCTGTCCGGCCTCGTCCTTGACCGCGGAGATCGACAGCCACTGCGGATAGACCTCCCCGTTTTTGCGCCGGTTCCAGATCTCGCCCTTCCACTTGCCGTCGAGATGAATCGCCGCCCACATCCGTGCGTAAAAATCGGGCGACTGACAGTCGGATTTAAGCACGCTCGGCGTGAGTCCGACAACCTCGCTCTCTTCGTAGCCCGTAATTCTCGAAAAGGACGGATTCACTTGTACAATGCGGGCATGACTGTCCGTAATCATGATCGCTTCCTGCGAATCGCGGTAAATTCGGGCATAGAGGGGCCATAAGGTCTCGTCATGCTTCATGTCGCCCGCCGATGCCAAATATCCGCTCATTTCAATGCCTCCCCGATGCCGCCGTCCCAATGTTGTTTAACGCGAGGCCAAGCCGACTGCATCCAGCTTCGGCGCCAGCCCTGCGCCCGCGTTTTTAAGCTCGAACGCCGCTCCGATGTCCACCGACAGATTCCTCACGGCCAGCAGCAGGCCGAGACCTGAGCTGTCCAGGTCCGTGACCTCGCCCATCCGTAGAACAACGCCCGTGATTCCCGCCGTTAGCTCGGGAAACAGCCTGTGCCGGAGCTCGATCGCTTCGGCTACGCCGATCCTGCCCGAGAGCACGATATCGACCGTACCGCCCTCTCGCCTGATATCGCACTTCATGACGAACCTCCCGCGGGCGTCGACAGCCGTGTGATCCGAACCGACAGACACCGGCAAAATTAGGTAACTTTTCTTTATATACACCCTGCGCGCGGATGCTGTATGTGACAAATATCACACGCATGATTCTTCCATTCGACACGGATCGGCGGCAGCAGGTAGAATTGTAGAAAGAGCATGATCGATGAAGGAGAAGAAGCGATGAAACTGGCGTCATGGAACGTAAACGGACTGCGGGCCGCGGTGAACAAAGGGTTCGGCGAATATTTCGATGCGCTGGACGCAGACTTGTTTTGCGTGCAGGAGACGAAGCTTCAAGAGGGACAGCTGAAGCTGGACCACGGGGAGCGATACGGGCAATATTGGAACTACGCGAGGCAAAAAGGTTACTCCGGTACCGCCGTATTTACGAAACGGAAGCCGCTGTCGGTACGTTACGGAATCGAGGAGGATGCGGAAGAAGAGGGCCGAATTCTGACGCTGGAGTTCGAAGGCTTCTACCTGGTCAACGTGTATACGCCGAACGCCCGCAGAGACTTGTCGCGGCTGGAGATGCGCATGGCATGGGAGGACCGCTTCCGCCGTTATCTGACGGAGCTCGATGCGGTGAAGCCCGTCATCGTCTGCGGCGACCTGAATGTCGCGCACGAGGAGATCGATCTGAAAAATCCGAAGCCGAACCGCGGCAACGCGGGCTTCACTGACGAGGAGCGCGCGAAAATGAGCGAGCTGCTGGACGCGGGCTTCATTGATACGTTCCGCCACCTGTACCCAGACCGGACCGACACTTACTCCTGGTGGTCCTACATGCCCGGCGTTCGCGCACGTAACGTGGGATGGCGCATCGACTACTTCCTCGTATCCGCGCGGCTCGCTCCTTTCGTGCGGGAAGCGTCGATCGACTGCGCCGTCATGGGCAGCGATCACTGTCCCGTGCTGCTCGAGCTGGACGATTCGGTCTGGGAAGGCATCGGACGGTAACGGCTGCCTCGCTACGCGGTGATCTCTACGGAAAAGCTGACGATCTGCACCATGATCGGCGTCCCGGCCAGAATCGTCGAGCCTTCGGGGTCGATCGTCACGGCCGAGGATGTCAGCGCGTAAAGATCCTGCTCCTGCGGCATACCGTTCATATACAGCATCGAATAGGAGCTCGGTCCCAGTCCTTCGAATTGCGCCGCCGGCACGCCGTCTAACGTGAACTGGCCGGCGCCGAGCGTGACCGGATCGCTCGTGCTTTCTTCTAAAAAGGCGAGATACAGCAGGTTGACCGGGCGAACGGCGATGCCTGTAGGCAGCGGTCCCGGCGGACCTGCGGGACCGGTGGCGCCGGGTGGACCTGCGGGACCGGTGGCGCCAGGCGGTCCCGCGGGACCGGGCTCCCCGCTCAGCCCGGCGGGCCCCGCCGGGCCCGTCGCACCCGGGGCGCCGGCAGGGCCGGGCTCTCCCTGTGGGCCTGCCGGGCCAGCGGGCCCTGCCGGACCGATCTCCCCTGCCGGACCTGACGGTCCGGGTAGGCCCTGCTCGCCGCGCTGTCCGGGGTCGCCGCGCAAGCCCTGAATGCCCTGCAGCCCCGCTTCGCCCCGCTCGCCCTGCACACCCTGCATACCCCGCTCGCCTTGCACACCCCGCTCGCCGTGTTCACCCTGCACGCCTTGCTCTCCCCGGGCTCCCGGCGTTCCGCCCCCGTTCCCCGTCGCCCCTGACCGCACGCCGCGGTCGCGCGATCGCCTCGGCCGCCGCGCTGCCGGGCAGCGCCTTCGAGCGCTTTCCCGTTTTTCGCACGCGCAGCAGGAGCGGGAACGCCGCCGAACCGCGCGTTCTCTCTTTTTCTTGGCCCGCTTGCATCGAAGGCTCGCCGTCCCCATGATCGTCTATCCCCTTTCCGATGCGCTCCGCTGCATGGCTCGCCCAGATAGCCAAACTGGCTTATCCGCGTCTGCCGTCAGCCTATTGTATGCAGCGCCCGCCGCGCCCGCGTTGGGCCGTTAGCGGGGAGAGGCGCCATTGCAGCCTCCGCCGCAAGATAAGCCGGATGACGCGGTCGATCTGCCGTATCCCGCCGGCCTGCTACAGCATGTACTGTGAGTAGAGCCGAGACGCGCAAGTCATACCGCTCGGCCCGGGGAGGTGAATGCAATGCCCGTCATCAAACCCGTCATCATCGCCATCGCCAGCGCGCCCGTGGCTACCGGCGGCGTCATCGCGACGACGGTCACCCCGACCGTGGCGCGCTACTATGCCGCGGTCACGGCCGCGATGATCGCAGGCGGCGTGACGACGATTCCCGCAGCCAGCTTCCTCGACGACGCCGACGCTCCGGTGGCAGCGCTGCCCGTCCCGCCGGCAGACGGCTACTATAACGTCTACGTCAACGGCGTTCTGCAGCAGGGCGGCTTGTCCACGCTGACGACCGCCAGCCTGGTGCTCGCTACCGACGACCTAGCTGAAGGCACGCCCGTCTTGCTCGAGGTCAGCACGTTCGGCAGCGCCTCAACGATGACGACGCCGCCGACCATCTCGGCGCCGACGATCACCGTCATCACCTGATCCAGCGACAGCAAGAAAGCCGGCGCTCCTCGGAGGCCGGCTTTCTTATTCCCTGCAACTTCAAGCGACAGGTGCGTCCTATGGCAATAATCCCGCACATCCGCACTTCGATCAAGACGATCCACGAATACGCGAATACGCGCACAAAAAAAGGTACGGCCCCCTCAGCCGATCGGAGGAGCTGTACCTTCTTCTTCGTCGTCACGAACTTATAAATTGCTGCGTCCAATAGCTGCGATAATCGGAATCCGTGTAGTACGCATAGCCGATGCCGATCTGTTCGTAGTCGCCGAGCATATTCTTCAGATGGCCCGGGCTGTTCTCCCAGGCGGCCACGACCGACGCCGGCGTCTCCTGCCCTGCCGCGATGTTCTCCGCCGCCGACCGGTACTTGATCCCCTGCTCTCGCATCATCTCGAACGGGTCGCCGTAGGTCGGGGAGTCGTGGCTGAAGTATCCTTGTTCGCCCATATCGGCGGACTTCAGGCGCGCGACCAGGGACAACGGCACGCTGAGCGCGAACGGCTTGGTCTTGCCGTGCCGCGCGCGAACGTCGTTGGTCCGGAAAAACGTCTCGATCTCCTCGTTCGACAGCTTGAACAGCTCGCCGGAAAGCCCGTACTGCTTAAACGTCATCTCCGGCGCTGCGCCCGCTTCCGGCTGCGAGATGACGGCTGTCATGGTCGCCTGCCGCCATTCGAGCGCATGCCCGGTCAGCTCCGCGCTCGCCCGCAGCGGGATCATCGTACTGTCCGACAGCAGCTGCGCGGCGACGTCCAGCTTCACGACGTTGGCGGACGCCTTGCCAGAGGCGTCGGTCACCGTCCGCTGCACGTACGGCGAGCCGATCTTCAACTTCAGCACGGTCCCGGCGCCCGGCGCCGCCTGCATCGTCGCGGTCACGACCCGGGCGTCCGGGTCCCAGGCCATGCGCGCGCCCATCGCTTCGAGCAGCGCGCGGGCGGGCACGAGCATGCGCCCCGCCTGGATGACCGGCGCCGCCTCCGCGAAGACGACGGGCTTGCCGTCGACGATCGCATTCGCAGCGGCGGTCCCTGCCGCTGCTACGGAACCCGCGCCGCCGGGCGCCGGCGCAGCCAGCCCGATCGCCAGCAGCAGCGTTAGTACCGCCTTGCTCATCGTACCGTATCGCCTCATCCGCATCGCCTCCCTCTGTGGTGTTTATTTACCCGTATGCCAGAAGGCTCTACCCGAATCGCGCCTTTACCGCTCGCCGAGCAGGATCCGCGTATACGGCGAATCCGCAGGCAGCATGATGACCGGCTCGCCCTTGAACGTCGTCGTGTAGCTCTGCAGCGTGCGGTACAGCTTGTAAAACTTCGGATCCTTGCCGTACGCCTCGTTGTAGATGCGCGCCGCTTCCTTCTCGCCCTCGGCCACGATCTTCTTGGCGTCCGCCTCGGCCTGCGCGATCAGCTCCTGCGCCTGACGGTCCGCGTTGGACGTCACCTTGCGCGACTGCTCGTCGCCCTCGGACAGGTAGCCGGCCGCGATCGACTGGCGATCCGAGATCATGCGGTTGTAGACGCTCTGCTTGTTCTCGTCTGGCAGGTCCGTCTTCTTGATGCGCACGTCGATGATGTCGATGCCGTAGCTCTGGTTCTCCGCGACGTCGCGGACGATCTGGGTGATCTCGTCGTTGATGTCGCCCCGCGCCGTCGTCTCGCTGATGATGCTGCCGTATTCGATCTCGGACAGCTTGCGCCTAACCGCGTTGTAGACGGCGTCGCCGATGCGTCCCTCGGCCGCCGACACGGTCTGCAGCGAGCGCAGGAAGCGGTGCGGATCGTCGATGCGCCATACCGAGTAATTGTCGACGATAATCGGCTTCTTGTCCTTGGTGAGAATCGTCGTCGGCTGGCTGTCGTAGATACGCTGGTATTTGGGGAGCGTGCGAACGGATTCGATGAACGGAATTTTAAAATGAATGCCGGGAGACTGGTGAATGCGCGTGGCCTCTCCGAACTTGAGCACGACCTTGTACTGTCCCTCGCCGACGACGAACATGGAGCCGGAGAGGAGAATGATAAGCAGCAGCGCGCCGACGCCGGTCAGGATCCATTTGCGGGTGTTCATTGTCCGGCACCTCCTTGGGCGGCATTAGGCTGCGTCGTGGTGCCGCCTGAAGTCGTCGACTTGGCGCCGCTGTTTTTGAGGAAGCTGTCAAGCGGCAGGTAGTTCACCGTATCCCCGCTGCCGTCGGTCACGATGACCTTGGCGTTCGGCAGAATCTGCTCAAGCGTCTCTAGCACGAGGCGGTCGGCGGTGACTTCCGGATTTTTAGCATATTCATTGTAAACGGCATTAAATTGCGCGACGTCGCCTTGCGCGTTCAGAATCCGCGACTTCTTCTGCGCCTCCGCCTGCTCGATGAGCGCCTGCGCTTCGCCCCGCGCCTTGGGCAGCCGATCGTTCACGTACTTCTGCGCCTGGTTGATCTTCGTGTTCTTTTCCTCGCGCGCATTGGTGACTTCCTTGAACGCCGTCTGCACCTGGCCTTCGGGCGGCTCGATGTCCTGGAACTTTAGGTCGATGATCTGAATGCCCGTGCCGTACTTTTCCTGGATCTCCTCGAGCTTCTTCTTGACGTCGGTCTGGATGACCGTCTTGCCCTCGGTAATCGCGTAGTCGAGCTTCGTGGCGCCCATGACCGAACGGATCGCCGCGCTGGCGGAGTTGCGGAGGAACTGTTCGGGATCGTCGATGTTGTACAGATAGTCGCGGATATTGGCCACCTTCCACTCGATGACCGCATCGGCGGAGACGATGTTCTCGTCGCCAGTGATCATGAGCGCTTCGGATTCGACCGCCGTCACCTTGCCGCCGCTGTCCTCGCGGTAGCCGATGTGCAGCTTCTGCGTCAGGTTGGCCGGCACCTTGACCACCCGCTGGATCGGCGACGGCAGCTTGAAGTGCAGGCCCGACTTCTCCTGCGTCGCCGTATACTTGCCAAACGTCAGGATCGCCGCCTGCTCCTGCTCCTGTACCGTGTAAAACGTCGTCGAGCCGATCCAGATTACAATGACCGCTGCGATGCCGAGCACGATGAGCCGCCACGTTCGCTTGGGCAGCTGCGGCATCTGGTACACCTTCTGCGTTTTGCCGCCTTGAAAGACTTCCATGCGCAATCCCCTCCCATGTGTATGTAGGAGTACATACGGCGAAAGGGGGTAAGCGGTTGCTTTGAATTGCGGGAGGATGGTCAAAAGACGGGGACCGCGGGAAGTGGGAAAAGCGATGCGGCGCAGGCTTATGCGACGAGAAGCCGGGCTTTTGGCGGAATAGCGATGTGACACATTCTTATGCGGCGAGGGAGGGGACTAGTTGGCGGAATAGCGATGTGGCGCATTCTTATGCGGCGAGGAAGAGGACTAGTTGGCGGAATAACGATGTGGCGCATTTTTATGCCCCAACGAGAAAACCCGAGCATCCGCTCGGATGCCCGGTCAGATACTCGGTCAGGTACTCGGTCAGTCGCCCGGTTCTGCTTCGCTTACATCGCCAGCCGTCAGACTGTCGCCCGCTTCAGATCGAGCCACTCCATCTCTTCCCTCGTCAATACGAGTCGCATCGCTTCATCGCAGGAGCGGAGTTCCTCGGCGTTGCGGGCGCCGATGAGCGCGCAGGCAGGAAACGGCTGGTTCAGCACGTAAGCGAGGGCGATCTGAATCGCGGTCACGCCTTTGTCCGCGGCTAGCCGCTCGGCGCGCGCGAGACGCTCCCAGTTGTCGTCGTTGTAGAACACGCGCACCAGGTCGGCGTCGCTCCGGTCATCCGGGGAGAAGCGCCCGGTGAAAAAGCCGCGCGCCTGCGAGGACCACGAAAGCAGCGGAAGCTGGTGCTTCTCGTGCCAGTCGATGGTCGCTTGATCAGCGGAGACCGCGTCCTTCCAATACGGCTCCTTGGCCTTCGCGAGACTCAGGTTCGGGCTGCTGAACGTGAAGCCGACGAGACCGTGCGCCGCTGCATACTCATTGGCCTCCTGCAGCCGCTGCCACGTCCAGTTGGATCCGCCGATCGCCCCGATCGCGCCGGATTCGATATGCGCGTTCAGCGCTTCGACGATGACGCCGACATGTACATCGGGATCGTCGCGATGCAGCGCGTACAGCTCGATGTGATCCGTCCGCAGCCGCTCGAGGCTTACCTGAAGATCGTCGGCGATCGCCTGCTTGTTCACGCGCGGACCGTCCTTGTCATGGTGCGCGCCCTTGGTCAGGATTACGATCTTGTCCCGGTTGCCGCGCTCCTCCATATACCGGCCGAGCACTTCTTCGCTCTGCCCGCCGCAGTAGATATGCGCGCTGTCGACGGCGTTGCCGCCGAGCGCCAGATAGGCGTCCATATTGGTCGCCGCCAGCTCGTATGAGTGATGGTAAAAGTAGTCGGTCCCCTTGATCAGGCGGGATACGGGCAAGCGCGATCCCGGAATATCGATGTATTCCATACGTGCAGCCTCCTTCGATTAAATGACGATGCGCGCGCGTTCGGATGCCGACCGCAGCACCGCGTCGATGACCTTCATGTTGCGCACCGCGTCCTCCGGTCCGAACGCCGGCGCCTCGCCGTCCAGTACCGTCCTGGCAAATTCGTCGCCTTGCAGCGCATATTGGTTGCCGCGCGGCACCTCGACCTCCCGTCTGCTGTCTTTCGAAACGACGAAGAAGTTGTAACCGCCGTCCGGTCCCGAGACGAACGCCGACGGCACCTCAATGCTCGCCTTGGTGCCCAGCACCTCGAGCGTATTGCGAGAGGACGCCCACATGCCGCAGTCGAAGGTCAGCGCCACGCCGCCCGCGAACTCGACCAGCCCGGATGCCATCATATCGACGCCGTCGTGCTCGGGCGAAAAGAAAGCGTGCGCCGTAGCCGCCTCCGGCTCCTGCCCGAGAATGAGCCGTGCCGCGCTGATCGGATAGCAGCCGACATCGTACACCGACCCGCCGCCCCAGTCGCGCCGGTAGCGGATGTTCGTTTGGTTCGCCGCGTTGTTGAAGGTAAAGGTGCCGTGAATCCCCCTTACTTCGCCGATCTCGCCGGATTCGACCATTTGCCGGATCAGCCGGTAGCGCGGGTGATGGCGGTACATGAACGCCTCCGCCAGATGTACGCCCTTTTCCCGGCAAAATTCGACCATGCGCGCTGCCTCCGCCGCATCAAGCGCGATCGGCTTTTCGCACAGCACATGCTTGCCCGCTTCGGCGGCCCGAATCGTCCAAGGCAGATGCATATGATTCGGCAGAGGCACGTAGACCGCGTCGATCGTATCGTCCGCGAGCAGCGCCTCGTAGCTGCCGTAAGCGCGCTCGATCCCGAGGCGCTCCGCCGTCTCCTTCGCCTTGTCCGCATCCCGGCTCGCGATGGCCGCCACGACGTTCCGCTCCGACTGCTGCAGACCGGGAATCACCGCGCGAACCGCGATGCCCGCGCACCCGAGAATGCCCCATCTCAACCTGCGTCCCATTTAACCGCAGCCTCCTTGCTCATGCTTGATTGATAAGATATTGTCATTATAATAACAAGCAAACAAAATGAAAATGACAGCTTATTGACCACCATTAAAACAATATTGTTATAGAGGGGGACGTACTGTGAGAAGACAAGCGCATCTGCTGACGCTAGCCGGAAGCCCGTATCTCGTCATGCCTGAATCGGTGGGCGCCTACCGCGATTTTCCCGACCATTCCGTGCTGCGGGAAGCCGGCGTGCTCAACAATTTCAACATCCATTATGTCGCGGCAGGCAAAGGCTACGCGGAGACCGAGACGGGCGTGCACGAACTGCGGGCCGGCGATGCCGTGCTGTATTTTCCGCTGCAGCGACAGCGCTACTACAGCAGCGAGGACGAGCCATGGGACGTGCGGTGGGTTCACTTTTACGGGGAGGAGCTGCGCGATTATCTGGTGCGACTCGGCTTTCATCAGTCCGCGGTCTGGTCCCTCCGGCAGCGCGAAGCCTGGGAAGCCGCGCACTTGGCGCTCCTTGGGGAAGCGGAGGCGCATCAGCTGCTGCGTCCGGTGCGCCTGTCCATGCTGACCTACGCCCTCTTCTCGGAGTTCGTTCAGCAGGCCGTCCCCGTCTCCGACGTCAAATCGGCGGGATCCGATCGCCGCATTCTGGATCTGCTGCCCGACATGCAGCGGGAGGCTTGCGCGCCTTTCATTCTCGAAGATTGGGCGGCGCGCGCGGGCGTGAGCCGTCATTATTTTTGCAAGCTGTTCCGGCAGGCGATGGGCTTCTCCCCCATGGACTTCGTCACCCGCTGCCGGCTGCAGGCGGCCAAGCAGTGGCTGCTCGAGCATCCGACGCTGCCCGTCGGGCGCATCGCGGAGGACGCCGGGTATCCGAGCGCGAGCTACTTTAACAAGCGTTTCAGCGAGCATGAGGGCGTCACGCCGACGGAGTACCGGCGGCTGTTCGGGAAGGCTTAGGAGGACCGCAAGGATCGAAGCCCCGATGCATGCCCATGCTGCAACGCACAAAGGCCGGAAGCCCCGACGAGGCATTCCGGCCTTTATTACGCAGACGCAGCCTGTTCCGTCAGCCGTGCGAGGCGTCTTGGTGCACGGCATCGTACGCTTCCCGCGCCTCGCTTACAGACGCATAGTGTGCCGAAGACCAGTCCTTCAGCATCCGCAAAAAGGGAAGAAGCGTCCTACCGAGCGGCGTCAGCGCGTAATCCACGACGGGCGGGACGACAGGCGTTACTTTTCGAACGACAAGGCCGTCGCGCTCCAGCTGCTTCAGCGTCTGAGTCAACATTTTCTGCGAAATGTCCGCGATCCGGCTCTTGATCAAACCATACCGGAGCGTTCCGTCTTCCAGGGCGTAGATGACGAGCGCCGTCCATTTGTTCGAGACGATCTCCAGCACCCGCCTGTAGCTGCATTCCGCGATCGAGATATCGGGTTCTCTCACGCCGCTGCCTCCTTTACGCACCTTGAGGTTCGCATGCCACGTCAAAGTGCCTTCTTACTTAATTTTAGTAAATCAATTATGGTATGTCTATTCCCATCTCAAGGAGAGTGGCATTCATGAAAGCATATGTCGTCAAAGGCGGCTTCGGCCTCGATCATGTCGTTCAGGTCGACCGTCCGATTCCCGAGCCGGGTCCGGGTCAGGCGCTCGTCCGGCTCAAGGCCTTGTCCTTGAATTCCCGCGATATCGGCGTCATCGAAGGCTTCTACAATCCCGAACGCACAGAAGGCCTGATTCCCGTATCCGACGGCGTCGGCGAGATCGTCGCCTTAGGCGAAGGGGCGGCCCGGTTCAAGCTCGGCGACCGCGTCTGCGGCATCTTCACGCAGAGCTGGATCGACGGCGAGCCAACTCCGGCGAACTGGACGTCGACGCTCGGCAGTCCGCTGGACGGCCTTCTGGCCGAGTATGCGGTGCTGCCGGAGGAAGGGCTCGTCCGCGTCCCCGATCATCTGAGCGACGCGGAGGCCGCGACACTGCCGTGCGCGGCCGTCACCGCCTGGCATGCGATCGTCGAGGAAGGACAGGTACGCGCCGGCGACACGGTCGTCGTGCAGGGAACGGGAGGCGTCTCCATGTTCGCGCTGCAATTCGCCAAGCTTCATGGCGCGCGGGTCATCGTCACCTCCGGCAGTAGCGAAAAGCTTGAACGCGCGCTGGCGATGGGCGCCGATCACGGCATTCATTATACGGAAAAAGCGGATTGGGAAAACGCGGTGCTGGCCTATACGCAAGGGCGCGGCGCGGACCACATCGTCGACGTGGGCGGCGCGGCAACGCTGAACCGGTCGATAGCGGCGCTGAGGGTCGGAGGCAGGATCAGCATCGTCGGCTTGCTGTCCGGCGCGGCCGTCGAAGATTTCGCGATCGTCCCCGCCATTCTAAAAAAGGCGAGGCTGCAAGCGATAAACGTCGGCAGCCGCGCGATGTTCGAATCGATGAACCGCGCGATCGGCCTCAACGGGCTGCGTCCGGCCATCGATAGCGTATTCCCGTTCGCCGAGGCGGTCGACGCGCTTCGGCGCTTGAAAACGGGATCGAACTTCGGGAAGATCTGCATTACGCTTTAAAACAATGCTATCCGCATCGGAGGCGTTTCTTTGGAGCGCGGCGGCGACTTGCCGCCGCAAATCGGCCGAGCGGCACGGCTATACCGCAAGCGGCAGTCCGCAGCTTCACGCCGGGATCAGCGATGTTGCGCATAGACGCTCGCCTTGCTCGCGCCGCGGATCGCCTCAAGCTCCGCTTCGGAGAGCGGCGGCACCTCGGCGGCCGCGAGATTCTGCAGCAGCTGCTCGCGGCTGCTGGCTCCCGGGATCGCCGCGGCGACCGTCGGATGCCCGAGCGAGTAACGGATCGCGAGCTGCGAGAGGCTGCGAGCCGGGGACGTCAACTGCTGCAGCTCGCCGCGCAGCGCGACCAGCTCGTCCAGCTCGTAGTCGAGCACGCCCTTCGCCGGCTCGCGTCCGTCCGCCAGCGCCCCGCTCGCTACGGGTCCTCGCGCGATGACGCTGATCCCCTTTTCCGCCAGGAGCGGCAGCACCGTCTCTTCGGCGCGGCGGTCGACGATGCTGTATTGGTTCATGACGCTCGCGATCCCCGAGCGCGCGACGTACTCGCGTATGACGTTGGGCCGGATCGAGGAGATGCCGTACGCCCGGATGACGCCTTCGCGCTTCAACTGCTCGAACGCCTCGATCGTCTCGTCGATCGGATCGTCCAGCGTGCCGCCGTGCAGCTGGTACAGGTCTATATAATCGGTGCCGAGCCGCTTTAGGCTGTCCCGGACCGCCGACAGAATGTATGCCTTGGTGGCGTCCCATGTCCAGCCGTCCTGCCCGGGAATCCGCCGGTTGCCGACCTTGGTCGCCAGCACGACCTGCTCCCGCCGGCCCCGGATCGCCTTGCCCACCAGCTCCTCGTTGCGTCCGCCGTCATAAAGGTCCGCCGTATCCAGCAGCGTGACGCCCCGATCGAGCGCCTCGCCGAGCAAAGCCGCCGCCTTCGTCTCCTCCGTGCCCAGCGACATGCAGCCGAGACCGATCTCGCTCACGTACAGTTCTGAACCGCCCAACCGATTCTTCTTCATTATTCCGATCTCCTCCCTTTAATTAAGTTCAATTCCGGCTAGACTAAAGACGATCTCCGCCTAAGCTCATCCTCGCTACAAACCAAGCATCGCGCGCTTGCCCGCAGCCGGATCCGATACGGCCTCCGGCACCTCGGCCGCGCCGAAGATCATTGTCATCCGCTCCGGCTCCCCATATGGAGGCCATGCCAACTCCGCCGTTTCCGGCGATCCCGTCTTCGCAAATGCAAGCCATGCAGCCTGCATCTCCTCGGTCAGCCGGCGCGCGTCCGTACCCAGCGTCGCGCCCAACTGCCGCTCCAGCACCTGCAGATTGCCGAAGACAAAAACAATCTCCCGCATATGCACAGCCCGCGCCAGCGAGGGATGAACAGCCGAAGTCCAATCGAACCGGTACATCCATACAGGCGCATGCGCCGTCTGTTCGTGCGCGAGCCGCAGCGCAGCGCGCCAGAAAAACAGATCCGTCATAATATCCGCCTGCCCTTGTGCCGTATGCGGATACGAACGCACCAGCGATGCGGCGTCGGCAATGTCCGTCATGAGCTCGACGCCGCGAATCGCGCCCTCCAGGGGCACGGGCGCAGACCCGGGGCGGATGAAGTATTCGCCTTCGTCCCTGTTCGTGCCGACGAGCAGCGCCACGCCGCCCGCCGCGCCCGATCGGATCGCCTCGAGCGGCTCGACCGGCAGCGTGGCCGCCTCGACGACCGGCTGGAAGAGCATCGCCGGACCGCCGCCCAGCATCCGTCCCATCTCCTCGGCAGCCTGCATAATGGCCGACGCGGGAAGCTCCTTCAGCAGATGCGCGTCGGACCGTTCGACGCCGAGCAGAAGCAGGATGCCCGCCGTCACCTGATCGGCCTGCTCCGCCGGCAGCGTCTGCGCCGCGCCGCTCTGCAGGATCGCCCGCGCGAACAATCCCTTCGCGTCCGGCATCGCAAGCATCGCGGCGATGCTCATCGCGCCCGCAGACTCGCCGAATACGGTTACCTGTGCCGGGTCCCCGCCGAACGCGGCAATCTCGGAGCGGATCCAGGACAGCGCGGCGATCTGGTCAAGCAGCCCGGCATTAGAGACGAAGCCTTCTCCAAGCGGCGCGAGATGCAGAAATCCAAAGGGACCGAGCCGGTAATTGACCGTAACGGCGATCACGCCTTGGCGGGCGAGGCTCGCGCCGTCGCAGGCCGAATCAGCGCCGGTTCCGGTAACGAACGCGCCGCCGTGAATCCAGAACATGACGGGCAGCGGCTTTTTGGTTCGTTTGGCGGGTGCCCATATATTCAAGTAAAGACAATCCTCGCCAGCCGGCGGCGTGTCCGCAGAAAGACCGTACTTCTCCGCGGGCCCGCCAGGCTGAAGACACGGCGGACCGAACGCTTTGGCCGGCCGGACGCCTTCCCAGGCCGCCGGCCGTTCGGGCGCCGCGAATCGCCGTTCTCCGGCCGGCGGCCTCGCGTACGGAATTCCCTTCCACGATCTCGCGCCGTTCTCCGCCTGCCCTTCCAGCCATCCCGAGCTTGTCTTGATCCGCAAGTCGTCCACAGGCGCGCACCCTTTCCCGTCAACCTCTCCTTATCTTATTATCAACGCTTGCAAAGTGATTTTCCAGTCGCCGGCCCAAGCCGATGACAATTAGCTTCATACGCTGTACCACATGGACCAAAAATGCCGGCAAACGGCCTCCGTGAGCGGAAAGGAGCGGCGAGCGACATGGCTTCAGCCAAATCAGGCGCAGGAAAGACGGGTCCCCGCATCGACGTGCTGATCCCCGCGATCGAAAAGGATCTGGGCACTCTGCCCCACGTGATCGACGGCATCCGCAAGCAGGTCAAGCATCCCATCGCCAGCTTTATGATCGTCTCGCCGAACAGCAAGCGAATCCGGGCGCTCTGCCGGAGAAAAGGCTGCAAGTTCGTCGACGAGCGGACGGTGCTGCCGATCGGCAAAAAGGATATTCGCTACGGCACGAAGCGCTGGAATCGCGCGGGCTGGCTCTATCAGCAGCTGCTTAAGCTCGCGGGCAGCAAGCTGGGCGCGGCGGGCCACTATCTCGTGGCGGACGCGGACACCGTGCTGATCCGGCCTCACCGGTTCGTGAAGGGCGGCAAGCCGGTCTTCTACTGCAGGAGCTGGAGTCAGGGCGATTACTTCCGCACGTACCGCAAGCTGCTGGGCGTCAAAGCCTCCGCGCCGCGCTCCTTCGTCACGCACTACATGCTGTTCGACAAGGCGAAGGTCAGGCAGTTAAAGGGAAAAATCGAGGCGCGCCACGGCAAACGCTGGTACAAGGCGATCATCGGCAGCATCGACAAGACCAGGCAATTCGGCTTCTCCGAGTTCGAGACGTACGGCAACTTCCTGCACGGCCGCAACCCCGGCGGCATCGTCATGAAGTCCGCGCTGAACAAAAGCCTGCACGCCTCGTTCTCCTCGCTCTCGCCGACGCGCCTGCGCAAGCTCGCAGGCAAATACCGCTCGATTTCGTTTCACAAACGGAAGATCTATTCGAGGCCCGGCATATAACCGTTTCTGCAACAGCCCGTCGCTTGCGCGCGGGCTTTTTTTGTTGCAGGTCGGCACGCGAAGAAGCATACACAAAATCCCATTTTTAATGTTGTATAATTCCAGTCGGAATGATAGTGTATATAAAAAAACGAAGGAGCGGATGTCATGAGCAAGCCGTTGTTGGTCGTCGTCGGGGCGGGGGCAGGCGTTAGCGCCTCCGTCGCCAGGAAGTTCGGTTCGGAAGGCTTCAAGGTTGCGCTGATCGCGCGTCGAAAGGCCTCTCTTGAAGCGTTGGCGGAAGAATTGACCGGGCAAGGCATTGAAACGTTCGCTGTCGAGGCGGATGCGTCCGTCCCCGCTTCCGTCGAGGAAGCGTTTGGTCGGATACGTACGAGCTTCGGCGAACCGAGCGCGCTGCTCTACAACGCGGCCGCAATCACAAGGTCCTCGCTCTCGGACCTGGACGAGCAGCGGTTGATCGACGACTTCAAGGTTAACGTCGTCGGCGCGCTGACGAGCGTCAAGCAGGTCGTGCCATCGTTCGTCGCGCGCAAGCACGGGACGATCCTCATCACGGGCGGCGGCCTCGCGCTCTCTCCGAATCCGGCCTACGCCTCGCTGTCCATCGGCAAGGCGGGCGTCCGCTCGCTCGCGTTCGCATTGGCAGAAGAACTTGCGCCGCAGGGCATTTTCGTAGGCACCGTCACCATCGCCGGCTATGTGTCCAAGGGCACGTTCTACGATCCCGACCGGATCGCGGAGTCGTACTGGAAGCTGCATGCGCAGCGCGACCAAGTCGAAATCGTTTTCGCGGAAAACTGATTGCCCGCATGCGTCGAAAGCCGTCTCGCGAACGCTTGCCCGAACGCCCCTTCTGAGCTACGATACATTCGAGGCACGTCCGGTCCGCCGCAACCCCGTGGCAGCAACGCATCCAGAACGCGGAGGCCGGCTCCTACATATCTCGGCTGGAGGAATCATACATGACCAAGATCGCCATCATCATCGGAAGCACGCGCCCCGGGCGCAAAGCCGAGGACGTCGCCAAGTGGGTATACGAGATCGCCGCGAATCGGGACGACGCATCGTTCGAGCTCGTGGACATCGCCGACTACGCCCTGCCCCTGTACGACGAGCCGATCCCTCCCGTCATGGGCAACTACAAGCACGCGCACACGCTCGCCTGGTCCGAGCGGATCAAGGGCTTCGACGGCTTCGTGTTCGTCACGCCCGAATACAATCACTCGACGTCGAGCGCGCTGAAGAACGCGATCGATTACCTATACCACGAGTGGAACGACAAGGCCGCAGGCTTCGTCGGCTACGGCAGCGCCGGCGGCTCCCGGGCGGTCGAGCATCTTCGCCAGATCGCAGGCGAGCTGAAGA
The DNA here is from genome assembly GCF_030014955.1 of Cohnella hashimotonis. Lineage (NCBI taxonomy): Bacteria > Bacillati > Bacillota > Bacilli > Caryophanales > Paenibacillaceae > Cohnella > Cohnella hashimotonis. The sequence goes on from NZ_JAGRPV010000001.1 coordinate 7,154,857, forward strand.
TGGCGGATGTTCAGGCGCAGGTGTCGCTGTCGCTCTTCCACGACTTCGAAAACTTCAGCGTTCTGAGGCCCGGCCCCAAGCAGGAGGCTTCCGTGAACAACATGCTGAGCCAGGTCGTTGCATGGAGCGGCGCGCTCAAGACGCTGCGGGCTTAAGTCGCTGTTGGCTTAAGAAGTTGCGGGCTTAAGATAAGAAGGCGGGACTGCGGCACGGCCGCGGTTCCGCCTTCTTATCTTTACTCGGATACGAATCGGCCGCTTCCGTTCTCCGGTGAACCGGCTCTTTCGCCCTTGGCGAAGGACGCCAAGCCCGCCGACAGCGAGAGCAGGCCGAACGCCAGTGCCGCCCAGGGATGATAGCGGACCGTGGACGACACGTCGGCGAGCAGGCCGCCGGCCAAGGAGCCGATCGCGACGCCAAGGTGCAAGAGCGACGTGTTGAGCCCAAGCACGATATTCGTCGATTCGGGCGCGATACGGACGAAGTAGGTCTGGATCGCCGGAATCGCCACGGAATAGGCCAGCATCCAAGCCGCAGAGACGGCAAGGCCCGACGCGAGGCCGCCTGCGGCGGAGGCGAAGACGTATGTCGCGAAGGGCATCAAGGCCAAGGCCAGCGCCATTGCGGCCAGACTCCGCACGATAACCGCCGGAGGACCGCGTCTATCGGCCGCCCCGCCGCCGAAGCGCGTGGCAAGCGTACCGGCCAAGCCGAGCAGCAGCATCGTCATCCCCGTGTACGACAAGTTCAACCTGAGGACGTCCTGCAAAAAAGGTACGAAGTACGTGTTCAGCAAGGCGATGCCCGACGAGAACAGCAAAGACATCAGCAGCCCCGCCGCAAGCGCGGGCCGGCGCAGTACGGCGAACTGGCGGCCGAAACCGACGGGGACGTCGCCTTCTATCTCGGGCAGCTTGCGCAGGATCCCTGTCATCACGAGCAGCGCGCCAGCGCCGAGCAGCAGGTACATGCTCCGCCAGGACCATCCGTTAGCCAGGGCGATGCCGATCGGCGCGCCAAGCACGGAGGCGGCGCTGAACGCCATCATGACGGTGCTCATGGCGCGTCCGAGCTGGCCGACCGGCACAAGCTTGGGAAGCGCGCCGAGCGCCGTCGTCAGATAGACGCCTGCGGCCGCGCCGATCAGGGCGCGCAGCGCGAGCATTGCCGCGTAGCCTTCGTTGAAGTATGAGAGCAGGCTGCCCGCAGCGAATACGAGCAGTGCGGCGGCAAGAAGCTTGCGACGCGAGGATCGCTGCGTCAGCGAGACGAAGAGCGGCGTACCGACGGCGAATCCGACGGAAAAGGCGGTGACGAGCTGGCCCGCCTGGGCGATGCTGATCCCGGCATCCCGGGAGATGATCGGCAGGATGCCGACGACGGCCAGTTCGGCAAAACCCGTCAAGAATGTGCCCAGCGTGAGCATATAAACAATCGTGCGATTCATTTTAACCACCTCTTATCATTGTCGCTGAGCCGCGCGGCCCTTGTAGCGACAGTATAAGCGGGTTACTATATTTAAGTAAGAGCGCAAATCGTTTGGAGGTAATCCCGCTAAACGGACCTGCTAACAAAAATAAAGCGTTTTTCGAAACAGGAGGCGACCATGATGTCCGAACGCGAGAAGGACGAGGATAAGCCGATCTGCGAGGCGCTTCAGGTGCTGGGGGCCAAGTGGTCCTTTGTCGTCATCGCGGAGCTCTGCAAAGGCCCCAAACGATTCAATCGCCTGCAGCGCGACGTCGCCATCGTAGGCACGCAGTCGCTCACGGATACGCTCCGCCATCTGGAGCAAGCCGGCATCGTACGGCGGGAGGTCTATCCGACGGTGCCCGTAACGGTCGAGTACAGCCTGACGGACAAGGGCATGGACTTCCAGGCGACGCTCGCCGAGATGGAGAAATGGGCGATGCGCTGGCGCAAGCCCGGCGGCGCAGAGGCGTCGGCACTGAACGCCGCAGACGCTGGCTGAGCGGCAGAAGAGACCGCGGAGCCGAGTGCCGCCGGCGCAGACTGAGTGACAGAAGAGAGGCCGCGGAGCTGAATGCCGCCGGCGCAGACTGAGTGACAGAAGAGAGACCGCGGAGCCGAATGCCGCCGGCGCAGACCGAGCGTTGGAAGAGGCCCGGTCTTCAGTCTGTTCGCATACCGCGCTACAAAGAAGCGGCCAAATGGACCAGCAGCGGCAAATACAAGAAGCTCGCGGCGGTCGAAAAAGCGACGTTCATCGCGACGAGCTCTTTGTCCCCGCCGTACCGCTCCATGAGTACGAGCGAATTAATCGCCGCCGGCATCGAGGATTGAACGAACAGCACTGCGGCATTCAGGCCGTGCAGGCCAAGCATCGCGATCGCGGTGTACGACAGCAGCGGCACGATTAGGATGCGCATGCCGAGCGAGATCCAGATCTCCGGGCGCAGGCTGCGGCGCCAATCCGTCTTGCGAAGCTGCATGCCGAGGAGGAGCAGCACGACGGCCGGGTAAGCGCCGCCTACCAGCTCAAGGCCCGACGAAAGACTCTCCGGCAGGCGCACTTTGAATAGAAACAGCGCGATGCCGACGGCGGCCGCATAGACGAGCGGCGTTTTCGTGATCTGGCGGAACGCCTGCTTCGGCTTAAAGGATGCGCGCGCCGCCAGGTAGAAGCCCAGCGTATTCACCAGGATGACATGCGTCACGACGTTGGTCACCCCGATCGCGAAGCCTTGCGTGCCGAAGGCGAGCAGCAGCAGCGGCAGGCCGTAGTTGTTGGAGTTGGAAAAGATCGTCGTCAGCTCCAGCGCGCGCTTCGAGGGCTCGCTCATCCGCAGCAGCCTCCCGGCCGCGGCGGCCGCAGCCCAGCAGAGCGCCGTCTGCAAGAGCGTATAGATCGCCACCGTGCCTAGCGTGCCGGTCTTCAAATCGCTGCTTGCGAGAGCCACCACGATGAGGCAAGGCGAGAGGACGAACAGGCTGAGATCGGCCAGCAGGCGCGAGTCGGGGGCTTTGTACTTTTGATATAAGTAGCCCAGGCAGCAAGCGATCAAGATGGGGATGCTGACGTTCGCGAATGTTTGGAAATATGGCATGGCTTCTCGGCTCCTTGCCCGACGGGCCGGGCGCTTCATTTGGTCCCTTAATCATAAGCCGAGTTTTGTTATTGTTTAAATATATATAGTTTATAAAGTAAATAGTTAATGACTATAATGGATGCTCGCACGTTCCTGTACGGACCAGAGTTTCGCTTTTTCCACTCATTGCTCATCCAGCCAAGTTTCGGACACAGCATCCGTTATTTCCGCCTTAAAACCATCCGAGTGCAGAGTTACACGGTGAATCCGCGCATCTCCCGCGAAAACCGCCTCCGGGTGCCGAGTTACACGGTAAAACCGCGCATTTCCCGCAAAAACCGCCTCCGGGTGCCGAGTTACACGGTAAAATCGCGCATCTCCCACAAAAACCGCCTCCTGGTGCAGAGTTACACGGTAAAACCGCGCATCTCCCGCAGAAACCGCCTCCGAGTGCCGAGTTACACGGTAAAACCGTGCATCTCCGTGCAGATAAGCGCATAATGGCACTAATGCCACCTCCGCGGCGCTCTGAAAGGTGCCGATAAGCGCAAAAGGGCATTATCGCCAACTTCCTTACACACCAGGCTACGCCGATAAGCGCAAAATGGCACTAACGCCGCCACCGAGGCGCTCTGAAAGGTGCCGATAAGCGCAAAAAGGCATTATCCCAAACGCCCTTACACACCAGACTGCGCCGATAAGCGCAAAAAGCACTACCGCCGGCTATTCGTTCAACGGTCCTCTCGTCCGTTTCGTAGAGGATCCATGCGGACCGTGCCGGATGTGAGCGCCGGGCGTTTGCTTCTCAAAATAAAAAAGCCCGCCGGGAAAATTCCCCGGACGGACCCTTGGCGGGCGGCCAGTGCGCGCATGGGCGTGCCTAAGTCGCCTGTCTCGAATCTACTCTACAGCCTGCCCCCGCCGCATCGCCCTTCCTTTTACCAGCCCAGATCCAGCGTCTTGCCCGTCTCCACATAAGACTTGATGTTGCTCAGGATGATCGGCCAGCTCTGCTGCGTGCTTTCGTAGGAGGGATGCCCCTCGGGCCAGCGGTCGTTAACGAACGTCACTTTCGTGCTGCCGCCGACCGGCTCCAGCGTCATGGTTACGCGCGTCTCGAGCTCGGCGTGATTTTCCCGATAGGACGGGCCTGGATGCTCCGTATAGCTCATCAGACTGTGCGGTTCGTACGCCAGCACCGTCCCGTATACGTGCACGGTCTCGTCGCCGTCGTTGCCCGGTCCCACGTAAGCGTAGGGCGCGCCGACCTCGAAGGTCGACTGCAGCACGCTGCCGAAAAAAATCGCGCGCGTACCCTCCGGCGAGACGAGCGCCTCCCATACCTGCTCCGGCTTGCCGCCGATATAGATCGTGTACTTCAAGTCCTCCATCGTCGTTCCCTCGCTTCTATAAAATAGTCATACGGTTGAATTGCGATGTCTATCGCGGACTGCTAGTATCGATTGTAGAAGAATGCCTGCCGTTTGTATTGGACAAACGCGACAGCCCATGGAGGTCAGTGGCCGTGCAGCAGATCGAGCGTCCGTTGGACAAAGCGATACTCAAGCCGCAGGAAGCCGTCCGAAAATTCGATTTGAAGCAATACGCCCCTTCTGCGGCGCTGTCGCGGTGGATCGAGAAGTTCTGGACGCTCTCCTACGATCTCGCCGGAGAGGCGCCGTTCAGTCAGACCGTCCTCTCCTATCCGAGCGTCAACCTGACGCTGGAATGCGAGGACGGCACCTGGTCCGCCGGCGTATACGGCGTGCCGCGCAGCACCTTTACCCGCACGCTGACCGGATGCGGCGAATGCTTCAGCGTCAAGTTCAAGCCCGGCGGCTTCTACCCTTTCTGGCGGCAGCCCGCTTCGAGCCTGACCGGGCGCACCGTCGGCTTCGGCGAGCTCTTCGGACCGGCCGGCGAAGCGCTGGCGCGGCGGCTGCCGGAAGCGTGCGAGCCCGGGGAACGGCTCGGGATCATGGAGCGCTTCCTGCTCGAGCTTTGCCCGGAGCGGGACGAGACCGCCGAGCTGGCCGCGCAGATCGTGGCGGATGCGGCGGGCGACCGCGGCATGGTTTGCGTCGAGGACATGGCGAATCGCCACGGACTGAGCGTGCGTTCGCTTCAGCGGCTGCTCGACCGCTATATCGGCGTGTCGCCCAAGTGGATCCTGCAGCGCTTCCGGCTCCAGGAGGCCGCCGAGCGGATCCGGCAAGGCGGCGCTGCGGACTGGTCGGCGCTTGCGGCGGATCTGGGCTATTACGATCAGGCGCATTTCATCCGCGACTTCAAGTCGGTCGTCGGGCAGACGCCGGATGCTTATGCACGGGCTTCCGAAGCCGGAAAATAAAACGCGCGGCGGTCACTTTGACGCCGCGCGCCTATTATTTTACAGACCATCTAGCCAGCAAATCTTTTCTATGATACGATCGATACAGTTTGTATCATAGCTGAGGAGCTGATTGATTTGTTCGCACGTTTGTTGCCCAGATCCGCCGTTCTGCTTATCGCAAGTCTGATTTTCGCCATTTTCGCTCCCCTATCCGCTTCGGCCGCAACGGGCGGCAACTACATCCTGCTCACGCTGGACGGCGTCAAGGGCGAGAGTACGGCAGAAGTCGGAAAAGGCGCCATCGATATCTTGAACGTATCGTTCGGAGCCGTTAATCCGGGATCCGCATCCGCAGGCAGCGGATCAGGGTCCGGCAAGCCTTCCTTTCAGGAATTCTCCTTCATGAAATTCCAGGATTCAGCCTCGCTGTCGCTGCTCGCGAACCTGACATCCGGCAAAGCCATCAAAAGCGGCACGCTCTCCTTCTACAACGCCCAAAGCAAAAAACCGTACCTGACCATTAAGCTGGAAACCATTTTCGTCACATCCGACGTCTACGGCGCAACCCAAGGCACCGATCGGATGACGGAATCCTTCACGCTTACGGCTAAAAAATTAACATTCACTTACCAGCAAACCGGTCCTAAGGGCGAATCGCTGCCGGCGCAAACGTTCGAATTCGATCTGTCCAAAAATAAAGCGAGCTAATCCGAACAAAGGAGCTGAATCGCCATGAAGCCCGCGCATCATCCCGAATCGAAGCTCCCCTGGAGCATGCCTGCGCTTGAAGTGCTGCCGGTCAGCGAGACGATGAACGACGGCGGCGTATGGTCGTTCGCGCCGACGGACGACTTCTACCAACGTAGCTTGCTGCTGGACAGCTGAACCGGCGGCCGGCGCCGGAACGCCGGCCAGCCTCGGGCATCGCCCGACAAAGGAGTAGATCGATGTGTTCGCCAGATTGCTCAGAACAAGCCTGCTGACCGCTTTGGCCGCAGGCATCCTGCTGCTCTGTTCCATCCCGCCAGCCGCAAACGCAGCCGACGCGACTGAACCGGCGCCCCGAATTCTGCTTAATCTCGACGGAATCAAGGGCGAATACGCCAGCACGGCGCTGGATATCCAGGACGCCATCGTCGCAACGAGCTTCGGATTCGGCGCGGACGCGCCGAGCCCGGCGGGCGGCGATAGCTTGCCAGGCAAGCCCATCTACCGCGATATCGTACTCACCAAGTCGTTGGACGCCGCATCGCTGCCGCTGCTGCAGTCGCTGACCGGCGGCAAGCATATCGCGGACGGCTACGCGTACTTTCAGACCCAGCGTGCCGGACAAAGCCGCACCTACCTGATCGTGCACTTATCCGATATTCGCGTGACCGGCTACTTGGCCGGCGGCTCGCCCGGCGCACAGTTGGAGACAATCACGCTGTCGGCCCGCACGGTGCTGTCCAAGTACGTCCCGGATCAACCTGGCGGCCCTACGAATCCGGATCCTGGTCCGGACAGCGCGGATGTGGCAACCCGGTACCATTTCGACCCGATTAACGCGGTGACGGCCAAGGGCAATCCTTATGTCAAGGGCTTCAAGGTCACGCTGCGGGCGTCCGGAAACCAAGGCGAGACGCTGACGACGCGGTATCGGGTAAACGGAGGCGCCTGGACCGATTATACGGGGCCTTTCGAAATTTACGCAGCGGATACGCATACGGTCGAGTACTACAGCACGGGTGCGGACGGACGCGTGGAAAAGACCAATGTCATGGACTTCGACAAAGGTACGTTCGACGGCCGCGGCACCTTCTAGCCCGCTAGCGATCACAGCCTTCGGCCAGGTCCGAAGAGGCAAGAACCCTGCGCGGTCGCGCAGGGTTCTTGCCGTTTTAGCGCAGTTTTAGCGCAGTTTTCATTTAGCGCTTCAAGGCATCCGGTCCGCGAGCCATTCCTTCACGCCAAGCGGCCGCGCTCCGATGAGCGATTCCAGATCGGAGGAGACGGAGGCCGTATCGGAAAAAGGAAGCATCGCGTAGGCGCCGCCGTTCATCGCCGGATCCGTCCGGTGCTCGATCCGTCTGCCCGACAGCTCGGACAACGCGCGCGCGAGCTCCTTCAAATCCCAAGCGCGCGAGGCCGTCAATTCATAGACCCGTCCCCGATGATCGTCCTCCGCGAGCACGACGGCAGCTGCCGCGGCCAGATCTTCTCTCGCAGCCGTATTGAACGTCCAGGGGCCGGGCGGGCTGAGCAGCACGCCGCCGGCTATCGCCGTCCGCCATCCGAGCATTTCGACAAGATCCATGTAGAAGGCGTTGCGAAGAATCGTATAGCTCAGCCCCGACTCCCGAATCAATTGTTCGGTCTTGATATGCAGTGCGTGCAGCGGCAGTCGTCCCTTTTCCGGGAAAGCAATGCCGGTATATACGATCCGCCCCGCGCCGGCCTCCTTGGCTGCTGCGACCACCGTCCGATGCTGCCTGAGACGAACTTCCTCATCCCGCTCCGGCGAGGAAATGAACAGCAGACGGTCCGCTCCCCTGAACGCCCCTGGCAGCGACGACGCGTCGTCATAATCCCCATATCGGACCTCGATGCCATTTTCGTTTTGGAATTCCGCGGGCCTGCGCGCCACGATCGCAATACGCTCGGCAGGCACGCGCCTCAGCAGCTCTTTCAGAACCAACGACCCCAGATGTCCCGTCGCTCCGGTCATGACGATTTTCATCGAATGTCACGCTCCTTTAATCCGAATAGTTAAATATTTAACCAAATGAGCGAACGATAGCGGGATTGCCCCTTTATAGATCGGGCATCTCCCGCTTAATCCTTCAGCTTGGCCAGCAGGCCTTGCAGCTGTCGGGTCTCGGCCTCGCTCAGCCTGTCCATCCGCCGCCCGATGACCTCCCGATTGCCGGGAAGCTTATCCCGCAGCAGCCGCTCGCCCGCTTCAGTCAACGTAACCCTGCGCTTGCGCCCGTCGTGCGGATCGCCATCGATCCGCACGAGATCTTCGTTCGCCAGCGGCACGAGCAGCACGCTGATGTTCGCCTTCGTGACGCCGATGCGCTCGGCCAGCGCCGAGGGCAGCAGCGAGCCGCCGGCCTTGGCGATCTCGACGAGAATGCGTATACGCGCCCCGTTCAGGCCATGCGACTGCCAGTAACGCTCGGATGCGGCGATCAGATCCGCCGTCGTCTCCACCAAGGCAAAAAACGCATGTACGCCGGGCGGCTGCTCAGCCGTATACTTTTGCAGGTCGTCCATGCGATCGTCTCCAAACTAGTTAAACCATTAACTAATTGGAGAATACCGCAATGCATAACCTTTGTCAACGCATAAGGTTGCGGACGGCGTCCGCTCAGACCGGATCGGGCTGCGCGCCTTATACCGGATCAGGCAGCGCCCACACCGACACGCTGCCGCCGTTCGCCGGGAAGCTGCCATAGCCGTCCTCCCCTATGACGACCTTGTCGTCGCGCGTCTGCGTGAAGTCGACCCACTCCTCGCCCGCGCGATGCTCGCCGACGTACATTTTCTTCTCGCCGCCCTCGCCCGTGCAGACAACGACCGCGCAGCCGGAGCGCTCGATATCGGCAACGCCGCGCCGCACCCACCCGATCAGCTGCGGATCGTCGAAGTAATCCTCCTGCTCCCCGTAAGCTTTGTAATGCCGGCTGTAGAGCAGCGGGTCGATCGCCATTTTCTTGCCTTCGATCTCTTCTTCGTCTCCCCCGATGTGAAAATAGTCGCCGTAGAAGACGCACGGATAGCCGCCTTCCCGCAGCAGCACGAGCGCATAAGCGCTCTGCTTGAACCAGTCCGCGATCCACGACTCCAGCGCCTCGCCGGGCTGCGAATCGTGATTGTCGACGAAGGTTACGGCGTTGGTCGGGTTCGACTGCACGAGCGTATCGTCGAACAGTTTGGTCAGATCGTAATCTGCACCTTGCTCCGAAGCCTCGTGCAGATTGTAGTGCAGCCGTACGTCAAACAGGCTGATGCGTCCGCCGACGTCCTCGAGGAACTGCTGGCACGCGCCAGGATCGCTGTTCCAAAACTCGCCGACGATAAAAAACGCGTCGCCCCGATCGGCGTACATCGCCTCGGTAAATTCCCGCACGAAGGTATGGTCGATGTGCTTGATCGCATCGAGCCGGTACCCCGCGCAATCCAACGTATCCGCGAGCCACTTTCCCCACTCAATCATCTCCCGGCGCACGTCGGGATGGTGGTAGTCGATATTGGCGTACATTAAATAGTCGTAGTTGCCGAACGCGTCGTCCACGTTTTCGTTCCAGCGCTTGCCGTCTCCTACAATCCGGAAAACGCCATTGCGGTCCTCGCGCGCGTCGCAGTCGGTGCCGTTGAAGTGCTCGAAGTTCCATTTAAACGACGAATAAGCATCCCCGCGCCCCGAAAAATCGAACTTCGTCCAGCCCTCGATGTCGAACGGCTCCGAGATCTCTTCGAGCCGGTTGTCCGCCTGCACCTCGACGACCTGAAATGTCTCCGTTCCGTCCGCGCCCGCCTTGTGGTTCATGACGAGATCCGCGTAGACGCCCACGCCCGCCTCGCGGCAGGCCGCGATCGCCTCGAGGAGTTCCTCCTTCGTGCCGTATTTCGTTCGCACGCCGCCCTTCTGATCGAACTCGCCCAGATCGTACAGGTCGTACACCGCGTAGCCCGTATCCTCCGGCGATACGGCCTTCGTGGGCGGCGGGATCCAGACGGCGTCGATGCCGCGGTCTTTGAGCTTCGGCGCGAGCTTCGCGAGACGGCGCCAGTGCTTGCCGTCGGCCTCGAGGTGCCACTCGAAAAATTGCATGATCGTATGATTGCGTTCCATGCTCGGGCCTCCATTATATGTAGATGCATGTTTATCCGGCATTGATCCGTCCCTTCAATGACTTACCTCAACCGGCGCGCGCGTAAACAAATCCGGAAGCCGCCGACTTGCCCCGAACACGTTGAGATCGCGCCCCGATTCGTATATGATGATGGAGAACTTAAGCGGCATCCGTTCAATCTCTAGCAAAGCGAGCTGAATCTCTTGTTCCCACGAGACCTCCAATATAAAATGCCCGCCGAATGGGCGCGGCACGAACGCACCTTCATGTCCTGGCCCGTCCGGGACTCCATGGTCTATCCGGACGACCACGAATCCGTCTGCGCCGGCTACGCGCAGGTCGTCCGCGCTATCGCCGAGTTCGAGCCGGTCAGCGTGCTCGTCAACGAAGCGGATCTGGCGCTCGCGCAGCAGCATCTGGACGCGCCCGACATCGAGCTCGTGCCGATCGCGCACAGCGATGCCTGGCTGCGGGACAACGGCCCGACCTTCCTCGTCGGCGAGAACGGCGAGCTGGCCGGCGTGAACTGGCGCTTCAACGCCTGGGGCGGCAAGTACGCGCCTTGGGATCTGGACGACGCGGTCGCGCCGCAGATTCTCGAGCGCATGGGCGTGCGCCGGTTCGACGCGCCCGTCGTGATGGAAGGCGGCTCGATTCACGTCGACGGCGAAGGCACGCTGCTCACGACCGAGGAGTGCCTGCTGAACGTCAACCGCAACCCCGAGCTGAGCCGCGAGCAGATCGCGGAGCTGCTCGAGCAGTATGTGGGCATCAAGAAGATCGTCTGGCTCAACCGCGGCCTCGCCGGCGACGAGACGGACGGACACGTGGACAACATCGCCTGCTTTGCGGCGCCGGGCAAGGTGATTATTCAGACCTGCTACGACACGGCCGATGAAAATTACGAGATCACGCAGGAGAACCTGCGCATCCTTCGCGAAGCGACCGACGCCAAGGGACGCAAGTTCGAGATCGTGGAGCTCCCGCAGCCTCCGCTCGCGTCCTTCGAGGAGAGCCGGCTTACGCTGAGCTACCTTAATTTCTACTTCGTCAACGGCGGCATCATCCTGCCGGTATTCGGCGGCGCCGCCGAAGAGACGGACCGCGAGGCCGCGCGCATCCTGGCCGAGACGTTCCCGGACCGCCGCATCCGCACCGTGGACGGCATGGCGATTATCAAGGAAGGCGGCAACGTCCACTGCACGACGCAGCAGATGCCTGCGCGGGGCTGAATTTTTTTGCGCCGAATGGACCGCCGCGAGACGACCATAGCTGCCCGAATTCCGCTTCTTTGCGTGGTACGGCGATTCGGTAATTCGCGATTCGATGATTCGCGATTCGGTGATTCGATGATTCGGCTGCTGTGATAATTGTTAAAAAGCATCTATTTTGTCTCGTACCGACATCTATGTCCGAATAATTGTTCAAAAGCATCTATTTTGCCGAAATAGTCGCAGGTCCGCGTTTTTCTTGCCCATTAACTGCTTTTTAACCGTTATTCTTGATTTCTTCCACGTCTTGGCGATCAATAACTGCCTTATAACAACTAATCGCTGCCGGCCTGCGAATATTTGCATACAGAAGGAGGAATTTCCCGATGAGAAAAGTCAAAGTAGCAGCTACCCAGATGAGCTGTTCCGGCGATATCGACGAGAACATCGCCAAGGCCGACAAGCTCGTGCGCGAGGCCGCGGCCCAAGGCGCGCAGATCATCCTGCTGCAGGAGCTGTTCGAGACGCCGTACTTCTGCCAAAAAGAGAAGTCAAACTATTACGTCTACGCGACCGAGCTCGAGCACAACAAGGCCGTCAACCACTTTAGGAAAGTGGCCAAGGAGCTTCAGGTGGTACTACCGATCAGCTTCTATGAGAAGAAAAACTACGCCCGCTACAACTCGCTCGCGGTTATCGACGCAGACGGCGAGGTTCTCGGCCACTATCGCAAAAGCCACATCCCGGACGGTCCCGGCTATGAGGAGAAGTTCTACTTTAACCCCGGCGACACCGGGTTCAAGGTCTGGAACACGAGGTATGCCAAGATCGGCGTCGGCGTCTGCTGGGACCAATGGTACCCCGAGGCTGCGCGCTGCATGGCGCTCATGGGCGCCGAGTTGCTGTTCTACCCGACGGCCATCGGCTCGGAGCCGCAGGACGGCTCGATCGACTCCAAGGATCACTGGCAAATGTGCATGAGAGGCCACGCCGCCTCCAACCTGATGCCGGTCATCGCCTCCAACCGCATCGGGCGCGAGGAAGACGAGGATTCATCCATCGACTTCTACGGCTCCTCGTTCATTGCCGGCCCGCAGGGCAACATGATCGAAGAGGCCGGCCGCACCGAAGAAACGGTACTGACCGCCGAGTTCGACCTCGACCAGCTCGAGATCCAGCGCATCGAGTGGGGCATCTTCCGCGACCGCCGGCCCGAGCTGTACCGCGTCATTGCCTCGTACGACGGCAGCACGACGGTGTAAGTACAGAAAGACCGCCGATCTTGGCGGTCTTTTCCTTTGCGGAAACCCCTGGATAAGCACGGCTGTGGGCCAGGCTCCCAAGTACCGATCTACGTTCACACTTCATGCGACCATCGGGGGCCAAGCTCGCAATTACCGATCTAGGTTCACACTCCATGCCGCAAAGTAACCTCGCCGGGTCCCGTTGCTCTAGTTAGCCGGTTTTTCCGGCTATCTCGCAGCCTCGCGGGGCTCCGACGGCACAGTTAGCCGGTTTTTCCGGCTATCTCGCAGCCTCGCGGGGCTCCGACGGCCGAGTTAGCCGGTTTTTCCGGCTATCTCCCGGCCTCGCGGGGCTCCGGCGGCATAGTTAGCCGGTTTTTCCGGCTATCTCGCAGCCTCGCGGGGTTCCGCGGCACAGTTAGCCGGTTTTTCCGGCCATCTCCCGGCCTCACACCGCCCTGACGCCCGAGTTAGCCGGTTTTTCCGGCTATCTCCCGGCCTCGCGGGGCTCCGACGGCATAGTTAGCCGGTTTTTCCGGCTATCTCGCAGCCTCGCGGGGTTCCGCGGCACAGTTTGCCGGTTTTTCCGGCGATCTCGCTCGCCCGCACCGCCATCGCGGCTCCGTTAGCCGATTCTCCCGGCGATCTCGCTCGGCATATTGCCCACGTAGGCGGACTGCGGCCGAAAGATGCGGTTGTGGGCGGCCTGCTCCAGCATGTGCGCGGTCCAGCCGACGACGCGCGCGGCCGTGAATGTCGGCGTGAACAACGCCGTCGGGAGCGCGATCGCCTTCATGATGGCGGCGGCGAAAAATTCGACGTTCGTATGCAGCCGCCGCCCCGGTTTGTATTCGGCGAGCAGCCGCGTCGCCGTCTCCTCCACGTGCAGGGCGAGCGCGAACGCCGGATCGTCGCCGGTCAGGCCGCGCGTCACCGCGCGCAGCGCTTCGGCTCGCGGATCGACGGTCTTGTAGATGCGATGGCCGAAGCCCATCAGTCGACCGCCCCGCTCAAGCACGTCGCGCAACCAAGGCTCGGCACGATCCGGCGTACCGATCGCCTCCAGCATGGCGATCACTTCGCTCGGCGCGCCGCCATGCAGCGGCCCGCCCATCGTGCCGATCGCCGCGCTTACGGCGGGGTACAAGCCGGCCTGCGTCGACAGCGCGACACGGCCCGCGAAGGTGGACGCGTTCATGCCGTGCTCCATGCCGAGGACCAAATAAGCGGTCAGCGCCCGTGCGTGATCAGGCTCGGGGCGGCGGCCCGTCAGCATGTAGAGGTAATTGGCTGCGTGGTCCAGCTCCGCGTCCGGTTCCACGGGCTCAAGCCCCTGCAGGCGGCGATACCGATAGGCGATGACGCCCGGCACCAGCGCCGTCATCCGCTCCGCCTGATCCGCACGCGGCGGCCAAGGGGGCTCGGCCCCGTTGGCAAATGCGGCGGCGGCTGCCTGCAAGACGCCCATCATCGGCAGTCCCGCCGGCAGCGCGTCCAGCAGACGGCGCAGCTCGATCGGCAGGACGCGCGCAGCGGCCAAGCGCTCTTTCAATGCCGACAACTCCCGCTCGCCGGGAAGCTGTCCGTACCACAACAGATGCGCCGTCTCCTCGAAGCCGCGGCTCACCGCCAGGTCCTTTGCCCAATAGCCTCGGTATACGAGATGCCCACGCTCGCCATCGACGAGCCCGATCCCGGTCTCCGCAGCTACGACGCCTTCCAGTCCGGTTACGCTTGCCATTCGATCACTCACTCCTTTTCTTTATAATTTCAATATACATCGCCGCATTAATTATGTATATTTATTGTATTTTTTATGGATGAAAGAATTCATTTATCAAAAACCTTTCTCATAACTCTTTTTAATCACCTTAATTAACTTTTTTCATCATTTGGGTTGACAGGGTTTGCCTATACCCCTTAATATAGCCAATATCTCATGAGAAAGGAGGTCGGCCGACATGACCGCTATTCAACTCAGCCGCCGCTGCGACGTATGGACCCAACTGAATATGCCGCTCGATGTCCGCCGGCCTCTACGGGCCGCTCCAGGAGTCAGACCCGGATAATGCGCGTTCCCGCAAGGGAAGCGCGACGAATCCAGGGTGTTGTCTTGACGTATCCAGGGACCGCGAGCGAATCGGCTTGCGGTCTTTTTGTTTTCCCAAAAATCCAATTCGATAAGATAAGAGGTCAAGTGAATTTATGATACAGAACGAATCTTACTATCGGCGCATCGATCTGCCCGCGGGCGATCTGCACGTCTACGCCGGGGACGCGCTGTTCCGCGCCATGGGCGCCAAGCCGCTCGAGATGGCGAACAACAATTTGCAAATTCCGAATATCCGCTACATGAGCTACACGCCGGACGCCCACGTCGGGGTCGGCACCTGCATCGGCACGACGGCCGTCTGGAAGGCGGACGAAGGCTTCGTCTCTCCCACCATCGTCGGCAGCGACATCGGCTGCGGCATGCGGGTACACCTGACGAACCTGGACGCGGACGACCTGAAGGACGTCAAGCTCCGGCGCAAGCTGGTCAAGGCGATCGAGAAGCGGATCCCGACGGAAAATCACGCCCGCGGGCATTTCTCCGATATCCGTCTCGAGGACGTGCTCATCAAAGGACTTCACGGCCTGCCGGGAAAATACGTGCCCGATGCCTACACGCCCCGCCGGGCGACCTCGCTCACGCACGTGGAGCACGCCCGCTTCCGTTATGACGAAAACGCGCTGAACCGGATTCCCGAGCATCTCTGGCATCGGGCCCACCGCCAGCTATGCACGCTCGGCGGCGGCAATCACTTCGTCGAGCTGCAGGCGGTCACGCTGGACGAAGCCAATCGCGACATCGGCGAGCGCTGGGGGCTGCGCGACGGACAAGTCATCGTCATGATCCACTCCGGTTCGCGCTCCTGGGGCGGCGCCGTCAACCAGCACTGCGGCTCCGAGGTGGTCAAGACGATGCGCAAGCTCGGCCTTGGCACGGCGGATCCCAAGCTGGCGTTCGCGCCGCTGGACAGCGAAGCCGGCGCCACGTACGTCAACCTGATGTATGCCGCGCTCAACTTCGCCGTCGCAAACCGCCATCTGCTCGCCTTCGCGGTGCGCGACGCGCTGCGCGAGACGCTGGGTCCGCAAGCGGAGACGCGTACGCTGTACGACCTGATGCACAACTACGCGTTGGAGGAAAGCCATAACGACGAGCCGCTGTTCGTGCACCGCAAGGGCGCGACCCGCTCCCTCCCTCCAGGCCATCCGGACAATCCGGAGCCGTACATGGAGACGGGGCACCCCGCGCTCATCCCCGGATCGATGGGGACGTCCTCGTACTTGATGGTCGGCGTGCAGTCCGGGGCGCGCAACTACCACTCCATTTGCCATGGCGCCGGCCGGGTCCGCTCGCGCAATGCAACCAAACAGCTGGTCACCGTGGACGAATTTGCGGCTTCGCTGCGCGTCGGCCAAGAGGACGAGGTCGTCGTCAACCATCGCGCGCTCGAGGCGATCATCGACGAGTCGCCGCAGGCTTACAAGGACGTCGATCAAATCATAGAAAGCGTTACGGGCGCAGGCCTGGCGGCCGTCGTCGCCAAATGCCGGCCGCTCGCCACCGTCAAAGGAGTATAAACCACAATATGACATTGTTAAATGAAAAAGCGCTGCGCCCCTTCCTCATCCGTCGGGACGACTATGAAGCGGAGCCTGCCGGCATGCAGGCTTACTTCGACTACACGATGACCGTGCGGCGCATCGCAGATTGGCTGTGCGAGCGTTACGGCTGCGAGTTCCACCTTTACTATCAGGCGGACAGCAGCGATGCCTGGGACGGGCTGGACGACGACATCCGCAGCGGCTATACAGGCGTGCAGCATGCGGCGAGCCTGTTGGACCTTGTCGAGACGCGCATCTTCAAGTACGCATCCGAATCTGCGCCGGAAGCCGACGGCCACCGGAGCCAGCCAACCAACGGCACGCACGACATCCGCATGTCCGTCCGCAACAACCTGTTCGTATACCCGGCGCATCGCGTCGCTTTCGCGCGGGTGCCGCGGCTCGCCCACTATGGGCTGGACTACGAGGATCTGATCTTCGCGGAGAGCGACGCTCATCTCGATCGATTCCTGACGGAAATGCGCGAGCGGCAGCTGGCGGACCGGAAGCTGGTCGTATTCACGGATACCAAGGACGGCCTGGAGCGCAGCCGCGAGACCGCGGAGCGCCCGGTCGACCGGGACGGGGTATTCATGGACGAGTCGCTGAAGGCGCAAATCTTCCGCTCCGTGGATACTTTTTTCGCAGACGACCGCAGCTTCTACCAGACCTACGGCGTTCCCTACAAGCGGGGGATCTTGCTATACGGTAAGCCGGGGAACGGGAAGACGACGCTCGTCAAATCAATCTCAGCCACCGTGAACGCGCCGGTCGCCTACTGGCAGATTACCGAGTTTACAGGCAGCGAGTCGATCCAGCAGGTATTTGACGCAGCGGTGAAGCTCGCACCCATGGTGCTCGTCGTCGAGGATATCGACTCGATGCCGGAATCGTGCCGCTCGTACTTCCTCAATACGCTCGACGGGGCGACTTCCCGGGAAGGCATCTTCCTGATAGGGACGACGAACTATCCGGAGAAAATCGATCCCGCGCTCATGAACCGGGCCGGGCGCTTCGACCGCGCCTACGAGGTCAAGCTGCCGAGCGAGCCGCTGCGGCTGGCCTACCTGACCCACAAGGGCGCGGGACGGCTGACGGAAGAGGCGGCGCTGCCCGGGATTGCGCGCTTGACTGAGGGATTTACGTTCGCGCAGCTCGCCGAGCTGTACGTCTCCGCCGCGCTTGAGCTGCATCAGACCGGGTCGACGGATTGGGAACGGCTGATCGCGGGGATGAAAACCGATCTGTCCAAGGGACGGAGCCGGGAGTGGATGACCGAGAACGCCGGACGCAGAGTGGGCTTCTCGGCGGGGAACTGATGCTATCCTGCAAAAGTGCATCATACAAGGCTCGTATGGCGGTTTATTGCGATCTATCGTGCAAAAGTGTACTTTAGCTCGCCTATTGAAGCGAGAACTCGCTTGTTTGAGATAACAATCCTACACTTTTGCGCGATAGACGATAAGACGAACGAATGCGGCTCTCAATCGCGTACTTTTGCGCGATAGCTTCACGCAGGCCGCTTTGCTTTATTCAATTAATGATATACGCTGCGATAGATTAATCATCTTTAACGATCGCTTGCCGCAGGGCAGCGCAAGGCAGCGAGAAGAGGCGGAGCGCCGGCAGCTCCGCCTTTTGGTTACGCGCTGGCGCTTCGGAACCCGGCCTGGTAGCGCTCAGGTGTCCGACGCCTCCGAGTGCGGCAGCACCGCCCGGCCCGCTACGGGGGAAGACAGAATGACCGACGTATTCAGCATGCCGCAGGGGATCAGCCGCTCGACGAGGCGGTTCAGCGCATTTAGGTCCGTCACAGCCGCCTTGATGACGAATGTAACGGCGCCCGTAACGCGGTGGCACTCCAAAACGTCGCTTTCTTCGGCGATCCGGCGCTCGAACACGAGCGGCGATATCTTGAGCTCGCTGACCTGAATAATCACCTGTACGCTTCGTCCGACGGCCGGCGCCGACACGACGGCGCTGAAGCCTGTAATGATCCCCCGCTCCTGCAGGCGCGCGAGCCGCTCCGAGACGCTGGGACGGCTGAGCGACAGCCGCTTCGACAGCTCGCTGACCGTCATTCGGCCGTCCTCCTGCAGCAGCTTGAGCAGGCTGATGTCTATGCGATCCATGTAGATTCACCCTCACCTTCAAATTGCAGGACATCCGGCGTTTATTGTTTCAATGTGAGATTAAGTAACACAAAAGAGCTTCACTTCAACATTTCTCGGCGCTTACTCGCTGCGTATCATGGAATATAACATTACTTCATGGTAGGCAATCAGAAGCGGAGGCGTTTGTCATGAATCATATCATGCATCAGCGACGCAGGGAATGGCTGCTCATCGTACTGGGCTGCATCGTCACGGCCATCGGCGTATCGCTGCTGAAGGAAGCCCGGATCGTCACCGGAGGCAGCGCCGGATTGGCGCTCAGTCTCTCTTACTTGCTCCATATGAAGTTCCCGGTTCTGTTTATCCTGATCAACCTGCCCTTCCTGCTGTTTGCCTGGGTCAAAATGGGCCGCTCGTTCACGCTTCGGACGATCGGGGCCATCGCCCTGCTGTCCGGCTTGACCTCCCTCGAAGGGCTGTTGCCTGTATACGGCTTGCCCGTCATGGGCGAAGCCGTCGTCGGCGGCACGCTCGTCGGCATCGGCATCTGCATCCTGTTCAAAAACGGCGCATCGTTCGGCGGCTCGACGGTGCTGGCGCGCTATTTGCAGCTCAAATACGGGCGCGACCCCGGCAAGACCGGCTTTGCGTTCGACCTGGCGGTCATTGCGACGAGCCTGTCCGCCATCTCCCTCGGCGGCGCGCTGATCTCCGCGCTCTCGCTCGCGATCACCGGCACGGTGATATCGCTGTACAAGGGACGGCTGGACGCCTCCCGACGCCAGGAGCCCGGTCAGACCGCCTCCGCTTCCGCTCCCACCGTGGCCGCAGGATAAAAAAATGCCAACGAAAAACACCGAACGGCTTGGTCCGCTCGGTGTTTTTCGTTGCTTACCGGTTGCTTATCGGTTGCTTATCGCATAGCCGGCGCGACCGTTCGACCGGCGCCGCGGCTTCCGGGGGTCCGGACGCCTTTTTTATTGGTACACCGTCATCGGCTGATGATTCGGCACTTCCCGGTAGATCTGGCCGACCGTCTCCATCAGGTTGCCCGTCGCGGGCACGATCGGATACCACCCTTTGCGGCCCATGTACGACCATACTTCGTGCGCCTGATGCGAGCACATGCGGAACGCGTCCTCGAGAAACGCCCGCAGCTGCGGCGTCCCGCATTCGAAGGCGGCCCACGCGTACTCGCGGCCCGCGCGCTTCAAAGTCAGCAAGTACGAAGTGGCGATCGCCCGGTCGTCCAGTTCGGCCAGCTTCACCTGGGGCTCGATGGACGGATACGGCGGCGCAGGCACGGGCAGGAGCGCCGTCATCGACAGGCCGGGGACGTTCAGCTTGTCCGTGGAGCCGGTCATTTTTTTCACGAATTCGATCTTCATATTGTAATCCTGTACGTGGGCCGGATACTGCTTGGCAATCATCTCCCTCAGCTCCGGATCCTTGGCCTGATTCAGGAACAGCGCCATCGACTGAATGGAGTTCGTGCAGCTCATCAGGAGTTCGCTTAGTTCAAGCGCTTCATGGTTGCCCAGATTCAATTTGGAAAAACCCCCTTCGATTGGATACGCGCCGCAAGTAGTATGCCAAGCGGGACAAGGGATATGCGGAACGAAGCGCGGCCAAGGTCTTTGGAACCATTTATTCGGGAATCGTTGCGAAGTCTTTCCAGACATTTCTATACTAGGATTGCGTAATTGCAAATGAATGCCATGGGAGCGTGAACAGATTGAAGAAAAAGCTGACCGCAGCCGTCATCGGGCTGTCCATGGTCGCCAGCATGGGGGCGGGCGCTTATGCCGCTTCGAACCTGACGTCGATCAAAGCCTACTTAAATTCCGGACTGAGCTTCAAGGTAAACGGCAAGCCGTTCCAGCTGCGCGACGGCAACGGCGGCACGCTCGCGCCGATCACTTACAACAATACGACTTACCTTCCGATTCGTTCCGTCTCCGACGCGCTCGGCATCGCCGTGCACGTGGACAATAAGGGCCTCATCCAACTCGGCGAGACGGTCGACGGCATCTCGATTGCGACCGGTTTCGAGGGCGACAATCACACGAAGGATCCGTCCAAGACCGTCTATGACGGCAAGGATTACAAGGAAGTGTTCTTGGACAACAACAGCGGCGATCGCAGCGCTTCGTTCATGCTTTATCCGAAAAAGAAGTACCAGAAGCTGTACATTCAAATTGCCGCGATCGGCAAAGACATCAAGTCGTTCAACGTTCAGGATAGCGACACCGATATCGAGCTGAAAACGACGCCGATCGCCATGGGCGACGGTCTCGCCACAGTTGAAGTGGACATCGGGGGTTCCAACGCGCTCTACGTATGGGCCGAAACATCCGACGGCGGCTCGGTGTTCATTCCGCTAACGACTTCTTATTTTAAATAACGGATAAGCGAGCGTCCAAGAATCGCGCAAAACCCGTCAGCAGCGCATCGCTGACGGGTTTTTGGCATTTTTGCTTATTTTGGCGATTCGCCGGCGTCACGCAACCGGTCCTCGTATTGCGAGAGCAGCTTGCGCAGCGCGCCGCTGCTATCGGCGAGGCCGCTTTCGCGGTTGCGCGCGCGCCACAGCCGTTCGAACTCGCGGATGGTCTCCTCCAGTTCGCCCTTCAACCGGACCAGCCAGTGGCGACGCGATTCGGCATCGGGCAACTCCTGACCGAAAACGTACCGGTGCAGCCCCGCGCCCTGGCCGATCAGGCGCAGCGCGTTGGCGAGCTCGGCACGCGTGATGTCGGCATCGTCCCCCACAAGCACCAGGGAATCAAGTTCCTCAACGCGCGCAGCAAGCCAAGCCTCCGCCTCCGGGTAACGGTAGTCGAGCTCGAACGGCGTGCCGCTGCCGCCCATCAGCCGCTGAATCTCGACATTGACGGCGAGCTGCCTCTCCAGCTCCTCCCGCGTCAGCAAGCCGCGCCCCAACAAATAACTGGTGTACGTCATATTTTCGGCCGAGCTTCGTTCGAGCAGGTAATAGCGCCCCATCTCGAGCAGCAGCCGCGCGCCGGCGCCGCTGCGTTCCTGAAGCATGCGGCGCGAGACGTGGCGCTCCAGCGGCACCGTCGCTTCGAGATTGGCTTCCGCCTGCCAGGCCGCGCCGGCCGCATAGGCATACGCCGGATAGCTGGCTGCAAGCGGCTGCCAGTGTCCGCCGTCGCCCCAATCGCACACGACGAGTCCCCCGGCGCCGTAAGCCTTGCCGTTTCTGGCGGCATCGGCGATATTGGCGAGCATGTTGTCCGTGCGACCCGTGATGGCGGACCAGGTGCTCGTGCCAGGGCAGACGTAATACGGCACGCCGCTCTCCCGCAGCCTGCGGCAGTGTGGCTCGTAAGGCACCGGCGCATCGTAGTTCCAGTGCAGGACGGTGACGTCGGCAGGAAGTTCGGAAGCGAGCTCCGGATGATGAGCGAGCACATCGCCCCACATGAGCGTTTTTTTGCCGTGGCTTCGCACGATCTCGATCATACGCAGGGCATAGTCGAAATAGAGCCGTCCAACGCCGACCTCGTCGGCTCTGGCTTTGCTCGCGCCGGCGCCTAACCCGAACGGCTCGTCCAGGTTGATATTGGCGTATTCGGACCTGAAGTTGGGCAGCAGCTCGTCGAACAGATCCTTCGCCAGCGCGACCGATTGCGGGTCTGCCGGGTTGAGCGTGAGCGGCGGGATCTTGAACGGGATCGGCGGCGGCGCCGGCATCCCGTCCGGATGCTCGGCGAGCTCGCGGAACGCCGGCTTCGCGAGCCAGGCCCCCATATGGCCAAGGCAATTCTGGTTCGGCACGAGGTCGATGAACCGGGCTGCCGCATAGGCATCGAGCGCCCGAAATTCCGCGGCGGTAACCGGCGTCGTGTCCGGGAATTGATCCGCGTACTTGCGGTAGTCGAAGGCGAAGCCTTCCATATAAAGCTGCAGGTGGTTGAACTTGACCGCGGACAGCAGGTCGACCAGCCCGTACAGCGTGTCCATCTTCGGAATTTTGCCTCGTCCGATGTCAAGCATAACGCCGCGCACGGGGAAGTCGGGCTCGTCCCGGACGATGCAGTGCGCCCACTCCCCCACCTCGCGCTGGCCCTCGATCATCTGTGCCGCGGTCAGCAGCGCGTAGTGCAGCCCTTGGGCGGTAGCGGCGGCCAGACGCAGACCTGCCGCGTCCCAGCTCAGTTCGTAGCCCTGCGGGTGCAAACTCGGGTCGTAGACGATCCGCGCCACCGTTGCCGAGCTGGCTGCAGGATCTGCCAGGCCGTCGGCCTGGCCATCGTCTCGGAGCGCGGGAGCGACTGCAGCCCTCAGGCGCTCGGCGGCGCCCGCCGCCTCCGCCATGCGTGAGGCGGCTTCGTCTGCCGGCCGCGCCTCGAAGCGCGTCGCGGCCGGCGAGGCGCCGCCCCGCTCGACGTACTGACGCGGCTGCGGATATAAATACACAGGTGCATTCATCTTGCCGTCTCTCCTTCCCCGTTAAGCTTGCGCAGCGTCGCCTCGAGCGCCTCTTCGGTGAACTTGCCTCCGCTGAACGAGAGCAGGCCGCGCAGCGGCATATGCGCCATGAACGCCTTCAACATGGCCGCATGCTCGGATTCGAGCGCCGAGGCGAACGGCAGCGCCGCGGTCAACTGCTTGACGAAAGCCGCGCCGGCCTCCGTCTTCTCCAGCTCGGAAAGGGTCGAATTCCGGTGATAGGCCGCGGGACGCTTCGCCGTAGATTGCACCTCGACGACGCCCGAGAGCGCGATGTCGCGCGACGAGCGGCCGATCAATATCTTGAATGCCCCGGTATCGACCGTCCAGTCCTCCGCTTCCGCGTCATAGTAGGCGAAGCTGCGTTTGTCCAGCTTGAAGGCGACGGTTTTCGATTCCCCCGGCGCCAGCGAGATTTTCTCGAAGCCCTTCAACTCCTTGTCGGGCCGGATGACGGCGCTATGAGCGTCGCGCACATACAGCTGGACGACCTCCTGACCGGCACGCGCGCCTTCATTCGTCACGTCGACCGATACCGCGAGCGTGTCCGTATCAAGCATTTCTTGACGATCGAACGCCAGGTTGGCATAAGAGAAGGTCGTATAGCTTAAGCCGTGACCGAACGGGAATAGCGGCTCGATCCGCTTCTTGTCGTAGTAGCGGTAGCCGACGAAGATGCCTTCGCGGTATTCGACGCGGTCGCCTTCGCCCGGGAAAAACAAATACGACGGATTGTCCTCCAGCCTTGCCGGGAAGGTCTCCGCGAGGCGGCCCGACGGATTGGCGTCACCGAACAGCAGATCCGCGATCGCGCCGCCGAGCGCTTGTCCGCCCAGATACGCCTCAAGCACGCTTTTCGCCGATCCGAGCCACGGCATCTCGACCGGCGCGCCGTTGCCGAGCACGACGACCAGATTCGGCTGCGCGGCGGCGACCGCCTCGATAAGCGCGACCTGATTGGCGGGCATCCGCAGATGCGCGCGGTCGAAGCCCTCCGACTCGTAGCGCTTCGGCAGCCCGGCGAACAGCACCGCGACTTCGGATCCCGCGGCTGCGCGTACGGCCTCCGCCGCCAGCGCCTCGTCGGGGGTCTCCGCGTCCAACGCGTAGCCTTGCGCGTAGAGGAGCGCAGCCCCTTCGCCCGCCGACTTTTTCAGCTCCTCGTAAATGTCGTCGAGCCGCGTCGGGTTAATTTGCGAGCTGCCGGCCCCTTGGTAGCGGGGCTCGCGGGCCATCGCGCCGATGACCGCGATCCGGCCACCCTTGGTTAGCGGTAGAATACCGCCTTCGTTCTTGAGCAGCACCATGCTCTCGCGAGCGACCTCGCGCGCCAGACGATGATGCGCGTCGACGTCATAGGACGCGCCCGGCTTGCGCGCATCGACTGCTTTAAACACGATCCGCAGCAGACGCGCTACGGCCGCGTCGAGCTTCGCCTCGGGCAGTGTGCCGTCCAATACGGCGCTCACGATCTTCCGTTCCCCCTCGCCGTTGCTCCCCGGCATCTCCAGCTCGAGTCCGGCGGCCAGTCCCCGGGCCCGCTCGTCGACCGCGCCCCAATCCGAGACGACGAATCCCTCGTGGCCCCACTCCTCCTTCAAAATGCCGGTCAGCAGCCGTTCGTTTTCCGAAGCATACTCGCCGTTGACTTTGTTGTACGCGCACATGACCGTCCAGGGCTGCGCCTGCTTGACCGCGCCTTCGAAGCTGGCCAGATAGATCTCTCGCAGCGTGCGCTCGTCGACGACCGAGTCGCTCGTCATCCGACGATGTTCCTGATTGTTCGCCGCGAAGTGCTTGAGCGAGGTTCCCACGCCCTGGCTCTGCACGCCCATGATATGGTGCGCCGCCATCTCGGCGGACAAGTACGGATCCTCGGAAAAGTATTCGAAGTTGCGTCCGCAAAGCGGCGAACGCTTGATGTTGGCGCCCGGCCCGAGCAGCACCGCCACCTCTGCCGCCTGGCACTCCAGCCCGAGCGCCTCGCCCATGCGCCGGATCAGCGCGCGGTTCCACGAGCTGGCGACGCCCGCAGCCGAAGGAAAGCAAGTGGCGGGCACGCTGTTGAACATGCCGAGAATGTCCGCCGACGCCTGCTGCTTGCGCAGGCCGTGCGGGCCGTCCGTCAGCATGACGGACGGGATGCCGAGCCGCTCGATGCCCCGCGTGTGCCAGGTATCTGCGCCGGAGCAGAGGCTCGCTTTTTCCTCCAGCGTCATCTGCGCGATCAGTGTTCCGATGTCCCCTGTCTCGATCATGCCTTAATCCCTCCAAATCGATTTTATATGGCTATGCGTTCACGCTTCGAGCAATTCAAACGAAGCCGTCCGCACGTCGCGGCTGTTCGGGCCGACCATGACACGGAATTCGCCCGGCTCGGCCGCATAGCCGGCTGCCGGCGACCAGAAGGCGAGATCGGACTCGCCGATTGCGAAGACGATCTCCCGGCTCTCGCCGGGCGCAAGCGCCACCTGCGCGAAGCCTTTCAGCTCCTTCACCGGACGCACGATGCTGCCGCATACGTCCTGGATGTACAGCTGCACGGTCTCTACGCCAGAAGGTCCATCAGCGTTCGTCACGGTCACGCGCGCCTCGAGCTTTCCGCCCGGCGTCAGCGTTTCCCTGTCGAGCCGCAGCTCGCCGTATTCGAACCGGGCGTAGCCGAGTCCGTAGCCGAACGGATACAGCGGCTCGTTCGGGCCGTCGAGGTACTTGGAAATGAACTTCTCGCCCGCGTTCGCCTCCGTCAGAGGCCGGCCCGTGCGGAAATGATTGTAGTACACCGGCACCTGCCCTTCGTGCAGCGGGAAGCTCATCGTCAGCCGGCCCGACGGATTGCACGCGCCGGTCAGCACGTCCGCGATCGCATGGCCCGCCTGCGAGCCGAGGAACCAGGTCTCGACGATGGCGTTCGCATGCCGGTCGAACCAGGTCAGATCGAGCGGCCGTCCGTTCGTCAGCACGAGGACGACGGGCTTGCCCGTCGCGGCGACAGCCTCGGCCAGCCGCAGCTGCGCGTCGGGCAGCGCGATGCGCATGCGCGAGGCGGCCTCGCCCGACATGCCGCTGTCTTCGCCCAGCGCGAGAAGGACGACGTCGGCCTGCTCGGCCTGCGCGACGGCGGCCTCAATGCCGCCGTCGATCGGCGTGCCGACGCCGCTGCCCTGCGCGTACAGTAGCCTGTCCTCGCCATAGCCCGCGGCGACGAGCCCCTCGTACAGCGTGACCGTCTCGTGTCCGAAGCGCGAGAACTGCCAGGGTCCGAGCAGGTCCTTGCTGTCGGCGAACGGTCCGATCAGCGCGAGCTTCCCGCGGCCGCCGGGGCCGCAATCCCGCGATGCGGTCGAAGGAAGGGAGACGGCATCGCCGGCCCCCTCGAGCCGACCGCCCGCACCGGACGCGCCGCCGAGCGGCAGCGCGCCGTCGTTCTTCAGCAGTACGATCGACTTCGACGCCAGCGCCCGGCTCGCCGCAAGATGCGACTCGCTGAAGTGCATCTCCGCCTCCCGCTCCGGCCGAATGTACCGGTAAGGATCGTCCATGAGGCCGAGCCTGTACTTGAGCGTCAGGATGCGGCGCACCGCGTTGTCGATTTGGCTCTGGGACAGCTTGCCTTCCGCGGTCAGCCGCGGGATATGGTCGTAAGCCCGCGTGACCATCTCGATGTCCATCGTCGCGTCGACCGCCTTTTTCGCAGCCTCCTTGGCATCCCGCGCATGGCCGTGCTGCACGATCTCGTCCACCGCGCCATAGTCCGAGATGAGCACGCCCTCGAAGCCGAGCTCGTCGCGCAGCAGCTCCTTCAGCAGCGGGACGCTCGCCGCGACCGGCACGCCCTGGTAGATATTGAAGGCGTTCATGACCGCCCCCGCGCCCGCTTCGATTCCCGCCTGAAAAGGCGGCAAATAAACGTTGCGCAGCGTCGCCTCGGACATGTCCACGGTGTTGTAGTCGCGCCCGCCTTCGGCCGCGCCGTAGCCGACGAAGTGCTTCAGGCAGGCGACGATCGTATCCAGATCGCGCAGTGAGCCCTGCCCGTCCGTGCCGCCCTGGAAGCCCTCGACCTGCGCCTTAGCGATAAGCGCGCCGAGATACGGATCCTCGCCGGCGCCTTCTACGACCCGGCCCCAACGCGGATCGCGCGAGATATCGACCATCGGACCGTGGTTGTACACGATGCCCGAGGCCGCGGCTTCGCGCGCCGAGACGGCGCAAGCTTCGCGGATCGCGTCCATATCCCAGCTGCATGCCCAGGCGAGCGGCACCGGGAAGATCGTCTGCGCCCCGTGGATGATGTCGTTGTTGAACAGCAGCGGGATGCCATGCGGCGACCGCTCGACCGCAATCCGCTGCAGTTCGAAAACGCGACCCAGATCGAAGGCGCCGAGCACGGAGCCGGCGCGGCCTTCGGCCACGAGCTTCTCCGGCGGGTCGGACGCGACCGCGCCGCCGAATGAGAAGTTGGAAGCCATGCACTGGCACATTTGGCCTACCTTATCGGCGAGCGACAGCTTGCCGAGCAGCGCTTCGACCGCCTCGCCGATCTCCGCTTCGCTGCGAGGCGGCGGCGCGTCCGTCTTCCGGTAAGCGGCGATCTCGTCCGCCAGCGAAGCGTAGAGCGTGGGACCGCGCCCGCGGATACACGCCAGCGCGAACACGCCAAAGGACGGCAGCCGCAGGCTGCCCTCGAAGGCGTCTCCCTCGAAGCGCAGCTCCACGCTCGTTTCCTCGTCCGGCTTCCAATAAGCGCTGCCGGTCGCGCGCAGGGTGCCGCCTTCGGCCTCTACGCGATCGAACCGCACCGGCAGCGGGAACGGCTCCATCGCCATGTCGAGCGCATAGGCGGCTTTTTTCGCCACCTTGAACTGGAGCTTCAGCTTCAGCCGGGGCGTCTCGATAAACGCATGCCATATTCCGAGCATTGACCGTACCTCCTCGCAGAATAAGAATCCGCGCGTCTATTTTTTATCGCGTCAATCGCGTCAATCGCGTCAGTCACGTCAGTCACGTCAGTCACGTCAGTCACGTCAGTCACATCATTCGTGTCATTCGCGTCGATTGCGTGTCAGCGACCTCAACCCTTAACCGCGCCGATCGTCATGCCTCTGACGAAATACTTCTGGAAAAACGGATAGGCGATCAAAATCGGCACGACGCCGATGACGGCGATCGCCATGCGGAACGTCTCGCTCGGCAAGGCCGCCAGCGCCTGGCTGCTGCCCGCGCCGCCGCTCGTCGTGAGGAACTGGATGTCGTTCATGATGCGGTTGAGCACGTTCTGCAGGCTGAACAGGTTCGGCTCGGTCACGAACACAAGCCCGTTGTTCCAGTCGTTCCAATAGGCGAGGCCCTGGAACATGCCGACCGTCGCCAGAATCGGCAGCGATAGCGGCAGGACGATTCGATAGTAGGTCTTGAACTCGCCTGCGCCGTCGATGCTCGCGGATTCGAGTACGGCAAGCGGCACGGTCGTCTGGAAAAAGGTGCGCATGAGCAGCACGTTGAAGCCGTTCATGAGCAGCCAGGGGAGCAGCAGCGCCAGCAGCGTGTTTTTCACGTCGAGCACTTGCGTGTACACCATGTAGGTTGGCACGAGGCCGCCGTTGAACAGCAGCGTGAAGAAGACGACGAAGGCGATGAACTGGCCGCCGGGCAGATCCCTGCGCGACAGCGGGTAGGCGAGCAGCGAAGTGATGACGAGGCTCGCGAACGTGCCGATGACGGTCACGAGCACCGTGATCCCGTACGCGTGGAAAATCTGACTCGACTGGTTCCACAAGTATTCGTAGGCGCTGAAGCTGATGCGGGACGGGAAAAACGAGTACCCGTTCGCGACGATCGTTTTCTCGTCGGTGATCGAAGCCATGAACAGCAGAATAAACGGCAGTACGCAGGCGAGCGACAGCAGGATCAGGACCGCATGCGCGGCCCATTGCCACTTTCGGTTTTCAACGTCCATGTCGGTCCCTCCTTAGAACAAAGCGTTTTCTTTGTTGATTTTGCGAACGATATAATTGGAGATCAGCACGAGCACGAAGCCGACGACCGATTGGTAAAAGCCCGCCGCGGAGGACATGCCGATGTCGCCGAGCTGCATCAGGCCGCGGAAGACATAGGTGTCGATGACGTTCGTCGTCTCGAACAGCGCGCCCGAATTCAGCGGCACCTGGTAGAACAGCCCAAAGTCCGCGTAGAATATCCTGCCGATCGCGAGCAGCATGAGCATGATGATGACCGGCGTGATCATCGGAATCGTGATCTTGCGGATCTGCAGCCACTTGGACGCGCCGTCGAGGCGCGCGGCCTCGTAGTACTCGCCGTCGATGCCGATGATCGCCGCTAGGAAGACGATGCAGTTGTAGCCCACGCCTTTCCACAGATGCACGAACGTCAGAATATACGGCCAGTACTTGGGCTCCGTATACCAGGCGATCGGCTCGATCCCGAGGGCGGGCAGCAGCGTCTTGTTGAGAAAGCCGGTATCGGTGCTCAGCATCGCGTACACGAGGTAGCTGACGAGGATGATCGAGATGAGGAACGGCAGGATAATGACGCTCTGGTACAAGCGCGAGGCGAACCGGTTTTTGATCTCGTTCAGCAGGATGGCCACCGCGATGGCGAGGCCAAGCCCGAGAACGATGAAGACCGCGTTGTACAGCAGCGTATTGCGAGTGATGAGGAGCGCGTCGCTCGTCTTGAACAGGTACTCGAAGTTGTCGAAGCCGATCCAGTCGCTGCCCCAGATGCCCTTGCTGTAGTCGATGTTCTTGAAGGCGATGGACAGCCCGAACAGCGGCAAATAATTGTTGAGGACCAGGTACGCGAGTCCCGGCACCAGCATGAGGTACAGCGGGACGAACCGGCGGAGGCTGCGGCGTTTTTTGCGGTGCGCGATCGTGGCCACCGTATTCTCCCCTTTCTTGTCGTCGGCGTATCGTGCCGCCGGCGCTATGAATCGATTGTATCGGAGCGACGAACGCCCCCACTACCGCTGCGGCGACTTCCGCTTTGCGCTTTGCCGACCACCTGCCGGGCCGTCTTCCGCCACTGCTTGCCGAACGGCAAAGAACCCGGCCAATGCAGGATTGGCCGGGCAAAGATGCACGCGTGCGCGTTGAATTACGGAGTCGGATTGGCCTTCGCCCACTCGTCCAGCTGCTTCTGCTTCTCGGCGACGATCTTGTCGATGCCCGCCGACTTCAGCTTGGCGATGAACTCGGGCAGTACCTTTTCCGGATCGACGCTGCCCGTCTCCAGTGGCAGCTTGTATTGGGTGACGACGTTGGACACCGCCGCGAACTCGGTCTTGACCGGCGTCGCGTCGAAGGCGAAGCCCATCGCCTTGGAGTGCTGCGCGCTTTTGTTGAACGCGTCCATCTTGTTCCAGATGTCGGCGTCGCCGCCTTCCATCGTGTAGGACAGGAACTGGTTGCCGAACATCCAGCCGAGCGGCATGTTGTAGGTCGTATTGGCGGCGTTGACGCCCTCCGGATACTTGATGACGCCGTCCTGGCCGTCGACCTTCGCATAGTGCTCGCCTTCGATGCCCCAGTCGAGCAGATTGACGATATCCTTGTCCGCATACATCAAGTTAAGGAACTTCATCGCCGATTCGCGATGCTTGGAATTGACGGGAATGCCCCACATGGCGCCGGTGACGGTGCCGGTCCTGGCGATGACGGGCGTCAGCTCTTTGGCGACGACTTCGGTGCCGGCGGCCTTCCCTTCCTGCTCGGCGATGCCCGGTTTAATCGCGGCGAAATAGGCGAAGCCCTTGCCGGAGCGGAGCAGCTCGAACGTCGACGTCTTGTTCGTCGATGCATCCTTCAGAACATAGCCGTCTTGGTACCACTGGCGGAACTTCGTCACTAGCTCTTTGTATTCCTGCGACTCGTACAGATCGACGACCTTCAGGCCGTTGTCGTAGTTCGGCAGCACGCCCAGCGAGTCGCCCAGATTGTCGTACGTCATATAACCGTCCAGGAAAGACATGTTGACGCCCGGCGGCACGAGCGGCGCGAAGTCCGGCTCGCCGGCCTTGACCGTCTTCAGCGCGGCAGCGAAGTCGTCCAGCGTCTTGATCGCGTCGACGTCGATGTTGTACTTGTCGATGAGATCCTTGCGCATGATCACGCCGTAACTGCTCGCCAGGTCGCGCACGGACGGCACCGCATAAATGGCGCCCTTGATCTTGGGCACGTTGATATAATCCTCGCCGACAGCCGCCTTGACGCCCTCTCCGTACTGGCCGAGCAGCTCGTCGAGCGCCACCAGCTGGTTCTTGGCGACCATGCTGCTGTATAGGCCTCCGCTCACGTACATGAGGTCCATCGTCTCGTTGCTGGTGAACATCAGATTCGTCTGCTGCACCCATTCGCCCGAGCTGATCGCCTTCAGCTTGACGGTCGTGTTGATTTTGGCCTGCGAAATTTTGTTGATCGCCGCTTCGATGGCCGGCATCTGCGGAATGACGGTGCTGATCATCGGAAAAGTGACGGTGATCTCTTCCATCTTGCCGCTCGGCGCGGCCGAGCCGCTGCCGGACGGAGCCGGATTGCCGCTTGCCGCCGAGCTGCCGCTCGGCGCCGCGTTGTTGCCGTCGTTGTTGCCGCCGCAAGCCGACAGCGCCACCGCCGTCGCGAGCAGCAGCGAAGCCGCGGCCGTGTTTTTCTTGCTCATGTTCGTTCCCCCCGCTTTGCTTGAATGGTAACTGTCTTTATTGTAAGCAAGCGCTGTCTCGGGTACTGCTCCGCTCACGACCTCGGGCTGTCACTTTGCCGACTTTGTGCTTCGCTATGCCGGCCTGCGGCATGCCGCTGGCGATATTCGGCCGGGCCCGCGTCCATGTACTTCTTGAACATGCGCGAAAAGTGCGAGAAGTTGGCGTAGCCGATCTTGCTCGCGACGGCGCTGACCGGCATGTCCGTGTTCTCGAGCAGCTGGGCGGCGATGTCGAGACGCTGCTGCAGCAAGTAGTCCGAGATGGACTGGCCCGTATCCCGTTTGAACACGCGCGTCAGATAGTCGGGGTTGAGGAAGACATGCGCCGCGATATCCTCTCTGGAGATGTCGGCGTCCAGATGCTCGCGGATGTACGCTTTGGCCTGCTCCACCACGCTGGGCGAATGCTCGAGCGCCGACGCGTAGTCCATCGCCTTGCCCACCGCATGGCGGATCCAGGCCAGTGCGTCCTGCGCGGACCGGGTCGCGCGGGCGTACAGCTCGGACGAATCGCGATCGCCGAGCAGCCGATGCGCCTGGATGCCTTTAACCTGCAATACGTAATGGACGGTCTGCTGAAAATCCTGCACGAACGCGCCGAGCAGCGAAGGCGTGAGTGCGCCGGCGCGCAGCTGTTCGCCGATGTAGGCTTCGGCCGCCTGCAGCACCTTGTCCCGCGCGCCTTCCTTCAGCAGAACCGCCCAGACGCCCATATCCGGGAGCGAATGCGCCCGCGCTTCGGCACGCTGTTCGCCCGGAAGGAACACGCGGCTGTCGTACGACACGTTGTTCGCGTCCCGCTCGAGCAGCCTCCTGTAGCCCTCGCCCATCTCGTGGACGTGCGCCGGCTCGCCGATATAGCAGGCTACGTCGCAATAAAAATACCGCGGACACGCCGCCATATACGCTTCGCAGGACGACTTCAGCCGCAGGAGATCGACTGTCTCACGGCCGTCTCCGCCCAGCACCGCCAGCATCGTCTCCTCCGCCGGCGACAGCAGCAGCCCGCTGTCGTGCCGCTCCATCACGAGTTCTTCGGCCGACTTGCGCAGCGCGTAAGACAGAATTTTTTTGTCGCGCAAGGAGAACTCCCTGTACCATCTCCGAATCCGGATCAGCAGCGGGACGAAAACCAGCTCGCCCGAGTACGGGATATTGCGCGCTTCGGCGGCTTTGGCGACCGCCTCCGACTGCGGCGGAATTTCGTGGTTCAGGATGTCCAGCCAGAACCGCTCGACGAGCAGCGGCTGATGCTGCACCCAATACTTGCCGTACTGGCTGAACTCGCTGAGCTCGCTCTCTTCGTCGAACTTGACGAGCGCTTTTCGCACCGACGCCTCCAGGTCCGCGTAAGGAATCGGCTTGAGCAAATAATCCAGGCTGCCCAGCTGAATCGCCTGCTTGGCGTATTGAAAATCCGCGTGGCAGGTCAGGAATATCGTCTGCGTCCTCGGGTAGCGCGCACGCACCCATTCCAGCAGCTGCAGGCCAGAGCCCTGAGGCATCTCGATGTCGCACAGCATGACGTCCACCGGCACCTCGCCGAACACGGTCTTGGCCTGCTCCGCGCCATATGCGGTCAGCACGCGGCCGATACCGATCGCGTCCCAATCCACGCCCGAGCGAATGCCCTCTACCGCGAGCGGTTCGTCATCTACGATCAAGAGCGTATGCATCGCCCTTCCTCCCCTTCCCGTCCGCGTTCAGCGGCACCGCGATCTCCGTCACCGCGCCGTGCGGGTCGTCGTTGTAGCATTCCATCCAAGCTTGATCTCCGTACTGGAGGCGAAGACGCTCGCGGGCGTTCCACAGGCCGATATGATCGCCTTCGCCGTCCGTCGGCACGCGGCCGTACCGGAAGTCCGCCAGTGCCCCTTCCGAGTAGCCCGGCCCGTCGTCCCGAACGGTCAGGCACACCATGGGCTGCTCGGCCAGATCGTCCAACGCGGCTTCGATCGTTAGCGTCGTCCGTCCGTCCGCCCGGACCGCGTGCTTGATCGTATTTTCCACGATCGTCTGCAGCAGAAGCGGAGGTATCCGCGTCTCGCCGAGATAGTCGGGCACACGGATCGCGCATTCCAGCTGCCCGGCAAATCGCATCCGCTGGATGCGCAAATAGTTGCCGATATGGCCCAGCTCGTCCTGCAGCAGCACGAGCGACCGTCTGCTCTGGAACATATAACGGAAGTACTGGACAAGGGACATCGTCATTTCCTGAATGAGGCCGTACTGCTTGACCTGCGCCAAGTTGTACAGGATGTTGAGCGAATTCATGAAAAAGTGCGGGTTGATCTGCAGCTGCAGCTGCTTGAGCTCGGCGCGCTGCTTGCTGATCTGCTCCTCGTACACATTGATTTTGAGCGCCTCGATCTGGGAGCTCATCAGGTTAAAGGTCTGATGGACCAGCTGAAATTCGTCCGGCGCCTGCCGCTCCTCCATGCGCGTGCTGAAGTTGCCCTGCCCGATCAGCCGCATGGCGGCGACCATCTTGCGGAGCGGCAGCAGCAGCAGTTGGCGAAGAAACCAGAAGCCAAGCGGCAGCATCAGCACCGCGAGCACGATGACGATCGCCGTCGCCCGCTTGAGATACGGCAGATTTTCCAGAATCGAACGGTCCGGAATCGCCGCTGCCAGGCCGAAATCCCCTTTGCCGGACGCTTCGCCCACGATCAGATGCGAGTGTCCGCGTCCCGACAAATAATACCCGTCGCCGAACCCGCGCGAGAAGTCCAGTCCCGCTTCCTCCAGCGGACGCGTGCTGTACAGCTGCTCGCCCGCCGCGTTAACCATCAGAACGGCGGTCTCGTCGCCCGTCCGCGTGCTGCGCAGCGGCTCCACCAGCGAGGCTACGCGGACCCACGCGCCGATATAGAGATTGCCGTCGCCGAAGACGCGGACCAGATGGTACGGCTCGCCAATGCGCTCCGCCTTCCATGCGGCGTTCGTATATTCCGGGTGGGAGATCAGCGTATCCACCTTTTGTTCCATCGTTTGGCGCATGGCGACGAGCTCCGCATAGGTGAACGAGCCCCGGAATGCCTCCACGATATCCTTCCGGGCCGCCGAGTAGACGAAGAAGCCGTCGATATACGGGTAGACGGTCAGGTCGGAAGACAGCTTGCGCGAGACGGCGCTCTTCGCCAGCATGTAGGCATCTTCCGACGCGGACTCTCCCATCGTCTGCACGTTCGGGTCCGTCGTCTGCAAGGCGACCATATGCCGCTCGGCCTCGGTCAGCTGTCCGTCGATCTGCTTCATATAGATGCGGATCAGATTCTCGTTCGACATCGCCACCTGGTTGTGGACGACGCCCACGCTGTATTGGTTGTTATAGATCAGCAGCGCGATCAGCGGCAGCGTAACGGCCAAAAGGCCAAGCACCAGCTTGACCCGAATCGAGCGCCAAGGAATTTTCGCGAGTCGGCTGAACATGCGGGTTCCTCCGATCGGTGAAGACGCGTTTTTCTCCAGCTTACCTTCACCGTCAAGTATTGACTACCCCTGCGCCGACTAATCGCTTGCGGTTTGACGACCTGGGACCCTATAACGCTGCGCAAAGTCGCAGCAAAAACCGCCAGGGGTAATCTCCCTGACGGTAATGGTTCATATTGAGCGGCGCGTTCGCAGACCCTCATCCGCCCCGGGGTCCCGCCCTGCCCCTGAGCAACAGCACCAACTCCAGAACGATACCGACTACCAACCCAAGCCCAAGCAGCTCCATGTATAAGAGCAGACTCGAGAGATCTTCCCAGCCCGTGCCGCGCGAAACGAACGCCATGAACAGCAAACCGAGCAAGTTTCCCGATAGGACCGACAAGGCCAGCCACCGTGCGCCGAGCCAACCGGATATAGCCGCGAACGCGCTTACGGCTAAGGCGACCAGCAGAAAGCGGAAAGCGTGTACGACCGTCCATGACTGTCCCAGCACGACGAACCGCATGAGCCAAAACAGCAGTGTCGTGACGAGCCAGGACGTCGCGCCCCAGGAGAGCCACTGCTTGCTTCGAGAAGCGGGAATGACGCGCATGACGTTCACCCTTTCACCGACGAGAATCGGCCCCCA
Source organism: Cohnella hashimotonis (assembly GCF_030014955.1). Lineage (NCBI taxonomy): Bacteria > Bacillati > Bacillota > Bacilli > Caryophanales > Paenibacillaceae > Cohnella > Cohnella hashimotonis. Next base: position 7,190,566 of record NZ_JAGRPV010000001.1, read on the forward strand.
GCTGGCAGCCGTTTATTCATATGTTTATTATGGCATACCCGATTCTGTCGGACTATAAAATGTGAGACAGACAGGCGCGCGGCTCTCTGCCCGCTACCAATCGTCCTTCCATGACATAGCCTTCCTCCCGTCCCTCCAGCTCGCGGACGAGCCGTTCCCGCCATAGCGCCACGCGGTCTGCCCGCGCCGGGTCGCCGGCCCTGTCGACGAGCTCGGCCGGATCGACCGTCAGGTCGAAGAACTGCTCTTCGCCGCTCTGCGAAAACCAAATATACTTCTCCCGGCCGTCCGTCACGAAGTGGTTGGACCGGTCGCCGTATGCGTGCTCGCCGTGCAGGTAGGAACGCCGGGCTCCCGCTTCTCCTCTCGCCGGTCCGAGCAGGCTCGCGCCCTCAACGGAGGCCGGAATCGGCGCGCCCGCCGCTTCGAGCAGCGTCGGCATGATATCGCGCAGCTCGACGACCGTGTCGGGACGGCTGCCTGCGGCCAGGCCGAACCGGCCTCCGGGATCCCAGAGGATGAGCGGAATCTTGGCGCTGCCCTCATAGGGGAGCGACTTGCGAAACGCAAGATGGTCCCCCATCAGCTCGCCATGGTCGGACGTAAACAGGATGAGCGTATCGTTCAGCACGCCATACTCGCCCAGCGCCTGCAGCAGCCGGCCGATCTGATCGTCCAGATGCGTGATGAGGCCGTAATAAGCGGCCCGCGCCCTGTCCAGCCTGCGCTTCGGCAGACGCCCGAAGGTCGATGTCGGGTCTGCGCCGCCAGCCAGCGCGGCAGCCTCCTTGTCGACCCAGTCGCCGATCGGCGGCACCGGCAGCTCCAGATCCTTGTACAGGTCGAAGTAGGCCTGCGGCGGATCGAGCGGCGAATGCGGCCGTACGAACGACGACCACAGGAAAAAGGGCTTCGACGGGTCGCGCCGCCGGAGAAAGTCGATCGACTCCGTCACGCACCAATTGGTCGGATGCAAGGCCTCAGGCAGATGCCACGGGCGACCGACGGTCGAAGCGTTGCAATCCAGGCCCAGGTCCGTCAGGTCCGCCTCCGTCCCCGCTTCCCGCCGAAGCCACCGCATATAATCGTCTACCTGATCGAAGTGCTCTGCGAACGGGGTGTCGCGTTTGTCCCGATTATGATGAAGATACCCGTCGTGCAGGACGATGTTGTGGAAATCGCACAGGTTGCGAGCGGGATAGACGTGCATTTTGCCGACGCACTGCGTATGGTAGCCCGCTTGCGCGAGCTCGCCCGCCAGCATATGCGTATAGCGCCACGGTACCTGGTCCTGGTAGCCGACCCTCCCGTGCGATCGCTGGCTCATGCCGGTCATGATGGCCGCCCGAGCGGGGATGCAGGACGGGACGGCCGAGTAGGCTTGCGGGAAAAGAACGCCTTTGCTGGTCATCGCATCCAGGTTCGGCGTCTCGACGACGGGGTGTCCGAGCGCGCTCAAACAGTCGAAGCGCATCTGGTCCACGGTGATCAGCAGCAGGTTGGGCGGGTTCATGAACGAAGCTCCTCTCATTAGGAAAACGGATGGATGGGATGGAAGCGAAAAATCCCTATCCTCACATGGAGAACAGGGCGGCTTCGCCGGCTTTATAAACTTCGAACGCCGAGATCGTCGGTTGATAGCGGGACTCGTCGATGAGCAGCCGCAGCTTGCGCGCGCTCGTCGCGGCCACGCGGCAGATCCGCTTAGCGCCGATGACCGTGCCTTCGGCGAGCGGCTGCCAGCCGCCTTCGCGCCAGGCGTCCAGGCGGAAGCGCTCGACGCGCTGGCCCTCGCGGATCTGCTCGCGCAGCACGATGCGGTCGAAGCTGCGATCGGCGCCCAGATCGATCTCGAGCGCGGCTTGCTCGGTGCCTTCGGGCGGGCACCAGTACGTATCGGTCCTGCCGTCGGCCGCGCGGGAGGCGCCATGCTCGGGATCGGATTCGGCGGATGCCGTCGCGATCGCGCCGGCCGCCAGGTCGTCGCCGTAGGCGGCCGCAAGCCATGCGCCGAGCTCGGCGAGATGCGCGGCGTCGCGCTCGTGAACGAGGCCGCGGCGGTCGGGCGGGATGTTGAGAAGGAAGGATGCGTTGCCGCCGACCGTCCGCTCGTACAGGTCCGCGAGCTGCGCCAGCGTCAGCACGCGGTCGTCTTCGGCGGCATGGTAGAACCAGCCCGGCCGGATCGAGGTGTTGACCTCCGCGGGATACCAGACCGCCTCATCCGCCAGGGCGAGCACGGCGCGGCTGCCGAGGTCGTCGTCCTCGGTGTTGACGCGAGTCGCGAAGGCGCCGCCGTCGTCTTCCTGCTGCGACTTGGCCTGGATCTTCTCGTTGTCCCGCATCGATGCGGGGACGACGCTCCATTCGGACGGCCGAGTGTGGCCGGCTTCGTTGCCGCACCAGCGCACGTCCGGTCCGCAGACGGAGATGACCGCGCCGGGCTGCAGCTCGCGGATCAAGGCATAGTAGGCGTCCCAGTCATAAACCTGGCGCTTGCCGTTGGGCCCCTCGCCGCACGCGCCGTCGAACCAGACGCAGAACACCTCGCCGTAACCGGTGAGGAGCTCTCGAAGCTGGTTCAGGAAATAGGCGTTGTAGGCGGGCGAATCGCCGTACGAAGCTTCATGGCGGTCCCACGGCGACAGGTAAACGCCGAACTGGAGCCCCTCCTCGCGGCAGGCGTCCGCGACTTCGCGCACGAGATCGCCGCCGCCGTCGCGCCAGGGGCTGCGCCGCACGGAGTGTTCGGTGCAAGCGCTCGGCCACAGGCAGAAGCCGTCATGGTGCTTGCAGGTCAGGATGAGACCCTTCATGCCGGCGGACTTAACGGCGCGCGCCCACTGCCTGGCGTCAAGCGCGGAGGGGTCGAACAGCGACGGGGCCTCGGTGCCGTCTCCCCACTCCCTGTCCGTGAACGTGTTCATGGAGAAGTGTATGAAGGCATAAAACTCCAATTCTTGCCATGCGAGTTGCCTAGTCGAAGGCCGAACCTGCGCGGCCTGGACAGCGGATACGGGCATCTGATGCTGCTCCTCTCATGGTTGGATTGGATTGCGGGTGATCCGTGAACGTGCGCGGTTGGTTTCTAGTTGAGACTTCTCTGCGGAGAGCCGCAGCGTCGGGCTATGGTAATGTTTCTGGTTGAGTTTAGCGATGAAAATAGCGCAATTTTTCCAATTTTGCGCTATGCGCGTGTACTGCCGCGAACGGCAGGTTTCGGCAACGCGGTCGGAGGGCGATTGGCCTCAGATTAGCGCAATTTTGCGCTATGCGCCGTGTGCTGCCGCGGACGACAGCCTTCGGCGACGCGGTCGGCGGGCGATTGGCCTCAGCATAGCGCGATTTTGCGCTATGCGCCGTGTACCGCCGCGGAAGGCAGGCTTCGGGCGCCCACGCCGCCTCTGTCTCGGCTCTCAGCGCCTTGGCAGCCCGCGCCCCAACCCTAGCCCAAATCCGCTCGGTCCGTCAGCGTCGCGACGGGGGCGACCGTGCCATGCAGCTCGAACACGACGATCTCGTTGTCCCCCTCGCGCAGGAGCGGCGCGGGCACGTACAGCGTGCGTGTCGGCCCCGCCTCCCAGTAGCGGCCCAGGTTGAAGCCGTTCAGGAACGCCTGCCCCTTGGTCCAGCCGTCGAGGCGCAGGAACGTGTCCGCGCGCTCTTCAACGCGGAACATGCCGCGGTAAAAGGTCGGCTGCGATTGCAGCTGCGACGGGCGAACGGGCTCAACCGATCCGTCCGAAGCGTCGACGCCGATATCGCCGAACGTCAGCCCGCCCAATTCCGCCAGCGGCAGGCAGCGAATCTCCCAGTCATACAGAAACTGATTGCCCAGCCGCACGCCGCAGGTGATGCCCTTCGGATCGCGCAGCAGCGGGCCGTAGTTGACGCGCCCCATGTTCTCGACGAGGATGTCGATCCGCACGCCCGCAGCAGGCACTTCCAGCGGGATGCCCGCCGGCGCCCAGCGCTCCACGGCCCCCACATAGACGCCGTCCGCGAACACGAGCGCACGGTCGCGCACCTCCTGCAGGATGAGCTCCATGCCGCTGCGCGGCCCCGTTACCTGCACCGTGTACAAGATAAACCCGTACGCCTGCCCAAGCTTCTCCATCGGCTCCGGGCACGGCCGTCGCACGGGCGTCGACAGCGCATCCAGCTGCGCGAACAGCGGCGCGGCCCCCGTCATCGCCACTTCGCCGTACGCCCGTTTCGGCAGCGGCTCCGGCAGCTCAAGCGGTGGCAGCTCGACATAACGCGCCAGCACCTCGCGCGTCGCATAAAACTTCGCTGTCGGCTCGCCGCATTCGCTCAGCAGCGTGTCGTAGTCGTAGCTGCCCACGGTCGGCTCATACCTCGCGATATGGTTGGCTCCGTTCAGGAAGCCGAAGTTCGTCCCGCCGTGAAACATGTAGAAGTTGACCGAAGCGCCCTCGCCCAGCATCTCCTCCAGCGTCTCCGCTACCTCGGAAGCCGGGCGAGACTGATGCGGCTCCATCCAGTGGTCGAACCAGCCGTTCCAGAACTCCATGCACATGAGCGGCCCCTCAGGTTGATACTCGCGCAGCTTGGCGAACGCCTCCGCCGCGCGCGAGCCGAAGTTGACCGTCGCGAGCACGCCGTCGATCATGCCGCCCTGGAGCATATGGTCCTCGGGCCCGTCCGACGTGAACAGCAGCACGTCCATGCCTCGCGCGATCATCCCGTCCCGCACGTATTCGAGATACTGCTTGTCGTTGCCGTAGCTGCCGTATTCGTTCTCGATCTGCAGCGCGACGATCGGACCGCCGTTCGTGCAGAGCAGCGGGCGCAGCCGCGGCAGCAGCTCGTCGAAGTAGGCGTCCACTTTGGCCAGGTACGCTTTGTCGTAGCAGCGCAGCCGCATGTTGTCGTCCGCGAGCAGCCAGGCCGGCAGCCCGCCGAACTCCCACTCCGCGCAAATATAAGGGCTCGGCCGCACGATGACGTGCAGCCCCAGCTCGCCGGCAAGCCGGACAAACGACTCAAGGTCCGCGATGCCATCGAAGACGAAGCGTCCTTCTTCTGGCTCGTGGACGTTCCAAGCGACGTATGTCTCGACCGTATTTAGCCCACACGCCTTGAGCTTAAGAAGCCGGTCCCGCCAATATTCGGGCACGACCCGGAAGTAATGGATCGCGCCGGACAGCAGTCTGACCGGACGGCCCTCGTACGCGAACTGATTGCCCGATACTGTAAATGTCGCCATCGTACACCTCTTTCATTTCCCATAATCACGATCTTCCCCGCCGCGAATCAGCCCTTGACGCCTCCCATCATCATACCTTCCGTCAGCTTTTTCTGCAGCAGGCCGTAGACGATGACCGTCGGGATGAGCACGATGACGAGCGCGGCGAACAAGGAGCCCCAGTCGGTCGCGAACTGCTGAATCTGCATCAGGTTGGAGAGGCCGATCGGCACCGTCTTCTTGGCGTCGTCGGTGATGAGCGTCATGGCGAGCACGTACTCATTCCAGAAGTCGAAAAAGCTGAACACGAACAAGGTAATGATCGCAGGGCGCGTCATCGGCAGAATAACCTTGAACAGGGTGCCGAAGTAGCCGCAGCCGTCGATCATCGCAGCCTCCTCGAAGTCGTGCGGGATCGCCTTCATGAAGCCGGTCATCAGGTAGACGGCGAAAGGCAGCGTGCCCGTCGCGTAGACCGCGCTGAGCCAGAAACGGCTGTCGAGCATGTGCATCTGGTTCATCAGGATGAACAGCGGCACGATGATGTAGACGCTCCCGATGAACAGTCCGGCCATATAGAAGTTGGTCAGAAACGCGCGCCCCCGGAACCGCATGCGGCCGAGCACGTAGGCGGTCGGCATGGCGGCCAGCAGCAGGATCGCGATCGACAGGATGACGACGAACGCCGAATTGAACATATAGTCGCCGATGCGCGCGGCCTTGAAGGCCCGGGAGTAGTTATCCCATTGCAGCGAGGTCGGCAGGCTCCAGGGGCTCTCCATGACCTCCTCGTTCGTCTTGAAGGAGGCGAGAACGTTCCACAGGATCGGATACACGACGGCGAGCGCCTGGACGATCAGGAAGATGCGCAACAGGAGCCGTCCGAAGGAGAAGCCCGGCTTGCGCGGCTGCGCCAAGGAAGTAGGAGATGCAGGCGATGCAGGGGAAACGGAGTAGCCGGCCATTTAGTGGGACCCCCTTTGCGTCAGGCGATTGCTGATGAAGGCCAGCAGGATCGAGACGACGAAGATGAATACGCCGATCGCCATCGCATAGCCGAAGTTGGAGTTGGTGAACGCCTGCCCGTACAGGTAGGTCATGACGACCTCCGAATGCCGGTCCGGACCGCCCGCCGTCATGACGGCGACGAGGACGAAGCTGATCGTGAGCACGCCGTTGATGCTGAAAATGATCGTCACGCGAATGATCTCCCAGAGCATCGGGACGGTGATGTGAAAAAATTTCTGGAACGCCGTCGCGCCGTCGATCGAGGCCGCCTCGTACAGGTCGGGCGAGATGCTGTCGATGCCCGCCATGTACATAACCATGTAGTAGCCGGCCGCCTGCCAGACGAGCGTGACCGCGAGCGCCCACAGCACCGTTCGTTGATCGCCGAGCCAGGGCAGCGCCCAGTCGCCGAGGCCCAGCATTTCGAGGCCCGAATTGACGAAGCCCATCGTCGGGTGGTAGATAAACGACCAAAGGATCGCGATGACGACGAACGAGAGGATGCTGGGAAAGAAAAAGACCGTGCGGTAGAAACCTCGCTCGCGCAGCTTGCTCTGCGTGAGGATCGAAGCGTTGACGAGCGCGATGAGCAAGGTGACGACCGGGACGACCAGCATGAGCAGCCCCGTGTTGCGGACCGACAGCAGGAATGCGTCGTCATGGAACATATCCCGGAAGTTCTGCAGCCCGATAAACTTCGGCTTGTCGGCCACGCCGGTCCAGAGGTACAGCGACTTCTGGAACACCTGCACGGCCGGATATACTTTGAACAGGAGGTACATCGCGAGCCCCGGGAGAAGGCAGGCGGCGATGAACCAGCCACGTCTTGTTTTCATCGTCATGTCCAAATCCCCTTCCTGTCTGCCCCCAAGAACGGGGAAAGCCCGCCGGTCATGCGCGGCAGGCCTTCCGCTTCTTCAGGAGTCCGTTGTGCCGGGCGAGGTCATTCGCCGCCGCTGGCCTTGAGCTCCTTCTGAATGTCCTCGTAGATCTTGAACAGCTTGTCGCCGTACTGCTCGATGGTCATCTGCTTGTTCATGATGGAAGAGATCGGCTTGTAAACTTCGTCGGACGGGTTGTACTTGCTGCCCTTGGCGACGGCTTTGAACGTGCCGTTCACGGCGACCATGCCGCCGTCGACGGCTTTGTAGACATTGTAGGTCGTCTCGGAAAGGAAAGCCTTGCCCAGGTCCGGCGCGCCTTTGACGGCGAGCACGCCTTTGGAAGTCTCCGCGTTCAGTTGGACGCTCTTGTCCGAGTACAGGTAACGCAGGAATTCCTTGGCCAGCTCGGGGTTCTTCGCCTTGGCCGGGATCGCGATCTGCTCGACGTTCGTCATCGCGAGCGGCGGCTGGCCGGCTTGGCCCGACGGCACGCCGAGGAAGCCGAACTGGAAGCCGTCTTCGCGCGGCGCGTCCTTCATCTCGTCCTCGAACCACGTGCCGTTCGGGATGAACATCGCTTTGCCTTGCAGGAACGACGTCTGCGCCTGCGTATGATTCAGCGCGACCGTGCCCTTCATGAGGGCGTTGTCGTCCGTCGCGATGCGCTCGAGGATGCCCCATACTTTCTTGAACGTCTCGCTCTTCCAGAACTGCGGATCGTAGTTGAAAAATTGGTCAAGCGCTTCTTGCCCGCCGTAGCTGTAGATGGACGGAACGATGATCTGCTCCAGGTAGCCCGGATAAAGGCCCTGGTAGGTGAACAGCGCGCGACCGTTTTCCTTGGCCGTGGCGTTCGCGGCGAAGAAGTCGTCCCACGTCTTCGGCAGCTCGATGCCCTTCTTGTCGACAAGGTCCTTGTTATACCAGAAGCCCAGCACGCCGAAGTTGTACGGCGCGAGGTACACCTTGCCGTCGCCGTACGGCGACATGGCGCGGGATTCAAGCACGCCCGGGAGAATCTTGTCCTTCAGCGGCGCTCCGCCGTCCGCGGCCGGCTCGTTGAACAGATCGGTCAGGTCGAGGAGCGCGTTGTCCTTGATCAGGCCGTTGAGGAACGGCACGTTGTCGCCGCCCGCCATGTACAGGAAGTCGGGCGGATTGCCGGCGACCGCCTTGGGGCGGACGAGCTCGGCGATCTTCGGACTCGCGGTGATGTTGATCTTGGTGCCGGGATAGTCCTTCATGAAGTCTTCGGCGATCCTGTCCCAGTACTCGCGGCCGTAACCGCCCTGGAAGACGGCGATGTTCAGTTCGGTATTCTCGAACGTCTTGGCGCCTGCCGCGCTCGGCGAAGCGGATGCATCGGCACTAGCGGATGCACTTGCATTTGACGATGCGCCGGCACTCGGCGAAGCTGCTCCGTTGGCGTTTCCGTTGCCGTCGTTGCCGTTCGAACCGCAGCCTGCCAGCATCGACACAGCCAGCGCAGACGCGCCGACGGCGGTCAACCATTTCTTTGGACTCATTTCTGGACCCCCTCGGATGAGATGGCTTCATTATACGTGCATGGGGTCTGGCGCCATATGAACGATTCGAATGAGAAGCATGGAGAATATTATGGGATTCGCATGTAGCGTTTCATGACATGGAGATTTGCCTGAAAGCGCAATCTTAAAATCGTCCAGGTTTGCAACCGCTTAAAGCTTACATTGGTTTGTCTTGGCTATGGCGGTCCGAAGCGTTGAACGCCGGGCATCGGGGGTGCCAGGGGCCGAAGCGGAAGCTAGGTGGAACGGAGCGGATGGGTCGCCGGTGTTCCTCGATGTGCCGCAGCCCGCAGCAGCTTCGGTCGAGCGGAACCGCACAAGAAATGTGCGGTTTGGGCACGTTGCTCGCGGTGGGCCTCGAGTAACTCGTCTTGGCTGCCTCCGTCGCACATGAGGTGAGGGGGAACCGCACAAATTTTGTGCGGTTCTGAGCGTTGCTCGCGGTTGGCCCTCAGTAACTCGCTTTCCCTGCCTCCACAGCAGGTGGTGTGGCGCGGAATCGCACAAAAATCGTGCGGTTTGGGCAAGGCACAGAGATTGGTTAGTTGGGCCATCTTCCTCATGCACATGTCTTGCACTAGCCTTGCATAAACCCTGACATCCAACCAGCTCAAGTTGTAAAATGTATGAAAAATACGAATGATGTATATTTTTACATTCGCGATTTTGCTCGACAATGCGAAAAGATTGAGCTCTACTTAGATGTAGACGTGAGTATCCATTTTCAGGAATTTATGTCTTCTTTCGCGGCTTCCGTTTTCTTGGATTCGAATTTCTTTCTTTAATCCATCCAACGCGGCTTTCAGGGGGCGAGTCGCGCGTAGTTGGTTTGCTCGCTCGCTGTCGTCCCCGAGAATGACGGCTTGCTTCACGGTTCATCTCTTCACATAGCTCAGTCCATGCCCGCATCAAGTATGCGTTTACAGCCTGCAGCACTTTCCAAGTTCGCTGACGCCAACCTTGCTCTTCTTGAAGCTTTAGGAGGAGCAAGCTGCAGATCAAGGCGAGAAACAACTGGTTCCAAATCCCCTGCGCCTTGGTGCTGTACAGCTTCGTCAACTTCAGATGTTGCTTCATCCATTTGAAGTACAACTCGATCCACCAGCGACGGCGGTAAATATCCGCGATCTCCTCGGCCGTCAGATCGAAACGCGTGGTGGCCAGACGATAACGGCGCGCTTTGTCGTCGAGAAACTCAACCACCCGCAAAGCACCTTTCATACGCTTGGACCCGCGGCCGAGCCGAACGATGGCGTCTAGAAGGATCGGTGATGCATGAGGCACTTCCCTTTGTTCCAGCAGGGTTATGCTCATGTTATGGTTGATGCGCATCACGAAACGTACGTTGTCATGGACCCATTGGTCCATCGTCTCATACTTCACGTAGCCACGATCCATGACGTAGGTGAGATCGGGATCGGTGACCATCGATACGGCCACTTCCCGGTCGTCATAATTGCGCGTCGATGGAATCATATGATCCGGATAGACCTCGTCGGGCGAAGCCGCTACGATTCGCAGGTGCATTTTTACACTGCTGTCGAACACGGAAAGCTTGGCGAAATCGTGTACCGAGTAAGGAACGTGAATCGACGTCGAATCAATGATGCCGAGCTTCCCAATCTTCTTGGAAATACCGCTTTTAGGCTCGACCGGACACTGGCGCTCCACGACCAACTGCGCGAAAAGTGTCTGAAAGAATTCCGTCGGAATCTCATTAAACTTACGACTGAGTTGAGAAGCGCTAATTTGCTTTAAATCCAGCGCCTGCTGCAAATAAGGGTTGGCACGCACTTGCATGGAAATCGCGTCGTAAGAGGGCCATTTGGCCATAACCGCAATCGCGAGCAGCCCCATCGTCTTAGCGACAGTAAGCTTTTTAGCACCGTGGTCGAAAAAGGAACACTTATGATCCATATCAAATGGAAGCAAAGAAAACAATTGCGATATGACGGTATTTTGAGTTATGATATCCACGCTGGTCTCCTAAGCTAAAGGGATGTGTGGATACACGTCGACCCCTTTAGATTAGGAGATTTTTCTATGTTTGTCCTTGAAGATAAGTAGAATACTTCAAAATATAGTAAGTTTAGTAGAGCAAATTATACATGTGAGGTTTAATGCAAGGCTAGTGCAACTTTTGTGCATGAGAGCGATACACGATACCTCAGCCAACCGCCTCGCTCCCGCCATGCACATTTATTGTGCACGATGACGCAGTTCGCCACTTTCCATCGCTGCTCGCGCTCCACCATGCACAATTTTTGTGCATGGAAACGATGCTCGCCTTCCCAAGCAACCGCATGCCCTCCACCATGCACAATATTTGTGCATGGCAACGATACTCGCCCTCCCAAGCAACCGCATGCCCCACCATATACAATTTCCGTGCACGGCAGCGGTGCATGGCTCCCCAAGCAACCGCGTCCCCCTACCTTGCGCATTGAAGGCTCATCGCTTGCGATTGGCCCGCCTACTTCCGGCGACACGCTCAGTCCGCCGGCTTCACGCTCTTCGGCGCGATGCCGAAGCGCTTCTTGAACAGCCGGTTGAAGTAAAACGGGTCGTGAATGCCGACCTCGGCCGCCGCCTGCTTCACGAGATAGCGGCCGGTCCCGAGTAGCGCGTAAGCCTTCAGCATCCGAATCTCGTTCAGATGCGTCAGCAGGCTGCGGCCTGTTTCCGCCTTGACGACGTGGCACAGGTAGGGCTCGGACAAGCCGACATGCGCGGCCACGTCCGCGATGGCGAGCCGCTCCGCGTACCGGTCCTCCAGATACCGGAGCGCCTGCCGCACCTCTTCCCGCGCGGCCGGGTAAGCGTCCCGCTTCGCATCCGCCTGCTCGGCCGCATCCTCGGCCAGCTCGCGCACGGTCTCCTTGAGCTGCGTATCCGTCGCGGCCGCGGATATGCGCGCCAGCCAGGGCGCTTCGTCCCAATCCCGACGGATGCCGAAACCCTGCGCGTTGGCGAGGCCGAGGACGCTCCCGCCGAGCGACCGCTTCAGCGCGCGGGCGGCGATGCGCCGCTCGGCCGCGGTCTCGATCAGGCGCAGCGCCCCCTCGACCCACAGATCGGTCGAGCCGGCCTGCGGCTTGCCCCGCACCGACTCGCGCAAGCTCGCTTCGGCCCGGCGGTACTCGTCGTCCTCCTCGACCGGCACCGTCCGGTTCGACAGCCCCGCCGCGCTAAGCTGCGCGTAAAACAGCAGCTGCGCCGCCCGCCGATTTCCCCGCAGCTGCTCCAGCAGCGCCCCGGCATCGGATGCCGGCTCGGCGAAGACGACCTGCGACTGCGCGTTGTAATACATTGCGCACAGACTTTGGATCCGCCGCGCCGCGTCGCCCGCCTCCGGCATGGCCTGGGCGGCCGAGTACCCGGCCGCCAGCACGAAGCAGCCGTCGTCAGCCTTAACGGCATGCGCCCACCTGCGGCCGGGAAACAAGCTGTCCGCGAGATCGCCCAGCTTGTCCGCAAAGCGTTCGCCCTCCGGCCTTGCGGGCTCCTCATCCCGCAGCCGGACGAGAAAGGCCAGCACGCGCTCGCCCTTGTCCTGCCAGATCTCGCGCGACACGGCCTCATCCGCTCGTCCCGGCCGGCCTTCGCCGCCCGCATCGTCCCGCGCCTCGGCATCCATCGCGGCGAGCCAGGCCTTTATCCGGGTCGCGCGCTCCCGCTCCGTCCCCGCCCGTTCCCGGTCCGCCTGCGCCCGATCCGTGTCTGCGCCTGCTTGCGCCCCCGCCTCAGCGCCATGCGCGCCGCCAGCCGCCCCGCCAGCCGCCCCTCTGCGCGCATCCAGCTTGGCCGCGATCTCTCCGAGCGCCTCCATGAAGCTCTCGCTTTTCAGCGTCAGCTTGAGCATGTAATCGTGCGCGCCGCACTTCAGCGCCTCCCGGACGAGGTCGAAGTCGTTGTAGTTGCTCAGCACGAGCACCTCTCCGTCGAACCCGCTGGACGCAAGCTCCTTAATCAGCCCGATGCCGTCCAGCTCCGGCATCTTGATGTCCGTGATGACGATGTCCGCGCGGCCGTCCCGCGCCAGCTCCAGCGCAGCGCGGCCGTTCGCGGCGGCGCCGACGTATTCGAAGCGGCTGTCGTCCCAACGGATCATCGACTTGACCGCATGCCTCACGATGATCTCGTCATCCGCGATCAGTATTTTGTACATCGTCCCTCTCTCCTTTCAGCACGATCGGCAGTACGATCGTCGTCTCCGTCCCTTCCTGCACGACACTCGCCGTCGTCAGCCCGTACGGCACGCCGAAGTGCAGGCGAATCCGCTCGTCCACATTTCCGATGCCGATGCCCGAGAGCTTGGCATGCGTCGTGCCGCGCAAGCCCGCCTCTGCCGCATCGAAACCCTTCCCGTCGTCCCGAATCCGGATCCGCACCCGCGCCCCGTCTCGCTCGCCGGTCACCTTGATCCGCACGCTCCGTCCCTCGTCGCCGCCTCCGTGCAAAATCGAATTTTCCACGATCGGCTGCAAAATGAATTTCGGCACGAGACAGTCGCGGAGCTCGTCCTCGATCGCAAACTCCAGCTCGAACGAGTCCCCGTAGCGGATGCGCTGGATCGTCGCGTAGTGCGTCAGATTGTCCAGCTCGCGGTCGAGCGGGATGAGCTCCTCCTTGACCAGGATCGTGTTGCGCAACAGCTCGGACAGCGATGCGATGCCTTGCGAGACGGCGTCGTTGCCGCCCAGCATGGCGCTCCATTTGAGCGAATTCAGCGTGTTGAACAAAAAATGCGGATTGATCTGCGCCTGCAGCATCGCGAGCTCCGCGTCCCGCTTGGCCTGCTGCTCCGATTCTACCTGGTAGATCAGCTCCTTGAGCCGGCCGACCATCCGGTCGATCGTCTCCGCGAGGATGCCCATCTCGTCGGGATACGAGGGCCCGATTTTCTGCTGCAGCTGGCCCATCCGCACCTGGTTCGCGTACTGCAGCAGCTTGCGCACGGGACCGCTGATGCTGATATAGATCCACATCGCGAGCATGCCGGCGAGCAGCAGGATCAACAGGCAGATGAGGACGACGTTGTGGCGCAGCACCGATAGCTCCGAGACGAGGAACGAGCGGGGGATCATCCCGACCAGGTACCAGTCCGCCGACCGAATGTACGAGCTGGTCACGAGCGTGCGCTCCCCGCCGACATCCGCGTAAAAAGCCCGTTCCTCGCGGGATGCTTGCCTTCGTGCCTGGACGCCCTCGAACACCTTTTCCTGGTAAAGAGAGCCTTGTCCGATCGCGGGAGAGAGAGAAGAGACGACGACGCCCGCGGCATCCGACAGGTAGATCGAGCTTCCTTCCCCCAGATCCACGGACTCGTAGGTGTTGCGGGAGAACACCTTCTCGTCGATAACGATGATCAGGTAGCCGATCTGCCGGTTCAGGTTGTTCTCGGCGAAAATCCGGCGGCTGAGCGCGATCCGGCTGGAGCCGCGGTTGTTGCGGATGCCCGTCCAGTACGCATTGCTCTTGCTGTCCGCCACCAAAGTCGTCAGCTCGCGGATTCGCGCCTCGGGATACAGCTCGAAGCCCAGATCGAACATCGACTGGCCGTCGTTGGTCAATACGATGACGTTCGACAGGTTGCTAATGCTGAAGATCTGCTGGCCGAGCTCGTCCTTGATCCGGGTGCGCAGCTCGCTCTTCTCGATGTCGGCCATTTTCGTAAACTTGGGCAGGCCGCCCTGGATCAGCTTGTTGATGATGATCGTCTCGCTCAGCGTCTCGTACTGCTCGAGCTCGCGCGTCGTGTTCTGGGCGAGCTGGTCGAGCACCTGCGTCGACGAAGCGCTGAGCTTGTTCGTGATCGACGCCTCGTACTTCTGATTGGAGTAGATCGCCACGACGGCGACGGGGAGCAGAGAAGTAATGAGAAAAGCGGCCAGCAGCCGCCGCTTGATGGACAACCGCCGCAGCGAGAAGACAGATCGTCCGAGTGCGCGCAAAGAGGGAAGCCGCGGCATGCCGTTCACCTGCTTGGTTCTTTTTTTCTAATCTTATACGCAAACCATTTATTCGCCAACCGGCAAACGCTAGCAGACGGATTGGCGCCGCCCGCCTAGTAATAGCACATCCGACAACCATTCCGATAGGTGACCAATCGTCGCCCGCGTCGCGCTTTCGCTGCAATGCCTGCAAATATACATCTATTTCCGCCGATATCGGCCCTTTTAGACTGGATTGATGCAAAAGTGCATTTAATTTCCTCCGCCAGCCCCATTACCGGCTTGTATTCCTAAATTACATGCATATTTGCATGTATTTCATCGGCTATGGCGGGTCGGCAGAAAATACATGCATAAATGCAGTTTTGGACCCGCAAAAACACCCGAAAGGCTTCGGCACGCCGAACGCGCGCTTCCCTGTCCGCGATTCGCCGCGGCCCTAGCCTGGATGCCAAGCACGGACTCTTTCTCCGGTTCGATGCTCGGTTCGATGCTCGGTTCGATGCTCGGTTCGATGCTCGGTTCGATGCTCGGTTCGATGCTCGGTTCGATGCTCGGTTCGATGCTCGGTTCGATGCTCGGTTCGATGCTCGGTTCGATGCTCGGTTCATGGATGGCCGGACCTTGCGGACTTCACCGATGGTATAGTCAGATCGCAAAAAGCGCAAAGAAGCCGGCTCTCGCGAACCGGCTTGCGGCGCACTGCGCCTTATAAATTCAGTTGGATTTTCCGCGTGTTCAGCATGCCTTCCAGTCCGGTCGGATCCTGGCTGGTCTTGAAGCGGGCGAACGTCTCGGCGGCCTCGGAGGTCCGGATTCGCAGGGGCTTGGTCTCCAAGCGCAGCAGCCCGCTCACGACGTCCGCGACTGACTCCGCCGTCTGCGGCACGGAGTTGCGGCTCGCGAAGCCGTCCAGATAGCGCTGGACGACAGGCTTGTACTCGTCTTCGAGAATGCCGCCGGTCGCGTTCAACTGCCCCATGACCGTGCCTACGAACTCCGTTGCGATCGCGCCCGGCTCCAGAAGCGTGACGTCGATGTTGAACGTCGGCTTGTAATACGTCGCCAGACTTTCCAGCAATCCTTCTACCGCGAACTTGCTGGCGCAATAGATCTCGTTGAGCGGCTGTCCGACCAGACCGCCGACGCTGGAGGTGGCGATGACGTAGCCGCCGTTCGTCGCTTTGCGCAGCAACGGCAGCGCCGCCCGAATCGTATGCATGACGCCATAGACGTTCGTGTCGAACACGCGATGGATATCCGCGGGATCCGCCTGACCCAGTGCGCTGAGATACCCGAAGCCCGCATTGCAGAAAAGTACGTCCAGCGTCCCGTGTTCGCTCTCGACAAGGCCAAACGCAGCCTCCAGCGAGGAGACGTCCGTGACCTCCATTTCCACCCAGCGCAGGTTGCCCTGTCCGGCATAACGCTCCCGGTCCCGCTCGACATGGCGGGTTCCCGCGTATACGACCCAGCCTTCTTCTGCCAACTTGAGCGCCGTTGCCAGCCCGATTCCGGACGAAGCGCCTGTAATTGCGATAATGCCGCTCATTTGGTGAGCCCCCTTATACGGTTTTGCCTTCGCTTAGCGCTTGCACGGCCTTTTCGATGCGGCGCAGCCGCGTCTCCTCGGTCTTGGCACCCTCGACGGAGAGGACGACGCGGCTCTTGTTGCTGTTCGAGAGTCCTTCGAAAAAGGCGCGCGCCGCAGGCGCTCCCGCGAGCGCGGTGGCCAGATCTTCCGGCACCTTCACCTCGCGCGGATCCGTATCCAGCTTAAGCGCTACCTCGACCTCGTCGCCGGCCGCGACGCCGGCGGCGCCGCGATGCTCCGCGCTCAGCGGCAGCATGTAGCGTCCGCCCATGACCGCCACCGTGCTGCGGTACGTATAACCGCCGATCGTCGCGTATACCGCCGGCTTTTTGCCCCCGCCCAGCGCTTCGACCGCTTCTGCCGGCACCTCGATACCGGTCGCCGTCTTGCCGTTCAATTCAATCGTCGCTTTGAATTTCACGCTTTGCCCGCTCCTCTGCTATGATCGCTTCCACACCAGTATAGCAGGATGGCGCACGACTCGTCAGAATGAAGCGGAGCTAAGTATTGTGCCCGCCGGTCTCCTTGATCTTCCTGTTCATCTTGGCGATGCCATACCCGAGGAGGGCGAACAAAATTGCGTAAATGGCGAGCAGCGGCACCGTAATTCCCCATCGCAACCCGCCATCGAGCCTGATGAAGATATTCGTGGAGTTGGCGAGCAAGATGACGACATTCGCGAGCAGCACCGCCGTCATTACGCGCTGGATTTTCTTGTAATGCTCGACCAGAGACTCCCGGTCCGTATACAGCTTCGGCGTTTCTCCCGGCTCCCATGGCCTGCGGAAAAAATGCCAGATGCCGCTGGTCGTGCACACATACTCCCATCCAAGTTCCCGGTACAGCTCGATATATTCGTCCAGCTTGCCGTTTTTCTTCGTGAGGCCGCCCTGATAATCGAGACCGTAGGTGTATCGGACCGTCTCGTCGCGCTCGAATTCGCTGCTGAATGCGCCTCCCTTCGTGAGGTGAAGCCCTTGGGCCGACAGCTCGTTCAGCCAGCGCTCTTCCTTCTCGTAGTCCCAGCTCATCCAGGCGTGCCTTCTTTTCTCCGTCCGCGCCATTGTTAGTCCCCCCCGTTCAACGCTAGCCTGCCGACAACGAGCAGTTCCTCCAGCCGGCCGACCTCCGCTGCCAGCACCTCTCGCCCAACCCCCGTTATCGCATACACCTTGCGTCGGGCGTCCGCCCCCTCCGCGCCAGGATGCGGCTCGATGAGCCCCTTGCCTTGCAGCGTGTTCAATGCCGTGTACAGCGTGCCCGCCCCCAGCTTCAGCCGGCCGCCGCTCATCCGCTCGACCTCCTGCATCATGCCGTAGCCATGCGCAGGCTCCCCGCACAACGTCACCAGAATGTAGTAGAACGCCTCCGTCAGCGGCAGCATTTGCTTCGATTTATCCAAGTCCGTTCCTCCGCATCGCAATTATATCGGGTAGCGATATATCGTATACCGATATAATATAATGCGATATATTGACTGTCAATATAGTTCGGAGGTTGCTGGCCGAGGGTGTCGGTTGAGGCAGATGTGCGGTTTTTCGGGAGCCGCCCGGCAGCGATGTGCGATCGGACGACGCCTCCCCTGTGCGCGATCCGCCTAATCGAGGGGTAACAGACGAATGCCTGCAAATTTACATCCTTTTCTTGTATGACTGACCTTGGGCGATAAAAAGATGCGAATCTGCAGGCTTCGATCGCTTTTCCTTTGCGATTTCGGACTTCGCAGCAAAATGGATGCTGATTTGCAGGAATTTCCGATTCTGCTCGTCTTATCGGCTTAAAAGCCTGCACGGATGCAGGCTTTTATTAAACGTCCCGTCTCTTTCATTTACTTTTACTTTTACTTTTACTTTTACTTGTACTTTTACTTTTACTTTTACTTTTACTTTTACTTTTACTTTTACTTTTACTTGCACCTCGCCTCTTAACCCTGCTCCTTATTTACAGAAGGTGATTTTTTATACGTTCCAGTATGTAAACAAAGACCGCCAGGACTGGTTGTCCTGGCGGTCCCGCACAAGTATGGCTTACTCGATAGGCCGCACGTGCGCGCCCGGTGCCTTGTCGGCGACGACGTTCAGCTCGATGCCGTGCTCGAGCAGCGCCTTCAGCGCGCAGAGCATCATCGTGAAGCCGCCCGTGGAGTCGAGCGCCTGGGCCACGACTGCGTCGCCGTCGCCTTGGAAGCCCGAGTTGACGATGCTGACGAAGGTCTCGTTTGCCCCGCGGCGCTTGAAGGTCCACTCCACTTCCGTGAAGCCGTTTGTCTCGTCTCCCCACCGAATCCGGATCCGCTGATTCGGCTCGATCGCGAGGACTTCGACCTGCGCCGCCGCGCCGTACATCTCCCATTCCCACAGGACGCGCGCTCCCGCCGTCAATCGGCCGCCGCTCTTGGTGAACCAGAACCGCGTCGTCACCGACGGGTCGACAAACGCTTCGAATACTTCTTCCACCGGCCTGCGCACGAGCATTTGCGTTGTCGCCACCGGAGCTTGACTGAGGTTTAGGGAAGTCACCGACGATCTCTCCTCGTTTTAAAAGAGTCTGGTCTTCTTCCCTATTTTAGCATGTCTGCGCGTTGCGGATTTCTCACCGATTGCGGGCTTCGGACAGGGCAGGCTGAACATGCAGTCCGTCCGCCGCAAGCCGAACGGCCACGGTCCCGTTCATACCCCGAACCTCGATCTCGGTATCCGAGATCCGGCGAAGCTCGGTCGAATCGCCCGCCGGCGCGTACAGCGCCGCGAATTGAACGACGCGGCCGCGCTGACGCTGCAGCAGGCCCGCCATCGGACGCGCGGGATCGAGCGACGTGCCGGGCGATTGAAGCCGATATAGCTCCGAGCCAGCCGGGAATAGCGCATGAATCGCGATCTCTCTCGCTAAACCATGCACGGCATCGCCCGCCCTCGCGCGGAACACGGCCGCGCTTTCGGCAACTGCGAGCCGCTCCGCCGTTATCTGCGAATAATCCGCCATAACCTGCACGGCATCGCCGATGTTTCGGTTGGCCGAGCCTTGCGTCCTTTCCGAACCGTCCGAGCCGTCAGCCTTTTCCGAAGCTCCGGTTTGCTCCGGAGCCTCCCTCAACAAATGAAGCCAACAATCGACCGTATCCTCGGCCTCAAGCGTTACGACAAACCAGTCCAGCAGCCATCCTGAAGAGAGCCAAAGATGACGATCGAGCACGGCGCCTTCATAAGCGCCCTCGGAGCGTGCCCACGCGTAGGTGCGTTCTGCACCCGTCTCGAACTTCAAGCATACGCCCGCATGCTCCGATTGCGAGCGTCCGCCCACGGTCACCGTGTTGTGGCTCGCGGTCTGGGAATACCAAGCGTCGCGAAGCGCGGAACCATACGGCACCATGCCGCGCTCGGGCGCGATGAAGCCGTCTTCGTGCATCAGCACGAGATTGAGCTTGTCGTAGTGGCCGTGGCTGCCGCCATGCGGGCCGTAGTCCAGCACGAACGAGAGCGGATTGCCTGCTTGGCGCCCGACGGCGAAGCCCGCGTCCGAATACAGCCTGGAGCCGCGGACGTCGCTAAGCAAACAATTTTCGGAAAATGGTGCCTCGCACTCCCACTCGCCCTCGCCGAACAGCACGGCTTCAAGCCCCGCGCGCCGCGGCGACCCGTTCGCTTGCGCATACGCTTGCCGAAGCACGGGCAGCAGCGGCTTCGCCCGGTAGATGCGCCAGCCGATCTCCATCACTTCGGCGACCTCGCGAGCGAAAGGAACGCGCCGGTAAGGCCCGTCGTGCAGCGCGGGCAGCTCGCCGTTCGGGGCAGCCAGATCCGCGGCCGCGAGCAGCATGCCGTAGAAGCTCTGCCCGGCGGCGCCCGTCATGGCGTACAAGTCCGTGCCCAGGCGCTCGGCCATCTCCGCGGCGATCAGATAAGCGCGCAGCACGAATAGATGATAGTAAGTGCTGCCTTCGAACTCGAACCCGTCCGCCAGT
Organism: Cohnella hashimotonis; assembly: GCF_030014955.1. NCBI lineage: Bacteria > Bacillati > Bacillota > Bacilli > Caryophanales > Paenibacillaceae > Cohnella > Cohnella hashimotonis. The sequence goes on from NZ_JAGRPV010000001.1 coordinate 7,210,723, forward strand.
ACGCCGATCGAGAGATGATCGCGCAGCCCACCGGGCTTTTCAAGTAGCGCGGCGAGCGCCCGGCCGTCTCCGCGGACGGCGTACACAGCCGACAGACTGGCATTCAGCCAGGCAGTATAGTTGTTGCGCGCATCCCCGCGCTCCTCCACGAGGATGCGGCGGGCCTCCCCGGTCCGCTCCTCCAGCAGCGCGAGGAACAGCGGCAGTCCCGGACAGCGCGCGCCTACATCGACGCCGCAATCCCTCACCAGCAGCACGGCTCTCAGCAGCGAGACGGCCCAGATCGACTCGGTCAGCGCCTGGTGGAACACCGTGCCGCGCAGCATCCAACCCTGCGCCTCCGGGTTCGCGGGATACCGCGGGTAGCTTGCCGCATAAGCCTCGACGATTCCGCATGCCAGGTCGGCGTAGGCCAATTCGCCCGTTGCCGCATAGACGGCAGCCGCGGAGAGCGCCTCGCGGGCGTTCTCCTGATGGCGATAGACGAGCCAGGCGCCGCGGTAGGGCTCGCCCGAGAGCTCGCAGCCGTAAGGGCAGCGATAGACGTACGCCTCCCGCTCCATCGGATCGAATACGAGCTCTGTATGGTGCTCTGGACAAACGTACTGGTGCCACCACCCCGCAGGCGACACCGGAATCTCGATATCCGAACCCACCGCCGCCTGCCTCAGCTTCGTTCGCAGCTCGTCGACGGCTTCCCGGCACCAGGCGTGCGACTCGTAGTTGCGCCGGATCGTATTCATCGCATAAACATGCCGCCGTTAATCTCGATCGTCTGGCCCGTCACGTAGGCGGACTGCGCCGACACGAGGTAGACGACCGCATTGCCCACGTCCTCCGGCGCGCCCTCGCGGCCGAGCGGAATCGTCTTGAGCGTCGCGGCGCGCGCGTCCTCCGGGGTGAACGTATCGTGAAACGCCGTTTGCCCGATGACGCCCGGCGACACCGCGTTGACCCGGATGCCCGAGCCGGCGAGCTCCTTGGCCAGCCCCTTCGCATAGGCGAGCATCGCGGCCTTGGCCGCCGCGTAGACGGACGCGCCCGGACCGCCCCCGTTGTGGGCGGCTACCGAGGAGACGTGCACGATCGCGCCTTCCCGCCGTTCCGCCATCGCCGGAATGACCGCTTTGCTCATGAACACGCAGCTCTTGAAGTTCACGTTCATGACTTCCTCGTAGTGCCGCTCCGTCATCTCGGCGTTCGCCACTCGGCCGACGAGATGCCCGGCATTGTTAACGAGAATATCGATCGGACGCCCGAAAAAGGCTTCGACCTCGGACGCCAGACGCTCCGTCTCCGCAACTTGCCGCAGATCCGCGCCGAAGGCGGCGGCGCGGACGCCCGATTCGGCAATCTCGCGGGCAGTCGCTTCGCCCGCCTCCGCATTGCTATTGTAGTGCACGGCCACGTCGGCTCCCTGGCGCGCGAGCGCCCAGGCGATGCCTTTGCCGATTCCGCTCCCTGATCCTGTGACTAGCGCAAGCTTTCCTGCGAGTGTCATAGCTGTCTCTCCTTCGCTTTTTTCAAATGTTCCGGGGCGTTGTCGTCAATCGGAACCTCGTTGAATTCCACCTTGATAAACGCCGGATCGCGGTCGATGATCCTCGCCATCTCCCGGGTAAACGCCTCCGTCAGCTCGTTCTTCTGTTCCTGCGTGCGTCCTTCGTACATGCGGATCGTAATCAGCGGCATCTCTCTTCCTCCTTTTTCTAATGAACGGGTTATTAAACAGGAGCTGTCAGGCGATCCAGCAGCGCTGTCAGGCCAGGGCGCAGCGCGTCCGCCAGACGTTCGCCCATCCGGATATGCCCGTACTCGGACGGGTGGATCAGATCGCTGGTCAGCCAGGCAAAATCGCCGAGGATCTCCGTGCCCTCTACGAGACGAACCTCGCCGCCCGCCCGTCCCGGTTCCGAGCACAGCCGCCGTAGCACCTCGTTAAACTTCAGTTCCTCGTCGCGGAACGCGTCCGCTTCATAACGCGACCGGGTCGCCCGGTTCGGATATATCGTCGTCACCAGTGTCGGTCGCCCCGGAGCCGCATCGGCCAGGCGATCCAGCAGATAGGCCGCCCGCTCCTCGAACTCGTCCGCCGGAACCTGGCCGCGCATGTTGACGCCGAGCTCCAGGAATACCAGGTCCGCGCGGCGCGACGAGATGAAGTCCGACAGCTCCCACTCGCAGAAGCACGAGCCGCTGAGCCCCAGATTGATCGCGTCCAGACCGAGACGCTGCGCCGCTTGCTGGACATAGCCGTTGGCATGGTTCAGCGAGCCCGCGCCCTGCGTGATCGACGAGCCGTACGCGAGCAGCGTCAGCCGCGGCATTTCGTCCGGCGCGGGCGGGCGCAGCTCGCCGCCGTAAGCGTCCGCGCCGTAGAACACGGCGGCGAACCGGTCGAAGCAGATTCGCCAGACATCCGGCGAGAAACCACCGCCCGCGAGCGCCGCGGGATCGACGCCGTCGAATCGCTCCGGCGTCTCCAGCAGGATCGTCGCCGGCATGCCCGCCCGCAGCCGGTGCGACGCATGCAGGAAGTTCCCGCGATACACGAGCGCAGTCCCGTCCTCCTCTGCCGCGCCGACGATCACGCGCGCGATTCTCGACGAGGCGACGAATCGAATTTCGCAGCCGTTCGACAGCTCCGCCTTGATCCTGCCTTTGTCCGTCAGCGTGCGCCGCACGCCCTGCGGGAAACGCTGGAGCCAAAGCCCGGGCAAACCGGGCTTCGCTTCGAGCTCCGCGACGTTGTGAAAATAAACGCCTCGATACTCCAATTAATTCATCCTCCCGGCGCCTGCCTCATGCGTTCATCCCAAGCAAGATGCGCCTTATTCGTCTATGACCGTGTAGATGAGCGTCGGTGCCTGCGCGGCGGTGCCCGCCTCGATTGTCCGAAGCGATATCGAGACGGCTGGAACGCCCGTCACGATCCGGAAGCTAAGCGTGCCGTCGGTCTGCCGTTCGTAAAACCGGGTGACGTCGAAGGTGACATACGCCCCACCGGTCAGCGGAGATGCGGCGCCGAGATCCGTGTCCGTCGAGGCGGCCGCCGGCTGGTTGTCGGCCGTGATCAGCGCCGGTACCCAGCTGTCGTCCTCGATGCCGTACAGCCGCAGGTCCGCGCCGGCTTGCGCCGAGGCGACGTAGAGCCGCAGCCGAACCGTGTCCACGATGCCTGCCGGCGGGGACGCAGTCGCCTTGACGTAGCCGGCTCGCCTGTCCGCGCCCTCGGTCTTGATCTTCATCTCCGTCGCCGTGCTGAAGTTCGTGGCGGCATTCGTCGACGTGACATTGTCGACGTACGTGTCGGCGGACGCGGTCTGCGTGGTATCCGCCGAAGCAACGACGGTCGTCTGCACCGCCGAAGAAGCGAGGCCGCCGTAGGTCGCGGTCAGCGAGGCCGCGCCCAGCGCCTTCGCCTCCGCGATTCCCGTCGCCGACACGACGATCTTGGACGGACTGCCGCTTGCGAACGTCGCGGATGCGGTCACGTCCTCGGTCGAGTTGTCCGCGTAGCGGGCCGTCGCCGTCAGCTGCTTGGTTGCGCCGCCCAGCGCGATGCGATCGCGGATGCCGGACAGCTGCACGGAGACGAGCGCGGGCGTCGCGACCGTCAGCGTGTTGGTCGAGGCCGTGCGCCCGGCCTGGTCGACCGCCCGCACTTGGTAGGCGTAGGACGTACCCGGCTGCAGTCCGCGGTCCCGGTACGTGCCGACGTCGGCGAAAACGGTGTCGATCTGCGTGCCGTTCCGGTAGATGCGGTACGCCGCGACGCCCGAGTCGTCCGCGGCCGACGGCCACTGGATGCGCGCTTCCCGCGGGGCGACGCTCGCCAGCGTCAGCGGCGACGACGCGCTCCATGACGGCGGCGTTGCGTCTGCCGGCGTGCCGGCCGTGTACTCGTCGGCGCCGACGTCGCGGATGCCGACCTTCGCCTGACCTTCCATATCGGAGGCTGCGTAAGCATAGGCGCCTGCGCTGCCGTAATCGCCGATCGCCGCGTTGATCGCAGGGCTGTTCGCCGCGAGCTTTTTGTAGCCGATCGTCCGCAGCGACGCGTATTCGGAAGACGTCCACAGCCAGGCGTAATCGCTCTGGCTCAGCGCGACCGAGGCGCCTACCATCATCGGGAAAGCGATCTTGACCTGCGACTCCGTCAGCGGCGCGGAGAGTCCGGTCGCAAGCGTCGCGCCCTGCTGCGGATACATCTGATTGCCGCTCCAGGTCAAGCCGACCGGCGGCGTCATCACTTTGATCAGCGAGCCCTGAGAGCCGACGACCAGGTTGTTCGCGAACGTCAGATTTTCCGGCGCGATGCCGTACCGTTCGAATCCGAGCTCGATGTTGGCAACGTTGTTCACCAGCGTGTTGTTGACGACCGTCAGATTTTTAGCGATATAGTGCTGGGCCGGCGCTTCGGGATGCGCGAGCAGGTCGTCCGCGTCGCCCGTCGTTACCGTGATGGCGGCATCCCAGACCGAGCCGGTCAGGCCTTCGAAGTAGTTGTTGTAGATTTTGTGGTTTTCCCCGTAAACGCGCACGCCTCCGGTACCGAGCGGCAAGCCGGTCGGATCGGGATTGGGCGCGGTTCGTCCGTTCCCGAGGAACAGATTGCCGTAGACGCTCGAGCCGATGCCCGCCCGCAGCGTGAGCGAGCCGAGGCATTCGATGAAGTAGTTGTAGCGGATCGTGTTGGCGCCGCTCTTGACCGACACGAATTCCGGATCGCTGTCGACCTGGTCGAACACGTTGTATTGAATGGTCGCGTAGGCGTTCAGGGCGACCAGATTGGAGACGCCGAGACGAATGCCCTCGGAGTTGTTGGGCTGGCGGGACAGCGTATGGCGGAAAATGTTGTACTCCACGACGTCATGCTGGGAGATCTCGTAAGGGCCGGTCCCTGAGGCCACGCCGTCGAAGACGATGAATTTACCCGTATCGCGCTTGTTTTCCATGAGGTTATGGTCGATGCGGTTGTCATGGCTGCCCGAGCCGTCGAGCAGTACCCAGACGGACGAAGTCGCGGGCGTGACCGACGATGGAGAATAGAAGCGGTTGTCCGTGACGCGCATATGATGGGAGCCGGTGAGGCGCACCCAATTGCCGGCGCTCGCCATCGACAGCGTCGAATCCTCGAGCGTGACGTACGAGCAGTCCGTGAAGCGAAGGCCGGATGTATTGAAAACGGCCAAGCCTTTGTTTTTGGCGCGGATCGTAATCGGCGCTTCGGCCGTGCCGTGCACGCCGGTGATCGTCAGGCCGGCATAATTCCCGTCCTTGAGCAGCACGGTCGTGCCCGGCGTCGCGGCCTGCAGCGCCGCGCCGAGCTCAGTCGCGTTGGCGACCTCGACCGTCGTGCCCGGCACGACGGGTCCGCCGTCGACGGAAGCCTCGATGTCATCGAAGGCGGTCGCACCCGCCCGGCTGAGCAAGCCGACGTCGCCGGCGCCGATCGGCGCCGTGTCGGTGCCCGACAGCACGAGCTGGTCGTCATAGTACCCTTCGAGCGTCAGGCTGCCGTCCGGGTTTTCCGCGATCTCGAGCCGAAGCTTGAGATAGCCGTTGCCGTCGAAGTGCGCGGACAACGTCGTATTCGGTACGGATACGCCGCTCGCATTGGCTGTCCCGGCCGTCTGGGGCACGGCGGCTCTGGCGTTTGCCGTCACCCGCTCCAGATAGAACTGGTAGCTGGACGAGTTCTTTTTCATCGTGAACTGGTAATAGTCCGCCACGCCGCCGCTCGTCGCGAAGCGGGCGACCAGGCCGGCGTACGTGCTGTTCGCGCCCGTCACCTTCAGCTTGCCGGACAGCGTCGCGCTCTCGTCTGCCAAGCCGGGCTCCTGCGCCGTCCAGAACGGATTCGTCAGCACGTAAACGCTGCTCGTCCCCGTGTCTGTCTGCTGCAGAAAATGCGCGGACGCCGACTGCTCGCCTACCGTCCACGCGCCGGACCCCACCGCGTTTTTCCACGGCTGCGCCGCGCTTGTCCCGCCGCCGACCGGCGAAGTGTATCCGCCCGCCGCGCTGCCGTAGCTCTCGAAGCTCTCCAGCTGCGTGCCTGCCGCCCGCGCGCCGCCCGGTCCCGCCGATGCCGCCGCCCCCGTCGCCAACAAGAGCGCGAGCGCCACTCTCGTCCCGCCGCTCCTCCACCGCCGCCAACCCATCATCGAATCACCAGCTTTCCCTCGTGATGGTTCCGATTATAGGCCGGGGCGACCGGCAAGTAGATGATCGTTTTTAAGCGCGGTTGACGTTTTTTACAGAAGATGTTCGGGGGCATTATTGCTACGATTACTAAAATTACTTTGATTGCTTAATTGCATAGATGGCTTAGATTGTTTCGAGGCAAGCATAGGAGGCTGATTGGTGGTTTGGGTTAAGGGCATCTTGCTTAAAAACTGCAATCGTGCAGGCTTTGAGATGCAAATGTAGCGTTTTCGAGAGAATGCCTGCAAATATGCATCCTTTGCGCTGTCGATCGGTACTATGGCCTGGAAATCTGGAAAAAGCCTGCTGATTGGCATCCTTTTCAAATAAGAGGTTTCATCCTGAGAAAAAGCCTGCATTTCTGCAGGAATTATGGCACGGCGCGATGCGGCATAACACGGAATGGCGCGGCGTGACATGGCACGGTATGGCGAGGCGCGATGCGGTATGGCGAGGCACGATGCGGTATGGCGAGGCGCGATGCGGTATGGCGAGGCACGATGCGGTATGGCGAGGCGCGATGCGGTATGGCGAGGCACGATGCGGTATGGCGAGGCGCGATGCGGTATGGCGAGGCGAGGCGCGATACAGCATGGCGCGGCACGACGCTGCAATATGCGGCACAACCGGCTTGGCCGCTGCGAAATGTCCGGGGCATCGCACGCTGCTTCCGATAGGTTAGCTCCGCCCCCTCGCCTCGCCACCGCTGCCCACATACTCACATCGCCTCCCGCTCTCCCGCCCCCTCCGTTGGCCCCGATTGCCCCGCAGCGCTCGAAGTTCCCGCGTCCGGCAGCCGGATATACACCTTTGTCCCTTCCCCCAGCACGCTCTCGATCCGCAGCCCGTAGGACACGCCGAACACGAGCTGGATGCGCCGGTGCACGTTCATCATGCCGATGCCGCGCTGCTGCCGCCCGCTGCCGCTCTGCTTGACCGCCTCAGCCAGTTGGTTCGCCTCCAGCTGCGCTTGCAGCAGCGCCAGACGCGCCGGCGCAATGCCGACCCCGTTGTCCTCGAGCAGGACGACGAGGCTGTCGTCCTCGAGCCAGGCGTCGAGCCTGATGTAATGATACTCCTCGAACCCGTCGGCGAAGGCGTGCTGGAACACGTTCTCGATCAACGGCTGAAGCGTCAGCCGCGCGATCTTTTTCAGGAAAAACGCCGGCGGGATGCGCACGTCCAGCTCGAACTCGCGCCCGATGCGGTGCTTCATGATCGTCATGTAGTTGAGCACGTGCTTGAGCTCGTTGACGATGGCCGTCTCTTCGACGTACGTCTGGATCGAATAACGGAACATGAGCGCCATCGCGTCGACGATCTCGGTAATCTCGGACGACTGCTGGATGACGGCGTAGCTCATGATATTTTCCAGCGTGTTGTATAAAAAGTGCGGGTTGATCTGCAGCTGCAGCGACTGGAGCTCCGCCCGCTGCCGTTCCAGCTCGGCATCCTTCTTGCTCAGCTCGGTGCGATACAGCTTCTCCATCAGCTCCGACAGGCTCGTCACCATCAGGTTGTAACGATCGATCAGCTCGTCCAGCTCGTTGTTCGCCTGCACCTTCGGGATCTTGACCCAGTTGCCCCGCTCCGTCTGGCGCATGCCGTTCTTGATGATCTGGATCGGCTTGGTGAGCGTGCGCCCGAACCGAAAAGCGACGGCCAGGGCAAGCAGCAGCGTGATCGCGCCGACCAGGATGGACGAGTAGCGAATGCTCGCGATCGGCCGCCGGATCTCGGCGGTCGGGATCGACACCATGAGATTCCAGCCGGTGTAGGCGGATTTCAGGCTGACGAACATGCGCTTCTCGCCCAGCGACGAGTCGACGAAGGAATGCAGCTGGTTCTGCTCCATCTTGGCGCGCAGCCCCTCGTCCAGCGGCTGGCCGATCTGCGACTTGTCCGGGTTGTAGACGAAACGCCCCTGGGAATCGACGATGGCAAAGAAGCCCCGCTGGCCGAGATTGATGCCCTTCCACAGCGTGGAAAACTCGTCCGCCCGGATCTCGATCGCGAGGATTCCCTTGAACCGGTCGTAGACGCCGCCGTACACTTTGCGCGCCAGCGTGATGAGCTGGTTGTCGCTGTCGCTGAACACGCTGTTGTTGATAATCGTCAGCCGGCCGTTGTCGTCGGTCTCCGCCTCCAGCTCCTCGAGCGTCACCCGGGGCAGCGGATCGGTAATAAGCCGAAGCTCGGGGTTCGGATAATAGGCGTAGTTCCCGTTGTAGTCGATCAGGAAGACCGTCATGATCTCCGGCGACTTGAGGAACAGCGGCTCGATGACCTGCTCCTTGATCCGGTGCGTCACCTCGTAGCGCTCGTAGTCGTCCGCCGGCGGCGCGTCCAGGAACGAGCGGATGTCCCCGTTGGTCACGAGCGACAGATGCGCGCGTTCGTACGAATTCAAATAGAGATCGGTGTGGTGTACGACGTTGGACACGATCTCGATCAGGTGCTGCTCGTTCTGCTTGCGAAGCTCGACGGACGAATTGCGATAGGAGAAAAAAGCGACGGACGCCACGGACGCGATCACGAGGCAGGCCATGCTGACGAAGATGCTGCGGGCGAGCGACGGCTTCCTCATTTGATGCCCAGCTTGCTGCGGTATTCCTGCGGCGACAGGCCGGTCACCTTTTTAAACGTCCGCGAAAAATGCGGGTAATTCTCGTAGCCGACCTCGAAGGCGATATCGTTGGTCCGGTGATGCGGCACCTCGAGCAGCCGTTTGGCGAGCTGGATGCGTTTGGCGATCCGGTACTGGACGAAGCTCGTCTTGTGCACCTTTTTGAACAGCAGGCTTAGATAAGGGGGCGTGATGCCGAGAAAATCGGCGACGTCCTCCAGCGACACTTCTCGGGTGATGTGCTCGTCGATATACGTCTTGGCCTTCTGCATCAGATCCTGGCCACCGCGGCGAAGCGCCAGCTCGTCGATCCACCGGAGCACCTGGACATATAACCCGATATAACGCTCGTCGGTGCCTGCCGCGTCCGGCATCGGCTCGGCCGCTGCAGGCGGCTCGAAGCCACGCTGCGCGAGACGCTTGCGGATCATGGACAGGCTGTCGTCCATCAGATTCGCCCACTCCGCTTCGGTGGCGGACGCGGCCCTACAGTAGGAGCGGCACGCCTCGAGCTGCGCCTCCGCCTGCGGCGTGTCGAGCGCCCAGACGGCCTCGACGATGCGCTCGATATGCTCCTCGAAGCGGGCGATCGAGAACGTCGAATCGCTCTTTGGCAGCAGCACGGCGAGCAAACTATGGATCTTGGCTGGTGTAAACGGTTTCAAAATATATTCTTTAACGCCATAAGAAATGCACGCCTGCGCGTATTCGAAATCGCCGTAGCCCGAGATGATCACCTTGCGGATGCGCGGATAACGCTCGTGCACCTGCCTGCACAGCTCCAGGCCGTCCATCTTCCGCATCCGGATATCGGTTAGCAGCAGGTCGGGCGGCGATTCTTCGATCATCCGCAGCGCCTGCGCGCCGTCCGCCGCGGTGCGGATCGAGCCGACCGGCTGCGGGTACTGCCGAAGCACGGTGACCAGCGCCTTCACCGTCAGCGGTTCGTCGTCCACGATGAGAATATGCTTCATCAAGCGTCCCTCCCGGATGAACGAAAAAACATTTATTCCCTAAAGAATAAATGTTTTTCCGACTCTTGTCAGCCTAAACGCCCGCCGGCACGATCATTCGCCCAGCTTGACGCCGTCCTTGCTGTTGTACCGCTCCGTCGCTTCCTTGATGATCTCGTTGCCGCCCTTCGACCGCCATTCTTCGAGCACCTTCGGCCAGTCGGAGATCGGCTCCTTGCCGTAGATCATCTTGAGCATATGGTTCAGGATGATCGGCGGCATGTCGGAGAACTTCAGCCCTGCGTCGCTGTACTTGCCGCTCGCTGCAAGCTCCGGCAGGAAGGAGATGCCCTCGCGCCCTTCCTTGGTGACGACCGAGTCGAACAGCTCGACGACCTGCCGGCCCGGTTCCGTCGTGGCGAGCAGTGTGCGGTTGAGCGCCGTGTCCTCGACCATCCGCAGGATGCTGGAGCGGAATTGCTCCTCGTACGTCTCCTCCGCCGTCACCGGCTGCTTGTAATCGACGTTGCCGTCCTTCAGCGTGTACGTGTCGCCCTCGATGCCGAAGTTGAAGAACCGGTCGCCCTCGTCGGTCATCATGAAGTTGAGCAGCTTGAGGATGGCCGCGGCTTTTTCCTCGCCGACGTCGCTGTTGATGTAAGTCAGGTTGCCCGTGAAGCTGTACTTCATCATGCCGCCCTTGCCGTCGTCGCCGACGGGAGAAGGAATCATCGTGACGACCGCGTTCGGGTTAGCCGCTTTGGTCGTGTTGACCCACGTCGTCATCAGGTTGGCGTTGTGATTCCAGATGCCCGACTTGCCGGCGTTGATCTCGTTGGTCCAGCGGTTGCCGTCGACGCTTGCGAAGTCCTTGGCGATCAAGCCCTCGTCATACATCGTCTTGTACGCCTGCAGCGCCTTTTCCATCGCCTCGACCTTGAAGAACTTCGGCACGACCTCGTCGCCGATCTTCTCGAACATCGTGCTGTAGGGCATGACGTCGTAGGCGCCGAAAATGAAGTCGGAGTAAGCGAACTTTTCGCGGAAGGCGAAGGGATGCTCGACGCCGTTTTTCTTCATCGCGCGCATCACGTCGAGGTATTCGTCGACCGTCTTCGGCACCGGAAGCCCCGTCGCATCAAGCAGATCCTTGCGGATGAAAGTCGCGCGACGCGATTGAATCGACAGGTATTCCGGGATCGCGTAGATCTTGCCGTCGTAACGGACCTCGTTCCAGGCCTCCTCCGGAATCGCTTTCAACAAATCCGGCGCGTATTGCTTCAGCAGATCGTCAAGCGGGAGGAACACGCCGCCCTTGACCGCGCCCAGCATATCCGTGCTGACCGGGTACATGCCCTGGATCGTGTGCAGCACGTCCGGCACGTTGCCGCCCGCGAACATGAGCGCGATCTTCGGCTTGATGTCGGCGTGGGGGATCAGCTTGATGTCGAGGTCGGTGTTGGTCAGCTCGCCCAGCTTTTTCACCCATTTGTCCTTGTTGATGTCGTCGCTGGCCAGCGCGTACTTGTTGAGCGCGTCGCTCATGCCGATCGAGATCTTGACCGCCTTCTGCGGCGCCGTTGCCGTCGCGGTCGCCTTCGCGGTCCCGGAAGCCCCGCTTGCCGGCGCGGCCGCTTCCGTCTTCTCTTTGTCCGAACAGCCCGCCAGCGTCACCGCCGCCAGCGCCGCGAGTATCCCCGTATTTCTCCAGCCTTTCCGAGCGCCTCCCGCCATACGTTCATCCCCTTCGCTATTTGTGTTTGCGATTATGATCTTATCGCGGCCCGTTCGCCGCAGACATTGTGTTTTTTAAGCCGTGTTGACTTTTATTATACGGGATGCGGACGGTCACGACTTGATCGAGCCCAGCATCATCCCCTTGATGAAGTACTTCTGCAGAAACGGATACACCATCATGATCGGCACGGTCGCGATGACGATGACGGCCATCTTGAGCCCCTCGGGCGACAGATTGGCGATGTCCGCCGCAGTCGTGGCCAGGTCGGACGAGTCGGTGATGATGAACTCCCTAAGCTTGACCTGAAGCGGGAACAACGAGCGTTCGCTGAGAAAATACAGCGCGTTGGCGTAGTTGTTCCAGAGCGCGACCGAGTAGATAATGCCCATCGTCGCCATCGCCGGCTTGGCCAGCGGCAGGATGATCTTCCACAGCGTCTGCAGCTCGCCGGCGCCGTCGATGCGGGCGGACTCGATGAGCTCGCCGGGGATCGCCAGGAAGAACGACCGCATGACGAACAGGTTAAACGCGCTGATCGCGCCTGGCAGCATGAGCGCCCACAGCGTATCGAGCATGTGAAGCTGCTTGATGAGCAGATAGTTGGGGATGAGCGGCGCGTGAAAAATCATCGTGACGAGCACCAGCGTCAGCACCCCCTTGCGCTCCCGGTACTCCGCCCGCGACAGCGGGTAGGCGAGCGAAGCCGTCATGGCGAGCGCGATGAGCGTGCCGGCGACGGTGATGATCGCGCTCACCCCGAAGGACCGCCAGATGCTCGTCTGCCCGAGGATCGCCTCGTAATTGCTCGTCGTGAACTCGACCGGCCACAGGTATACGCGCTGATCGCCGATGGCGGCGGCGCTGCTGAACGACTGCGCGAGGATGTTGAAGATCGGCAGCAGCATGATCAGGCAAATGACGGCCAGGATGGTTGGAATGACGTAGGATGTACCCTTTTTTCGTCGGATCGTGGATGAGATTGAGGTTGGCGTCGAAGTTGAAGCTGCGTTCATATCGGTGGCCCCCATTCGTTAGTACAGGCCTTCGCCGGTCGTTTTTTTGCTGAGCGCGTTGGCGCCCATGATGAGCGCAAGCCCGATGAGCGACTTGAACAGGCCGATCGCCGTCGTGTAGCTGTATTGGCCCTGGATGAGGCCGACGTCGTAGATGTACGTGTCGAGGATGTCGCCGCGTCCGCCATTGAGCGGATTGAGGAAGACGTACACGCGCTCGAAGCCGAGGTCGAGAAACTGCCCGATCTGCAGCAGGAACAGCACTGTGATCGTCGGCAGCAGGGCCGGGATCGTGATCGACCGGGTTTGCCGCCAGCGGTTCGCACCGTCGAGCTGCGCGGCCTCGTAGAGGTCGGGATTGATGCCCGCCATCGCCGCCAGATAGATGATCGTGCTCCATCCCGCGTCGCGCCAGACGCCGGAGCCGACGATAATCGACCGCACGTACGATTCCTCGCCCATGAAGTAGATCGAGTCGATGCCGAAATGATTGAGCAGCTGGTTCATGAGGCCGTTGGTCGGCGACAGGATACCGATGACGATGCCCGCCACGACGACCCACGACAGGAAGTGGGGCAGGTAGACCGCGGTCTGCACGAACCGCTTGAACAGCCGGCCGCGGAGCTCGTTCATGAGCAGCGCCAGGACGATGGGGATCGGGAACGCAAACAGCAGCGTGTAGCCGCCGATCGCGATCGTGTTCATCAAGATGCGGCCGAAGTCGGGGTACTCGAACATGCGCTTGAAGTGGGCGAATCCGACCCATTCGCTTTTCCACATGCCCGCGAATACGTTGTAATCCTTGAACGCCATGATCGAGCCGAAGAGCGGCACGTACTTGAAAACGAGAAAGAAGAAAATGCCCGGCAGCGATATGAGGTACAGCACCATGTATTTGCGGTAATGCGCGTACCGGCTGCCCGTCCGGGCGAGCGGTCGCGGCTTGGTCCGCGGCTTGACCGCGCTCGTGCTCGCGTGCACTGTCCATTCCCCCCGTCGCGGTTGATGACTGAAGTGTACCGCAGGATGCCGGGAAGCTGGGATACCGGGAATTAAGCGCGCTTATCTTTTTTTAAGATCGGGGAGGGGGTTAAGCGTATCGCCGGCTACAGCAAACAGCAGGATCGGTCCTCGGCCAGAACGACGTAGAAAATAACCCGGGAGCAGAAGTCCCCAGGTTATTTCATGCGATACAACGAACTCCAATTTACGAAATATTGCCATGATATGTCTCGAGAACGACGCCCCTTAGTTAGAAACCTTTGGCAACTTCCTTCGCATGTGCAATTGCTTTTTCTTTAATAGCTGGAGCTCGCTCTTTTGATGCTGTTCCCTCAGCTAAAATAGCCTCCATAGATTGAATCCCATAGAACTGCAAAATCTTTTTCAGATAGCTGTATCCCATTTCAATATCAGCAAGAGGACCTTCCGAATAAACGCCGCCGCTAGCTTGAATGTGTAAGGCTTTCTTGCCGTGCAGCAGACCTACAGGACCGTTTTGGGTATATTTGAAAGTTTTACCCGGAATTGAAGTCGCGTCCGTGTATGCTTTCATAAGCGGCGGGATCGAGAAATTCCACATGGGGGAAACGTACACGTACTTATCGGCAGCCACGAATTGATCAACAATCGCCTCAAGACGGGCTACTTTTGATTTTTCAGCATCGGACAATTGACCGAAAGTTGAACCCGACTGAAGCTTTCCCCAACCACGTAAAACATCAGCATCAAATTGTGGAATATTCTCTTTGTACAGATCCAAATGAACAACTTCATCATTTGGATTTGCCTTACGGTACGCTTCCATAAATTCTTTGCCTACCGCGAGGCTAAAAGATTCCTGTGGATCAAGGGGATGCGCGGTGATGTACAGTACAGTTGCCATGGATAATCAAGACTTCCCTTCTGTAATTAATTTAATTACACTTTCAAGGTTGATCGTATAACATATACTTACTAATGGTAAGTAGGCACAATATTGTGGTATAGTATTAAAAAAGGTACTGTAAAGGAGGCCGACGAATGCAAAAGAACCCTTTCCAATGTCAATTCGTTGCGGCGCTGGATTCGATCGTCGGCAAATGGAAGCCGATTATCCTTTATCATTTGCTTCAAGGTAAACCTTTGCGGTTCAATGAGCTAAGAAGATTACTGCCCGATATCACGCAAAGGATGCTTACGCTCCATCTGCGCGATTTGGAGGAGGAAGAGCTCGTTAAGCGAGTCATTTATCCGCAAATCCCGCCGAAAGTGGAATACTCCATCACGGAATACGGCATGAGCCTGTCTCCGGTGTTGGAAACCTTACATCAATGGGGATTGGCCCATGTTGAGCGAAAGCAGCTCAAAAAGGCGAAAAATGAACAAACAGAAACGGACTAGCGTTCAATATTACGCTAGTCCGTTTCATTCTGCACCGAGTCATAGCAATATAACGATGCGCAAGAGGCTCTAGTTAAAGTCTGTTTGAGGCGTTGTCCGGAGAATTGACGCAAGAGGCTCTATCTGGAGCTTCTTTGGAGGTTGTCGGGCGGATCCGAGCAAAAAGGCTCTATCTAGCGCTTCTATGGGATAATGGCGGGCAGATCGGCTCAAGTGACGCTGACTAGAGCTACATTAGAAACGTCGGCGTTGTCAGACGCTGGTGCCCGGGGCCGCGCTTAGCGACCGCCGAGCACGCTTGCCAGCGCCTCTACGGCGCTAGCAAGCGGACGAAGCGGATGGCCGATCGTCACGCCGCGCGCGGCTTCCGCCTTCTCCGCTGCATCGACCATCGACAGCTGCGCGACGGAGACCGACCTTGCCGGCTCGGCGTCCAGAAGCCGGTCCAGTTCCGCCTGGACGACGTCCTGATACGCTCCCTTTTCCCCCCGCATGATGAGGTCGAACGCCTCGGGCAGTACGACGGTCTCGATCTGCGGCCGACCGCGATTCCCGCGCTCCGCATATTCGTACAGCCGGCTCATCGTCCCTTCCACAGTCGCGGGGTTCGTGAACAACAGCGCTTGCGGTCCTTCGCGCCCGCAGATCTCCTCGAAGAACGGCTCGTCGATCTTGAGAATCGGCAGCTTGACTGCCAGCTTGGATTCGTCGAGCAAGGCGATATAGTTCGTGCATGTGATCAAAATCGCGTCGGCGCCGGCCTTCGCCATCCATTCCAGTTGACGAACGACATGCGCTCGCGCATGCTCCTCCGTAAACGATTCATCCGCGCCAATGCGCGCGATCAACCCCGGATCGACGTAGTGGGCCCACGACAAACCAACGGGTACGCGAAGCCCGTTGATGTAAGCGATATTCGATTCGTGCGCGTGAAGGCAGACGATTTTCATCTTCAAATGAGCTTCCTCCTGAGCTTCCTCCGATTCGGATCAGGCGTTGGCACGGGAAAGAAAACCAGCTTAGCGGGCTGCACCTTCATGGCACCGCCGGCATTAAGGCTGCCAATCCATGCCGTACATATCCCGAAGGCTGTCTCGACCTCGCTCGGTGACGCGCAAGGCCCTTGTCCCCTCCACGCGTTCGACCCAGCCGTTCGCAAGCGCCGCCGATGCGACCCGGGCACCCAGATAACCCCCGACATGATGATATCTCTCGCTCCAATCCAGGCAGCGCTTGGCGAACACGCGCCTCCCCGGGGAGGATGTCCGGAGGTCGACCCCCCAGCTCAAGAAGTGCTCGGCGCCTTCGTCCGTCACGTCGAATTCCCGGTCGGAGAGGATCGACAGATAGGACCGCTCCAGCCACGCATTCGTCAACGCGACGCCCAAACGGCCTGCCAGATGATCGTAGCAGGTGCGGGCGTGGCGTACTTTGATTAGCTCCTCGGACTGCCTAAGCGATCTGACGGGGCGGGCAGGGGACAGTGCCTCCAGCATCTCCACAAACTGAGCCACCTCAGCGTTCGCTAGGCGATAATAGCGATGCCGACCTTGTGATTCGACCATTAGCAGCTTCCCATTGACCAGTTTTGACAGATGCGCGCTGGCCGTCTGAGGCGATACGCCCGCGATATAGGCCAGTTCTCCGGCAGGCAGCGCCTGCCCTCCCATCAAAGCGTCCAGCATTTTGGCGCGGCTCGGATCGCCGATCAGCGAAGCCACGGATACGATATTCTGATATGCATTCATACTTCGATCCTAACCGAAATGTCGTTGTTCTACAATATAAGCCGAACGCCGGCTATCGCCGATCCCATTATCGGAGGAATATACATGGACGCCAAATCACTCATCTTGCTTGATCTGAAAGAAACCCGCAGAAGATTTATCAAAGCCGCATCCTGCATCCCGGATCGGTTTATTCACTGGCAGCCCGATGCCGCAGCCTTGTCCGTCGGACAGATGGTCAGGCACGTGCTGGAGCACGACTATTACTGGTATATGATCTTGACCGAACAGAGGCTGCCGACCGAGGAGGAAATGGCACCGATGCAGGATCGGCCTTACACAAGCATGCAGGACGAGGTCGAGCGAAGCGAAGTTCACCACGCGCGCTTTCTGTCCTACGTGGAATCGCTGGACGTCCGCACATTCGAGACGGTCTTGATCCGCTGGCCCCATCGTCCGATCGAACGCTGCCTCGGAGACGCGCTTGAACGCAAATCCTATCACGACGCCGTCCATACCGGTCAGCTGCTGCAGTACATGCGCATGCTCCAGATCAGCCGGCCGGATATTTGGG
Organism: Cohnella hashimotonis; assembly: GCF_030014955.1. Classification (NCBI taxonomy): domain Bacteria; kingdom Bacillati; phylum Bacillota; class Bacilli; order Caryophanales; family Paenibacillaceae; genus Cohnella; species Cohnella hashimotonis. The sequence goes on from NZ_JAGRPV010000001.1 coordinate 7,227,946, forward strand.
ACTGACTCTTTTCGCCGGAATCCTTCAAAGCTCCAGCCGCCAGTCGTTGCACCGCATCCAGCTGCCCGGCGGATATTCGAATTCGCATTCGCCTAGCAGCGTGAAGCCGAGCTTGCGGCAGACGGCGTTCGAGGCAGGGTTGCCGGCACCCGGAAACGCATGAATCGTGCGGCGGGCGCCCTCCTTGCGGACATGCTCGACGGTCTTAGCGACTGCGGCCGTCGCGAGACCTCTCCCCTGATAGGCAGGCAGGATGCCCCAGCCCATCTCATAGATCTGGGCGCCGGCCCATGTCCGATCCCAGTAGCCGACGGTTCCGACCGGCTCGCGCCCGGGAAGCAGGACGACGGCGAACATGCGGCCCGTTCCTTTCCCAGCGATTCGCATATAACGCTCGTGACGCTCCGCGACCTGCGCCTCGGTCTCCGGTCCGCCCAGATTCTCGGTCATCTCCGGCGCGTTCATTTGATGCAGCAGCTCGAGATGGTCCGCGGACCACGTTACGATCTCCACTAGCGTTCGTTCGCTCATTCTTGTCTCCTCCTCCGCGGTGGTTGTCCTGTTAACCTATTCTATCAGCCTTAACCGGCATCGGCCATTCAATCGAAGGCTACGTACGGTCATCCGAATAGAAGCGCAACATCGCAAAGGCGGCCTCGTGCTATAAATGGTCTTGTAAAAAAGTGAAGGGAGTTGCTCGGAGATGGCGAGACTGAACGGAAAGGTTGCATTGGTAACGGGGGCGAGCAGAGGAATCGGCCGGGGCATCGCGCTGCGCCTTGCCGCGGATGGAGCGACCGTCGCGGTGCATTACGGGAGCAACCGGGATCTCGCGGAGGAGGTCGTGCGCGAGATCCGGTCCGACGGCGGCTCGGCCTTCGCAATCGGGGCCGATCTCGTCTGTGCCGGAGGCATCGAAGCCTTGTTCGAGGCGCTGGACGGCCGATTGGACGGGCCGGCATCCGGCACTCGGATCGATATTCTGGTCAATAACGCAGGCATCGGCCAGCAGATCGGCATCGAAGAGACGACGGCGGCATCGCTTGACGAAGTGCTGGCGATCAACGTCAAGGCGCCGATCCTCGTCATTCGGGAAGCGCTGAAGCGCATGAACGACGGCGGCAGCATCATTAATCTGTCATCGGCCGTGACGCGGATCCCGCTGCCGAATCTGCTCGGCTACAGCGTGTCCAAGGGCGCGATCAACACGCTCACGCTGAATTTGGCGCAGGAGCTGGGAAGCCGCGGCATCCGGGTCAACGCCATCCAGCCCGGCATCATCGACACCGACATGAACGCCGGTACGCTGCAAGATCCGGGAGGCAGGGCATTTGCCGCCGGGCTCTCCGTCTTTGGCCGATGGGGCCAGCCCGCGGACGTCGCCGACATCGCCGCGTTCCTCGCTTCTTCGGACAGTCGCTGGGTGACAGGCCAATTGATCGATGCCAGCGGGGGATCGAGGCTTTGACGGAAAGGGTAAGCCCGGGCTGCCTTATCTGACACAATTGCCAGAAAGGTGCCAAGGCGATTACGCGCTTTCGTACGAAAGCAATTTATGCGATGCGGCGCCCGTCACCGGCAAAGTGCTGTCGTACGAAAGCACATCAGGCGATGCGGCGCTCAGCAACCGCCAAGTGCTGTCCTACGAAAGCACATCATGCGATGCCGCGCTCAGCAACCGCCAAGTGCTTTCGTACGAAAGCACACCAGGCGATGCGGCGCTCAGCAACCGCCAAGTGCTGTCGTACGAAAGCACACCAGGCGATGCCGCGCTCAGCAACCGCCAAGTGCTGTCGTACGAAAGCACTTCAGGCGATGCGGCGCCCGTCATAGGCAAAGTGCTGTCGTACGAAAGCACTTCAGGCGATGCGGCGCCGTCACCAGCCAAGTGCTTTCGTACGAAAGCACACCAGGCGATGCGGCGCTCAGCAACCGCCAAGTGCTGTCGTACGAAAGCACTTCAGGCGATGCGGCGCCCGTCATAGGCAAAGTGCTGTCGTACGAAAGCACATCAGGCGATGCGGCGCTCAGCAACCGCCAAGTGCTTTCGTACGAAAGCACACCAGGCGATGCGGCGCTCAGCAACCGCCAAGTGCTGTCGTACGAAAGCACATCAGGCGGCAACGCAGCCCACTTGTTACTCCCTCTCCCGTTTCAGCAGCGCATCCAGGATCGGCATCGCCAGATCATAGTCGTTCCGGTAGGATCCGAAGGTCTCGTCGCGTACGATCTCGAATCCGAACCGGCTGTAGAGTCGCACGGCTTTATAGCTCCAGGTTTGCGTATGCAGGTATATATCCCGGTCACCCTCCAACCGAATCATCTCCTGCAGGCAAACTGCTACCAGCGCCTTCCCCAGACCTTTCCCCTGATATCCGACCTTGACCGCGAACCAGTGTATGGACGGATCCCGCCTTCCCGCCGTGAAGTCCCACCAGCACGTGATGGTACCGACTGCCTCGCCCCGCTCGTTTTCCACGAACAATAATCGCTCCCCAAGCTCGTCGGGCAGTGGCAAATAGGTTTGCCGAAAGTATCGAACCGCCTCTCCCGCGCAGTCGAACTCGCCTACGGACGCTTCGATCTCGGCCCAGCTCTCCTCTTTCCCGGGAATAAACTTGGCGATCGCATACCCCGCAGGCAGCGGGCATTCCGGAATCGGTCCGCCCGGCGGCCTTTTCATAATGACGTTAAAGTAGGGAACGGATCGGTCGAGCATCGTTCATGCCACCCTCTTTTTGTCTATTATGCAAGCGATACAAAAATCCGATATATTTAGATGATTTATCCATTATATATCGGAGGTTCCTATGCGCAAAGAAGAGAGATCCGCCGGGGGCAGCATCATCTATCGGCACGAAGCCCCGGAAAGCCCGCCTACATACGCCGAAGAAGACGGCGCCTACCTTGAACGCGTCACCCGGCATGTAGAAACGCATATCGGCGAGGTGCGCAACGTTTTCCACGAGATCGTCTCCACGCATGTTCATCTCGACATCCTTGTCGTCGATCCGACGCCGAAGCGTAATTTCTACACGCTCGTCACCTGCGGCATGGGCATGCGCCCGATGAACGTGCCCGAGGGAGCCGAAGCCTGGCGCCATGCCGAACTCATGCTGTGCCTGCCCGCCGATTGGCCTTTGTCCGAAACGGCCTTCAGGGACGAAGACCATTACTGGCCTGTCCGCATGTTGAAGACCATCGCCCGCATTCCGCATGAATATAACACCTGGCTCTATCTGGCGCACACGATCCCGAACGGCGACCCCGCCGAGCCTTATGCCGACAACACCAAGCTTGCCGGCGCGATCTTGTCGATTCCGTCGACGGCTCCGGCCACCAAGGACTTCTTTACGTTGACTGCGGCTCCCGGCCAGGACGTTCATTTTTTCAGCCTGCTGCCGATTTACAAGGAAGAGATGGACTTCAAGCTGAAACAAGGTCCGGAGGCGTTATTCGAAAAGCTGGAAGCAGCCGGCGTCAACGAACTGCTGCGCGCAGACCGCAAAAACGTGTGCAAGAAACGATTCGGCCTATTCTGAACGCAATCGCGTTAACAAAGAGCTGCATTGCCCGCCGTGGATCGACAAGATATACTAAATGGATATCATGATCGGTAACGATTCAAAGGAGATTGCGCTCAATGTCCGACCTGCCTCTCGCGGAAGTCGCCTACCAGGAACTCCGGCAGCGGCTGCTCAGCGGTAAGTACCTGCCCGGCCAACTGCTCTCGGAGAGCGAGCTCGCGAGCGGGCTCGGCATGAGCAGGACCCCCGTCAGAGCCGCCGTCATGCAGCTGGAAAAGGAAGGATTCCTGGAAACGCTGGTCAAGCGCGGGATCCTCGTCAAAGGAATCGACGTCAAAGAACTGTACGATATGTTCGATCTGCTCAACGCGCTTTATCTGTTCGTGCTGGAACGCATGGAGCAGGATCAGTACGAGCCCGACTTCGAGCGCCTGCGTTATTACCTGGACCAGCTGATTGAAGCCAGCGAGCGCAAGATGCACCGCGAATATTACGAGTCCGGACTCATGTTCATGAGCACGCTCCTCTCCACGATCGGCAACCGGAGCATCATGGAGACGTTCGACCGCTACAAGGACAAGGTTCTGTATGTCGTCGTTGCCTACCGGTCGACCGAGGGCTCGAATCGTCCATACACAGGCAAAAAGCTGTACGCCGAAATTTACCGTCACTTAACGGAAGGCAACTACGTAGAGGCCAAAGCCGCCATCCAGGCGTCCAAACGCAACTCGCGCGAAGAGCTGCTCCGAAACGGCTACAAGGTATAAAAACGTATAGCTTCGCCGTTTTTCGGCACCGCCGCATCGCCGAACCCGTCCCGAAACCTCTCGTTTCGGGGCTTTTTTGCGTGTCCGTCACTTTTTACACAACTCCGAACGCTCGTTTATACCCGCCTTACATACAAGATCGATAATTCTTGTATACAAGATAAACTTTTCAAAAAACCAAGGAGGCTAATTGAAAATGAACAGCATGAAATTCGTCCACCTGACCGACACGCACATGAACGCGCCGAGCTCCGAGGGCCCCTTCGCCAAGTTCCAGCTTGCCGAGAAGGTCAAGCAGACGTTCCGCCACCTCCGCGACGCAAACGTCGCACCCGACTTCGTGCTCATCACGGGCGACCTGTCGCACGAAGGCGACGCAGCCGACTATGCCTATATCCGCACCGTGCTCGACGAATGCGCGGCGTTGATCGGCGCCCCCGTGCACGTCGTGCTCGGCAACCACGATCACCGCTCCGCGTTCCGCCAAGGCTACCTCGGCGAAGCGCCGTCCGAAGAAGCCTACTACTACTCGCTCGACTTTGACGGACTGCGCCTCATCGGCCTGAACTCGCAAGTGCCTGGCCGTCACGACGGCGAGCTTGACGCCGCGCAGCTCGCTTGGCTCAAGGACGAGCTCGCCACCCCCGCGCCGCTCGGCACGATCGTCGGCATCCACCATCCGATGATGAGCGTCCGCGGCATGCCCGGCGACCACCTGCTGGCGAACCGCGCGCAGCTCGGCGACGTGATCGAAGGCACCGACGTCATCGGCGTCATGGCCGGACACGTTCACTCCAACAACGTCGGCACCTACCGCGGCATCGTCAACGTCGCGGCCGCAGGCACGGCGTTCACCGGCGAACTGGCGGATGCCGAGAACTACAAGATGGTCGACTTCTGCGGCTTCAACATCGTCGACGTGACCGAGGAAGGCATCTCGATCCAGACGACCGTGCTGCCGACTTCCGGCGAAGAGTACTTCCGCTTCCCGATCTCCATGCTCGTCGCCCAGCACTGAATTTACTTCCGGCGCCAGTCTGCCGGCGCAAGCGCGATCGCACCGAACGGCGGACGCCGGCAGCCGGCTCTACCGACATCGATAACCGAGGAGAGACGCATCATGACGACGATTCAAATGCCGGACTGCCTGCTGCCGCTGGAAGGCGCCTTTAACTTCCGCGACATGGGCGGACTTCGCACCGAAGACGGCCGAACGGTCAAAAAGGGACTGCTGTTCCGCGCCGCCGAGCTGACCGGCCTGACGGAAGCCGACCACGAGGCGCTGCGCGCCATCGGCCTTCGGCACGTTTTCGACTACCGCAACCGCGCCGAAGCCGAAGAGAAGCCGGACCCGGTCATCGGCGAAGCGCGCTATATCCGCGTGCCGGCCAACGAAGCGGCCGAGGACGCGCCGCATGTGACGATGGAGCAGCTGTTCAAGAGCGGCATGCACAAGGCGTTCTCGGACAACATGCTGGACAGGCTGTACGCCAGCCTGCCGATTAACAACGCCTCCTACAAACAGCTCATGTCGCTGCTGCGCACGCCGGAAACGAGCCTGCCGCTCGTCCATCACTGCGCGGGCGGACGGGATCGCACGGGCGTCGGCGCCCTGCTCATCCTGCTCACGCTGGGCGTGCCGTACGAGACGATCATGGAGGACTACCTGCTGTCGAACGTGACGCTCGAGAAATTCCATGCGCAAATGTTCGACATGGCCGCCCAATATCTCGACGAAGCGTCGCTCGAGACGATGCGCCGCACGATGGCTTTGCAGGAGCGGTATCTCGACGCTTCGATGAACGCCATTTTGTCCGCGCACGGTACGTTCGAACAGTATTTGCTCGCCGAATTCGGCATCGACGCCCAAGATCGGGCGCGTATACAAGCCTATTGCCTGGAAGCCTAGAAGCCTAGTCGCTTAGACGAACCGGCATCCATTATTGAAAAGGGGGACTCATGATTTTATGAAACCGTTCATGAAAGGCACCGCCCTGGTACTCGCCATCGCATCCGCAGCCAGCCTGTCCGCTTGCGGCTCCGCCGCGGAAGGCGAAGCCGACGCGGCTGCCGCTACCGCGGCGCCAAGCCAGACGGAGCTTGCGAAGCTCGATCCCGCGAATCCGACCAAGGTTACGTTCTACTCCTACAGCCTGGCTTACCCGACGATGAAGCCCGGCATGGAGCAGCTTATCAAAGAGTTCAACGACACGGTCGGCAAGGAAAAAGGCGTCGTCGTCGAAGGCGTCGCGGACACGACGATGCAGCAGTACAAGGCGGACATCTCCGCGGGCAAGGAAGTCGACGTCGTGCAGCATCCGTTCGGCACGCTCGACGCCTCCCGCCTGAGCCTTGGCTTCAAAGCCTACGAGGATGTCTTCCCGAAGGCGGAGCTCGACGCGCATCTGCAGGGCATCTCGCCCAACGCGCTTGAGCTCGGCAAGATCGACGGCAAGATGTACGGCCTCGCCTTCACGTTCAGCACGCCGATCGTCTTCATCAACGGCAAGCTGTTCGAACAGGCCGGACTCGATCCGGCGAAGCCGCCGAAGACGTGGGCCGAGATCAAGGAAGCTTCCCTCAAGATCAAAGCAGCCACGGGCAAGGACGGCTTCGGTCTCACGCCGACCAACGGCTGGATCACCGAAGGCCTCATCCTGAGCAACGGCGGCAGCGTACTCGCGAAGGACCGCAAGTCGGCGGAATTCGCGAGCCCCGAGAGCGTCGAGGCGATCGAGACGTGGAAGGATCTGTACCTGAACGGCGCATCCGCGCCAGGCACGGAGACGGAGCTGGCGGAGCAATTCATGGCCGGCAACCTCGGCATGTACGCCTCTTCGACCTCGCTCTACAGCGGCATCAAGAAGGCGTCCGAAGCCGGCGGCTGGAAGGTATTCGGCGCAGGTCTGCCGCAATTCGGCGACAAGCCGGCCGTCCCGGTCAACTCGGGCAGCGTGCTCGCGATCCGCTCGGACACCCCGGAGAAGAGCGCTGCGATCTGGGAATTCATCCGCTTCGTGACCGGCGACCGCGGCTATACGATCATCACCTCGCAGATCGGCTACCTCCCGCTGCGCACTGCGCTCGCCGACGATCCGAACGGCCTGAAGGACTTTGTCGAGCAGAACCCGCTCTACCGGATCAACCTCGAGCAGCTGTCCCATATCCAGCCGGTCGCCATCTGGCCGGGCGAATACGCCACCGAAGCGGCCACCGCATTCACGGACGCCATCGTCAAGTCCGTCATGACGAAGGACGGCGACGTCAAGGCGACGCTGCAGAAGGCGCAGGACGACATCAACCAGATGATCCAGTAACGAAAGGAAAGGAGCCGTCATGAGCCAAGCGATCGAAAACGCCTACGCGCCCCCCCTTGCGGGGAAGCCGCCCGTAGCCTTGGACCGGCCTCGGACCCGGTCCAAGGCGCTTCGCATGCTGAAGCCCTGGCTGTACCTGCTGCCTGCGCTGGTCCTGCTCGGCATTTTTATGTACAGGCCGCTGCTGTACACGTTTTATCTGGCTTTTCACAAATGGAGCATGGTCCCCGGCACCGAGCCGCTGTACGTCGGCTTCGACAACTTCTCGCGGCTGCTGGCGAACAAAAGCTTCGCCGACTCGATCGGCAACACCGTGTTCTACACGGCGCTGCTGCTGCCGTTCTCCATCGTCATCCCGCTCGCGCTGGCCGCGGTCACCCATCATATGGAAGGCCGCATGAAAAACGTGTACCGCGCGCTCTTCTTCATCCCGATGATCCTGGCGCCGGTGTCCGTGAGCGCGATCTGGCGCTGGCTGTTCCACCCGTCCGGCGGCCTCGTGAACACCGCGCTGATGAAGCTCGGCCTGATCGAGACGCCGATCGCCTACTTCTCGGATCCGTCCTTCGCCAAGTGGATCATCCTGCTCATCACGGGGTGGAAGATGATCGGCTTCAGCACGATCATGTTCTCCGCCGCGCTGACCGGGATCAACAGCGAGTACTACGAAGCCGCCTCGCAGGACGGCGCCGGCAGCATGCGCCAGTTCTGGAACATCACCGTACCGCTCATGTCGCCGATGATTATTTTCATGCTGACGATGAGCATCCTGTTCTCCAGCCAATGGACGTTCGCGTACATCGACATCCTGACGACCGGCGGTCCTTACGGCACGTCGACCAACGTTTACTACGAGATGTACAAGTTCGCCTTCTCCAACCTCAACGCGGGCTTCAGCTCGGCGGCGTCGCTCCTGTTCTTCGTCGTCTTCGGCGTCATCTCGCTCGCGCTTAATTCGCTGTCGCGCCGATTTTCCTTTTACGATAACTAAGCCGGGAGGAGCCGACCATGAAAAGAAAACCGCCGGCGGTCTCAATCCTGCAGCACGGCCTGCTGTCGCTGATGTGCGTGATCGCGCTGTTCCCGCTGTACTGGATGCTGAATTCGTCGTTCAAAAACGAATCGGACATCTTCAAGTCCGACTTCCTGCCGCCCAACCCGATCTTGAGCAACTACAGCTACGCGTTCGAGCAAATGCCGATCTTCCGCATGATGTTCAACTCGTTCGGCGTCTCGATCCTGATGACCGCGCTGCAGCTGTTCACCGGCCTGCTCGCGGCGTACGCGCTCGTGCGCTGGCGCTTCCGCGGACAGACGCTCATCTTCACGCTGCTGAGCCTGACGTGGCTCATCCCTTTCCAATCGATCATGATCCCCAACTACGTGCTCGTCAACGACATGGGCATGAACGAGACGCTCATGGGCATCGTGCTGCCGTTCGCCGTGTCCACCTTCGCCATCCTGTCGCTGTACCAGAGCTTCCAGTCGTTTCCCAAGGTGCTCATCGAGGCGGCATGCATCGACGGACAGAGCGACTTCGGCATCCTGACTCGGCTCATCCTGCCGAACATCAAGTCCTCGGTCGCCTCGCTCGGCATCATCCTGTTCATCAACGGCTGGAACGAGTACCTGTGGCCGATGCTCATCACCAAGAAGATGGAGAACGCGCCGCTGCAGATCGGACTCAAGCTGTTCGTCAACTCCGACTCCAACATGTGGGGCTCGCTGATGGCGGCCACGACCGTTTCCTGCCTGCCGATCCTCCTCATCTACCTGCTGCTGCGCCGCCAGATCGTGGACTCGTTCGTGCGGTTCGGGATCAAGTAACAGGTACGCGGAAAAAGAAATCGCCCTCTTCGGCCGCGGGCCGGGAGGGCGATTTTGTCTTAAAACGATTAATTTACTGTTGCTTGCTAACAGGAATGTAGTCGAAATCCGGTATTGAATTACCCGCGATATCCGCCATAGCGGAAGTATACATTGCTTTTTCATATTGGTTCGTAAATTTTATCCGAATCAGGTGCCCCTGTGCGATCGCGTTCTTGGCCCGCACATCATAATCGCTGTTCAAGTTAACCAAGTAGACATTGGATTCCAGGGCGGGAGAGACAATAAATCCGCGCAGTGCATATGCCGTCCCGTCTACGTCAAGCTCCAGACCGGCAGCGGTCGCCATCGAGTTGTATGTTCTGAAGCCCTCGGCAAACGTCAGCTTGATCTGTCCGTTCGCGTAAGTCGCCGTCGGCGTCCCCGGTGCCGACACCTCCTCGATTTCAGGAAAAACGATCTCGGCGGGATACGGATCGTAAGCGACGCCGATCAGCCCTGCGGAGTCAAAGACGGCTGTCGCCGGACCTGCCGGCAGCGGCTCGTTAAAGAGAAGCGTGTAGGATGCATAATCTTCGTTGTAACTCATGCCAAAGCTGTTCGGTTGATACGAATGCCCGCCGATCCGGACCGTAAACCGGTCTGTAAGGTCGATATACTCGGTGCCGTTGGCATTTTGATTCCAGCCCTTGCTTACGGAGAGCCTAACGGACTTTCGATCGGCACTGATCAAAGCCCCGTCCGACTCGTACGCCACCGTTTCTACCTCGCTTCCCGAAAACTTTCCGGCCGGATTTTTGGCATCACTCGCATCCCGAATTGCAGTACCTGAATACGACAATACAAGTTCGTTTTTCAAAGCTTCCGGTATGCCGCTAACCTCCAGCTTGATATAAGAGGAAGGAAAGAGAAACATGCTCTCATAATTGGTCATGCTCACACGGTCGATCGAACCATAATTCAGCGCAAAGTCGTTTGCCGCCGGCACGCTTGCCGTATCTAGCTTCTCATAATAGTACAAATAGATCTCGCTCAGATCCTCGTTAATGAACGGCGCCGAAGCATATGGCGGATACGTATCGATCGCCTCGCCGACCTGAGATTCGAAATGAATCGTTGTTACGTCGCTTGAAACGTAACCAGCGCTCTCGTCCTTAATAACGAACTCGATGCGCGCTTCACTATTGGACAGCGGCAGGTGCGTATTAAATTCCAGTTCTTGACCGACTTGATCGGCCCTTACGCGGAAGTACGGCCATCCTTCGACCCAGATGACTTCATTCTCCCCGGCATGACCCTCAAGGACGGACTTCACGTCGGATTTAAAATAACCATTGGCGAAGTTCAAAACCATATATACTTCAGCTGGCTTAGTGAGCTTGTACTTAACCCAAACCTCTCCGTTTTTCACGTAGGCCTGCGGATAGTCCGCAGCGAAGTACGGATCGATGAAGCTCGGCTGCTGCGGAGACTGCGCCGTCCGGATGGGACCGAAAGCCGCGCTGACCGAAGAACCGGCGAATACGTTCTGGTCCGCGCGTGCCTCAACGCGAAGATATTGGCCTAGGTCTGCCTGTTTGGGCGTATAGTTCTCGCCGGTGGCGTCTGCGATGGCCGTATAAACGCCATTCGCGGCATTGGAGATGTACCACTGGTATCGGTTCGGTCCGACCGCGCCTTCGCCTTCGTAAGTGACTTGCCCTGCGATCAACGTCGAACCTACCTCAGCATCGCCGGAGATCGCACCGATGCGTTTGATATAGGACTTGCCTTGCGGCACCAGCGTGATCGCCAGCGTCAGGAGCGTCTCTCCGTTGCGCTTGAACGTCGCCGAGTACGGCTGAATCGACGGTTCGGCGCCTGCGTCCAGCTTCAGGACGACGCTGCCTGCCTTGGCGCCTGCCGACAGATCCGCGCCGAACGCCGGCTCGTACGAATAGGTCGCGCTCGACACCGTGACCTTGACGTTCGATACGTCCGACAGCGGAACGCCCTTCTCGTCCTTTAGCGTTGCGACCAGGTTGAAGTAATGCCCGGCAGGATCGGTCGTCTCGGACAGTTCACCCTGTGCTGCAACGACAGCTTCGTAATAGGCGCTTCGCAGTACGGACCGCTCGAATTGACCGATATCGAGCGCGGCGCTGTTAGCGGCCACAACGCTGTCCAGCTTGTCGTACGCCTCTGCGTTCGACGCGTCGAACTTGGACAACGACAGAGTCACGGCACCGGTTGCCTCGTCCGGACCGGGATTGTTCGTGCCGCTTCCCGGATTGGTGTTGCCGCCGGTCGAGCCCGTATTACTTCCGGCGTTACCCGTCGGCTGGACGACTTGGTCGTTGACGGTTGTCTTTATGCCTTCAGCCGCCGTTACCTTGGCGATCTCGACCTTGCCCGTCAGCTTGGTCTGGACCTGCGCGACCAGATCCTTGATGGTTCCGTTCGCCGTTATTTTCGCATCGGCGGACTGATTCACGACCTTGTTAAACGTCCCGTCGAGCACGATCTCTTGGCCTGCCGCAATATCAGCCGTGATCTCGACCGTCTCGAAGCCGCCGCCTGTCAGCTCCTTCGTTACAAGCAGGCCGCCGCTCTCAAGTCGGGTTACCGCAACAGATGTCGAACCGGTCGCCAGAATGCGGATTTTGCCGTTGTTCTTGTTGACGACGAGCGCTCCTTTGACGTCGACACTGTTGAAGATGATAGAGTGCTCGCCGCCGCCGCGCACATAGACGGAGCCCGTTATGCTCACATTGTTCAGCGTGACTTCGCCTTCCCCGACGCCCTGCGTGATGTACAGGTCGCCCGAGATCGCCATATCCTTCAATACGGCGCCGGGCGTATTGACGACCAGATTGCCCTGGACATCCTTCGAGTAGTCGCCCTCCTTGGAGACGAGATCCTGCATGAAGTTGGCGAACATCGTCACAGCCTGGGCCCTCGTCAGGCTTGCGGTCGGCTTGAACGAGCCGTCCGGCATGCCGCCGATTATCTTCTTGGCCGCGAGCGCATGAACGTAGCCATTGGCCCATCCCGCGATTGCGCCTTCGTCCGTGAAGGTTGCGCCTGCCTCGGACTCCGCGATATTGAACGCCTTGGCGACCATCACGGCCGCTTCCTGACGGGTGATGACGGCGCCCGGCAGCGCTTTACCGTTCGAGCCGCTCAGGACGCCAGCCTTGCTGAGCTTCAAGATCGCGTCGTAATACCATTTCGAAGAAGAGAGATCGGAGAACAGGTTGTCGCCCGTTTCCGTGTACTTCACGATATTGTCGATCATCGTCGCGAACTCGGCTCTGGTAACAGACTCGTTCGGTCTGAAGGTCCCGTTGGCCCCTTGAATAACGCCGGCTTCGCTCCATTTTTCCACGGCCCCTTGGGCCCAATGTCCCTGTGTGTCCTTGAACACGGCAGCCGAAGCAAGACTGGACCATCCGGTCAACAGCATCGCAACAGCCAGCAGGATACTTGTAATACGCTTAACCGAAAGCTTCATCCGACAGACTCCTCGCTAGATTTAAGTTCTGAATCGAAGATCAGTGATCAGCAACCCTCTTAAAATACTAATTATCCCAGCATGATTCAATATACCCAGTCTACTTTAGTTAAATTTTAGGAAATACGACATAGATTCAGCATTTGTATCTAACCGGGAGTTTGGGCACGATCCGAACAAAAAAATAACTGCCAAAAGGCAGTTATTTTCGCCATTTTCGATAAAGCAAGAAGCGATAAGTGTTACAAAGCAGTTATTTCGGCGGGCGGGGCGGATATACGAGACATTTGCGGGAATTAACTGCCTTCTGACAGCTATTTCGCGAGGATAGCGTAAACGAAGAGAAATAACTGCCTTTTGACAACTATCGGGCGCATCAACCGACGCTACCTCGCAAGTCCTCACTGCCCCGCCTTAATCACCTTGTCGTGCGCGGCCGCGAAACCTTCCGGCGTGACGGCTTTGCCGAACAGCGCCTGGATCTGGTTCAGGTGCGTCTCGGCGGCGCCCGGCTTCAGCTGCACGTCGGCGAACAGCGTGATGCTCGTCGCTTTGTTCATCTCGTTGAGCAGGTCGACGTACAGCTGCGGCAGCTTGACGGCCGCGGTATCGACCTTGGTCGCCGGGATGACGCCCGCGTCGGTGACGGATCGCTCGCCCCAACGCTTGACGAAGTACTCGACGAACGACTTGGCTTCCGCCTTCACCTCGGAGTTCTCGGCCACGAACAGTCCGACGCCGGGACCGCCGACCCAGCCGTCGATGTCTCCTTTGCCTTCCTCAACCGTCGGAAACTTGAAGAAGCCGACGTTGTCGCGGAAGCGCTGGGGGATGTCCTGGTTCGTCGTGAAATTCGGCAGCTCCCACGCGCCCACCATGTACATGGCGGCTTTGCCGCTCAAGAACATCGCCTTGGCCTCGTCGTTGGACAAGCCGTTGAAGTCCGGGTTGAACGCCCCCGCGTCCACCAGGTCCTGCACGCTCCGGCCCGCCTGGACGAGCCCCGGATCGGCAAAGGAGCGCTTGCCGCCGATCGCCTCCGCCAGCGTCTCTGCGCCTGCAATGCGGTCGGCCATGTACATGTACCACATCGACCCGGTCCAGCGGTCCTGATTGCCCAGCGCGATCGGCGCCACGCCGCCCGCGGCGAGCGTCCCGATGACGTCGCGGAGCTCGTCGTACGTCTTGGGAACATCCAATTGGAACTTGCGGAACAGCTCCTTGTTATAGAAAATCGGCGCGATGTTGAATTCGAGCGGCAGCGCGTACGTCTTGTCGTCCACGGCGTAAGCCTCCGTCGTGCCCGCCACGAACGAATCCTTCAGCTCGCCCTGCAGCAGGTCGTCGAGCGGCGTGAACAGCCCGCCCGCAACGAACGGCTGCAGCGCCCCCGCCGCCCAAGTCAAGCCGACGTCGGGCAGCTCGTTGACGGCGGAGAGCACCCGGAGCTTGGCTTTGTACTGTTCGTTGTCGAGCACTTCCTGCTTGACGACGACGTTCGGATGCTCCGCCTCGTACTCCTCGATGATCTTGTTCACGATCCGATGCTGGCCGAGCGCGCCGGATTCCGGCCACAGATGCATCATCCTGATCGTAACTTGATCGCCAGAGCCCGGCTCCGGGGCGAGACGATCGCCGGCCCCCCGCCCGCATCCGGCCGTCGCGAGGGCCAAGCCGGCCGCCGTCAGCGCCGATACCGCCCGAATTTTTATGCGCACGTTCATTGCCTCCACCATGCAGCATGACGATCCGCCAGGCGCGGAGCCGGACGGATCGAGGTTTGTGCCCTTCTTATTCTTTGACGCCGCCAAGCGCGACGCCTGCGATAATATACCTGGACAGCAGGAAGTATATCACGAAGAGCGGCAGGGCCGTAAGGGCGAGCCCCATATAAATCGAACCGAACTCCGTCTTGTAAATATCCCCTTTAAGCAGGCTGACCATAATCGGCAGCGTGTATTTGTCCTTCTGCGTAAGCAGGATGAGCGGCATGAACAGGTTGTTCCAGCTGGCGACGAAGGCGAAGATGGCCTGGGTCGCGATAGCGGGCACCATGATGGGCAGCACGATCCGGTTAAACGTGTACAGCTCCCCCGCTCCGTCGATGCGCGCGGCTTCCACCATTTCGATCGACAGCATGGACAGCAGGTACTGCCGCATGAAAAATACGATGGCAGGCGCAGCGATGGCAGGCAGGATCAGCGGCAGCAGGCTGTTCGTCCAATGCAGCTGATACATGAACTTGTAGAAGCCGATGGCGCTCGCCTGCGCCGGGATCATCATGACGAGCAGGATAAACGTAAAGAACGCCTGGCGAAGCTTCCAGTTGTACGCGACCAGCGCATAGGCGGTGAGCGACGAAAAGTATACCGCGCAGATGGTCGAGAAGCCCGAGATGATGAGCGAATTAAAGAATCCCTTGAGCGGATCGAAGCTTTTGCTCAGCAGCACGTCCAGATTTGTCTTCATATGCGTGGACGGCAGCAGCGAGAGCCCGCTCTGAATCTCCGCCGTCGAGCGGGTGGCGTTGACGAACATGATCCAGAACGGCAGGATGCTGAGCAGCGCCAGGACGATGCAGACGATGTAAACGATCGTCCGGTTAACGTGAAGGAAGGCTCTGGATTCCGTCCGGATGTTTTCCATGAATCACAGCCCCCTTGCCGCCGCTTTCGCAGCCTTTTTGATTCTTTTTTGCGCTTTCTTGAGCAGCGAAGCGTCGCGGTCGCGCATGAGGTAGAACAAGAGACCCGACAGAACCGCCGCGATCGCGAACATGATCATGCTGGCCGCCGCCGCTTTGTTGAACATGTAGCTGCCCTTGAACGCTTGCCCGTAGATGAATACGGACGTCGTGAGCGTCGCGTCGTCGGGACCGCCGAACAGGAACAGCTGCGGGATGTCGAACAGCTGCAGCCCCCCGATCATCGACGTGATCAGCGTGTAGAGCATGATCGTCTTGAGACTCGGGAGCGTGATCCGCATGAACGTCTGCCAGCCGTTCGCCCCGTCGATGGCGGCCGCCTCGAACAGCGCGGGGTTGATGCCCATGACGCCGGCGATCAGGATGATCATCGTGTTGCCGTACCACATCCAGAACTGGATAAAGGCGACGATGCCCCGCGCGGTCGTCTTGTCCTGCAGGAAGTTGACGGGCGCGTCGATCCAGCCCAGACTCTCGAACAGACTGTTCACGGGACCCATCGGGTAGGAAAACAAAGAGTTAAAAAGCACGGCGATCGTGCTCGCCGTGATAATATTCGGCATGTAGAGGAGCACCTTGAACGCGCCTTGCCCCCGCACCTTAAGGCGCTGGTTGGTGAACCAGGCGGTGAGCAGCAGCGCCAGCCCGATCTGGGGAATGAAGTTCAGGATCCAGATCAGCGCGGTATTCGTTAACGATATGCGAAACGACGTGTTATGCATAATGAGATCGGTGAAGTTGCCGAAGGGATTGTCCAGCATATGGACCGGCTTCGGAATGACGCCCTTCATGTCGGTAAAGCCGATGACCGCCGTATACAGGACCGGATAGAACGAGAATACAAGGAACGCGAGTATGAAAGGCAAGCTGAACATGTAGCCGAATCTCGAATAGCTGACGCTCTTGCGGCGCATGGCTACCACCTCGTTTATTCATATAAAGGGGCGGGCCGTCGACCCGCCCCTTCGGCGCAAAAGTGCCGTCTTATTCGCTGTCGATGTCGAGCTGGTCCTTGACCTTTTGCTTGAAGTCCGCGATCGTCTTATCCCGGCTCTTCGTGCCGTTCGCATATTCGCGCACCTGGTCGCGCCAGATGAGGTTGATCGACTCGTCGTATTGGGTGAGGTTCTTGCCGGTGGCGTTGGCGTTAGCCGGGACGAACACATCGAACATATTCTGGCCGCCGAGCAGCGCGACTTCGCCGTTCGACTTCGACATGACGACGCTCGACGCAACGCTGTCCTTCGTGCCTTGCTCGCCCGTCTTCATCGTGCCGTTCGCCCAGTAGTATTGAAGACCGGTCTCGGACGTATCCAGCGTCACCCACTTGATAAAGTCGGCGACGGCAGCTTTCTTGGCGTCGTCCTTCGTGACGTCCTTGTTCGCGAGCAGCCATGTGCCGCCCCAGAAGAAGCCGGTCGGCGGTTCGGTCACGGCCCAGTCGCCGTTCGTGTCCTTGACCTGGCCGTTCATGACGTAATTGATGAGCCAGGCGGGGCCGAAGAAGCCGAAGATCGGCTGCTTGCCGGTGCCGGACATGTCGGCGTACCAGGCTTCCGTCCAGTCCTTCGTATCGTTCGAATAGCCGTTGTCCTTGAGCTGCTTGGAGAAATCCAGGAACTGCTCGCGCTTCGGATCGATGTGCAGTTTGCCGTCCACGATCCAGCCTTTGTCGGAGCTGTTCTCGATCGGGTGCCAGATGTCGCCGTCGCCGGATACGATGCCGTAGCCTTTGGCCTTCAGCTTGGCGGCCGCGTCGAAGAACTTATCCCAGCCCGGACCGACCGCGGTCTTGATCGTCGCCGGATCGTCCGTGCCGAACACGTCCTTGGCGATCGAACGGCGATAGATGAAGGCACCGCCTGTCGCTTGGTAGGCAAGGCCTTTCAGCGCGCCGTCCTTGCTGCCGATGTCGACCGAGTATTGGGCGATGCCTGCGTCCTTGACCAGGTCGTCGCCCAGCCCCAGGTCCGCGTAGTTCGCGGCATAGTCCGAGGCGTCGCCTTGCGTGTACTTCAGGACGAAGGCCGATTCGGCCGCGTAAAGGTCCGGCGCGTCCTTGCCGCCGCCCGCGAGCGCTTGATCGAGCGCGGGCTGGTAAGCGCCGTCCGTCGTCGCGATGACGGTCGTCTTGAACTCGACATTCGCGTCGGGGTGGGTTTCCATGTACTTCTTCGTCATGTTGGGAATCTCGTCGGTGAAGCTCCAGAGGTTGATGGTCACCTTATCCTTCGGCTTGCTGCTGTCCGAAGGAGCGGCGCTGCTCGAAGCGCCTGCGCTCGGGCCGGCCGATTGGCTGGCGCCCGCATTGTTGGAGGCGTCCGAGCCGCATGCGGCCAGGACGGAGGACAAGAGGACAATGGCGGTGCTTGCGGATAGTGCGCGTTTCATTTTTTTAGCCTCCCTTTTTACGACACAGTCACTTTGTAATCGCATACACAGTATAAAACCGGAAATGTAAGCGCAACAGTTAACTGCGATTGGGAGAAATTCCACTTTTATTGGATCGACGGATCTTCTTCCGCCGCTTGCTGCCTGTACTGCCTTGGGCTCGTCCCTTCGCTTTCTTTGAACACCTTGATGAAATATTTGACGGTCTGGTAGCCGACCTTCTCCGCGATCTCCCACACCGGCAGGCGCGTCGCGACGAGCAGCTCCTTCGCCTTTTGCAGCCGGATCCGCGTCAGATAATCGCTGAACGTCACGCCCGTCTGCTCCTTGAACAGCACGCTGAAGTAGCTCGCGTTCAGGTGAAGCTGCTCCGCGACCTGCTTCATCGTGATCGCCTCATGCAGATGGCCGTAAATAAAGTCGATCGCGTCCTTGATGGAGGAGCCGTATCGCGCCTCGTCGCGGCCTACCTCGAGCAGCTTGGAGTCGACGAGCTTCTCCATCGCGCCCACGCGATCCTTGTCGCTGTCGCGTTCGAACGCCCGCTGCACGGTGTCGATGAGAGACGCTTTGTCGAGCGGCTTGAGGATATAATCGAACGCGCCGAGCTGCAGCGACTTTTTCGCATACTCGAACTCGGCATGGCCGGAGATGACGATGACGACGGGCAGCGGTCCGCGCTTCGCGAGCGCCTCCAGCATCTGCAGGCCGTCGATCTCCGGCATCCGCACGTCGGTGATGAGAATCTGGACCGGATTCGTCTTCAACCATTCGAGCGCTTCGACGCCGCTTGCCGCGCTTTCGATCCGGTATTTGCCCGCCGCCCAGGCGACGAGGGTCTTTTGGATGCCGAGTCGCGTGCGCGGCTCGTCGTCGACGATCAATAACGTTTTCACAACGGTTCGACTCCTCCCGGAGGAATGGTGATATCAAAACGGACGATCGTGCCGACGCCGGCCTTGCTCTCGATGTGCAAGCCGCTGCCGGCTCCCGCCGCGTCCGGATAATAAAGCTTGAGGCGCCGCTGCACGTTGGACATGGCCACCCCCGCCCCCTTCTTGGAGGAAGGCTGCCGGCTCCCGCCGTCTATTTTCTGCAGGAGCTTGGCCAGCGTCTCCTCGTCCATCCCGAGCCCGTCGTCGATGACGGCGATCGTGGCGATGCCGGGTTTGTCCGACGACACCTGGATCGTGACCGACCCGGGGCCGATCCGGCTCTCCACGCCATGCAGGATCGCGTTCTCCACGAGCGGCTGAATGATGAGCTTGGGGATCGGCACGTGCATGAGCCCCTCGTCCGCGGCGATGTGCCAAACCAGCCGGTCGATCAGACGCATCTTCATGATCTGCAAGTACCGCTGCGCATGCTCGAGCTCGTCGCGGGCGGTCACCCACTCGTCGTCCCCGCCGGCGCCCCCGATGACGTAGCGGAACAAGCCCGACATGGCGACGACGATGCCGGCCAGCTCCTCGTCCCCTTTATCCTCGAGCGACCAATAGAACGCTTCCAGCGTGTTGAACAGGAAGTGGGGATTGATCTGCGCCTGCAGCGCCTTGAGCTCGGTGCGGCTCTGGGTGATCTCCTTCTCGTATACGACCTGGATCAGCTCGTTCATATGCGTCACCATCTGGTTGTAGGTGTTGTTCAGCTCCCGAATCTCCAGGGATGCGATCGTCGGCGAGGGCGACAGGTTCTGCTTGAGCCCGCCGAGCCGCGCGCCGCGCATCGTGCGCATCAGCTTCAGCATCGGACGCGTGATCAGCGTGGACAGCAGCAGCGTCAGCAGCAAAAACGCCACCGCGCCGATGCCGATCGATACCAGGATCGCGGTGCGGAGCACCGAGATCCCTTCGGTCGAAGCGCGGACTGGCGTGAGCAGCACGAGCGTCCAGCCCGTCGTGCGGGATTGCTGGCGCACGGACAGCAGCTCTTCGCCGCCGACGGAGACGGTGGATCCGGTCTGCGCGAGCACTTCCTTGGCTTCCTCGGCCGTAAGGTCCGAGGTGATCGGGGCGCCCTGGCCGTCCGCGAGCAGCATGTACTCGTCGTCGCCGCGCGTCTCTCCCTCGCCCGTCGCCTGCTCGTTCATCTCGAAGTAGTCGCGGCTGAGCCGGACCGCCAGGTAGCCGCCGGCCGCGTAGCCCCGGTCGATGAGGCTGATGCGGCGCATCGCGAGCACGGTATCCGGCTGCGCCGGATCGAGCCCGAACCAGACGAGCCGTCCCTTTACACGGTCGGTCTGCCAGATCATCTCTTGCGAGACCCGCGCGTTCAGGCTGGTCTGGTCGAGAGGGAACAGGCGCCGGTAGTCCCTGGCGTAGAGCTCCATCGAGCGGATGCCCGTCGAATAGGCCATGTAGGTGCTCGCGATCTGCAGCAGCGACTGACGCTGGGCGAACGCGGCGCGGACGCCGTCCGCTTCCTGGAGCAGCAGCTTCTGCACATAATCGTTGGTCGCCACCTGGGTCGTCAGCGAATCGATCTGGTCGAGCAGCGCGTCGAGCCGCCCGTTCGCCTGCACCGCCGTCTGCTGGATATGCTTCTCCGCGCTGCCCCGCAGCAAATCGGATACCTGACCGTATATATAGATGCCCGCAAAGGTCAGCACGACGATCATCGTTAACGTAAAAGCGGCGAAAATCTGGTTTCGCAGCGTGTTCATTTCGCTCCATTTGACCAATCGAATCGCCCGCCCGTTTTTCGCATGAGTCCAATCCCGTCTACTTTATCACAAAGACCGATTTGTCAGCCAACCGTTGTGCAAAGGCGGCCAACTTCTAAAGATTGTAGGTATAAAACCTAATCATTGTGCCGTATCTGCGCGGATTTATATTTGATACGATGAGGGGAAATCGGATGGATAGCGCTTACAAGGAGGCAACGGGATGACGACAGAATCGCGGGGCGGGGCGCCGCTCGTGACGCATATTTACACGGCGGATCCTTCCGCTCACGTATTCGAGGGCAAGCTGTACCTGTACCCTTCTCACGATCTGGACCACGAGATGGCTTCAAACGACAATGGCGACCAGTACGACATGGAGGACTACCACGTCCTCTCGCTTAACGAGGATCTGACGCAGGCGCTCGACCACGGAGAGGCGCTGCACGTTAACGATGTTCTCTGGGCGAAAAAGCAGCTGTGGGCGCCTGACGCTGCCTACAAGGACGGCACGTACTATCTGTTCTTCCCGGCGCGGGACCACAACGACGTATTCCGCATCGGCGTCGCTACGGGCATCTCGCCCCAAGGGCCGTTCCGCGCGGAGAAGAGCTATATTGCCGGCAGCTTCAGCATCGATCCGGCCGTATTCGCCGATGAGGACGGCAAGGCTTATGTCTACTTCGGCGGGCTGTGGGGCGGTCAGCTGGAAAAGTGGCAGACCGGCACGTTCCAGCCGGATGCCGACGGGCCGTCGGGCGACGAGCCCGCGCTCGGGCCGCGGGTGGCGGAGTTGGCCGACGACATGCTCGAATTCAAGGAGACGCCGCACGAGATCCGCATCGTCGACGAAGCCGGAGAGCCGATTCGGGCAGGGGACGAAGAGCGCAGATATTTCGAGGGACCCTGGGTGCACAAGCACGAGGGGCGGTATTACCTATCTTATTCGACGGGGACGACGCACAAGATCGTCTATGCGGTCGGGGACAATCCGTACGGCCCGTTCACGTTCAAAGGTACGATCCTGACGCCCGTCATCGGCTGGACCACGCATCATTCGATCGTCCGCTACCGGGATAAATGGTATCTGTTCTACCACGACAGCTCCCTGTCGGGCGGGGCGGACAACAAGCGCTGCGTGAAGATGGCCGAGCTGCATTACGAAGCGGACGGCTCTATCCGCACGATCGACCCTTATCCGGAGGAATAGGAGAGGGCGGAGGCGCTTTAACCCGGTTTCCTCAGCGCGATTTTGGCGGATACAACTAGGGCGTAACGATTTTTTTCGGCCGCTCCCCTCCCATCTTTGTTGAAAATAAACATAAGAATTGGCAGGGAAGCGTAACTTATGAATAGAAATCGCCGCAATGGGGTATTTTCTCGATGAACCGCCAAAATTCGGCTGAAGGAGTGGGTCTGGAATGAAGACGCTTAACGCAATCGCGCTTGCCATTCTGATCATCGGAGGCATCAACTGGCTGCTGGTCGGTCTGTTCAAGTACGATCTCGTCGCCGAGTTGTTCGGGGGTCAGGAAGAAGTCGCTTCCCGCATCGTGTATACGATCGTCGGCATATGCGCGCTGTATGCGATCAAATTTTTCAACGACGTCAGCAGCGATTCGCGTGCCCGTTAATAAACGCTGCAGCGGCGCAAAGAGCCGGACGGCCGCCTCCAGCGGCGACTGTCCGGCTCTCTTTTTTCGGTATAAGGCTCATGACGCCTCAGGCTCGCTCTGCAGCGCGTCGCCGAGCATGTTCAGCAGTATGTTCGTGCCATGCTCGCGCTGCTCCGGCGTATCGAGTCCGTCCAGGAACACGCCCTGCTCGGTAAAAACGAGCCGCGTGCTGCCTTCGGCCGGATGAAGCTCGACCGTCGTCACCGAAGCGGAGATGCGCCTGTCGCCCATGTCCAGGACGTACGAGTAGACGATGCGCTCGTTCGGCACGATGTCCTGATAAAAGGCATCGAACGTGAAGACGGGGCCGTCCGGCGGTCCGCCGCGGCTGTACTCCCGGCCGCCGACGCGGAATTCGAAGGTCTCGGCGGGGGTAAACCAGCGCGCTTTCGCCCCGGCGTCCGACCAAGCTTTGAAGACGCGCTCCGGCTTCGCGGGGTACGTTCTCTCCACCGTAAAAGTAGCATGGTGCGTCGAGCGTTGTTCCATTTCGTTCATCCTCCCAAATGGTGATCTTTCAAATCGTCTTACGCTCGTCTTACGACTCATCGCGTTCATCATCCGGCTCTTCCGCCAGCCATTCGCCCAACCGGTCGAGCGCCCGCTCGGCGTGCGTTCGCCTCTCCCAAAAAAACTTCTCATGGCTCTGCTTCATCATCCCGAGCAGCTTGGCGAACGCCTCTACCCCGAGCGGCGCTTGCGCCCGTACGGCGGCCGAAGCCTGCTCCAGCTCGCTCAGCAGCTTCTGCTGGACGCGAATCTTCTCCCGCAGGCGGTCGATCTGCGCGGCGATGATCTCGGACAAGTCGGGCGCATCCCGCTTCAGGACGGACTGAATCTCAGTGAGCGGCAGGCCCAGCTCCTTGAGCGCCAGAATCTGATGCAGGCGGGACAGGTCGCCTTCGTCGTACAGCCTGTGCCCCGAGTCGGTCTGACCGGAGGGCGGGAACAAGCCGATCTGGTCGTAATAGCGCAGCGTCCGAATCGTAAGCCCCGTCAGTGCGGCGATGTCGCCCACTTTCCACCGGCGGTTCGCCTCGGCGGTCTCGCCGTCCTCCGTGCCTCCGCGATGCTTGGCCATTTTTCCGCCTCCCCGTCCTGACGTCTCTGCCCGTAACTTTACTATAAGACGTGACGTAACGTAAGGTGCAAGGAGGAATTTTAAATTAGCTGATTCGGTGGCGGGGATGAGGAAACAGGCTTGCGCTCGCGGGGCGAATGTGGCGGAAATGCGGGTACGATGGTGGGTGATGGGTGTCAATTGGAAGGTAGCGGTGGCTATGTGCGATGGCTGGCGGTGGGTGATGGGCGGCTGGTGATGGACGGTTGGCGGTGCGCGGTTGGCGGTGCGCGGTTGGCGGTGCGCGGTTGGCGGTGCGCGGTGCGCGGTTGGGGGGGCAAGTGATTGGCTGCGGTTAACGGTAAAGGTTGGCGGGTGGCGGACTTACAGTCGGCAATCGATAATTGTTAAAAAGCATCTAATTCCGGAGGAACTGCGAACTGTAGCCCGATAATTGCCAAAAGGCAGTTATTTCCCGGAAATTTGGTCCTGGGGAAGCTCAGCGGCCAATTTAGTTGCTCTTTAACAACTATTTGCGCCGGGCCCCCTTCCCGCAAACAAATTAACTGCTTTCTGACAATTAAATTCGGGTCCCTTAAATTAAATTCGGGTCCCTTAGCAAATGAAAATGCGGCCCCTCCGCAAAAAAACGGGCGGTCTGCCCGCCCGGGTC
Organism: Cohnella hashimotonis; assembly: GCF_030014955.1. NCBI lineage: Bacteria > Bacillati > Bacillota > Bacilli > Caryophanales > Paenibacillaceae > Cohnella > Cohnella hashimotonis. The sequence goes on from NZ_JAGRPV010000001.1 coordinate 7,252,043, forward strand.
CAAAAACCAATGCATTAGAGATCAGCCTAGCCGAGCGTCGCGGCAAAGCCCTCGTGCCAATCCGCGAAGCGCGGCTGCCAGCCGAGCCGCCGCGCTTTGAAGTTGGAAGCGCCGCGCTCGCCTCGGGCGGCACCGGGCTGCCGCGCCGGCGCAGGCGCGCCCAGCAGCGCTGCGTAATGCGGCAGCCACTCGCTGCCCGGCGCCGGACGGTCGTCGACGACGTTCACGGTCCCGGGCGGCCAGCCCAGCGCGAGCAGCGCTGCATGCGCCGCGTCGTCGACGTGCACGAACGACGCCACGCCCTCGGTCGCGGGCAGACCGCCGCGGCGCACCTCGTCGGCCACGAAGCCGTCCGGCGCGTACCAGGTCCCTGGCCCGTAGAACAGCCCGTACCGTAGAATGACGGCTTCCGGCATTTCGAGCGTCGCCGTCTCCAACGCGCGCACGCCCTGGATCGTGCCGCTTCGCGGCGCAGGCGCGTCCAGGTCGAGCGGCTCCTCCTCGGTCGCCGGGCCGTCGCCTGGCGCGTACGCCCAGGAGATGCTCTGCGCGATCATCCGGCGCACGCCCGCGGCCAGCGCGGCGTCGACCAGATGCCGGGTGCCGAGCGTCCGGATGTGCGAGTTCGCTGCGAAGTCGCGCTCGCCGAGCGCGGTAAGCTGGTGGATCACGGCCTCGGGCTGCATCTCGCGAAGCGCCGCGAACACGGCGTCGCGGTCGAAAATATCGAGCACGACGGCCTGCGCGCCCAGCGCCTCCAACTGCGCTGCGCCCGACGCGCGGCGAGTGAAGCCCGTCACCTCGTGACCGGCCTCGACGAGCAGCGGGATCAACGATTTTCCAATGGCGCCCGTGGCGCCTGCGACTGCGATTTTCATCTTCGATCGACCTCCGACGATTAAGAATGTCTTGCCTCGAGATAGGACGGCAAACTTGCGCCATGTTAGAGACCACAGTCGCCGGCCGTACCGTGGCCGCACCGTGTTAGATCAAGGCGTTCGCGAGTCTGCCGGCAGGAAGGCAGATTTATTCCGGTCTGAGACTTCCGGCAACGCTTCGGCGTGCGAAACCTCGTTTTTGCTGCCGCTCGGCTCGCCCCGATCAACCGCAGCGCGTTTCCCGCCCCGATAGTTCGCGCCGATCACGCCGGCCAGCATGCATATCGTGCCGATCGTCTGCGAGGCGCTCCATGCGTCGCCCATAATCAGGACGCCTGACAAGATAGAGACGAGGTTGCCCAGGTTGACGAACAGGCTCACCTTGAAGGCTTCGATGCGGGAGAGCGCGAAGTTCGACAGCCAGGACGAGACGAGCGAGGACATGATGGCGATATAGAGCAGCGGCAGCCAGAAGCCCGGCTCGGACGCCGGCGCGAGCAGCGCGGACGTCGTGCCTTGCATCAAGTGGCGAACAAGCGCGAACGCGACGAAAAAATAGCAGCCGGTCCGCATCATCGCATAGCTCAGCTCCAAGGCCGAGTATGAAGTGCGCAGTCCACGGGCCATCACGCCGTATAGCGCCAGCGCGACCGCCGACAGAAGAATCAGTCCCCCGCCGACGGCGCTCGTCCCCCGCAGCGCGTCCCCCGAGATTCCCGTCATGAACGCGAGGCCGAAGACCGATACGAGGACGGACAGCAGCTGCAGCTTGCTCGCCCGCTCCTTCAGGAGGAGCGCGCCCAGCAGCAGCGCGAAGATCGGCGAGCTCGCCGAGAGGATGCCGGCGCCCGAGGTCGTCGCGGCATCGAGTCCTACCGACTGGAAGCCGAAGAAGGCGGTCGGATAAACCAGGCTGACGAGCAGAAGCGGAAGGCGCCGCCGACCCTTCTGCTTTTGCGGCATCCGTATCCAGCCCGCCCGCACCGGGATCGCAAGCAGCGCGAACGACAGGAAGAAGCGGTAAGCGAGCATGTCGAACGGATCGGCGTGACGCAAGGCGAGCTTGGTGAACATAAAGGAAAATCCGATGACGATCGCGTATAATAGAGCCAACGTATAAATGGCGGCGGTGCTTTTGACGGTTGAGGGCGTATGGGTCATGCCTCTTCCTCCCCTTGCTGCGAGTGCGGAGCCGGCCGGCTTCATGCTCTCAGCATAAGCCATTGAACGCGCTGTCGCCATCGATACATCAGCGATCTGTACCGGTACAGATCGCTGCCGGAGGAGCGGTTGAAGCATGATGAAGTATGAAGAGGTCATCCACGACATCGAGCTTAAGCTCGAAGACGGACGCATCCGCGGCGGTCAGAAGCTGCCGTCCGTCCGCGAAGCGTCCGACGCCTATGCATGCAGCAAAAGCACCGTCATTCGCGCCTATGCCGAATTGGAGAAGCGCCACCGGCTCTACTCCGTCCCCCAGAGCGGCTATTACGCGGTGACGCAAAAACAGGCGGAGGCTTCGACCTCGGCCAACGCGGGATGGAACTTCGCGTCCGTCGCGCCGGATCCCGAGGTGTTCCCCTATCTGGACTTCCAGCATTGCATCAACAAGGCGATCGACCGGTACCGCAATCATCTGTTTACCTACGGCACGCCGCAGGGACTTCCATCCTTGCTGCAGGTGTTGAGCAAGCATCTGGCCGCCTATCAGGTGTTCGCCCCGGCAGAGCGGATCACCGTAACTTCCGGCGTCCAGCAGGCGCTGTCGATTCTTGCGCATATGCCGTTTCCTTCGGGCAGGCGAACGGTGCTGGTGGAGCAGCCGACGTACACGATTTTGCTGGAAATGCTCGCGCTCTTCGGCGTCCCCGTCCAAGGAATCGCGAGAACGGAGCGGGGTATCGACCTCGACGAGCTGGAGACGCTGTTCCGTGTCGGCGAGATCAAGTTTTTCTATACGATCCCGCGGTTCCAAAATCCGCTCGGCACCTCCTACGGGACCGATACGAAAAAAGCGATTGCCGCCCTGGCCATGCGTTACGATGTCATCGTCGTGGAGGACGACTTCCTCGCCGATCTCGAGACCGATCCGAAAGCCGATCCGATTCACGCTTACGGCGCATCGCACGTCGTTTATTTGAAGAGCTATTCCAAAATTCTGTTCCCCGGTCTCCGCGTCGGCGTCGCGGTGCTGCCGCCCGAGCTGCAAGCCGCTTTCAGCCGCTTCAAACGCTTCACGGACATCGACAGCTCCATGCTGTCGCAGGCGGCTCTCGAGATCTATATTCAGAGCGGCATGTTCGCGCGGCGCAAACGCAAAATCTCGGATTCGTACCGCCATCGCATGCTGCGGCTGGTCCGGGCGCTCGATGCATGCAACGACACGCAGGACATACGTCATCTTCGGCCGGAGGCCGGCATGCATACACACATCGAGCTTCCGCCTACGCTGCGCACAAAGACGCTGATCGACCGTCTGGCCAAAAGGAAAATCGAGCTGCGGGACGCCGACGCGAGCTTTCTGCCTTCGTTCCCCAAGCGTCCCCTGCTGCAGCTCAGCATTTCGCAGATCGCCGACGAGCGGATCGACGAAGGCGTCGCCGCCCTCTTCGCGGAGATCGCGCGGCTGCGGAGAGGCTAAGCGTCAGCGCAGCTTCCACTCCTGCACGTTGATGAACATGCCCAAGTCCTTGGGCGTCGCGCCGATGACGCGTCCGTTCACCGCGCCCAGCGCCTTGGCCGCATACAGCGCCGGCATCGGCATGTCCTCGGCAAGGATAACCTGGAGCTCGTGGTACAGCGTCTTAATCTTCGTCTCGTCGACCTCAGCTGCCAACGCAGCCAGCAGCTCGTTCACCTTTTCGTTTTTGTAGCCGTTCGGATTGCTCGCGCCGAGGAAGTACGCGAGATCCGGCAGCGGATTAACCGGCTTCATCGTCACGGTCAGAAGGGCCAGGTCGAAGTCCTGTTTAAGGAGCTTGTCCGACACGTCGCCCGGCTCGGCAATCTTTACGTTGACCTTGACGCCCACCTTGCCGAGATTCTGCGCTACGCTGTACGCCGCTTGCCGGATCGCGTCGTCGCCTGACGGCGTCGTCAGCGTCAGCGCCTTCCGTCCGTTCCAGCCCGCTTCCTTGAGCAGGCGCTTCGCCTTCGCCGGATCGTAGGCTGCAGGCTTCACGGCCTCGTTGCGATACGGACTGACGCTGCTGAAGTAGCCGTCCACGACCTCCCCGGCCCCGCCCAGCAGCTTGTCTACGAGCTTGCGGCGGTCGATCGCAAGCGAGATTGCCCTGCGTTGTTTGACGTCGGGCACGGATTTTTCGTTCACGTACATAAAGGCGGTCGTCAGCGGCTGTCCCCCGACCGTCGTAACGCCACGCATCTTTCGAATCCGCCCGTAGTCTTTGGCCGGAATGACGCCCGCGGACGGAATGTTCATGTCGATCTCTCCGCGCTCCAGGGCATCTGCAAGCGCAGCCCCCGGCAGCACCTTGAAGTTAAGCCCGTCCAACGCCGGCGCTCCGCGGAAGTAATCTTTGTTCGCGACCAGTCCTACGAATCGGTCCGGCTCGTACCGCCCGAGCTTGAACGGGCCCGACGTCACGTTCGGCTCCCGCATAAAGCGGTTTTCGTTCACGTCCTGCGGCGCGATGCCCTCCAGCGCGCTGCGCGGGAGCGTCCGAAGATTGCGGCCTATCGTATCTTCGAATGCCGCGAGCGTCGTCGGCTCCTTGGTTTTCATTTCCACCGTGCGATCGTCGATCTTGCGAACGCCGGAGATATCCGACTCCCCGTCCGGCAGAAACCCCGAAGGTCCGAGTCCTTCGAGAATCGCGAACATATACGCACAATTGGAGGCGACAATCGCGTTCGCCATCAGCTTCAGCGTGAAAATCACGTCGTCGGCCGTGACGGACTCGCCGTCGGTCCATTTTGCCGCCTCGTTCAGCTTGACCCTGAACGTCCGGTTGTCCGCCGTCTCGATCGAATCCGCAAGCATCGGCTTGTATCTCAGGTCCGCGTCAATCTCCACCAAAGGCGGAAAAAGCAATCCGGCGACATAAGCGGACACGAGGCCGACCGGCGACAGCGGATTGATATCGCTTGGCGCATACGTGACGCCGACGTTCACTGTCTTTTCCGCGGCCGGATCCGGGAAAGTCCCGACGGTCGGTGCAGCCGACGGCGTGCCTCCGCCCCTCTTGCCGGAGCGTCCGTCGCATGCCGACAGGACAACGAGCGCGAAGACCAGGGACAGCGCGACGGCAAGCTTCAGGGCGGGCATGCGCTTCATGAAGGTAACTCCTTATCGCAGTTGCGATCCGAATCTGCAGGTTTGTATCCATAGTATCGGATTTTGTCGAAAATATCGCCACTAAAATAGGAAAAATTAACTACGATTTCGTTAAAACTATTTCTCTGGCATGTTTCCTCGTTATCCTTCAATATGCTTCGCCAGCCTGCCATTCGGTTTAGATAAACAGTAGCGGGCGAAACTGACGAATCCACAAGGAGGAGGAGGATACGGATGGATATCAAACGCAAAGTCGGCGACATCGTCAACAAGATCAAGAGCGACAAGGACTTTTCGGAAAACTTCAAAAGAAATCCGGCTGCCGCGATCGAGACGGTGGTCGGCGTCAATCTGCCGGAAGACCAAGTGAACGCGATGATCGCGGGGATCCAGGCCAAGCTGACCACGGACAAGGCTGGAGAGCTGATCGGCTCTTTCAAAAAAATGTTCTAGCGTCGCATCTGATACGGGGAATGACTCGGGTCGGTAAGGGCTGCCGAAAGGTAGCCCTTACGGCCCTATTTGTACGGCGAGCAGCTTAAAAACGCGAACAATCGTCGCGTCCTCGCCCTCGATCGGCTATAATAGGCATAATTTAAATATCGTATCGAATTAAATCGAATTTTGTCTGAATTTGATTCCGCGGAGAGGGTTCGGCCATGACAATAGACGTTCTTGCAAGAAACAACGTGAGAGTGCTGGGCAAAGGAGAACAGCCGATCGTGTTCGCGCACGGCTTCGGCTGCGACCAGGACATGTGGCGCTATATCGTGCCGGGCTTCGAGACGGATTACCGCGTCGTCCTGTTCGATCACGTCGGCTCCGGCCGATCGCAGATTCAATATTACGACGCCGGCAAGTACAATGACCTGAGCGGGTACGCCCAGGACGTCAACGAGATTCTGGATGCGCTCGAGCTGCAGGATGCGATCTTTGTCGGCCACTCCGTCAGCAGCATGATCGGCCTGCTCGCTTCCATACGCGACGGCAGCCGGTTCGAGCGAATCGTGATGATCGGCGCCTCTCCCCGGTACGTGAACGATGCGCCCGATTACTTCGGCGGCTTCGATGCGAACGAAATTCAGGATTTGCTGGGCATGATGGAGATGAACTTCATCGGCTGGGCCAGCTACATGGCGCCGATCGCGATGCAGAACCAGGACCGCGAAGAGCTGGCCGAAGAGCTTGAGCGCAGCTTCTGCTCCAAGGACCCGCATATCGCGAGGCAATTTGCGGAAGTCACGTTCCTGTCGGACTGCCGCAGCGAGCTCGATCGCGCGCCCGTCCCGTCCCTGATTCTGCAATGCGCCGAGGACAGCATCGCCCCGATCGAGGTCGGCAATTATCTGCATGCCCACCTCAACAACAGTACGCTCCGGCTGATGAACGCCAAAGGACACTACCCTCACCTCAGTCATCCAGAAGAGACGACATTCCTCATCCGACAATATTTGGCCGACGCATAGGCCCCGGAGAAAGGCAGTTTGATGGAACTGGACGCACAACTTAATCATGCCCCTTGCGGCTACTTTTCGATTACCGCCGAAGGCCTGCTGCTTCGGTCGGCCAACGAGACACTGCTGAATATGCTCGGATATCAAAGCTTGGAGCTGGCGGACCGGCACATCGAGTCGATCCTGTCGCTCGCCAACAGGCTTTTTTTCCATACTTACTTCTATCCCTACATACAACTGTACGGACATGTCAAAGAGATGTATCTCGCCTTGCGGACCAAGGACGGCAGGGATCTCCCCGTACTCATGAACGGCGTGCGGCTGGAGCGCGGGGGCGAGCTCTTCATCGACTGCGTCGCGCTGGAGATGAACAAGCGCATCGAGCACGAGAAGGATATTCTGAGGACGAAAACGCAGCTTGAAGCGCTCTATCAGGCCACGCAGGAAGCGAACGTGCGGCTGGAGCTTCTGCATGCCGAATACGAGGCGAAGCAGCAGGAGCTGCTTCGCCTTAACGCGCAGCTGGAGGCCCTCGCATCGACGGACCCGCTCACCGGTCTTCGCAACCGCCGCTTTTTCAAGGAAAGTCTGGCGACGCTGCAGGAAGCCTACGCACAAAATGAACAGCCTTTTTCGCTGCTCATTCTGGACATCGACCACTTCAAAAAGATCAACGACACCTACGGGCACCCGGTCGGCGATCTGGTGCTCTCGAGCCTGGCCGCGCTTCTCCGCTCGGAGGCGGGCCCGGCCGACATCGCCGCCCGCTACGGCGGAGAGGAATTCGTCGTGCTCATGCCCGGCGCTGACCGGACGGGCGTCATCGATGCCGCCGAGCGATACCGCGCCGGCGTAGAAGCCGCCTCCTGGGAAGGGCTTCGCATCACGATCAGCGTGGGCGCGGCGACGATCTCCCCCGGCGATACCGACGAGACCTTGGTCAACCGGGCGGACCATGCGCTTTACGCCTCCAAGAGCGGCGGGCGCAATCGCGTCACGCATGCGGAGGCGGAGGCGGAACGCTGAAGCCGGCGCTGGCATCGGCACGATTCGCTTATTACGCGCTGTCTAGAACAAATAGAACGAAGTCGTGATGCTTCGTGCCGGGTTGGTCGTACCCAAGGTAGCCACATATGGCGGAGTGCCGCCGCCATTGACATCGTTTTCGATAATCATGGCGTACACCTCGGCATTATCGACAAGACGGTATTGATCGTGCGCACCCGTGGACAAGCTTCGGAACACAAGGGAATAACCCGGATTCTGATCGTTGCCGATCAGGAACTCATAGGCGTAGTTGGCCTGAGAAGGGTCCATTTTCCAATGGCGGTCAGGCCCCGCATAGTTCGTCCAGCTTCCTGTAGGCGTCGTGCGGTAATACAGCTTGTTCAGCGTCGGATCGCCAGGGCGGTTCATGAAGAAGATAGGCATCTGTACAAAGTCGCCGTCGATCGGTCGGATTGCACTCGAGAAGTTGTTGACCTTCGTCGTCATCGAGAACAGATTGGTGACCGGATCGTATACCGTATCGCTGTCGAATTGAATGCCCATATCGTAGAAGCCGAGATTGCGCCAGTCCACATTGTTGTTAAAGTTCACAATGGCCGCGTAGTTGCCGTTGTATGCGGCATCGGTTACATCGATTTTTTTGACGTCGTCAAGCCAGACTTGCAGATTCGATCCGGACGTGCGTACTTCGATCTGGTAGGTCTGATTCAGGACAGCAAGCCCCGTGTTCACCCTTCCCAGCAGCTGCGGTCCGGTTGAGGATGCTTTCAACAAGTCGAGCGTGCCGTCGTACCGGAGCAGGGCCAAGTAACCGGATTGGTTGATACTGTCGCCGGACCCGGTCTGCCTGAACTGGACGCCGAACCAGTTGTCCGGGGTATTCGCGGCCGTCACCTTGCCTTCCGCCTTCACGGCGACCTTCCCGTCGTAAAATTGGTACTTCGTTATGTTGGATGGAACGTTGGTCATATTCGGCCACGCCGTCGTCGTACCCGTCGCACGAAATACGTTAAAGGCAGGATTCGTGAGGTTGCCGGAAACGCTGAGTTCGGGGATGCTTTCCTGCGCGATCTGCGCAATCCATAGCGGCGCATGCAAGGCGACATGGTAACGCGTTGAGGTCGCCTGCAATTCTTCTCCGTAATACTGGTAGATTGCGCTGGCGTTGTCTCCGTAAACTTTGATCCGGTTTTTCTGTACGCCGTTGGAGCTGGCTTGGGTCGGATCGTTTCCGATGCCGATGGCCATCTGCCACAAACGGCCGTAATCCGTACTGTCCACCATCTCATGATCTTTGTTGGTTGCGCTTACAATTGCGCCGCCATAATTGGGATCGAACTTGATTGTGCCGTTGGCATGACTCATCTGAAAGATACGGGATGAAGCAACCGTACTGGATGCTTCCGCTACGGGGTCGACCGGATGCGAAATGCTTGCCGCGAACTGAATGGAAATGAACAATGCAGCGATGCTTAGAATCTTTCTTTTCATCGATACTCCTCCATTGTATAAAATAATAAATTAAGTATACATAGAAATCTAAATACAAATGACCGGGAAAGTCAATGTATATTTTATATATTAACGAATTGAATAAAAAACGCCGCGCCTCTATCCGGATTCCGGACGAGATTGCGGCGCCGCTGCGTTGAACAAGCTTATTTAATCAGGGGGCGATCATGGGGCCGGTGCTGTGTCTGACAACGAGCTTGGGCACGATCTCGTCTTTAATGTTGCCTGAACCGTCCTCCCGCCATTCGGACAGCAGCAGCTTGGTCGCCCGTTTGCCCAGCAGCTCGGTATTCTGGTTGACCGTCGTCAGGCCGGGGTTCGAAAATCTGCTGATCAGAATGTCGTCGTAACCGACGATGCTGATGTCTCCCGGAATCGCTAGGCCGCGGGCGCCGGCAGCGCGGATCGCGCCGTGCGCTTTGTAGTCGCTGGTCGCAAAGATGGCGGTAGGCGGCTGCTCCAGTTCCATAAGCTGATGAAATCCCTGCGCCCCCATCTCCTCCAGCTCTTCCTTCCCTTCAACAATGCACACCAGGTCCGGATCGAAATGGATCCCGTGTTGGGAGAGCGCCAACCGGTATCCTTCCAGACGCAGCGAGAACTCCTGATTCAGATGATTCTGCGCGTAGGCGGTCAGAATAATGCCGATTCGCCGATGGCCAAGCGACAACAGATGCTCCGTGGCCAGATAACCGCCAGTCAAATTGTCCATAATGACGTATGGAATATTCAAATGCGGGTAGTAAAAATGCACGGTGACGAGCCTGCGGTTCTCTTCTCTCCAACTGCGCAGCTTGTCCATCGGGATCTCCGCCGGCGTAATAAGCACGAATCCGGCTTGCTCGTCCTTCGGCAATTCCAGGTCGTGATCGAGCTTATGCGTATAGAACGCAATTCCGTTCTGCTCGCACTCCGCCTGCAAGCCGATCAGCAGATCGCTGTAAAATTTGTGCATAAAAAAGGACAGCTCAACGTTGTAATAGATGCAGTAAATTCGCCGAACCGCGCCAGCGCGATCGGCAGCCTCGTCTTGAAAGGCCCGTCTCTTTACGAAGGTCCCCTTGCCCCGGACACGATAAATCAAATCTTCCTGCACAAGCTCGGATAAAGCCCTTCGCGAGGTAATCTCGCTGATGTTATAAAATTTTGACAGTTCCATTTGCGTGGGCACAGGCTCTTCGGGCTTCATATCCCCCCGCAAGATTTTAGCTTTCAAATCATGTGCGATTTGTTGATAAAGCGGTTTTTTTTCTTGCTTCTTCATTTCACGATCACTCCATTTGAACATTAGTATACGTTACCGTTTTAAGCTGTGCAACATTAAAAAGAACCGCTTCACATCTAGCATAATCAACTAAAAACACTTGAAGATAAATAATCTAAATAATTATTTTGTATACATTAATTTTAATTTTCTTGGAAAATGCATTGATAAACCGTTTACAGTGTTGTATCATACGCTTTGTATACTAAATACTTTTGATCTTGTTGGTTAAGGGGGCGCATCTGAGCTTAATCTCAAGCTTGCCGCGATTTGTTAAGAGCTATGCCTGCTCCAAATAACATTAGGGGGGTTACCGCATGAAAAAAATCGTAGGCTTCAAACCCATTTTTCGGATGGCGCTCGTCATGATGTTCGCATCTGCAGTTGCGGCTTGCAGCAACAACAACGGCAATTCGTCCTCATCGCCGACCGCTTCGACGCAACCGAGCGCGAGCGACGCTGCGTCCGCGTCTCCTAAAGCGACCAAAGAGCTGGATCAGACGCCGGTCACGCTTCGCTTCGCAGCCTGGGTACCGGCCGAAAACGAAGCATTCACCAAAATCGCCAGAGAATTCGAGAAAAAGTATCCTTGGGTGACGGTCGAGTGGAATTTTGTCAACGACAATATGATGCAGGCGGTGACGGAATCCATCGCCGGAGACAATCCGATCGACGTCTTCTGGGGCGCGACGTTCTATGACTATGTGGCGCAGGGAATTACGGAAGACCTTACGCCTTACATAGCGCAGGACAAGGAATTTCAGGCCTACGAATTCAACCCCGGCATTCTCGAGCCCTTCCAGGTGGACGGCAAACAGTATGCGCTCTCTCGCGGCAACGATACTTTCCTGGTCTATTACAACAAGGACCTGTTGAAGAAGTACGGTCTCGAGGCTCCTGCCAACGATTGGACGTGGGAAGAGCTGAAGGAGATGGCGAAAGCGGCGACCAATCCGGCCGAGAAGGACTACGGCATCGCAAATACCGTCCTGTGGTTCCAGTATGGGGCGACCACGCTGCCGAATGCGAACGGACACGCGCCCAAGAATCGGATGATGAACGAAGACTTCACGAAAAATCTGGCGGACGGCTCGAATCAAGACGTGCTGGACGATCTGCAGTGGATGCTGGACTGGGTCACCAAGGACGGCATCATGCTGAATACGAAGCGCGCCGCCGAGGCGGGCGTAGAGGGCGACACCTGGATGAACGGCCAATCCCTGTTCATGCTGCACGTATCGCCGCTGATCCCGACCTACAAGGACCAGTTGAAATTCGATTGGGATATCGCTCCGATGCCGAAGGGAACCGCCAAGCAAGTCGGCATGTCCTTCATCAATCCGATGATGATGACCAAAGCGTCGAAGCACAAGGAAATGGCCTGGGAATTCATGAAGTTCTGGACGGCGACGGTCGAAGGACAAAAGCTCGTCATGGATGCCGGCGGCACGCTGCTCAACACGCCAAACCAAGAGCTAACGGACTACTTCAACCAGCTGCCGGTATACGCAAACATCAATAAAGAAGCGTTGATCACGGCGTCGAAGATCGGCGAGATCGATCCTGCCATTACGATGAAGGGCGGGGAAAAAGTGAGCGAGGCGGTCAATGCCTGGGCCGGGGACAAAGGATATACGGAGGAAATATCCGCATTCGACTATTTCCCTGCGGCCATGCAAAAGGTTAACGAAGAATTGAGCAAGTAGAACCAGCTCGTTCGTCCTGAAGCCCCGGTGTCCTTTTCCCGGGGCTTTCGGTCAGCCGGGCCTGCATCGATGGGGGGATCACATATGGCCAGAGTCTTGTTTCAGCATGTCAGCAAACAATACCCCGGGGAACACCGCCTGTCCGTAAACGACTTTCATCTGGAAGTCGCGGACGGGGAGTTTCTCGTACTGGTCGGGCCGTCCGGCTGCGGAAAGTCTACGCTTCTGCGGATGCTGGCCGGGCTGGAGGACATCAGCGACGGCGAGATTTATATCGGCGACCGCCTGGTGAATTACGTATCGTCCAAGGACCGCAATATCTCCATGGTGTTCCAGAACTATGCGCTGTATCCGCACATGAACGTATACGAAAATATCGCGTTCGGCTTGCGTCTCCGCCGAATGCCCAAAGCAGAAATCCAGGAGCGCGTCGTTCGCGCAGCCAAAATTCTGGAGATCGAAGCGCTCCTGAACAAGCTCCCCGGCCAGATGTCGGGCGGTCAGCGGCAGCGCGTTGCGCTGGGGCGCGCGATCGTGCGGGAACCCGAGGTCTTCCTGATGGACGAGCCTCTCTCCAATCTGGACGCGAAGCTGCGCGTGCAAATGCGGGAAGAAATCGGCAAGCTGTACAGAAGGCTTAAAACGACGATGATCTATGTGACCCACGATCAGGTCGAAGCGATGACCATGGGCACGCGAATCGTGGTGATGAAGGGCGGCCTGATTCAGCAAGCCGCATCTCCCCAGGAGATCTATGACAAGCCGGCCAACATGTTCGTGGCGGGCTTCATCGGATCGCCGCCCATGAACTTCGTCTCCGGCACCATTAGGGCGGACCGGGAAGGCTGCCTCTTCGAGACGCGGCGCTATTCGTTGCGCATCCCCGGCAGCCGAAGCGACGCGCTGGCGGCGAAGTATGCGGGCAAGAAGATCGTCATGGGCGTGCGCGCCGAAGATATCCTGTACCGGCTGGAGGATCTGGAGCAGGAGCGGCATCGAGACGCGCGGCTCGATGCCGCAGTGACCATCAAGGAGCATATGGGCTCGGACGTCTATCTGTATCTGCACAACAAGGAGCATCGGCTGGTCGTGCGCGTCGATCCCCGAATGGCCTACGAAGAGGGCCAGGCGGTGACGGTGGCGCCGGATATGGAGCGCGTGCACTTTTTCGATCCTGACACGGAGGCGGCCATATGGTAGACGTCGGGAAGCTGAAGAGACGGATGCTGCCCGCAGCCGCGCTGCTGCTCATGGCGCTGGTCGGGACCGCTTCCGGCGCCGCGATCGCCGAGACGGTGAATAAAGAGACAGAAGCCCGCCCCGCCCTCATCAACGACGGCGTCACCACCTATGCGGAATGGCTCGACACACAGCCCGTGGACCAGGCGCGGAGCGATCTGGACCGGGTGGAGGTGTCGGCCGTTCACTATGCGAACGTCTCGAGCGAAGCGGCGTTTCAGGTTGCGGGCGACCAGCTGATCTGGTCGGAGAGCGAGACGGAAGACTGGGCGGAATGGGAAATCAATGTCGCGCAGGACGGGCTATACAATATCGGACTGGTCTATGCGTCCGCCAACGACAGCGGGCTGGATATCGTGCGCAAGCTGGAGATCGACGGCGCCTCTCCGTACGCGGAGGCTGAACGTATCGTATTGAAGCGGCAGTTTGCGGATGAAGCCTATCCACCGCTGCGCGATGAGTTCGACAACGATATCCGTCCCCGTTCGGTGGAGCGGAAGGATTGGCAGGACGCGCTGCTAACCGACTACTCGGCGGATACGGAGCCGCTGCTGTGGCGGCTCACGGCAGGCAAGCATACGATTCGTCTCCTGTCGGACCGTGAACCGATAACGCTGAAGTCTCTCTATATCGCCGCTCCAATTCGAACGCCGGACTACCAGGCCTACAAGGCCGCGATGCCGGCGGACACGACGGAAGGCGACTGGATCTCCATATATGAAGCGGAACATTCGGCCGCCAAGTCGAACACCTCGCTCACGCTGCAGTCGATCGACGCCTCGCTGATCTCGCCGCCGACCGATGGCTCAGTCCGATACAACACGATCGGCGGCGAGCAGTTCCGAAGCAGCGGCGAGTGGATCGAATGGGACTTCGAGGTTCCCCATGACGGCGTCTATCATATTGGATTCAAGTTTTTGCAGGCCTATATCAACAATTCATACGCTCACCGGACGATTGAGATCGACGGCACCTCCCCGTTCGCCGAGCTGCGCCGAGCGGCATTCCCTTACAACACCAAGTGGAGCTGGAGCGGGATGACACTGTCCGACGAACAGGATGCGCCCTATGACATCTACTTGACCAAGGGCGCGCATCGGCTGCGCATGACCGTTACCGCAGCTCCGGTCAAAGGCGCCTATGATCGCCTGCTCGCCGGGATCGACCTGGCGGGGACGCTCGAGCAGAAGATCCGCAAGGTCACGGGGAACTTTGAGCGATCCGGCGCCAACGCCGACGTCAACCGCGACTGGCAGCTGGAAAAGTACATACCGGATCTGGGCGATCAACTGTCGAACATCATCGAACAGCTGAACGATCTGGCCGACGAGATGCGGTCGCTGACGACCGGCAGCTCCGAGATGGAGAGCGCAATCCGACTGGCCGTACGCGACTTCATCCGGATGAAAAGCAATCCGCGAGACATTCCGGGCAGCCTGGCCGACTTCACCAATCTGAGGCAAAACCTGGGGTTCTGGGCCTACCGGATGCTGGATCAGCCGCTGCTGCTGGATTACTTCTGGGTCGCCGAGCCCGGCGCGAAGCTGCCGAAGGCCGCCCCCGGCTTTTTGGACAGTATCGGCCACAGCCTGAAGGGCTTCTTCACGAGCTTCACCGTCGATTACGATTTCCGCCGCAACAATCCGAAGGCCATCGACGTGTGGGTGAATCGCAGCCGGGATTATGTCAACCTGATTCAGCAGCTGGCGGACGAGGACTTCACCGCCAAGACGGGCATCGCAGTCAACGTCAATATCGTGCCCGATCCGCAACTGTTCGTGCTCGGCAATATTGCCGGCATTCAGCCCGACGTAGCGTTAGGCGTAGACCAGACGCTGCCCGTCGATCTGGCGACTCGAGGCGCGCTGACCAAGCTGAATGCATTCCCGGGCTACGCAGAGACGGCGTCACAGTTCCTCCCGGGCGCGCTGCGGGCGCTCCACTACGATCAAGACGATTACGGCCTGCCGGAGACGCAGTCGTTCAACCTCCTGGTCTATCGGACGGACATTCTGGATTCCCTCGGAATCGAGCCTCCGCGGACCTGGGACGATCTGGTCAAGGTACTGCCGTCTCTCCAGCAGAACGGCTACGACTTCTACTTGCCGCCAAGCGACTACTCTCCCTTCATTTTGCAGAACGGGGGCAGCTACTATACCGACGACGGAATGCAGTCCGCACTCGGCACTGAGGCTGCGTTCAAGGGTTTCCAGCAGTGGACGGACATGTTTAATCTGTACCAGCTGCCCAAGGAAGTGCCCAGCTTCTATACCCACTTCCGCATGGGAGACATCCCGATCGGCGTGGTCGACTACAACACGTATCTGCAGATCCAGTTCGGCGCGCCGGAACTGACGGGCAAGTGGAAGGTCGCCACGATTCCGGGCACCGCACAGAGCGACGGCAAGATTGCGAGATGGTCCGGCGGCGCGCTGTTCGCGGGCGTTATCTTCAAGGCGTCGCAGAAGCAGGAGCACGCCTGGGCGTTCCTGCAGTGGTGGGTATCGGCGCAGACGCAGACGCGATTCGGCAATGAAATCGAAGCGATGTACGGACCCGAATACCGCTGGAACACCGCAAACCAGCAAGCGTTCAGACAGCTGCCCTGGCCGAAGGATCAACTGCCGGTCATGCTGGAGCAACTGGGCTGGTATCAGGAGATTCCTCAACTCCCCGGTGGCTACTTCACAGGCAGGCAGATGGACTTCGCCTGGATCGATGTCGTCGGCAGCAGGAAAAACGCCCGCGAGGCGCTCAGAAAGGCCGTCGACGAGATCAACCGCGAGATGGTGCGCAAGCAGATCGAATTCGGGCTGCGCAACCGGGAGGCCCGCATCGTCCGCACGCTGGATGTGCTGCCGCTAAACGAACATCAGGAGGAGTAACGGCGAACATGAGATTAAAAACTGCCGAAGGTTCGCAGACGCCGGGGGCGGACAGCGCGCCAAGCCGTTGGACGGGGTGGCTCGCTTCCCTGTGGAAGCATCGCGTGTCGTACCTGTTCATCGCTCCCTTCATGATCAGCTTCATCATTTTTATCGTGATTCCCGTCGTGGCTGCGATCGTCCTGTCCTTCTTCACTTTCAATGCGGTGTCCGCACCGCGATTTAGCGGCTGGGACAACTATCTGGCGATCGTGTCGCAGGACTGGATCTTCCTTCAATACGCGATTCCCAATACGTTCAAGTTCGCGATCATCGTCGGCCCCGGCGGCTACGCGCTGTCCTTTTTCCTCGCCTGGCTCATCAACCAACTGCCGAAGAAAATCAGGGATTACTTCACGCTGGCCATCTACGCGCCTTCGCTCGCAGGAGGCGTCGCGATGGTGGTCGTATGGGTCGTGCTGTTCAGCGGAGACCGCGTGGGCTATCTGAACAATTTGCTGCTGTCGTTCGGCATCATCGACACGCCGCAGCTGTGGCTCAAGGATCCGAGATGGTTCATGAACGTGATGATCGTCATCTCGCTGTGGTCCAGCATGGGGGTCGGCTTTCTCGCCATGCTGGCCGGCCTGCAGACGGTCAACGAAGAGATGCTTGAGGCGGGCGCCATCGACGGCATCTCAAACCGGCTGCAGGAGATCTTCTATATCATCATTCCGGCGATCAAGCCGCAGATGCTGTTCGGAGCCATCATGGCCGTCGTGGGGACTTTGAAGGCCGGCATGATCGGCGCGATGCTGGCGCAGTCAACGGGACAGAAGATCACGCCGCAATATTCCGGCCATCTGATCATCAACCATATCGACGACTTTGCTTTCATTCGTTACGAGATCGGATATGCTGCCGCGCTGAGCGTCATTCTGCTGGCAGTGATGTACGGGGCATCCAAATTTTCGATGCGAATATTCGGCAGCAAGGGGGACGAATAGCCGTGCAACGTGTATGGAAGCTGCTCAGATTGCCGAAGCCGGACCCCTTCCTGATCGTCGCCTTCATCGGATTGACGCTGCTCGCGCTGTTCATGCTGCTGCCGCTCGTATTCATCGTCAACCATGCATTCAAGCCGATCAACGAACTGTTTATTTATCCGCCGCGCTTTTTGGCCGAGCATCCGACGATGTTCAACTTCCGGCAGCTGTTCCTGAACGCTCAGAAAATGTCCATTCCATTTTCGCGCTACTTTTTCAACAGCGTGTTCACGACCGGCGTCACCGTGCTGGTCGCCGTGCTGATCAGCGCGATGGCGGCCTATGCGTTTTCAAAGCATCGGTTCCCGGGCATGCGCGCTTTCTTCGGCCTCATTATCGTATCACTGATGTTCGCCCCGGAGGCAGTCGTGATCCCTCGTTTCATTCTCGTCTCCGAGCTTGGGATCATGAATACGTATGCCGCCCATATCTGGCCGCTCGTCGCGATGCCCGTCGGCGTGTTCCTGATGCGTCAATTCATCGACCAGGTGCCGGACGCGCTCCTCGAAGCTGCCAAGATCGACGGTGCCCGGGAGTGGAAAATTTTTTACCGTATCGTCCTGCCGGTCTGTATGCCCGCCGTGGCGACGGTCGCCATTCTTGCGTTCCAAATGTCGTGGTCCCAGACGGAGACGTCCAACTATTACACGCAGGTCGAGTCGCTCAAGACGCTGCCGTACTACGTGGCGACGCTGACCGGAGGATTGGGGAACAGCGTTGTCGGGCAAGGCGTCGCGGCGGCGGCCGGTCTGATGCTGTTTTTGCCTAACTTATTGATCTTTCTGTTGTTTCAGCGCCAGGTGCTGATGACGATGGCTCACTCGGGCATCAAGTGATTGGGGGGAGGACTTGCGTGGGAACCACGTCGAGCTGCATATCGAAAAAGCTATTGCGGCGCGCAGCGCTGCTGTTGTTAATCCTTGCCCTGGTGCCATGGGGTACGGCCGAAGCGAGCCTGCCTTATTCCACGATCTCCAGCGACGCGAACGGACAGCGTATTCTAACCCCGGACGCCTACGTGCCTCGCGAAGTATGGAACGGGTTCAACGACCCTGAAGACCTGTTCGTCACTGCCGCGGACGAATTATACGTTGCCGATACGGGCAACAACCGCATCGTCCAGTTGGACCCGGACGGCCGCGTGGTCCGGACGATTCCGGCGGCCCTCGCGGAAGGGGAAGACGAACAGGCTCGCAATCCGAAGGAAAAGCTTCGCCGTCCCGAAGGCGTATTCGTGACCGCAGGAGGCGAGATCTACGTTGCGGATTCGGGAAGCCGCAGAATCGCCGTGTTCGACAAGGACGGGAATTACGTCAAGGAATTCGCCGCCCCCCAGTCCGAGCTGATCCCTTCCACCTTCACCTACATTCCTTCCAAGGTCATCATCGATGCCCGGGGCTATATGTACATCGTGACCAAGGGCGGCTATCAGGGGATGCTGCAACTGGACCCGGACGGCCTTTTCTCGGGCTTCTACGGCGCCAACAAGGTACAGTCGGATTGGATGACGCGCATCAAGAGAAAGTACTATACCGAAGAGCAGCTGAAGGCGGAGGCGGCCAATCTGCCTGGCGCCATCACGAATATGACCGTCGACGGTCGCGGCTTCATCTACACGCTCAATAGAGATTTGAAGAGCGGCCAGCTGAAAAAGCTGAACTACGGCGGGATCGACCTGCTGGGCGGCCGCAACTTCGCGCCGTGGCTGGGTCCGCTGGACCGCTTTTCAATGCAGGACGCAGCTGTCGACGCAGACGGGATCATTACGGTGATCGAGGCGGCCGCCGGCAGAATCTATCAGTACGATCCGGACGGCCAACTGCTGTTCCGCTTCGGAAACGCGGCCACGAGCACCCAGCAGATGGGTCTCTTCAAGCGGGCAACCAGCGTAGCAGTCAACAGCCGCGGACAAATCCTCGTCGCCGACGGGGAGCTTAACAATATCCAGGTGCTGGACCGGACGGCGTTCGGAAGCCTCGTCCATTCCGCGGTGTCGATGTATACGCGCGGCGAGTACGAGAAAAGCCGGACAACCTGGCAGGAAATCCTGAAGCTGGACAGCATGTACGACCGGTCCTATCAGGGAATCGCCAAGGCCGAGTATGACGCGGGGCAGTATGAGCAGGCGATACGCCACTTTGAGATGGCCAACGACAAGACCGGGTATTCGGAATCGTATTGGCAGTTGCGTATGGAAGTATTGATGCGGGAATTCGGCCGTACGATGACGGGGCTCTTCGTACTGCTTGCCGTCTGGTATGCGTTCAGACTGATTCGGCGCAAGCGCGCGAGCGCGGCACCGTCTTCCGAACCCCGGCGCCGGCGATTCACGGGACGCTGGGGAACCGCATTCCGCTTGACGGGACTCGTGCTGCGCAAGCCTGTCCAGGTCATGGACGAGATCGCCGAAAACCGGTCTGCTCCTTATCTGTATGCGGCCGCGCTCGTCGTGGCGGGTTATCTTATTCGCATCGCCGGAGAATGGGCTGTCGGCTTTATCTTTGCGAAGCAGGATTTTGTAGATATCAGCCTGAAGTCGGAGGCGGTCTCGTACTTCGTCCCTTGGATGCTGTGGGTGCTGGCCAGCTATCTGATCGGCTCGGTGATGAAAGGGGAAGGCACCTTCCGCAACGTGTTTGTCGTCAACGCCTACGCGCTTGTGCCCTATCTCGTGCTGACGCTGCCGATCAAGCTGCTGTCGAATGTACTGACGCTGCAAGAGAGCGTCCTGTATACATCGGCGATTACGGGCATCCAGATCTGGATGCTGCTGCTCTTCTTCATCGGAACGCAGGCCGTACAAAACTATAATCTCAAGGAAGCGATTCAAATGGCAGCCGTCTCTCTGTTTACGATGGGTTGCATCTGGCTGTTCGGCTTCGTGCTGATCGGACTGGTCTATCAAGCGGTCGACTTCTTCGTCGATCTGGGGCAGGAGGTGTGGGCCCGTGTTTAAGAAAATCGTTCGCGGCAGCCTGCGCGGGCTGCGCCGCATGAGAGCCGCAGGGATAACGCTCGCGGTCGCCGCCGCTGCCGTCGCGCTGCTGGCGCTCACCTCGGAAGGCCGGCACAAGGGAATCGGAACTTATGATTCGGGCAAAGCTCAAGCGTTCGTAGAGTCGCTGCAGGTCGGACAGCGGCAGCCTTCTGGCGAGAGCCGCGAGATCGGCGGGAGAACGTGGTACCGGGTGGCTGAACAGACCGGTACGGCGCTGTGGCTGGAGCCTGCACGCGGGCAGATTGCGCTGGAGAATACGCGCACGGGCGCGCTCTGGCTCGGTAATCCGGGCGAAAAGGAGCTCGCGCAAGCGAACGCCAAGGGCATCTGGGCGACCAACCTCCTCTCCCCCATCCTGTTCCGCTACCTGGACGAAGGGCAATCCAACGAGAAGGTCACGAATACGGTCGATCAGGAGGCAAAAGTAGAATGGGTCGCGCTCGATCGCGGAGTTGGCGTGCTCTATTCGATGGACAAGCTCGGCTTTTCCTTTTATGTGGAGTACACCGTCGAGCAAGGCGAGCTCGTCGTCCGCCTGCCCGAAGAAGGCGTCCGGGAGAAAGGAACCAAGCGACTCGTCAGTTTGGAGCTGCTTCCGTTTTTCGGCGCATCGCCGAACGGTCCGGAGGGCTATCTGTTCGTGCCGGACGGCCCGGGCGGGCTGATCCGGTTCAATCGGACCTACAGCAGCCAGCTTGCGTCGTATGCCTTCCCGGTGTACGGCTACGATCCGGCTGTCTGGAGCGTCGGCGCCTACGAGAATCGCACGGATATCGCCTTTCCGGTTTTCGGCCTGAACCGGGGTACGGACAGCTACATCGCCGTGATTGAACGCGGCGCGGCCAATACTTCCATCCTGGCCGCACCGGCGGGCATCAACACCGCTTTCAATGAAGTCCACACCCGCATTACGCTGCGCAATTATTATTACCAGCCGATCGGACTGGGCGACGGCAACTGGAAAAATGTCTACCAGGAGCAACTGGCGCCCGTCGAGGTCCAGATCCGCTATCTGCTGACGGACAAAGACAAATCCGACTATGTTGGGATGGCGCAGCAGTATCGCCGATATCTCATGACGCATGAGCAGGTGCCTACGCTCCGGGAAAAAAACGGCGCGGACTACGGTCAAGGCAGTCCACCGCTCATGCTCAATCTGGTGATGAGCGCGGCCGAACCGACTCCGACGGGGGAAAAGCTGGTCGTCGGCACGACCTTCAAGGATGCCGCCGGCATCGCGGATGTCCTGGCCAAGGCCGGCATCCGCAACCTGAACGTCAGCCTGACGGGATGGAACAACGGCGGTTTTCCCGGAAGGCTTCCCGACCGCTTCCCTGTGGAGCAGCAGCTCGGCGGGGAGAGCGGACTGCGACAGCTGCGTGAGCAGCTCGCCAAGATGGGCATCCCGCTGTCGCTGAACGACGCGCCTTTCTACGCCACGGACAAGCGAGCCAACGGCTTCTCGGCGCGCAGCGAGGCGATTAAAAATATCAACGGCACGACGGTCTCCTGGAGCCAAGGCGGAGACTGGTACGGAGACGCGGACATTCCCGATTTTTACTTCCTCACGCCGAGCGCGGCGCTGAAGAAGTGGCAGCGCACGTTGACTTCGCTAAAGCGGCTGGGCATCGAAGGCGTGCATGTGCAGACCTACAGCCACGGGTTCGGCGACTACCGCGCGGACAGCTACACGACGCGGGAGGCGTCGCTCGGCACGCTGCAGGACATGCTGGACCAAGCGTCCGCCCAGCTGGGGAGCGCGCAGACGGTCGCGGCCGCATATAGCGTGGGCCATGCGGAGCATCTCAGCGGGATGGCGCTGGATTCCAACTACGATCTGATCGTGGACGAGCAGATTCCGTTTTTCCCGATCGCGATCCACGGCCTGGCGACGTATTCGAGCAATCCGGGCAATCTGCGGAGGAACCCGACCGTCGAGTTTTTGCGGGATATCGAGTACGGGGCGGTGCCCACCTTCATGGCGATGACTGGAGACACGCGGGATATGGGCCGAACGAACTTCGCCTCCATGTTCAGCGGTCAATTCTCCCTCATTCAGGATCAGATTGTCGAACAATACGAAGCCTACCAAACCGCCAGCACGGACGTATGGGCCGGCTTTATAGAGGGTCATCGCCAAGTAGCGGCGGGCGTCTACGAGACCGTCTATGAAGGCGGCCGCAAGATCTGGGTTAACTACAACAGTCAGCCGTTCAAAGCGGATGGCATCGTCGTGGACGGACTGAACTTCAAGGTCGTCGAGGAGGGGCGCGCATGACAGACAATTCGACAACCGGACTGGCCATGAGCGCCAAGGATCACCGAAGGAAAAGAAGACGTCAGCGAGGCCGGGAAGCGCTGCGCGGATATTTGTTTTTGGCGCCCTGGCTGATCGGCGTCGCATGCTTCGTCTGCTACCCGCTCTTCTATTCGGTCTATATCAGCTTCAATAAGGTATCGATCGCCAAGGACGGCTCGGGCCTCGCCTACGAATGGATCGGTTGGGGCAACTACCGCTATTCGTTTTTGCGGGACAATGTATTTCCGATCGAGATGCTGTCGTTCCTGCGCGAACTGCTCTTCATCGTGCC
Organism: Cohnella hashimotonis; assembly: GCF_030014955.1. Classification (NCBI taxonomy): domain Bacteria; kingdom Bacillati; phylum Bacillota; class Bacilli; order Caryophanales; family Paenibacillaceae; genus Cohnella; species Cohnella hashimotonis. The sequence continues at coordinate 7,274,900 of NZ_JAGRPV010000001.1, forward strand.
GATCACGGTCATCTTCTCCCTTCTGGTGGCGGTTATGCTTAATCAGAAATTCCGCGGTCGCATGTTTTTCCGCATGATCTTCTTTCTGCCGGTTATTTTCGCCACGGGTGAAGTGCTTACGGAGCTGTTCTCGCAGGGACAAGGGGCGATCCCATTCGGGGATCAGTACGATGTCGAGGCGCTGATCTACGGCATTTTCTCGCCGAACGTCGCAAGCACGATTATGTCGGTGATCTCGCGATTCGTGATCATTTTGTGGAGCAGCGGCATCCAGATCATTATTTTTCTGGCCGCGTTCCAGACGATCCCCCAATCGGCGTTCGAGGCCGCCCGCATCGACGGTGTCACGCCATGGGAGTCGTTTTGGAAGATTACGTTTCCGGTCATCGTGCCGTTTATCGCACTAAACCTGATTTACACCCTCGTCGATCAGTCAACCAATCCGTTCAACCCGATCATTGCGCATATCCTCAAAAACATGAGCGACGCCGAGACGGGGTACGGCTATGCCAGCGCGCTGGGCTGGATCTACTGCGCGATCACGCTGGTGCCGATTCTGATCCTCGCGAGGTTCGGCAGGCCGGCTAACAAGAGGAAGGGGTGAAGCTGATGGTCCTGTTGAATCGTGTCCGGCGCTATTGGGCGCGTCATCACATTGCGGAGCGACTGCGGGTTGCGTTCGTCGGCAGGCAGATCGTTGACGGTCTGCTATTCAAGGCCGCGCTGATCGCGATTCTGATCTCGGTCTCGGTGCTCTACGTAAAGCCGCTACTCTACATGATGTCGACCTCGCTCAAAACGCTGCCGGATTTGCTCGATCAGTCGGTGCGGTGGATACCGAATACGCTCGAGTGGCTGAATTATGAAAAGGCGATCGGCGGCCTGAAATACTGGCGTTCGCTCGGCATCACGTCGTTCATCGCACTGACGGCCGCCGTGCTGCAGACGCTGGCATGCGGGATCACGGGGTACGCCTTCGCGCGGCTGCATATTCCGGGCAAAAAGTTTTGGTTCGCCATCGTCATTTTGACGTTTCTGATTCCGCAGCAGACGCTTGTCATTCCGCTCTATGTCATTTACGTCAAGCTGGGTTGGCTGAATACGGTATTGCCCTTCATCGTGCCGGCGATCGTGGCACAGGGGATCAAGGGCTCGCTGTTCATCATTATTTTCCGGCAGTTTTTCTCCACGCTGCCCAAGGAACTGGAGGAGTCGGCGAGGATGGACGGAGCCGGAGCGTTTCGTACCTACTGGAAAATCATGATCCCCCTCTCCCGCCCGGCGCTGCTGATCGTATTTCTATTCTCATTCGTCTGGCACTGGAACGACTATTTCGAACCCGCCCTGTACTTGAAGGGCGCGGATTTTTATCCCCTGTCGCTCAGTCTGGAGCATCTCCAAGCGAACCTGAACTTTATGAGCGGGTCTTCCTCAGGCCTGACAAACGTGGTCGTCGACGTGAACGAGCCGATCAAAATGGCAGCCGCCTTTCTCATCATTTTGCCTCCGCTCATTCTGTACATGTTTGCGCAGCGATATTTCGTCGAAGGCATTGAACGTACAGGAATCGTGGAGTAGGCCGGATTCGCGGCACAACGGAGCTTATAAGGAGCCTATCGGACATGAAGGAACAATTGTACGGCACGTTCGTCAACCCCGGCCCCGCTTATCGCGGCAAGCCTTTCTGGTCTTGGAACGGAGAGCTGGACCGAGAGGAATTGCTTCGACAGATCGACGTGTTCGAGCAGATGGGCTTCGGCGGATTTTTCATGCATGCCCGCACCGGGCTCATCACGGAATATCTGGGCGAAGAATGGTTCGAGTTGACGCGTATCTGTGCGGAGGAAGCGCAGCGGCGAGGCATGGAGGCATGGCTCTACGACGAGGACCGCTGGCCCAGCGGCACGGCGGGCGGCAAGGTCACGGCGGAGCCGCGATTCCGCATGAAGTTCGTGAAGATGCGGATCGTCGCAGAGCCGTTCTGCCCGTGGCGGGAGACGTGGATCGCGGCCTTCGAGTGCCGGCTGGAGGACGGCGCCTATTACGACGGCCGCAGGCTGACCCCCGGCGAAGACGCGGCACCGAGGCCCGGCTATGTCACGCTCTCCTTTGAGATCGAGGAGATGGCACCGGAGAGCTTCTACAACGGGCAGACCTATGTGGACACGATGAACCGCGAAGCGACGGAAGCGTTCATCACCGTCACGCACGCGCAGTACAAGGCGCGCATGGGCGAGCTGTTCGGGAACGCCATCACGGGCATTTTCACCGACGAACCGCATCGAGGGCCCCTGATGACGAACTTCAACGTCGCCAACGCCGATCCGCAGCATATGCTGCCATGGACGTATGACCTATTCGAACGCTTCGAAGCCAAGTTCGGCTACGATCTGCGCGACCGGCTGCCGGAAGTGTTTTTCCGTCCGGAGGGACGCAGCGTATCCCAGGTGAAATGGCATATCGTGGATCTGCTGCAGGAGCTTTTTCTGGACAACTATGTAAAACCGCTCGACGAGTGGTGCCGGGCAAACAAGCTGATCCTAACCGGACACCTGCTTCACGAGGACTCGCTGTCCGCCCAGACGGCCATGGTCGGTTCGGTCATGCGCTGCTACGAGCATATGGAATATCCGGGCATCGACGTGTTGACGGAGGGCAACCGCTGCTTCTGGGTGGCCAAGCAGCTGTCCTCCGTCGCCAGGCAGATCGGGCGCAAGTGGCTCATGTCTGAATTGTATGGCTGCACGGGCTGGCAGATGCCGCTCGAGGCGCACAAGGCGGTCGGCAATTGGCAGACGCTGCTTGGCATTAACCTGCGCTGCCACCATCTGTCCTGGTACACGATGGAGGGCGAGTCCAAGCGGGATTACCCCGCCAGCATCTCTTATCAGTCGGCCTGGTGGCGGGATTATCAGGTTGTAGAAACGTACTTCGCGCGTCTGGGCGCAGTCATGACGCACGGCGAGCCAGTCTGCGACCTGCTGGTCATCCATCCCGTCGAGAGCGTGTGGTGCCAGGTGCATGCCGGCTGGGCCGACACCCTGGCGGGCAATACGGCGGAGATCCGCCGGCTGGAGACCGACTTCGCCAACGTGTTCAACTGGCTCTCGTGCGCGCGAATCGACTTCGACTACGGCGACGAGGAGATGCTGCAAAGACTTTCCGCCGTCGAGCGCGACGCAGCGGGCCGTGCGGTGTTCCGTGTCGGCAACGCCGTCTACGGCACGGTGCTGGTCGCGGGACTGACGACGATCCGCGCGTCGACGCTCAGGCAGCTGGCGCTGTTCCGGCAGGCCGGAGGCGTCGTCGTCTTCGCCGGCGAAGCGCCGGGCTATGTCGACGCCGTGCCGTCCGAGGACGGCGGGACGCTGGCGGCGGGCTCGGTGCGGGTGCCGCTCGACGAAGCGGGCATCGCAGCCGTAGGTACGCACCTCGCGGGCGGCCGCATCGCCGCAGTCGACGCGTCGGGCGAGCCGATCGCGGATCTGTATGCGCAAGTGCGCCGTGACGAGACGCATACGTACGTCGTCCTGCTAAACGTCAACCGCGAGACGGCCTATGCGGGCGTCAGGCTCCGGCTGCCGTACCAAGGCCATGTGGAGGAATGGAATTGCGAAACGGGCGAACGGATCGCGACCGATGCCACAAGCCTGGACGGCGCGATCGAGTTGACCGCCGACTTCGCCGCGGCTGGCGAGAAGGTATACGTATTCGGCGGCGCGCCGCCGGAGGCGCCGACCGTACGGCCGGTTCTGCAGACCGTGGCGGCATATGAATGGGAAGGCGACTTCGCCTATTCGCTGGACGAGCCGAATGTGTGCGTGCTCGATCGCGCGTCGTACAAGCTGGACGGCGGCGAATGGCGGGAGACGCTGGAGATTCTGAAGCTGGACCGCGCCGTTCGCCGGGAGCTGGGCTACGCCTACCGCTCCGGCGACATGGTCCAGCCCTGGTATGCGATCCAGACCCGCGCCGGGACGGCGCGCCAGACGCATCGTCTGACCCTCCGGTATTCGTTCGACGTGGACGAAGCGGTCGCAAGCGGCGGTGCAGATGGGTGGCATCTTGCGGTCGAGCGGCCGGGGCAGAAACGGATCCGCCTGAACGGCCGCAAGCTCGCAGGCGGTGACGCGGGCTGGTGGGTCGACCCGGTGTTCCGCAAACTGGACATCCCGCCGGCCGGCCTGCAGCCGGGACTCAATCAAATCGAGATTGAAGTCGACTTCGATGCCAGCGTCGATCTCGAGGCGATCTACCTGCTCGGCCCGTTCGGCGTTCGGGTGCAGGGCGCGGACAAGACCGTCTGCGCCTTGCCGGAGCGGCTGGCCATCGGCGATCTCGCGCCTCAGGGATTGCCGTTCTACGGCGGCACCGTCACCTACGCGTTCGAGTGGGGCGCCTATGCAGAGCAGGCGAAGCGGCATCTGGACAGCGTGCCTGACGCTGCGGTCCAGCTGGAAGTGCCCGCTTACGAAGGCGGCTGTCTGAGAGCGGGCAACCGGACGGCGGGCAGCGTCACGATTCCCTGGCGGCCTAACGTCGCAGACGTGGCGGGTATCGTCGGCGCGGACGAGCCGCTGCTGCTGGACGTCGTGCTGACCCGTCGAAATACGTTCGGGCCGCTCCATATGGAACCGCTGTACAGCGCGGCGTACGGGCCCGGCCATTGGCTGACGGAGGGCGACGCATTCAGCGAAGCCTACAAGCTGGTCCCGTCGGGACTGACGCAACCGCCGCGGTTGCTATTGCGCGCGCCTGCGCCGTGAAGCGATCCGCCGAAGCGTATCTTATTCAATCGTAACTCAGGTATTGGAGGTCTAGACTTGATAAAAATCGCAATTTTATGGAACGACAGCGTCGGCGACGGCTCGATCGCCGTTGAGTACGGCAAGCTGGAGCGCCTGGAAGTAACGGCCGGGCAGGGAAGCTGCATCCCTGCCGAAGGAAGGTTCGCGCTGCAGGGCCCGGGCAGGCTTGAACTGGAGCTGGGCGACGAAAACGCGGGCCAGGGCGCATATGCGACGATTGTGTCCGTGCGCAGCACGCGGCATGCGTTCAGCTTTTTCCTGCGGGATGTCAGCCGGGCCTATCCGATCTATATTCCTGCTTACGGCGTAATCGTGACGGAAGCGTCGCATGCGGAATCGTACGGAGAAATTGCCGAACGGATCGCGTCCAGCGGACTGCGCACGAATCTTCAGCAGATCGAAGCAGAACCGGAGGAGTCGTTCGAACGCGCCGCCGAAGCGGGCAGACCGCTGACCTGTCCGATCTGGCTGGGGTTGTCGCGGGACGCGAGATTGTTCGAAGCGGACTTTCGCGGCGTCGGGGACAACGACAATATCCGGTCGTGGGACTGCGTGCGTCCCCGCTACCCCGCCCGCATCAACCAGCTGCCGGAGACGGGCGATGCGCCCGTCCTCTATTACTACTTGCTCGGACGAGGGATGGGCGCCGAATACCGGGTCACGCGCAGTCTGGAGGAGCGCGTCTATCCGATCGCGCACGGCTCGATCCGCGACGATGATATCGTCTACGACAATGTCGCTTTCGTTTCCTATGAAGCGATTCCGTTTACGGCCGATACCTTGCAAGGCACACATTACCTGGCCGCCGATCGCGCAAGCGTCGGATACATGTTCACGCCGGAGCAAGAGGAGAGCTGGGAGCGACTCGCCGAGACCGATCCGGATCGCCCGGAGGAGACGGTCTACTACTCCAAGACCACCGCTACGAATCTCGGCAAGGTGCCTCGCTACGCCTGGTTTAAAAATCCTGCTCCTTTGAACGCAGCGTACACGTTCGAAGGCGACGGCGGGTTCGGCGTATTTGAATCGGGCCGCGTCTTCGTCGCGTCCAAGCTGGACGGGCGGCCGCTGCCCCAGGAGGAGATCGCGGTCCTGTTGACGCCAGGGGAGTCGGTTACCTTCGAGTTCTATATTCCCCACACGCCGGTCTCCAGGGAGCGGGCGCTGCTGCTGGCGCAGCAAAGCTTCGAGCTCCGGCATCGGGAATGCCTCGCATTCTGGCAAGCCAAGCTGGATGGCGCGATGCAAGTCCGACTCCCCGAGCCGAGGATCGAGGAGATGATGAAAGCAGGCTACCTGCATCTGGATCTCGTCTGCTACGGCCGGGAGCCGGACCGGACGCTCGTGCCGACGATCGGCGTATATACGGCCATCGGCTCGGAGAGCTCGCCGATCATTCAGTATCTCGATTCGATGGGCGCGCATCGCACCGCCGAGCGCGCGCTGCAATTTTTTCTGGACAAGCAGCATGAGGACGGATTTATTCAGAACTTCAACGGCTACATGCTGGAGACCGGCGCCGCCTTGTACGTCCTGGGCGAGCATTACCGATATGTTCGGGACAAGGCGTGGCTGACGCGTATCCAGCCGCAGATGCGCAAGGCTTATGAATATTTGAAAGGCTGGCGGGACCGCAATCTGCGGGAGGAACTGCGAGGACGCGGCTATGGCATGCTTGAAGGCAAGACGGCCGATCCCGAGGATCCCTTCCGTTCTTATATGCTGAACGGCTTCGCGCATGCGGGATTGAAGCGTCTGGCCGAGATGCTGTCGGAGATCGGCGACCCGCTCGCGGACGCGGTCGGCGCGGACGCGGAGGCGCTCAAGCAGGACATTCTAACCTCGATCCGGGAATCGCTTGCGAACTCCCCCGTCGTGCCGCTAGGAGACGGCAGTTGGGTGCCGACCTGCCCGCCCTGGGCCAACTACAGAGGACCTGTCTCTCTCTATGCGGACGGCGGCAAGTGGGGGACGCACGGTTCTATGGTCGTACGGGATTCCTTGCTCGGGCCGCTGTATCTGGTCATCCAAGAGGTGCTGGCGCCGGACTCCGTCGAAGCCGGATTCCTGCTCAGCTTCCACAACGAGCTGATGTGCATGAAGAATGTCGCGCTGAGCCAGCCGTATTACAGCGTGCATCCCTGGATACACCTCAAGCGCGGCGAGACGAAGCCATTTCTTAAGGCTTTCTACAACGGCGTAGCCGGGCTTGCGGACAGGGAGACCTATACGTTCTGGGAGCACTATTTCCATGTGAGCCCGCACAAAACGCACGAGGAAGGCTGGTTTCTGATGCAGTGCCGGTGGATGCTCTATCTCGAGGAGGAGCGGACACTGCGGCTGCTGCCGGGTATCCCGCGGGCATGGCTGGAGCAGGGCAAGGAGATATCGGTTCGCGACGCAGCCAGTCATTTCGGGCATTTCTCCATGGACATCCGCTCCGACATCGCGGAAGGCACGATAACGGCGCATCTTGTCTTCGATGCCGAACGCCGACCCGGCAAGGTCAAGATCCGTCTGCCGCATCCTAGCGGCATGCAGGCGATGCGGACCTCCGTCGGTACCTACCACGCTGCGTCGGAGACGGTAGAGATCGACGATCCGAGCCGCGAGGTGCAGATCGTGCTGACGTTCGCCTAAAAATCAAACGCCGCAGACTGCGTGCCCGGTTTCCGACAGGAGCCGGGCGTTTTTTTGACAAAGGAGGTGAGGAACCGCTAACAGCAACTGCCTGACCGGACTATAGCAAGGTCTTGAAGTGGCGGGACTGCTTGTACCAATTCGAAAGGTGTGATGAAGATGAGGAAAAGAAGAAGCTTAATCTCGACGCTGCTCGTATTGTCCATGGCCGTACAACTGCTCCTACCGTCCGGGCGGACGTCCGCGGGCGCTTACGACCCGACGCTCGCGCCTGTCCGCGCCACGACGGGCGACGCCATCTATGCGCAGCAGGTCATCAACGATTTCAACACGGCGGAGCAGGCTGCGCAATGGCAAGCCGGATCGAACGTACAGCAGGCCAACTATGCGACGACCCTTCTGAACACGCCGGGGCTGCCTTATGAGGGTGCCGGCGTGCTGGAGGTTGTACCGCAGCAAGTCAAGGCTTACGAATGGCGGACGATCTACCGGACCTTCGACGTCCCCCTCGACCTTTCGGCGACCAATTTTATGGCGGTGGCGGCGAATATTTGGGGATGGAAGCAGGACGACTACTTTTTGCGAATCAAATTGACGAGCGGCACCGACACCTATGAGGCCGTGGCGACCATCGGACTCAAATGGAATATCGTCTACTTCGATATTCATGAGTGGGCCGCGAGGAGCAGCATCGACCGGATCGAATTTTCCTATATGAAAAATTACGATCTGGCCGGCATGTCGCCGGGAGAACCCGGCTACGACTACTGGGACGGCAGGCTTCAACTGGACTACCTGAGCGCCTCCCAGGCGGCCAATCTGGATTTCGACATCACGGGTGTGACGGAAGGCTTCACGGTCCGGGGCGGCACGTTGACGTCGGGCCAGCATGCGCTGCAGTATACGTTGACCGATCCGTCCGATACGTATATCGAATCCCCTGCGCTGAAGCTGGACGCAGCCAAGCGCAATGTCGTGAAGCTGAGAATGAAAAACGACACGGGAGCTGATAAGATGCGGATCTCCTGGATTACCGAGCAGGATCAAAGCTGGGACGAGTCCAAATCGATGCTGTTCGATTGGTCGAATTCGACCGACTACGCCGACTACACCTTCGGGATATCCAGCGCCGCCTGGCAGGGCACAATCGATCGCCTCCGCTTCTCTCCCGCGATCGCCGCAGGCGCCGGTTCGACGCTGGATATCGACAAAATCGAATTCTCGCTGCAAACTTTGGATGCATACGATTATCAAGGTCGAATTGAAAGCGCTTTAATAAAAAACGACAAAGAGACAGTAGCCTTCAACGGCAGCGTGAAGTCCGAATCCCTCGCCGCTCATCCGTCCGCGGAGGTCCAGGTGTTCGAGCTGCCGCTGTATGCCGACGAAAAAACCGTTGATTACAGCGAGCTGACGGCACTCGATACACAAGCCGCGGAGACCGCATTCCAGCTTGCTTTTCAAGCGGTCGAAGACGGAGTCTCCCGCCTGTTCTCCAAATTCGCGGTCGTGCTGCGCGATGGCGGTACCTACCTCCTAGTCGATACGCCCAAATATATAACGAACCCGGAAATGCTGGCGGAGCATACCTACCCATACACGGCTACCGCGAGTATCAAAGGGCAGGATGTCTTGCTGCTGACCGACGCCGAACGCCAGGGCGCGCAGCACGCCGCGATCAACATTCCGTACAACCAACTTTTGACGTTGAGCGATCATGGCACGGACACGCTGCCGTACGCATTCGAGGGCAAAACGTACTATTTCCGCAAATCGGCGGTGGATCTTTACGATGCCAACATCAAGTCGATGACGGAAAACGGCATGGCCGTCACTGCGATCCTGCTCGTGATGCGCACGAACATGGACGACCCGGACTCTCCCAATCGGGACATCGTTCACCCCGACAGTACGCCGGACGGCACCGTATTCGCTCCGAACTTGACGAACGAAACCGGTGTCGATTATTACAAGGCGATCACGAGCTTCCTCGCGGAGCGGTATTCGCGCGAGGACCGGGCCTACGGCAGACTAATGGGCTTTATCGTCGGCAATGAAGTGGGCAACAACCAGGTATGGAACAACATGGGGCCGCGGCTTTTGGACGATTACGTCCGACAATACGAGCGCACGCTGCGACTGACCTACAATATCGTGAAAAGCAAGTCGGCCAATGCCCGGGTGTATGTATCGCTGGACCACTTCTGGAACGATGGGCATATGCCGGATTCGCTGTGGGGATACAGTAACAAGACGCTCGTAGACACACTGGGCCAGGTAGCGAAAGATGGCGGAGATTACGGTTGGAACGTCGCCTTCCACCCATATCCCGAAGACCTGTTCAATCCGCGCACATGGGCGGACGCCACCGCGACCGACACCTTCGATACTTACCGGATCACATTCCGTAATCTGCAGGTGCTGACCGGTTACTTGCAACGTCCGCAGCTTCAATATCAGGGCGGCCAGCGCCGCGTGATCTTGTCGGAGCAAGGCTTCCACAGCGGGACGAACAGCATGGAGGATCAGCGGGTGCAGGCCGCCGCATTCGCCTATGCGTATTACAAGGTCAAGTCGCTCCCGCAGATCGACGCCTTCATTCTGTCCCGCCATGTCGACCACGCGGGTGAGGGCGGGTTGAACCTGGGGATGTGGACCAATCTGCCGGGATCGCTTAACTCGCCGGGGACGGAGAAGCTGATCTATGACGTGTTCAGGCAGATCGATACGGATGAGTCGCTGTCTGCGACTGAATTCGCTAAGAGCATCATCGGCGTGGACGATTGGAGCGAGATCATTCCGGGATTCGATCCGCAGTTGCTGGAATCACGGCCAGTCAGGGCCGAAGCTCCCGCGGGACAGGTCTCGAGGACGACCGGCGCCGTGACGCTCGATGGGCTGGACGACGACTGGAATGGCTGGCAGGACACCGACAATGTTGCGGATCTGACGTTGGATACGACAGACAAAGCAGCGGGAGCGGCCAGTCTGCGCACAGCCGTCGTCGCCTCGCCTTTAAAGGACTTTAAAGGGGTGGCCCGGCAATGGGACGCCCCCCTCGACTTGACGGACACGCCGATCGTCAAGACCTTCGTCAAAGCCGAAGGCATCGTCGCCGGAGAACGGGCGGCGTTCATGATCCGCGCTTACAGCGGAGATAAAGTCGTTGAAGGCGCCGTGACGGGGGCGGCGGACACCTGGAATGAGGTTGGGCTGGACCTGGGCGGCTGGGACGGCGCTGACAGCGTCGATCGGATCAAGATCTGGGCGCGGCCCGAGCGTGCCGTCGCCTGGACGAGCGGTGCGCTCCTGGTCGACGAATTGTCCGTCGCGGCTGACGCCGACCTGTCGAACCTGACAGTCTCGCTGGATCGCGGAGACTCGCTTCAGGTCGGCGATAAGCTGACGATCCATATACAGAACAAAGGCAATCGGATGTATGCCGGCACGATCGGCATCGCCGGGATACACGGCGTCGAGCTGGACAAGACAGGCAGCCCGGTATCTCTCGCCTACGGCGAGCGGGCGGACATCGAGACGACGATCACGGGTCTTGCGATCGAGAACTACGAGCGCGGCATGCTGAAACTGACGTTAAACGGCACCGTGTACACGTATGAGCTGACAGAGGTAAACCTGCCGGATTACGTCGAAGCCGACGGCTTGAGGGTGCTGGGAGACTTCGAGAACGGCCGGACGGATGGCTGGACCGCCGGCAGCCAGACCGCTTATGTGCAGTCGGTACAGACCGATTCTACGCATCACGCTTTTCCCGCGGCGGCGAACCATGGTCTCTACATGCTGGAGAGCGCCAAGTCGCCCGAGGCGGCAACCAGCGAGAGCAAGGTCGTCAAGACGTTCTCGCAGCCCGTAGACTTCAGCGGCTACGATACCGTCCGATATGAATTATACGGCTGGGGCGGGACCTCTTCCCGTTACCTGACCCGGATCAAGCTGACGGCCGCGGACGGCACGTCCTTTGCGTCCGAGCAGGAGACGAGCCTGGAGAGCGAGTGGACACACGTCGCCGCGGATATCTCGTCGTTCGCCGGCCGCAACCAAGTGCAGAGCATCGAGATCTCGTATCGGGGCAAGGATCTGGCCTACTATGCCGGTCCTTGGGCGGGATTCTTCTACATCGACTATGTCAGGGCTGAACCGGCTGAATCAAACCCGACTCCGGAGCCGAGCACTTCGCCTGAGCCGACCGCGACGCCTGAGCCAAGCGCGTCGCCTGAGCCGAGCACATCGCCCGAGCCGAGTACGTCGCCTGAGCCAAGTACGTCGCCTGAACCGAGTACGTCACCAGAGCCGAGCACATCGCCTGAGCCAAGTACGTCACCAGAGCCGAGCGCATCGCCCGAGCCGAGTACGTCCCCCGGACCTATCGTTTCAAGCGCAAAGTCGCCTGTGGAAGCCCATGCCGGTCAAGTGTCGATCCCTTTAAAGCTGGATAAGACCTCAGGCAATCTAGCCGTCGATCTGGCATCCGGCTTGCTAGATCAGGCTTTTGCCGCCGAACTTGCCAACGACAGCGGCATAAAGACGGTAACGGTGGACATTCCGGCAGTGGAGGGCGCCGCCTCCTATTCGCTCGATTTCGATACGGCTTATTTAACCCACGGAACGGCCGACAACATCGTGACCGTGAAAACCGGGCTCGGGATGATATCGATTCCCGGCAATATGCTGGAGAAACTCGGCTACGGGGAATCCGGCAAAGTATCGCTGCGAATTGAAAAAGGGAACCCATCCGCATTAGGCAAAGAGGCGCTGGAACTTGTCGGCGACAGGACGATCCTTGAGATCAGCCTGCTGGCAGACGGAAAGAAGCTGGACTGGAACAACCCCGAGGTCAAGGTAAAAGTGTCCATTCCCTACACGCCGACGGAAGCAGAGCGCACAGCGCCGGAGCATATCATCATCGTCTACCTGGATGAGGAAGGCCGCATCCATCCGATCCCGAGCGGACGGTATGACGGCAGCTTGGGATCGGTTGTTTTTACGACTACACATTTCTCGCAGTATGCCCCTGCGTTCGTCGTTAAGCGGTTTATCGATCTGGAACGCTATCCTTGGGCTAAAGCCGGCATTGAAGCGCTCGCCTCTAAAGGCGCGCTGCAAGGTGTCTCGGCAGACCGGTTCGCGCCGCAGCAAGCGATCACCCGCGCGGAATACGCCGTCATGCTCGTGAACACGCTCGGACTGGCCGCGCAGCCGGCAGTCCGCTTCGATGACGTCCAGTCTTCGGACGATTATGATCAGGCGTTGGGCGTCTGCAGAGCATTGGGCATCGTGAAGGGGAACGGCAACAATCGCTTTACCCCGACGGCAATACTGTCGAGGCAAGAAATGATGGCTATGACGGAGCGGGCATTGGCGGCGCTCGGCCGATCGAGTGCCGCCTCGAATGAAGGCTTGAGCCGGTTTAAAGATGCGGATCGTATCGGGAAGTCGTTCCGGAGCAGCATTGCAAACCTTGCCGCCGCCGGGCTGGTGGAGGGCTCGGGCATCAGGATCGATCCTGATGCCCAGGCGATTCGAGCGGAAGCCGCCGTACTGCTGTATCGCGCCTATCAACGGGCAGCGTAATCCCAGCCAAGCAGTCCCTTCTTTCGGCGACCTGAGGTTCTGACGCAGCGGTAGTATAGCTTGTGCTTGTCTCCGCCATTTTGAGGCTTCTGCCCGCGATTTTTATGTGATACGCTTGTATAGAAAAGCGAGAAATCTTACCATTGGAGGCGCTTGCATGAGCCAAGAGACGCTGCAGGAAGGATACTTCGGGGAGTTCGGAGGCAGCTTCGTGCCGCCGGAATTACAGGAAGTGCTGAGCTATCTCAGCGAGCAATTTTACAAGTTCCGGGACGATCCGGCATTCAACGAGGAGCTGCAGTATTACCTGAAGGAGTACGTCGGACGGGAGAGCCCGCTGACCTACGCGGAGCGTCTGACCGATGCCTGGGGCGGCGCCAAGATCTATCTCAAGCGCGAGGACCTGAACCATACGGGCGCGCATAAGATCAACAACGCCATCGGCCAGATTCTGCTCGCCAAGCGGATGGGCGCGAAGCGCATCATCGCGGAGACGGGCGCCGGACAGCACGGCGTCGCGACGGCGACGGCCTGCGCGATGTTCAATATGGACTGCGTCATCTACATGGGGGCCGAGGATACGCGGCGTCAGGCGCTGAACGTGTTCCGCATGGAGCTGCTCGGCGCGAAGGTTATCCCTGTCGACAAGGGGCAGGGCCGGCTGAAGGACGCGGTCGACGAGGCGCTGGGCGATCTGGTGCAGAACTATAAGAATACGTTCTATCTGCTGGGCTCGGCCGTCGGGCCGCATCCGTTCCCGAAAATGGTCAAGCATTTCCAGGCGATCATCAGCGAGGAGTCCAAGCGGCAGATTCTGGAGAAGGAAGGCCGGCTGCCGGATGCCGTCATCGCCTGCGCGGGCGGCGGCAGCAACGCGATCGGTGCGTTTGCGCACTACATCGACGAGCCGGGCGTGCGCCTGATCGGGGTCGAGCCGGACCAGGCGCCTACGCTGACCGAGGGCGTGCCGGGCATCATCCACGGCTTCAAGTGCCTGGTGCTGCTGGACGAGGCAGGCGAGCCGCGCAAAACCTACTCGATCGCCGCCGGGCTCGATTATCCGGGCATCGGGCCGGAGCACAGCCATCTGAAGGTGTCCGGCCGCGCGGAATACGTGACGGTCACCAACGACGAGGTGCTGGCGGCGTTCCAGGAGCTGTCGCGCACGGAGGGCATCGTGCCCGCGCTGGAAAGCGCGCATGCGGTCGCTCACGCCAAGAAGCTGGCGCCGACGCTGACGCGGGACCACATCCTCATCGTCAACCTGTCCGGCCGCGGCGACAAGGACGTCGAGCAAGTGTTCCATATGCTGAAAAAGTAAGCTGACGACGCCCGCGAGCGCCAAGAAGCCGTCCCCGAGTCATGTTCGCTGACTGAGGGACGGCTTCCTTGTATTTGTTGTGCCGTTGCGCGGAGCATTGTCGCTATGGAAGTGCGCCGTTTGCGCATTTGTGGGCCGGGCATCGATCAACCACTGCTCTACAGAAGTTAATGTACCTGGCACCATCTTTGAACGACTCGGAGGCGGCGTTAGTGCCTTTATGCGCTTATCGGCGCCACCTTGAACGACTCGGAGGCGGCGTTAGTGCCTTTATGCGCTTATCGGCGCCACCTTGAACGACTCGGAGGCGGCGTTAGTGCCTTTATGCGCTTATCGGCACCACCTTGAGCGACTCGGAGGCGGCGTTAGTGCCTTTATGCGCTTATCGGCACCACCTTGAGCGACTCGGAGGCGGCGTTAGTGCCCTTATGCGCTTTATTGGCATAGCGTTACACGTTTTTTCCGTGCAACGACGCCTCGGGAAGGCTATCTTAAGGCTTTTAAGGCCTGCCAGACGTCCCCGTCATGCCCCGCTGCGCCGTGCGCAGGCCCCACTCGCCGCCTTTCAAGCCTCCTGCAGCCACTGCTTCAGATCGCCCGTCGTGCGCAGGATGTCCTGCCGCTGCGCTTCGCCCGAGATCTCGCGCTCGATGATGTACTCGCCTGCGAAGCCGATCTCCTTCAGCTTGCGCACGAACGCGGGGAAGTTCACCTTGCCCGTGCCCGCGCGGACTTCCTCGCCCAGGTCGTCGCCGTTCGTCGGGTACAGCCCGTCCTTCACGTGGATGTTGCGCACGTATGGGCCGATCGTGTCGAGTGCGTCGATCGGATTGCCCTTGCCGTACAAGATGAGGTTGGCCGGGTCGAGGTTGATGCCGAGGTTGGACGTGCCGACCCGCTGGATCGTGCGCAGCAGTACGACCGGCGTCTCCTGCCCCGTCTCGAACCAGAAGCCGATCCCCTTGCTCTCGCAGTACGCGGCGACCTCGCGAACGGCTTCGACGACCGCCGGGTACGCGGGATCCGTCATATTTTCCGGGATAAATCCCACATGCGTGATGATCGCGGGTGCGCCGATCCATGACGCGAAGTCCGCCCAACCCTTCAGCGCCTTCACCCGCTCCTCGCGGTAAGCTTCGGGCACGAGGCCCAGCGTAAGCGGACCCTGCGTGAAGTTCCACTCCGCCGGTCCCGGCACGCCCGCCCATACCGCGCAGATGCGAACGCCCGCCTCGCCTGCTTCCTTGACGACCCGCTCGGCCACTTCCCGCGTACAGTAATCCATGTTCCACGAATTCAATTGGCATACGTTAAATCCGTAATCGCTGACGACCTTAAACATATTGTCCTGCGTGCTCGTATCGATAGTATGAATAACGCCGATATCCAAGTCCAATACCCTCCTCGTGTCCCCAAGACGGGGCCGACGCCCGCCATTGGCTATGTAAGCTAGCTAGCCTCATCATAGCCCCTTTCGCTGCGGCATGATTTAGAAAATTTGTCGGTAATTTTATACTTCCTTTTGCATAATCGAACGGAAAGTTTATACTTTAAGGCGGAGGGGACAAACGGATGGATTTTATCAAGCATCGGCTGCGCGAACAGCTGGTCGTGAATGACATTTACACCTGCTATTACTTCGAGCAGTCCAATCGCGAGCAGTATGTCGCGGAGAGTCATGATTTCTGGGAGATCGTCTACGTGGACAAGGGCGAGGTTAACGCGAATACGGGATCGGGGTATTATCGGCTGAACCAAGGCAACATTCTCGTGCACAGTCCGAACGAATTCCATCAACTGGAGAGCACTGGCAGCAAGGCGCCCAATCTGTTTATCGTCACCTTCCGCTGCGACAACGAAGCCATGGCCTTTTTCGAAGAAAACAAGCTGTTCCGCATCGGACAAGCCGAGCATGCGGCGCTCGCGAGACTGATGAAGGAGGGACTGGATGCCTTTGGCCTGAACCAGTACCCGATCGTCCCCCGGCCGGAAGCCGCGTTCGCCGCGGAGCAGCTGTTCAAACTCTATCTGGAGCAGCTGCTGATCCTCATCATCCGCAATGCGCGGCCTGCCAGGCAGCAGGAGGAGCAGCTCATGTCCACCACCGCCGAGAATCAGAGCGCGCACATGGGCAAGCGCATCATCGCTTTTCTCGAGCAGAATCTGTCCGGCAAAATTACGCTGGACGGTCTGTCCGCACAGTTCAACATGAGCCGCACGCAGCTGAACATCCTGTTCAAGCGCACGGTCGGCACGGGCATCATCGCGTATCTCAACCGGCTGAGGATCGAACGCGCCAAAAGCTATATTCGCGAGGAAGTCTATAACTTAACCGAGATCTCGAACCTGCTCGGGTACAGCAGCGTCCATTACTTTTCGCGTCACTTCAAGCAATCCGTCGGCATGACGCCTTCCGAATACGCCAGGACCATTAAAGCGAGAAACGAACGCTGAGCGGCACGAGCCGCATCAGAGCTTGAACTTGGCGACCGCTTCTTCCAATACGACGCCCCGCCGCTTAAGATGCTCCGTCGTATCGGCGATCCGTCTCGCCGCCTCGAGCTGATCGCCCGACATCCGCTGTATGGAGATTGTGCTGTCCGCGCTGACCGCCGATATCTGCGACATCTGCTCGACCGACGCGGCGACCTCCTCGGAGCCGGCAAGCACCTGCTCCGCTGCAGCCGAGATCTCCTGGATATGGCCGTTCACGAATACGAACCGGTCTACCGTATCGTCGAATAGCGACGCCACTTCGCCGGACAGCTCCACGCCCTTCGCCATCTCCTGCGCTTCCTCCGCCATCCGCTCCCCGATCTGCGCCGACTCGCGGCGGATCTGCTCGAGCAGCGAGGTCACCTGTGTCGCGGACATCGCGGCCGCCTCCGCAAGCTTGCGGATCTCGCCGGCCACGACGCCGAACCCGGCCCCATGCTCTCCCGCCCGCACCGCCTCGATCGACGCATTCAGCGCGAGAATCTTGGTCCGATCCGCATTGCTCACGATCGACTGGAGGACCGGCTTGATTTCCTGCATGTATTCGTTCAGCACCTGAACCGAGCCCGTCGTCTGCTCGGCGACGCCGGACATTGAGCCGACCTGTTCCTTGAGCCAGCGGATGGCGCTTCTGCCGTGCTCCGCCGTCGCCAGGGCGTCCGTGGAAGCCGCGGCGACGCTCGCCGACGCTTCGGCGACGCGCTGGATGGCCAGCGAAATCTCCTCCATCGACTTCGCGCTCTCCTCCGCCCCCGTGCGTTGATGTCTCGCACCGTCGGCCAACTGCGCGATCGATTGCTCAAGCTCCACGTTTAACGTAACCACACGATTGGCTTCGGCACCGAATTGGTCGGTCGAACGCACGAGTTCCTCCGTCGTCGCCGTCACGTCGCGCAGCACGCTGCCGAGCGTGACGCCCAGTCTCTCGGCCATTTTCGCCATCGCTGCGTACGCTTGCCCGATCTCGTCCCTCGACCGCACGCGCCGGGCGCCAAGCTGCCGCTGCGCCTCCGCCAGATCGCCGACGGCCATCGCCTCCGCTCCGCGCACGATCGTGCCGAGCGGCCGAAGCGCCCGGGACATGAACCAGGCAATTAGCAAAAAGACGACCAGCGTAAGCGCACCCATCAGGATGAAGACAGACGTGCTCTTGTCCAGAACCTGGCGATAAATCGAATTGGACACGGATACGTCCGTGTCGATGCCGATGGCTCCGATTACCTGGCCCGACGAACCCCGCAGCGGCGCGTAAGCCGAGATATAATCGCCATACGTGGGGTTATGAAGAATGCCGGTCTTGGCCGTATGGCCCGCCAGCACATTGTCGATCGCTTCCTTCGGCATGTCGGTGACCTCGCCGATCGGAGACGCCGTCTCTTCGTCCTTGGGCTGGCCGTCGATTAGAATGACCGGCTGTCCCAGCTCGTCGATTTTTACCGTGTACACATACAGCGCGCCGATTTTCAGCCTGTAGCTGTTCAGCGCTTCGCGCAGACGCCAGTAAAGATCGTTCTCCTGCGCATCCTTGATATAAGTCTCGTAGGAGGCCATATCGAATTGCCCCGCATACGCCTCGGCGACGTGCATGCCGAAGCTGCCGATCGCTTCCTCGCTGGCTTGCTTGGTGTTCCGTACTTGCAAATAGATCAACGCGGAAGACAACAGGACGAGGATCGTCAATATCATGACCGACAGCTTGAATACGAGGCGGCTCCTAAATCTAAACATGCGGATCCATGCTCCTTCATGTGGTTTGCGACAAGTTTCCCCATTTTTCTTGAGGGCTCGACATTATCAATTCGATTATTGCTGCGACTTATCCTTCTTAAAAGAAGGCGCTTACGGCTAAATAAAGACTTAACGCGGCGAGCGCGCAGAAAACGATCAATAGTTGCCGATTGCTCCGAAGCCGGGAGCCCCACGCGCCAAAGAAAATGGCCGCGGCCAGCTTGGCCCAGCCGTCGTATAGCGATTCGTCCGCGAAAAACGAGCTGCTAAAAAAAATCGATGCAAGCAAGGCCGCCGGAGCCAAGATTCTAAACCATAGCGGTTGTCTGAGATAAAAACGGTAAATAAACTTCAGCCTTCGCATGATGTCGCTTGCCCCTTTCTCATAAAACCTTACTAATAGCATATCGGCGCCTTGCCGCCGCGAATGAACGGCAAGAGCCAAAGGTGCGCCGGCGTACAAAAAAGATTCGGGACTTTAGCAGCCAGGGAGGAAACTTCGTCCGTCTCCGATCCCCCTCAACAAGCTGCTTGACCAGTTGCTCGACATCGCACACCCTGAAGGCGACGCGTTCGAGCTGCATCCCGCGCCGTACAACCTGTCTGAGCTGATGCGGAAGCTTGCGGCCGAGTACATGCTGTTCCTCGACGGCAAAAGCTTCGACATGAAGGCGGACATTCCCGACGATGACGTCGTCACCGTAATCGTTGCCCGGCTCGTCGAGCGTGCGCTGCGCAACTTGCCGGATAGTGCTTGAGGTACGGAGTAGAAGGACCTTTCGTGTGGATCGGACTCGCTGAGGAAGATGCGGGGGTGCGAATTACCGTCGCCGACCTGGACGGCGGGATTGCGTCAGAGGAATCGCGAGCGCGCCTTCAACCGATTCTAACGCGCCGAGGGCGGGCGGAAGTGCGACGGTCTCGGCATCGGACTATCGGTAGTGAGAGAAATTGCCGAGTCGCACGCCGGGCAGTGCGCGTCTGCTCTGCGAGAGGGAGAGACGGTTTTCGGGATCAGACTGCCGGAGCACGACAGCGCATAGCCTCCCGCCTGCAGCGCGCTTCTTTTTTGCTCGGGACCCGATTTAATGGTCAGAAGGCAGTTAATCCGTTGCCGGAGAGGGTACCCGGTACGAATAGTTGTTGAAAAGCATTTAATATGGTCGCCGGGGGTTCCCGGGAGCAAATTTTCCGGAAAATAGCTGCCTTCCAGCAACTATCGGACGGCAACACGCAGTTCCGCCTAAAATAGCTGCCTTTTAGCAACTGTGGGTCGCCGGCTGTAAATCCGCCACGCTATCGCTCCGTTAATCGCCGATCGTAACCGCCATTTGTCGCGAACAACCGCCCCGCCTCCCCACCGCCAATCGCCAACACCAATCATAATCGCCCATTTGCCGCGTACAACCGCTGCCCACCGCCAACCTCCAATCGCGCATTTATCAACAGCCAATTTGCCGCGCCCACCAACCATTTAACGCATTGCATTTGAGGTTCGGGCGGGCCAACCGCCCGGAACTTGGCGTTCGCCTGCGTTAAACGGGCAGCAGCCCCAGCAGCATGCCGCCTGCGGCGCCGGCCAGAACGACAGCCCACGGCGGCAGCTTCCAATAGGCCAGCAACAGGAACAGAAGGAGCGCCAGCGCGGCGTCCGCAGGCCTCGCCACGGCCGTCGTCCACAGCGGGTCGTACAGCGCCGCCAGCAGGATGCCGACGACTGCCGCGTTGATCCCCGCTAACGCGCCGCGAATGCTTGGACTGCCCCGCAGCGCGTTCCAGAACGGCAGCGCGCCGACGACGAGCAGAAAGGCGGGCAGGAAGATGCCGACTATGGCGATCGCCGCGCCTGCGATGCCACCCGCCATCGTCCCCAGGTAGGCGGCAAAAGTAAACAGCGGCCCGGGCACCGCCTGCGCCGCGCCGTAGCCTGCCGAAAAGTCGGCCAGGCTCACCCAGCCCGCAGGCACGACGACGCGCTCAAGCAGCGGGAGCACGACATGCCCGCCGCCGAAAACCAACGCGCCCGACCGGTAGAAGCCGTCGAACATCGCCAGCCAGCGGGCGGCATCGCCGAAGCTTCGGAGCAGCGGCAGGCCCGCCAACAGAATCGCGAAAAGCGCGAGGCAGACGACGGCGCCGATGCGTCCGACCGGGACGCGCAGGCCGGGCGCCTCCTCCCGCGCCCCTTCCTGGCGATAAATCCGCCATCCGACAAGCCCCGCCGCAACGATAACAAGCGCCTGGGTATAGACAGACTGCCATAGCAAGACGCCGGCTGCCGCCAGAACCGCGACCGTCGCTCGGCCCCGGTCCGGCGCGAGCTGCCGCTTCATCCCCGTCACCGCTTGGGCCACGATCGCGACCGCGACGAGCTGGAGTCCGTGAATCCATCCCGCGCTTCCGATGTCGTACCCCCGGACGAAATAGGCAAACAAGACGAGCGCGACAACGGATGGGAGGGTAAAACCCAGCCAAGCTGCGAGGCCCCCTAGCAGGCCCGCGCGCGAGACGCCGATGCCGATGCCGACCTGGCTGCTGGCCGGACCCGGCAGAAGCTGGCACAGCGCCACGAGATCGGCATAGCTCCGCTCGTCCATCCATTTTCTCCGACGCACGTATTCATCGTGAAAGTAACCTAAATGGGCGATCGGTCCTCCGAAGGAGGTCAGGCCCAGCTTTGTCGATACGGCCAGCACTTCCAGCAGCGCGCCGAGCCTCCCTTTTCCATGCGTACGACTGTCCTCTTGGCGATTCGGTATCATGACGTCTTTGGCTCCTTGCAGCGATTTACATTTACTTTTAGTTATAACACGCGATTGTTGTCCCTGTGTTGCCTTCCCGATCTCCCAATCAAAACGATAGAAATCCAATCGCCGTCTCATGGATGCGCTTACCCTCGACCCTTTATGATGGATTCATAAGGGGGATGGCCATGTACGCCAAGTTTTACAAACATCGTTGGCAATACCTGATGATTTTGCCGAGCGTCGTGCTGCTCTTCTTGTTCAGCTATATGCCGATGGCAGGCATTCTGGTCGCCTTCCGCGACTTTCAGATCGGGACGTCCATCTGGAGCGCGCCGTGGGTCGGGCTGGACAACTTCGCCTTCCTGCACGAGCCTCAGTTCTGGACGGTCGTGCGGAATACGCTGTACATCTCCGTGCTGAAGTTTATCTTCGGCTTCCCGGCGCCGATCCTGCTGGCGCTGCTGATCAACGAGGTGACGCATTCCACCTTCAAGCGGTTCGTGCAGTCGGTCAGCTACCTGCCCCACTTCTTCTCCTGGATCGTCGTCGCCTACATGCTGCAGTCGTTCCTCACGCTCGACGGCGGGCTCGTCAACCAGCTGATCGGCAAGGCCGGCGGAGATCCGGTGTTCTTCCTGGGCTCGACCGAGTGGTTCCGGCCCATCGTCGTCGGCAGCGGACTGTGGAAGGAGACCGGCTGGAATACGATCCTCTATCTCGCGGCGATCACGACGATCGACCCGCAGCTGTACGAAGCGGCCAAGGTGGAGGGCGCGGGCAAGATGGCGCAGATCCGGCATATCACGATTCCCGGCATCCTGCCGACGATCTCCATCGTGCTGATTCTCAGTATCCCGAGCCTCATCAACGTCGGGATGGATCAGATCTATCCGCTGATGAACTCGGCCAATATGGAGGTCGCGGACGTGCTCGATACGTACGTGCTGCGAAGCGGCCTGCAGCAGGGCTACTTCGGGATGTCGACCGCAGTCGGGCTGCTTTCCTCCGTCATCGGTCTCGTGCTCGTCCTCGGGACGAATCAGCTGTCGCGCAAAATAAACGGCGAAGGATTGTGGTGAGACGATGAAAAAGAATTCCGCGGAAAAAGTTGCCTACGGATTCATCGTCGCCCTTCTGGCATTATTGTGCTTAAGCGTCGTGTACCCGTTCCTGTACATGCTGGCCATCTCGCTCAACGACGGCGCGGACGCGGCCCGGGGCGGCGTCTACATCTGGCCGCGCAGCTTCACGACGATCAACTACGAGATCGTGCTCGGCAACGAGGTCATCCGGCATTCGTACCTGATCACGATCGGCAGGACGGTGCTCGGCACGGTGCTCGGCCTGTTCGTCACGCTGCTCGCGGCGTACGGCCTGTCGTACAGGAAGCTGCCGCTGCGTTCGACGATTCTCGCCTACGTGCTGATCACGATGCTGTTCAACGGCGGGCTCGTCCCGCTCTACATTCAGCTCAACAACCTGCACCTGCTCGACACCTTCTGGGTGTTCATTTTCCCCAGCCTCTTCTCGGCCTGGAACATGTTCGTCATGCTGAAGTTCATCCAGGGCATCCCGGAGGCGCTCATCGAGTCCGCCGAGCTGGACGGCGCCGGCCCGCTGCGGACGCTGCTGCAGATCGTCATGCCGCTGTCGAAGCCGATGCTCGCCGCGCTGGGCCTGTTCACGGCGGTCGGGCATTGGAACGATTGGTTCTCGGGGGCGTTCTACGTGACTTCCCAGTCGCTCATCCCGGTGCAGACATTCCTGCAGCAGCTGCTGTCGGCGTCGGATCTGTCGACCGTGCTCGGCTCCAATTCGAACCAGGAAGCGCTCGCCCGCAGCGCCGAGATGCAAAATATTACGCTCATGTCGATCAAAATGGCCGTCGTCATGGTCAGCGCGCTGCCGATTCTGTGCGTCTATCCGTTCCTGCAGAAGTACTTCGTCAAGGGCGTGCTCATCGGTTCGGTCAAAGGCTAGACTTGTATCTCCAACCGGGTATACGCAAGATGTTCATATACCAATACCACACAGAATAGGGGAAATTCAATGCGCTCCATGAGAAATAGCAAAGGAACGGTCGCGCTATCGCTGGCGGCGATGCTCGCCGTGCTTGCAGGCTGCTCAGGCAACGGCGGCAACAACGCGAACGCCGGCTCCGAAGCCGCGGGCACGCAGTCCGCGTCGACATCCGCCTCCGCATCGGCATCGGCCAGCCAGGCGTCGGGCGATCCGCTCGCATTCAAGCTATGGCTGGGCTGGACGGCCACGATCAACAACGACAGCCTCGTGCAGAAGTACTGGCGGGAAAAAGAGCCCGGCGTCGACGTGAAGCTCGAAGCGACCCAGGGCGACGCGCTGACGGCCCTGAACCTCAACATTAATACGGGCGGCTTCGACGACGCCGCGATTTTCAGCCGCAACGACACGGTCAAGAGCGCGATGGGCCGCTCCAACCAGATCATGTCGCTCGAGCAGTACTTCGACATGCCGGACAAATATCCGGGCCTCGCCTCCATCCCGAAGCAGTATCTGGATCGGATGAAGGACAAGGACGGCCATATCTGGTCCATCCCGGCCTGGTTCGACCAGAATCCGAACGATCCGTGGCCGGGCTGGTCCTCCCTGGCCTGGACGGTGCGCACGGACGTCGTCGAGAAGGCGGGCATGAAGCTCGAAGACCTGTCCACGCTGGACGGCGTCGAGACGTTCCTGAAGAAGGCCGCCGAGCAGAAGGACGCCTCCGGCAAAGCGCTGCTCCCGATGTCGTTCCTGATGGACACGAACGATACGGCGAGCTGGAACGACGAGAACGCCATCCTGACCGCCTTCGGCGTATCGACTTCCGGCAAGGGCGTCGCGAAGAAAGGCAACGACTTCGTATTCACGTTCGACGATCCGCAGTACAAGGCCGCCTACCAGTGGATGAACAAGCTGTATCGGGAGAAGCTGATCGATCCCGAAGTCGTCACGGACAAGAAGGAACGGTACAAGGAGAAGAACAAGTCCGGCCGCGTCGCGCTTAACGTAGGCAGCTTCTTCAATATCGACACGACGCTGTGGGAGACGCTCGACGGTCCTACGGAGCCGGGCTGGTACTACCAGGTGATCCCGTTCCCTAAGGTTCCCGGCGTCGATCAGGTCGGCACCAACCAGGTCGTCAATCCGTACCCGGGCTATGACGTCTATATCAGCAAAAAGTCGAAAAACCTCGACGCGATCCTGAAGTTCTTCGATTATACGCTGGCGCCGAAGCCGGAGCAGCAGCAGGTCATCAACGAAGGCCCTGCCGGCCTGTATTGGGACTGGATCGATCAACCGCTTGGAAAGTGGAAATACATCGACGATAATTATAAGGCCGACCGCAACTCGGGCGACGTCGCCCGCAAAGCCAAGGTCACGCCGGAGCTGTACATGACCTCCTCCTACAACAATAAGTGGTATCCGTGGTGGAACAGCGAGGTCGACAAAGCCGGCGCGGCCAAGACGCCGGCGTTCACCGAGGCCGTCGGCAAGATGGGCGGCGTGCGCGCGGCGCACAATTACGACCTGTTGACGCCGAAGGAAGGCGGCACCTGGGAGAAGTACGCGCCAGAGATCGAGAATCTTCGCAAGGAATACCGCGCGAAGCTGCTCATGGCCAAGGACGACGGACAATTCGAGTCGACCTGGAAGGCGTTCCAGGATGCGCTCGAGAAGCGCGCGCACTGGAGCGAGATGAAAGCCGAATGGCAAGAGACGTACAAAGCGGACGTCGCGGCGAACGGCGAATTTTAAAAGAAGCAGGAGCAGCCCTAAGGGGTTGCTCCCTTTGCCTTTGTAACGGCGCGCATTGACTTCGGGGATGGGGGAACGGCATGAAGTTCGGGCAATCGTTGGAGAGATCGATCATTCGGGCGACCAGGTCCATGAATATGCGGGGCAAGATCGTCCTTCTCTACGGCTTGATCGTCTTCATTCCGACCGTTCTGCTGGCGGTGGGCGCGGGCTACCTGACGTTTCACAACGTGCGGTCCAACTACCTGCTCACGATCAAGGAAGCGGTCCGGCAGACCGCGCAGAGCGTCGACTTTCGCAAGCAGACCTACGATCTGCTCGCGACGCGGACGGCGACGGACGGCGAGCTGATCTCGCGGCTGTCCCGGAACTACGCGGACATGGCGGAACAGCTCGAGACGGTGAAATACGTGGACCGCTCCTTCCTGTTCACCACCAAATACTTGCCCGGCATCGAGGACTTCCGCATCTATCATACGAACGACACGCTGGTGCAGGACGGCGGGCTGCTGTGGAAGCCCGAGGACCGGACGATCGCCGGCATGCCCGAGCGCGACTGGTACGAGCGGACGATCGGCGATCCGGGCATCCTCAGCTGGACCAACGCCCGGGACGACGCGCGCAAGCTCGTCGTGTCCCGCAAGATCATGGACGGCTACGGCCGCGCGCACGGCGCGATCTACCTGCTGCTCGATTATAACGACGTGTTCGCGGAGCCGCTCGATCACCCCTTTAACGGGGCTGGCGACCTGTATATCGTCGACCAGGACGCGCGGATCATCGCCTCCTCCGAGACCGCCGCGATCGGCGCGGATCTCTCCGCCTCCTCGCTGGACCGCTACTGGCGTCACGCGAACCAGGTGAACGACGCCATCGCCGGCAAGGTGCTGATCGTGCAGCGGATCGCCGGCGGCTGGTCGGTCGCCGCGCTCGTGCATATCGAACAGTTGGAAAAGCAGTCCAAGCGAATCTACTACGCGGTCGGCGTCGGCATCGCCTTCTTCCTGCTGCTGTCCGTCTTCCTGATCACGGCCGTCGTCAAGAACGTCGTCTGGCGCATCCGCAAGCTCGGCAGCCGCATGACGGACATCTCGCAGGGCGTGTTCGAGGTGACCGTCCGGAACAGGGACCGCGACGAGCTCGGCGAGCTTGAGGTGCTGTTCAACTCGATGTCGGGCCGGCTCGGCCGGCTGGTCGAGGAAAACACGCAGGCGAACCTCAAGGAGCGGGAGCAGTCGTTCAAGGCGCTGCAGGCGCAGATCAACCCCCACTTTATCTACAATTCGCTCAGCCTGATCCGCTGGCGCGCGATGGACCTGCAGGACGAGATGCAGCTGCGGACGATCGACGCGCTGACGACCTTTTACCGGCTGGCGCTTAACAACCGCGTGAACGTGACGCGCATCCGCGACGAAGTCGATCATCTCAAGGCGTACCTGGAGATCCAGCAGCTGCGCTACCCGGACCGCGTCCAGGTGGCCTGGGAGATCGACGAGGACGCGCTCGAGCTGTATACGATCAAGCTGCTGCTGCAGCCGATCGTCGAGAATTGCTACCTGCACGGCGACATTACGAAGCGTCCGGGCGCGCTCATCCGCATCGCCGTCCGCCGCGAGGAGCGATCCGTGCGTTTCCTCGTCCAGGACAACGGGAAGGGCATGCCGGCCGACGTGCTGGAACGGGTGCGTGCCGGCGACTACGAAGGCACGAACAACGGCTTCGGGATGAACAACATACGCGAGCGCCTGCGCCTTTACTTCGGCGACGAAGGCCGGCTCGACATCGACAGCGCCCCCAACGCGGGAACGTCCGTCACGATCCTGATTCCCGTCTGCGAGGAACGACCCGAATTGAAGCGAGGTGAAGGATGATGATACAGGCATTGATCGTGGACGACGAACCGCTGCATATCCAGGGACTCGTGCGTCACGTCGGCTGGGAACGGCTCGGCTACGCGCCGCCGCTGACCGCCGAATCCGGTGAGGAAGCGCTGGAGGTTCTCGGCGAGATGGACGTCGACGTGCTGATCACGGACGTCTCGATGCCCGGCATGACCGGAATCGAGCTGCTCGCAAAATGCAGGGCGGACTATCCGAAGCTCCAGTCGCTCCACACGCTGATGATCAGCGGCTTCGACGAGTTCGAATTCGTGCAGGAGGCCATTCATCTGGGCGCCAAGGCGTACGTGCTCAAGCCGATCCGTACGGAGGAGATCGAGGAGAAGCTGGCCGCCTTCCGCGCGGCGATCGAGAAGCGCGAGCAGATCGAGCGGGAGACCCGGGCGCTCCAGGACAAGCTCACGGGCAGCCTCGACGTGCTGCAGGACCGGTTCGTGAACGATCTGATCGAAGGCCGCTCCGAGGATGCCGAGCTGATGGATTCCTGGCGACGCCTGCTGGACCTCCCGGAGGCGGTGCGCCACATTCGGCTGTTCCTCTTCGCCTACGATCGCCAGGAACGAGGAGCGCCTGCCGATGCGCGGCAGCGGATTCTGCTCGCGGACGGCCTGTGGAAGGCCGTTAAAATCGGGCTGTCCGGCTGGGAAGGGACGTACGTCGGCAAGACAGGCGCGAGCGAGACGGCGGTCGTTCACCTGAACGCGAAGCCTTTGGACCGGGCCGGCATGGAGAAGCAGCTGCAGTTCATGCAGGAGATCATCCGCGAGCAGTACGACGCCTCCGTCACGATCGGCGTCAGCCGGGATGGAGACGGCTGGGAGGATGTCCCGCCGCTGTACAAGGAAGCGAAGCATATGCTGGCCAAAGCGCGTCTGGGCGGCGGAGGCCGCATCCTTTACTTCGACCGGGCCGAGGCGGAGGAATACCGCGAGTACCTGCTCAAGGAAGAAGAAGTGCCGGAGATGATCCGGCTGCTGGAGCGCGGCGAAGACGATCAGGCGCGCGTCATGTTCGACCTGGCGTTCGAGCGGCTGCTCGCGCGCCAGCCTGCGTCCTTTTCGTATGTGCAGGCGTTCGGCATGGGGATCATCAGCGAGCTGGCGAAGATCGGCTCCGGCAAGGAGGACGGCGCGGACAACGCCAACATCCTCGTCTGGCAGCGGCTCATCGACTGCACCGACGCCGGAGAAGTGCGGGAGGCCGTGCTCGACTACATGGCGCGGTTCAGCCGGTCGATCAAACGCGAGGACGCCGCGCCGCAGCACAATCTGATCCGCAGAATCGCGGACTACATCGCGGCGCATCTGCAGGACCCGATGACGGTCAAGCAGCTGGCGGAGCAGTTCCATCTGAACGCGAGTTACCTGAGCGTCCTGTTCAAGAAGGAGACGGGCCGCACGATCTCGGATTACGTTCAGGACGCGCGCATGACCCGGGCGAAGGAGCTGCTGCGGGACCCGAACGTCAAGATCTATGAGGTCGCCGCGCAGGTCGGCTTTCAGACCGCGGCCTACTTCACGTATTTATTCAAAAAGGTCGTGGGCCAGACGCCCCAGGAATATCGCGACTATGCCAAATAATCGAGCAGAAGGTGATCGCTTGTTAACGACAATCGACCTGTCCGGGTCATGGAACGTCCAATTGGACGCGGGGAAAGGCGGGCTGCGGCTGCCGTTCGACGATACGATGCAGCTGCCGGGCACGACCTCGCACGCGCAGAAAGGCCCGAAGAACGAAGCAATCGAGACCGGCCACTTGACGGACGAATACAAGTTCGAGGGCTGGGTCTGGTTCTCGCGAGAGGTGGATGTTCCCGAGGCTGCGGCTGGCGGCTCGGTCTTCTTGTACCTCGAACGGACGCGGATGACGACCGTATGGATCGACGGCCTGGAGGCTGGCGCGCGAGACAGCTTGGGCACGCCGCATTCGTACGAGCTGACCGGCTTGCTTGCTCCCGGCAGGCATACGATTACGATCCGCGTCGACAATACGGATTATCCCACCAAGGGCGGCCATCTGACGTCGCCGGACACGCAGACCAACTGGAACGGGATCACCGGCCGGATCGAGCTGCGGTTCGCGGCAGCGACGCATCTGCTAAGCGTGCAAGTTTACCCGCGCGTGACCGACCGGTCGTTCGTCGTGCGCGCGGATTGGGTCGGCCGCGGCGCAAGGCGGCTCGCGGTCTCGGCGGTCGGCTTCAATGGGCACGGCCATGCGGCTGCGGAGCGGATTTACGACTTGGACGGCAGCTACGGCGGCAGCGATGGCAGCAGTGACGGCTACAGCGACTGCGATGGCGGCAGCGACGACGGCGAAAACGCCTTCTCGACTTCCTCTGCCTCCGTCCGGTACGCCCTTGGCGACGACGCTCGGCTGTGGAGCGATGCGGAGCCGCATCTTTACCGCGTCTACGTCCGTCTGCTGGACGAAAACGGCAAGGCGCTGGATGCGCGCGAGTTCGTCTCGGGGCTGCGCGAGTTCAAAGCCGACGGGGACAAGTTCGCGATCAACGGCGTCCGCACGTTCCTGCGGGGCAAGCACGACGGCCTCATCTTCCCGCTCACCGGCTTCGCGCCGACCTCCGTCGACGAGTGGGTGCGCATATTGGGCATCGCAAAGTCGTACGGCATCAACCACTATCGCTTCCATACGTGCTGTCCGCCGGAAGCAGCCTTCGAGGCCGCAGACCGGCTCGGCATCTTTATGGAACCTGAACTGCCGTTCTGGGGTACCGTCACGGACGTAGGAGACGCGAATCACGACCAGGCGCAGCAGGATTATCTCGTCCGCGAAGGCTTTGCCATGCTGGACGCCTATGGCAATCATCCGTCGTTCGTCATGATGTCGCTGGGCAACGAGCTCTGGGGGAGCAAGGACCGGCTGGACGCGATCCTGGCAGCCTACAAAGCCCATGACGACCGCCACCTGTACGCGCAGGGCTGCAATAACTTTCAGTTCGCGCCTGTCATTTTGCCGAACGACGACTTCTACTGCGGGGTCCGGTTCGCGCGGGACCGCCTGTTCCGCGGCTCGTACGCGATGTGCGATGCGCCGCTCGGCCACGTGCAGACCGACCGGCCGGGTACGCGCAAGGACTACGACGCGCAGATCGTGCCGCCGGCGAGCGGCGAGCGGGCGGACACGGGCGGCGAAGGCGAAGGTGTCGGTGCGGACGCGCGTGCTGGCGTGAATTCGAACGCTGGCGAAGGCGCCATTCAGATTCAGTACGGCACGGGCACCAAGACCGTGCAAGCGGATGCCGCGGGCGAAGCGCTCGTGCCGAAGATCCCCGTCGTGTCGCACGAGATCGGGCAGTACGCGATGTATCCGCGCTACGACGAGATCGCCAAGTACACGGGCTCGCTGAAGGCGCGCAATCTGGAGACGTTCCGGGAGCGGCTGGAAGCGAAGGGGCTGGGGCATCTGGCCGACCGGTACTTCGAGGCTTCAGGACGGCTGGCCGTGGCCTGCTACAAAGAAGAGCTCGAGGCCGCGTTCCGCTCGCGGCGGCTCGCCGGCTTCCAACTGCTCGACCTGCAGGACTTCAGCGGCCAAGGTACGGCGCTCGTCGGTATCCTCGACGCCTTCATGGACAGCAAGGGGCTCGTAACGCCCGAAGAGTGGCGCACCTATTGCTCCGACGCCGTGCTGCTCGCGCGGTTCGAAAAGTACAATTATGCCGCCGGCGAGCGTTTCGACGCGCACGTCGAGCTCGCGTGCTTTCGGCAGGCTCCGCTTGGACCCATCTCGCTGCGCTGGGCGATGACGGATAGGGACCACGTTCTTGCGGCCGGCACCGCAAACACGACGGCACGGGCGGACGAAGCCTATATCGACATCGCCGATCTGAGCTTTGAGCTGCCTGACGTAGGAGCGATGACCAAGGTCGTCTTGCATCTTGAGATCGACCGGACGGATATTCGCAAGACGTACGAGCTGTGGATTTATCCGCGCGAGACGGCTTGGGACCCTGCGGGCATTCGCGTCTCGGATTCGCTGTCGGACGATACGCTGCGCCTGCTGGAGAAGGGAGAACGCGTGCTGCTGCTGGCCAAGCCGGATCTCGCGAAGCGAAGCGTCGAGGGCGCTTACTGCGCCGACTTCTGGTGCTATCCGATGTTCCGCTCGATCTCCGAGAGCATGAACAAGCCGTTGCCGGTCGGTACCCACGGCCTGCTCATCGAGCGGGAGCACCCGGCGCTGGCGGCTTTTCCGAGCGAGACGCATTCGACTTATCCCTGGTGGAGCCTGGTTCAGCACGCCAGGTCCTTCATTCTCGACGATCTCCCTCCGGCGCTCGCGCCCATCGTCCGGACGATCGACAACTTTGAGCGCAACCACAAGCTCGGCTTCTTGTTCGAATGCCGCGCGCTGGAAGGCAGCCTGCTTGTCTGCGCGCTCGATGCCGATCGCGCCGCAGGCACGCCGGAAGGCAGGCAGTTCCTGTCCAGCCTCGCGAACTATGTCCGGTCCGACGCATTCAGGCCGCAGGTCGAGCTATCGGTCGACGAGCTGCGGAAGCTGCTGTAGCGCCGGCATCATAAATAATCAATCCGCCTCCTGCGTGCCGGGAAGGCGGATTTTTTCATCGTATTATTTCAAATTCAGATGCAGCAGCTTATCCGGATTGCGCAGCAGGTACATCTCCTGCACGCGGTCGCCCTTGAACGCCAGGCTGACGAGCGTAGGGAACGGTTCGAGCGGGCCGGTCAGACAGAAGCCGAGCTGCCCGTTGATCTTGACGAGCCGCACCTCGCCCAGCCCGCCGGCCTTCGATATCAGTCCCTGGATGAACGCGACTACGCGCACGTTCGACGTAATCGGCCTAACCGCGGCACTGACTTTGCCGCCGCCGTCGCTGTACAGCACGATATCCTCGGAGAGCATGGACAGTAGACCTTTCATGTCGCCCGAAGATGTCGCATGAAGGAAGCGGACCACCAGCTGCTCGCACCTTTCGCCGGAGACCGGCTCGGCAGTAGGCTCCTCCTGGATCTTGCGCTTAAGCCGGCTGTAGATTTTGCGGCACCCGATCTCCGTCCTGTCTACGAAGTCCGCGATGTCGCTGTAGTCGTACGCGAAGGCTTCGCGAAGAATGAACACCGCGCGTTCGATCGGCGTCAGCCGATCAAGCAGCACGAGGAAGGCATACGATATCGTATCCTCAAGTAAAACGGTCTGGAGCGGATCCTGCCCCGAGGCGAAGTCTTGGGCAGCCGCATAATTTTCCACGAGCGGCTCCGGCAGCCAGGGCCCGACGTACACCTCCCTTTTCCTTCGCGCGGACTTGAGATGGTCGAGACAGCGATTCGTGACAATTTTACACAAATACGCCTTTAAATTAAGGATCGGTCCTCGCCGTTGATCGGCGGCCTGCTGCTGAACCGTTACAAAGGCATCCTGAACGAAATCTTCGGCCTGCGCCACCGAACCCAGCATGCGATACGCGAGGGACAGAAGCAGCGGTTTGTACGTCCTGTACGCGGCATCAAGCTCCACGATGCATCCCTTCCTTGACTGTGTCCTCACCGTCAATTATACATCTCGCCGCCTCTCTCGCGCTTGCCAGTGATGCGTTTAGCAGCATGCCCGAAGGGCCGACCCAATCCCCGGCGACGTACATCCCCGGCCTTCCTTGGACGGCAGTCCCTGGTCTGCCGGACAAGCCGCCGCTAGCAGCGTCTGCGACCGCATGAGAGACAAGCATCCGCGGCAAGAAACGGCGCTGCACGACATGCTTGCGCCAGCCCGGCTGGATGAGGTCGAGGAAGCCCTCCAGCTCTCTCTCATCTTGCGCAGGATCGGTCTCGTTTGAAACCGGCAAATACTTCATGACATGCACGACTTCGCGCGCGGGATTGTCGGAGAGCGAAGCGACGGCCGAATGATTGGAGTAGTACCACGGATAATCGGCGCCAAGCACGAAACGCGTCTTAGGCTGGGGCATGCCGGACACGACGAGATCGAGGCACGCGGCGCGAACCGGGACCAGGCGCTCATATATGGCAGCTTCCGCAGCGGTCAGCGAAGGGCTCAGCAGCGCCAGCGTCTCCGCGGGCCCGGCCGTGGAGATCACGCGGCGAGCGGTCAACCGCGTTCCGTCCTTGAGCTCGACCGTCATGCTTGGCGCGCTGCCCCCGACCTCCCGCGCAAGCGAGCGCGGACGAATCGACACGCCCGCCTGCAGCGCCTGTTCCGTCAACCGGTTCACCAGAGACTGCCAGCCGCCGTCCACGTACATGACCTGGGCCTGGCCGAGCTGCTCGACGACGGCGCCGGCGCTGAGCAGCTGCGGGGCGTCGCAATACGTAGCTACGCGTACAAGCGCAAGCACGGCGTTGCGCACGCGCGTACTGCTAAGCTCCGACGCCAGATAATCCTGCAAGCGGACCTTGTGCAGAGCGGCGGCGTCAATCTTGCGCAGCTTGGCGTAAAAGCGAAGCAGTTGGGTTTTCTCCTGCCACTTCAGGAACGATCCGAGCAAGAGCTGTCCCAGCGGGAGCACCTTGTTGCTGCCGTCGGCTTGCTTGAACACGAATGCGCCCGTCGTCTTGGGCGTGCCGCCCGCCGGCTCGACCCCGACCTCCCGCAATATAGGAAGCGCGCTTTTGTATAACGCATGCCCTCCCAAGTTGACGCGCGACTCCGCCATCTCGTTCGACATCGCGCGGCCTCCGGGATTCGCGCCTTTGTCGAGCACGAGCACGCTTTGCCCCGCCCGCGCCAGGTAGATCGAAGCCGTCAATCCGGCGATGCCTGCTCCGATGATGACAACGTCCCATTCCTTTTGATCGTATCTTTGCGTCATGCTTGATCCATCCTCTCCGGTCTGATGGCAACATGACGATCGGGGGAACGGATTTGTGACACGGATGCGCCATTCGTTCTGAAACGGGATCGAAGCATAGATTCGCGAGGGCCTCCATAGATTCTAACTAAATGGCATAGCACGGATAGCAGGGGGAGGAATGGCGGTGTATTTAAGCAAAAAGACGATGATGATCATGGCTGGCATCTTGATTCTGCTGCTCTCGGGCGCGAGCGTCTACGCGGCGGCGGCTGCAAGCAAGACAACGAGCACGATCTATGCCTGCGCCAAAAACGACGGGCAAATCCGCATCGTCGCCAAAGCCGCGTCGTGCAAAAAGACCGAGAAGGCGATCTCCTGGAATGTCGTGGGGCCCAAAGGGGATAAGGGCGACCGCGGCGCCCCCGGACCGCAAGGACCGCAAGGGGCCAAGGGCGATGCCGGGCCGACTGGGGCGATCGGGCCGCAAGGGGCCAAGGGCGATGCCGGGCCGATTGGGGCGATCGGGCCGCAAGGGGCCAAGGGCGATGCCGGGCCGACTGGGGCGATCGGGCCCCAAGGGGCCAAAGGCGATGCCGGGCCGACTGGCGCGACCGGACCGCAAGGCGTGAAGGGCGATACGGGACCGGCCGGTCCGCAAGGGCCGCCGGGAACCGCCGGTTCCGCAGGCCCGAAGTTCGGCGATCCGAACATCGCCGACGGATCGGCAGGAGAAGGCGGCAGCGCCGCAGGCTATATCGGCGAAGTTTGGCTGTTCGCGGGCAACTTCGCGCCGGCCGGCACTCACGTATGCGACGGCGCGCTCCTGTCGATCGCGCAAAACACGCCGCTGTTTTCGATCTTGGGCACCCAGTACGGCGGCGACGGAAAAACGACCTTCGCTTTGCCGGATCTGCAGGATTACGCGCCTGCAGGCGTCAGCTACGTCATTAACCTCACGGGCATTTTCCCGCCCCGCTAAAGGTTCAGCCGGAACGCCATGACCGTGATGCCGTCGTCCGCAGGCTGAAAATCGTATTGCGGAAGCCGCTCGAATCCCAGCTTCTCGTACAATTGGCGCGCGTCCTTCATAAACTCACCGGTATGCAGGCCGACGGCCCCGCTGCCGGACGCGCGGGCGCGGCGAATGCATTCGGCGATCAGCGCCGACGCTGCGCCTTTGCCGCGGTACGCCGGAGATACCGCCAGCATGCGGATCTCCGGATAGTCTTGCTTGTCGGCATGGCCGTCGTAGGCATCCGTATTCGCCGGAAACAGAACGACGCTGCCCGCAATATTGCCATCCGCCTCGGCCACGATCAGTTCCGCGCCAGGCTGCGCGTCAGCTTCCGAGCTGATCGCACGCGCCAGCGCCTGCCAATGGGAATCGGGGATCGACCGGGCATGCTCCCGGTAGGCATCCAGCCGTTGCTCTCTGATAAAAGCGCGCTCTTCCGGAGCGGCATCACGTATATGCATGTTTTCGACTCCTCCCCGCTCAGGCGCGTATGAGAAACTTCTCTTCTTTTCCGCTCAACAGATGCCGCTCGTGCCGGTTCTCCCAGACCGCAAGGTCCGGTCCGTTGGGCAGGATATTCACTTCTTGCTTGTCCGTCGCGATGGTGATCGACAGGTGATAGTGACGCTTGATCGCATCAAAATCGGTCGTATCTCCGAATCCCGGGGTCTGATACAAGTCGCGGGCGTACCCCCACAAATGCTCGAACTCGCGAAGCAGATTGCGGTTCGTCCGGAACGCCGTATAGTAAGCCGCATCGAAGCGGGCCAGCGTCGTATAGAGACGGACGTCGGAGTCCGTGATGTAGTCCCCGTTCAGGAACCGGCTGCGCGCCAGGCGCCCCTCCAGCTCGTCCAGACGTGCGAACAAGGTATCGTAGGCCGCATCGTAGGCTTCCTGGGAACGGGCGAAGCCGCATTTGTATACGCCATTGTTGATGTCGTGGAAAATGACTTCGTTCAGAGCGTCGATCTGCTCGCGCATCGCCTCGGGATACAAGTCGGGTGCATTAGGCTTGTGAAAAGGCGACCATACCGTCTCGAAATAGTTGGTCAGCTTGAAATAGTCGTTGTTCGCTGCTTCGCGTTTGTGCAAGTCTACGACGACGGGCACGGTCGGCCTGCCTGTGTAGTCAGGGTCCGTTTTCAGGTAGATCTCGCTGACATACCGAATACCGAGGACGGGATCGACGCCATCCGGATCGAGCGAGAACTCCCAATCTACGCGCGGCAGCCTCGGACGCATCGGGCTCACGGTTCCCAGGCTGATCGCATCCTCGAGCCCGAGCACGCGTCGGACGATCACGGACCGGTGCGCCCACGGACACGCCGCCGACCAGAGGAGGCGATATCTTCCCGCTTCGACGGGCAGCGCGTCCGGCCCCTCTCCGAACGGCGTCGCAAACCGGTTGACTTGGCGCTTGAACGAACCGTCCTTCGTAATCTCGGCCGGCTTGCTGCCGGCTTGTTCGCTTGCGGACATGGGCTTCATTCCTTTGCTGGAGGGATTGTACCTTTTATCGTTCTATTGTAGCCGATCCGAAATGAAAAGGCCCGCGCGCCTCAAAGTTGCTTACACACCGGGGCTTTTTCGCAAAATAGAAAACCCTCGGCAGCTCCTTTAGGAGTGCCAAGGGAATTGAACCATACATAAGCGAAGATGCCCGCACGATATTTTATAATGAAACCGCATATAACGTCGCACTCCTGCCAAAACCGCCAAACCCTTGGAATCCGCCGTTCCCCCGGCCGTCGCCTGCCTCGGACTGCGCGGCACCGCCGTTCGACGACTGCCATTCGGAAGCCGGAATCTCCTTGCCGTGCTGCTGAATCCATTGCGTTACCTCGGTGCTGCTACCGCGTCCGCCGCCCATTCCGCCGCCGCCGACCAGGAAGTAGGTCACTTCGCCTTTTGCCACCAACGCTTGCAGCTTGTCGGCCGTGTAGACCCGGTCCGAACCGTTGAACCCGTTCAAAATGACGACCGACTCGCCTTTGTCGATCATATATGGCGCCGCCGTGCCGTAATCGGATACCGCAAGCAAATACTTTTGGCCCGTATTGTGCGCCTTTAAGTAATTGTAAAGTCCCTCGTCCAGCGTGCCGCCCGATTCGCCTCCGCCTTGACCGCGTCCCGCGAACTCGCCGCCCTGCGGGCCGTTCGCCTCGCGGGACGAGCTCGGGCCGACGATCGGCGTCATGCTGCTCACGCCGTACGTGATCGGCGTCAACGCCCAGTAAACGGGGCCGACCAGCAGCGTCAGCAATCCGGCGATCGCCCACAGGCGGGCGGGACGCAGGTTTTCCCTCGTTCTCCACACGATGAGCAGCGCCGTAACGATCACGCCTGCCAGCCCGATGCCCGCTGCCCATCCGCCGCCGATCGTCGCGTCGTACGGATGAACGATGTACCAGGCGAATACCGTCGTCGCCAAAATAGCTGCGGGCAGCAGCCAGGACGTCCAGGAATTACGTTCTCTGTAAGCCCGCCACATCTCGACGAATCCCGCTCCGGTAAGCGCGGCGATCGGCGGCGCGAGCATGATCAGATAATATTGGTGGAAAAAACCTGCTACGCTGAAGAACGCCGCCGCCGGAAGCAGCCAGGACAGCCAGAAAATCGTCTCCTTGTGCTTATCCGTCCACCGCCGTCTGCGAATGCTGCCAAGCAGGCCGACCGAGCCGATAAGCGCGAACGGAATGAGCCAGCTGGCCTGATCGGAAAGGGAGGATTGGAACAAACGCAGCGGCCCCGACTGGCCTGTTCCGAACATGCCGCCGCTGCGGCCGCCGTTCGGACCGCCGGATCCGCCGGGGCCGCCAAAGCCACCGCCATCCTGCCGGAAGCCCCCAAAGCCGCCGCCCTGCGGAGCGCCGCGGAATCCGCCCCCGTCTTGTTGGCCGGGCGCCTGATTCTGGCCGGGCGCCTGATCTTGCCCGTCTCCCTGGCCTTGGCCGGACATCGGGTTCTGGCTTGCCCCTTGGCCTTGGTCCGGCGCCAGATTCGGCGGCTGGCTCGTATCCGTCCCTTGGCCCTGACCGAATCTTTGGTTCTGACCGCCCGCCGGGAAGCCACCGCCGCTCCTAAAGTTCGGAGCTCCGCCGCCGCCCTGCCCGCGATCCCCCGTTAGCCGGGACACGCCGTTATAGCCGAAAGCCAGATTCAGCACCGAATTCGTGCCGCTGCTGCCGATAAACGGCCGCTTGTCCGCGGGGACCGCGTCGACGACGACCGCCCACGACACCGAGACGACCAGCATGAGCGCCGTAGCGCCTGCCAGAATCCCCGTTTTCTTTTTCCACGATCGCGAAGACGCCACCCAGTAGAACAAGTAAAAGGCAGGAAGCACCATATACGCCTGAAGCATCTTCATATTAAACCCGACGCCGACAACCGCAAAAGCCCCCAACACACGCCACACGCTTCCCTTTCGCACTCCACGGAACAGCAAAGCGGCGGCAAGCAGCAAAGTAAATACGAGCATGCTGTCGATGTTGTTCGTGCGGCTGACGGCCACCGCGATCGGCGTGCACGCCATGACGAGGGCGCCGATCAGCGCCGCAGCCCTGCCGAAAGTCGGCTTGACCAGCTTGTACACGAGCAGCACCGAGCCTATGCCAGCCAGCGCCTGAGGCAGAATCACGCTCCAGCCGTGAAGTCCGAAGAACTTGGCGCTGATCGTCTGGATCCAGAATACGACAGGCGGCTTATCCACCGTGACCGAGCCCGCGGAATCGAGCGAGGCATAGAAGAAATTGTGCAAGTTCTCCATCATCGCCGCGACAGCCGTCGTATAGTAGGTATTGGCGTACTTGTCCGTCCAGATGTTGAAGCCGTTTAAAAATGCGGACAGCAAGACGATGAACAACAGCGGAATATCGATTTTCAACCTAACAGGAGCTCTCATGCGTCCGCCCCTCCTTTTCGCCATCACATCCTTTAACTATGGGCATAGAAGTTAAGTCGGACATTAAAACAAACTGAATGTTTTCTGAAAGTCTGACGTTGCAGACGGAAGCTGGCAGCCTGGTTGTGTACAAACGGCAAACACAAGTGCCTCATATGACGAAATACGGATGGAGATGCGTCAGCGTCTTATCGTCGCCGGAATTTCTCAGGCGTTCGCCTGTCCGAAAAACAGACGCAAAAAATGCAGCTTATTTTCCTGAATGGGGTCACTCTCCCCCGCCCGCCAGGATTAGCTGCACTTTTGCATGTATGATGTTCGTTTCCCGCAGACAGAGGAGCTTTTACCCGCTAGCCCTCGCCTGATAGGACAGCAGCTTCCCGAACAAGCCGTCTTGCTCTTCGGAGAGCTGCGCGTATCCCCCGTGCTGAACGACCGAGCCGTTGTCCAGCACGATGATCTGGTCCGCGCCGCGGATCGTGGACAAGCGATGGGCGATGACGATGAGGGTCATCCTGCCCCGCAGCCGTTCCAGCGCTTCCTGAATGCCGGCTTCGCGCTCGCCGTCCAGGGCGCTCGTCGCTTCGTCCAGCACGAGGACGGACGGATTGCGCAGGATCGCCCGGGCCAACACGATCCGCTGCCGTTCGCCTCCGGAGAGGCGCACGCCCCGGTCTCCCAATACGGTATCGAGCCCTTCCGGCAATCTTTTGACAAACGCATCCGCCGCCGCAAAGCGCAGCGCTTCCCACATCTGCGCCTCGCTTGCCTCCGGCGCGGCGATCGCCAGGTTGTCCCGCACGCTCTCATGGAACAGGAAGGGGTCCTGCGAGACATAGCTCACGGACCGCCTCAATTCATACGCCTCGCCAGCGCCGAGCGGCTTGCCGTCCACGAGCACCTGCCCCCGCTCCGGCTGCACGAGCCCGATCAGCAGGTCGATCAAGGTGCTCTTTCCCGCGCCCGATCGGCCGACGACGGCCGTCATCCGGTGCGCCGGAATGCGCAGGCTCACGCCTTGAAGCGCATAAGTCGCCTGGTCGCGGTCATAACGGTAGTATACGTCCCGCATCTCAAAGCCCTGCGAGACGCGCATCGCATCGCCTTCGGCAAGCCGGACCGGCCCAAGTTCGGGCTCTTGCGCTTCCTCGGAAGCCTGCTGCAGCTCACGCAAATGCCTGAAGGCGGGAACCGTCTGGCCGATCTGCTCCAGATTGGACTGCAGCGTCGAAAACTTCGGCCACAGCCGCGAGAAGACGAGAACGATAAAGATGAGCGTCTCGGCGTGAACGTGGAGCACCGCGAAGGCAAAATACACGAAAACGGCAATCAGGATGCTTGCGGCGGCCTTGTAACGGAACTGGGAGGCAGATTGCAGCTTGGTAAATTGAACGAGATTGCTCTCCAGCCGATCGCAAAGCGCGCGGAACCAGGACAAATGCTGCTGCTCCATCCGATTGCCTTTGATATCCTTGATGCCGTTGAAGTGGTCGGTCATGCCCCCCACGTAGCGCTGCATCAGCTCGGTCGTATCCTTCCCGAGCGCCCTCGATCTTCTCACCTGAGACCGGGAATACGCGGCGAGCGCCAGCCCGCACAGCAAGAC
This sequence comes from Cohnella hashimotonis, assembly GCF_030014955.1. Taxonomy (NCBI): domain Bacteria; kingdom Bacillati; phylum Bacillota; class Bacilli; order Caryophanales; family Paenibacillaceae; genus Cohnella; species Cohnella hashimotonis. The sequence goes on from NZ_JAGRPV010000001.1 coordinate 7,315,228, forward strand.
GGCAAGGGTTAGCGGAACGGACAGCCATAAGGCAAAGCCGATTTGAATCAGCGTAAAGAGCAAGGTCGTGGCGAGCCGCAGGCACATGAACACGCCGAAGCTCACCCGGGGCAGCTCGATCGTGGCATGGTGGATAAAGTCCGACCTTCTTCTTTTCAGGAAAAACGCCCAGTTCGATTGCAGCAGCCCCCGATAGAGCTCGAGCCTCAGGTGCCGGATAAAGCCCTGCTCCAACTCGGCGCTCATATTGGCCAGCAGCCGCTGGAGCAATCCCTGGCCGAGCAGCAGCATCAGGAAAACGGCGAGCACGGCCGGCAATCTCAGCTCGGGCGACAAGCGCTGCAGCGGCTCCGCGGCCGCGGATAACAGCGGGATGCCTCCCGAGGCGGCGTCGAGCAGCCCGATCAGCCCCAGCATCGGGGCCAGCAGGAAGATGCCGATTCCCTCCATCATGCTGACGACGATCGTTCCCGCCAGATTCGCATAAAGTTTGCGCCCGGCAAATGCATGCAGCTTTTTGAGATAGTAGAACATGGGCGCGACGTCTAGTCTTCCCTCGCCTTTCACGCCTGCATGACCTTCTCTCCTCCAAGCACGGCACGCAATACCGCATCGGCCAGCGCATGCGCAGAGAATCCGGCGGCAGGCCGCTGCAGACGATACAAGTCGATCCGGCTTGCCATCCCGGTCACTGTCGAAAAATGCCATTGGTCTCCCGCCAAACGCGAAATTAAAAAAGGCCGATACGTATGGATCCGGAGGAGCGCCAACCGTTCGAGGGCCTGACAACGCGAAAGAGTCACCTCGTCCTTGTCGGTCCGCGTCAGCTCGAATACGCCGGCCAAGGGTACGGCGTCGACGGAAAACGCCGACGTCACGGGGATGGCATACTTGGACAGATACAGATGGCGATACCGGTCGGACTGCAAGCCCAGCTGCTCGATGCTCTCCTGCCACAGCTTCTGCTGCGGATAGGCCGGCACGACGACCGGCGTTCGGCCGTCCTCGCCGCCGGACGCTATCGCGATCACGTCATCGGTCAGCAACCGGTAGCCGCGGCTTCGGAACGCAGCCGCCAGCGTCGATTTTCCGGCACCGGATTCCCCGATAAAGGCGTAAGCGCGCCCATCGACGACGATTGCGCTGCCATGGAGCGGAAGTATCCGCCGCTGCATCAGGATCGAACCCATGCACGTGCCGAGCAAGTAGAGCCGGATACGCTCTTCCTCGATGCCCGCCAGGGGCGACACGATCACCTGTCTTCCGTCGCGGATGCTGTAAACGGCCACTTCAGGCACGTAAAACAAAAACCGGCCGTTCTCGAACGCATAAAAATCGTCCTCTACGTCGGCTGCGCGCCAATCCGCCGACAAATCTCCGAGCTTGATCTCGACGTCGGCTTCGCAGGCTCCGCCGGTCGTCTCCAAGAGCTCCGGCAGGCGAATTTCGCTTGATATATGAAGGCCGAATGCGTAGTACATCGTTGGCGCGATCTCATTCTTCATTAAAAGGGCACCTCGGTTCTGCGGTTTTTTCCCGCTCGCATGCGTCAAACAAGGGCCCTATACATGCTCGATGTAAGAGGGCCCTTGATCATTTCCATGTAATTAAGAAGCCTCCGGGGCATGGGGATGGCCGTTGTTCGTGCCTTTGCCGTTGCGATCCGGGTACAGGCCGTTCGGTCCGCCGAACGTCTGGTTGACGTCGAGCACTTCGAGCGTAGGTTGATTCCACTCTTTCTTCATCTGGTCTCACCTCCTTCCAAGCGGGAGTGTCAGGCGCCTTGCCGAAGAAACCGGTACACGATCAGACTCTGCATCAGCAATCTCGCATGCCGGTCGAAAGCGCGATCGGGACGAGGCGGATTGCCCATCTCCGCCAGCGACAAGCGGACTTGTTCTACGTTCAGCAGCCCCGAGGCCCGGGAATCGTCGCATAGCCGGCGCAGCTCCTCCGACATCTCGTCCCAAGCGGGAAGCACGCGGTGGATCCAATCCGCCCCCTGTACGCCCCGGACGCGTTGATTCAGCCGGACGGAATCGGGCAGATAACCGGCGGTCGCCCGCCGGACGAGCGCGCGGTCCATGCCGCCCTGCACGTACTGTTCGACAGGCACGGACAGGCAGAACCGGACGACCCGCGGGTCGCAGGTCGGGTCCCTCTCCCGGACGGCATATCGCAGCGACAGCTTGGTCGATGACGTTCCCTGATGGTTCAAGATCGACAGGTTGTCGAACTGATACGTCCGCGCGTCGAATTCGTTCATCCAGGCGTCCGTCAGTCCGACGTCGTGCCCCTTCAGCCTGTCGAATACACCGGTGCGCGCCGCCAGGTCCGGGTGAATCAGCATCGGGATGCCCGCCAGCGGCTTCGGGGCCGGATTCGCGAACGCCAGTCTTCCGATATAGGGAAGGAGCCGCGACCGGCCGACGCGAACGTTTTTGCCGTATTGCGACAGCTCGCGGTACAACCGCACCCAGCGCAGCCGCCGCAGGAGAAGGGCGTAATAGTCCATCGCCGGCCCCCATGAGATGGAGTAATTGCCGTTGCCGCCATGCAGCAGGACGCCGACATCCTGTTTGCTCGCTTGCGCGAGAATGCCCTTGAACCAGTAAGAATTTTCAAAAAATTTATAAGGCGCTTCCATTAATGCCAGCAGATCGTCGATTTCCTCAAAGGAATTGTGCTTCGCGAAGTCCATGTAGCTGTGCGAGAGCGTGCCCACGTGATCCACGATATCCCGGATGAAAGGCGTCTCGTCGGCTGCCATGCTCCGCGGGGTCCAGTCCGCGAAGTCCGAACGCGGGACATAGCTGTATGTATGCAGCGTCTTGCCTTGCTCGCGCAGCGGCGCTGCCGCGAAGCTCACGACGGCTCCCGAGTCCAGCCCGCCGCTTAAGCTCGCGCCGACGTTCCGGCTTGTCCGAAGCCTCGAGACGACGGCCTCCCTGAACACCTCGCGGAACGCTTCCTCGTACTCGCCGCTCGACCGCAGCTTCAGCTTGGGCACATCGGCCGTCAAAGAGCCGTAGCGCCGTACCTTCAAGCTGCCCTGCTCGACGGTAAAGGCATGCGCAGGCGGAATCTGGCCGATCTGGCGGTACACCGTGGAGCGAACGTCGATCGTATCCAGGATGATCGGGATCGCGAGGAACTCGGCCAGCCAGGACTCGTCCAGCTCCCGGCCGACGCCGGGCAGCGCAAGCAGCGGATTCATCACCGTGCAAAAAGCAAACCGCCCCGGCCGATGAACGTAATACAACGTTCGGCTTCCCGCCAGATCTCTGGCTCCGAACAGCCGGCGTCTCCGTTCGTCCCACAGGACGAAGGCGAAGTCGCCGATCAGATAACCCGGCGCCTCCTCTCCCCACTTGCGGTACGCCGCCAGGATCAGGTCGCTGTCCGTCATCCGCTCCCGACGGGCACGCTCGACCTGCAGCCGGCCGAATAGCTCCTCCCTGTTGTCGAGGATCGCGTCCGCGGCGATAACGAGCTCCTGCCCTTCCTCCCGGCAGGGCTGCCGGTCGTACGCCGACTCGGGCGCGAACCACTGCGCATGGCAGCCCATGAACACGTGCCGGTCATGCCAGGTACGCACATGATGGGCCGGATATTTCTCCAGCGCCTTCATCATCAGACCCGCCGCTTCAATGGAGACAGGCTCATGCTCGTTTAGCAAACCGGCTATAGCGCTCATAACTCTCCTATCTTGGACGTAATCGCAATTTCCTTGGGGCCAATTATATCAGCATCGAATTTTGAATGTTGTCGCTTTTTGTCTTGGGGCTTATTATATCAATTTCGACAAAAATGCAAATGCCGCGGGAGGAGTAGCCGGGGATAGCGGATAGTAGTACGGACAGGGCAAAAAGGCGTTGCGGGGAGGTTTCCGCTTCGCCTGTTATCAATATATTTCCAGCAAACTCTGGCGAAAACGTTCCCCAGTGCATGCATGACGATAGCTGGACAATCGCCTCGGGTTCCCCAGCTCCTCGTTCCCATTGCTGCTGCGACCATGAGCTGGCCGTCCATCGATAACTTTGATCGCTCTATCGGAAATGCGGGATAACGGTTGCGGCGCTTTCCATGTTACGTTGAAGGAAATCAGGCGACATGAGGAGATGAAGGGACGCGATGATGAGCGAACAGCACCTACATGGAATATTCGTACCCACAGTTACGCCGTTTACGGCGGACGAAGAGATAGATCCGGTATCCTGCAGGCGCTATGTGGATCGGCTGCTGGCCTATGACATTCAGGGCTTGGTCGTCGGCGGCACGACAGGCGAATCGCCCACGCTCTCTTGGGATGAAGCGGCCTCGCTATTGCGCATGACGCAGGAAGCCGTCCGGGAAAAAGGAAGTCGGATACCGGTCGTGGTGGGCACAGGTACGAGCAGCACTGCCGCTTCAGTCAAGCGGACGGAGGACGCGGGAAGACTTGGCGCCGATGCCGTCCTAGTCGTCGTTCCATATTACAGCCGCCCTTCGCAGGAAGGCATACTGGCGCATTTCCGCCGCGTATCGCAGGTTGGCGTGCCCGTCATCGTTTATGAGATTCCGTCCCGAACCGGCACGAGGCTGAGCGTAGATACGGCCCGCCGAATCATGGAGCTGGATGGCGTCATCGGCATGAAGGACAGCACGGGCGACACCTCTCTGCTCGAGGCGCTCGTGCAGACGACCTCGAAGCCGGTGCTATGCGGTGAGGACCAACGTCTCTTCGATATGCTGGGTCGGGGCGCCCGGGGCGGCATCCTCGCCTCGGCGAACATAAAGACGGATGTCTTCGTCGATATGTATCGCAGGTTCGAGCGGGGAGATACGAAAGGAGCCGCCCAAGCGTTCACGACTGTGCTGCCCTGGATGGAGCGACTGTTCAGCGAACCGAATCCCGCGCCGCTCAAGTGGCTCCTGGCCCGTCAGGGCATCATCGCTTCCGATTCGCTGCGGCTGCCGATGAGTCCGATCTCGCAGACGCTTCGCACGGAGCTGGAGGTATTGCTTCAGGCGTCGTCATAAAAAAATCGCCGGGGCTGTATGCTCCGGCGATCCATTCTCTCGCATGTCCTTCTTCTCCTGGCTTCGTGATTCCCCTAGCTTCGTGCTTCCCTGGATTCGTGCTTCCCCTGACGTCAATCGGCCAGGATGCTGCGCATCCGCGCCTCCAGCTCCGCCCTCGCCCGGGCGCCGGCGACTTCCTCGAATATCGCCATGCCCGCACTGAGATTAGGCTTCCGGTTCACGTTGTGCGCGTCGGTCGCAAGCGTATGCGCATGTCCCGCCGCAATAAGCGCACGCCCGTACTGCTGCGCCTCCGGACCGAAATTGCCGACGAGGCTGTCCGCCGATACCTGCGTCCACAGTCCGAGCTCGATCAGCTGCGGCAGCAGCTCCGGATCGTCCCTGAAGAACGGATGCCGCTCCGGGTGCGCCATGACCGGCGTTACGCCCGCGTCGAGCAACCGCTGCACGATCTCCGGCGTAGCCGGATCGTAGCCGGTCCAGCGCTGCTCGAAGAGCAGATGCGTGCCCGGCCGGCCCAGAAGCGCGAACGAGCGGTTCCTTCGATGCTCGTCGAAGAACGCCGCGCTCACCAACTGGACTTCGTTGCCCGGATGCAGTCGGATATCGACGCCCTGCCTGTCCAGCTCGCGCTCCAGCTCTTCCAACTTGCGGTGCACGACGTCGGACATCGTGAGGTACAAGCCGTTGAAGTGAGGCGTCACGACGATATCCCGTATGCCGTCCTCATAGGCGATCCGCGCCATCGCCACGGACTCGGCCAGATCCTTCGCGCCGTCGTCCACGCCATGCAAGATGTGGCAGTGTATATCGATCATGTCAGCACCTCCCTTGTATTTTCCCTATGTTAGCAGACGGCTCCGCGAGGGACAAGGTACGACATCATGGGTTTATACACCTGCCAGCCAGCTTCGGCAATCCGATGCCAGCTCCTGAAGCTCGTTGAACAGTACGCCCGCATGGTATCCGTCGCAAACCGCATGATGGAGCTGCGCCGACACAGGCAGCCAAAGCTTGTCGTGTTGCCGATCGTATTTTCCCATCGTAAAGATCGGAAGCAGGAAGTTGCCCTCGCCGTAAATGTTCAGATTAAATCCCGTAAAGTTCACCCAGGGGATGCTGGAGATCGGAAAGGTATTCGGCGGTTCGTCGGGGCAAGGAAACAGCTGTCTCGCGTGTTTGTACCGTTCTGTTTCTTGCAGGCAGCGCTTGTAAAAGGCACCGAAATCCTCGCTATACGGCGTCCAGATGCTCGAGAAGGTACTGTCCTCCTCATGAAAAATCGTGAAGCTCGGCGACATCCGCTCCCATATGCCCAGCCTGCCTTCGGAATCGAAGCAGGTCCTGAACTCGGGATGGCGATTCACCGCCGTCGCGATCATATGGATCAGGGCAGGATATAGCTTGACGTTCTTGCGCTTAAGCTCCGCTTGTAAAATAGCGATGTCGATGTTCGCGGTCATGCTGTACGTGCAGCGTACCCGATTCATATAATGTTCGAAATAGGGTTTTCGGCTCCACGTTTCCATGGATATGGGATGAAATTTCATTGTTTTCGCCCTCCTAAAATAATTGGATTTTAGGAGGGCACATCGACTGCTTTGATCATATCCGTTCACGTCCCTCGTTATTGTCTCACCGAAGTATCTGTCGCGTATAAAACGCATCGAAATTTGCCCGATCATTCGCTTGCTTTAGCGCGTCCATCTTGACCGCATCCAAGTAGCCTACGCATATGAACTTCATATCCGAATCCCTCCCGGTTCATGGGCGAGCCTCGCCTTTATTGTAAATCGTTTCGCATTCGTGCGGATCCCTTTTTCTGTCCGGTTGTCTTCCATGAAGGCGCGAAGAACCTCGAAGTCTTCCTTTTCATGCCCGAAGCTGGGAATGATCGGCGTATGCTTCAAAAGAAAGATCAAGTCCTCAGGTGTCCGGTAGTACTCCTCCGTATCGAATTCCATGGACTGGATGTCCATAAATCCCGCCTCCGCCAACGCCAGCTCGTATTTACGCAGCAGCGTCCCGTCCGTTTCTTCATAACTCTGTCCTCGGCCGAAGGCCTGCTTCAAATTGAGCTTATCGCCCTCGGCGACCTGCTGGGTGATGAATACACCGTCGGGGGATAGCACCCTAGCTACTTGACTTGCATTGAATCCGGCATGACGACATGTCACGATATCAAAAAAACGTTCGGGAAAATCGAGTCGCTCGGCGTCCATTTGTACAAAACGCACGTTTGCGGCACCGACTTGTGCCAGATTCGCTTGCGCCGTCCGAATCATTCCGCTTGAACGATCGATTCCCACCAGCAGCAGTGCCGCATCGCGGATGTCCAGAACTGCCTCGCCGCCTCCGGTGCCGATGTCCAGCAGCAGATCGGATGGCCTGCACGCCCGTTTGACCTCTTCATAGATGTCGGCTCGCGCTCCCTCCGTCAGCACCTTCAGCTTGCTGAAGTCCCAGCCGTTCGACAGCCCGACGCGATCGTAGAACGCTTTGTATTCCGCTTCATTCACGATTGATCCGCCTTTCGGACGAGGCTCTCTCTTAACGATAAGGCCATCCGCGTTTACGTTACGACTTGCCCGTCTTGCCCGCTACGGAAAAATGGCTCATCTCCGTCGGGGAGACTGGCTTCTTTTTCGTCTTCGCCCGCTCCTCGCTTGCGCATTCACCGCGGTATCGCCCCTCCTCCAGCTTCAAGTCGATAAAGTCGACGACCTGCTGCAGCGAAGCGATCTGGCTGACGATATTTTCCCGATGGCTTCTTAAATGAGCGACCAGCTCGGGGTGATCCGCAGGATCGGCATCGGCGGACACCGCCAGGAACGGCCGCATCTCCTCCAGCGGCATTCCTGTTTTCTTCAAGCAGGACAGCAGCCGGATCGTTCGGATGTCTTCTTCCCCGTAGACGCGATGTCCATTGTCCTTCCGCTCCGCCCGGGGCAGCAGCGCGATCTTCTCGTAATACCGGATCGTGTCCTCGGAGACGCCGGTCAGCTCCGCGGTCTGCTTGATCGTATAGACAAGCTTTGTTTTCACCCGATCCCCTCCCGAAAGTTGCTTATGTCCGTATTGTATATCTTGGAGCCGGCTCCAAGTCAAGCGAGTCGAACGAAGGCCGGAACTTGACTGCGGCACCCTTGACTTGGAGTCGACTCCAACTTTTAGAATGTGCGCTAACGGGGCAAACAGCGCCCCGGCATCCGAAGGAGGCATACGACGAATGAATAACGACGAACGGGAAAATATTGCCCTGATCACGGGCGCAAGCGCGGGAATCGGCCTTGAATTAACGAGGAAGCTGCTGGCGGAAAACTGGCAGGTCGCGGCTGTCGTCCGCTCCGGCTTTCCCGCGGACGATTCGAACATCCGGGAAGCCTTGCGGCGCGGCCAGCTTCGCGCATACCAAACGGCGGACCTCGCCGATTTTGCCGGCTTGCGGCGGGTTCTGGAAGAGATCAAAGCCAAGGAACGGCGGATCGACGTGTTGTTCAACAATGCCGGCGGGTCCTTCCCCGAGCTCAGCTATTCGGCACAGGGACGGGAGCGGCATTATGAGCTGATGACCGTCGTGCCGTATATCATCCTGATGGAGCTTACGGAGAGCCTGAAGAACGGACATTTTAAAACGGTAATCAATACCTCGTCATCGGCGTTTAAGTACACGAAGGCGTTGAGCATCGATATGCTTGAACGTCCAAAAACCTTCCGCAAGCTGCTCGGCCCGTATGCCACCTCCAAGCTGGCGCTTTCGCTCTGGACGCAAGAGGCGGCCCCGCGGCTGCTGAAGGATGGCATCCGGGTTCGCAGCGTCGATCCGGGAGGCAACAATACGCTCCGAAAGGGGAAACAATCCGGGCTGCCCCTCGTCGTTAAAGCCCTCATGAAGCTGTTCTTTTCCCCGCCAACCCACGGCGCCAACCGCTTGTACGAAGGCGCGTTCGGGGAACATCGCGCGGAAACGGGCGTCTATTTGGAGAAAGGCAGCGTCAAGGACTTAAAGCACCGGGATCAAGCCAGAAGCGTGCTGGAAAGAATGAATGCGATTTATGAACGGGAGTTTCTCGCACAGGGGTGATAGCATAGACGGAGCAGTACCGGTCGCTGCTCCATTCTTTTCCAGAAGCTCAAACCGCCGATTCCGCTTCATACTCCCCGTCGAGCAGGCGATCCAGAAACACGCCCGGCGATTTAAAAAACTTTTTCCAGGATACCCCTCGGAAAATCGTCAAGCTCTGGTGCTCGATATCGTAGCTGCCCAGACTCTTCTGACACGGAATCCACACAAGCATTCCCGTGGCGCCGTACGCATCTGCGTCCGCCAGCAAGCTGATCAGCTTGATATCGTCCGCTTGAAATTCAGTAATCTCCACGAGAGAACAAAACTCTACGTAGGAGAAGTATTTGGAGTCGGGGAGTTCTATGCGTATTCTCGTTTCGGCTAGATCTTTAATGATGGCGGTAGGCAGCTTGGCCTTCTTCAGTTCTGCGATCCGTTTGTCGAGATCGTGGAGTTCCTTGGGTTCGTAGCCGGTAATCAGCTCCATAATCTCATGACGCTTATTAAACCTGGCTACGTGATAGGGTCTGTCGCCGTAGTGGTTTTTTAACCGGACATCCGCACCGCGCTCGAGCAAATATCGAACGACCTCGACATGGCCGGCGCATGCAGCAGAATGCAACGGTGTATTGGAGTCGTCGGGATGTCTCGCGAAGGATTGATAGTCGATATCGACCCCTTCCTCCACCAGCAGCTTCACGAATGCGAGATGTCCGTTAAAAGCTGCAAGCCCCAGCGCTCTGCCGCCATGGCTGGGCAGGTCCATGCCATTTTGGATCAGAAATGCGGCCAGCTTCACGTCTCCATTATAGGCTGCATGCCACAGTGCCGTGGTTCCGACGTGGGATACTGCATTGATCTGCGCCCCGCGATCGAGCAAATATTGAACCTCGTGAATTCGACCTTTTCTGGCGGCGGACGTGATAGAAGGATATGCCTTGTCGTTAAGGTCCGCGCCGTACGCAATAAGCAGCTTAACGATCTCAAAATCCCACTCGCGATATCCGCCCCAAGCCCAATCCAGGTAAGTTCCCCCGGGGCTTGGCGCATTCAAGTCCACACCCGACTCGACGATGGACTTGACCTTATCGTAATCGACGCTTTTAATGGCTTGAAGCAGTTCCTGATCAAGATGGTTCACGATCTTATCCTCCCTCATGATACCTGACTTAAGCGGCTCTTTCGAAGGATCTGCGGAGGTTTTTTCCACTTTGCCCCATTATACACGATCCAAAAACGTGCTTTGAGGGTGGGATGGGGGCTGGCGAGAGAGCGACAGTGGGCGGCGGAATAACGATTCGCCAGCGTCTTAATCTTGCGGGAGCGGCGGTACGCGGACTACTCCGTTGCAAGCTGGCGTTTGCCCGACGACTTGGGAACGACGAAGGAGACGATCGTCCCGCCTTCGGGACGGCTGCGAACGAGCAGGCCCTTGCCGTAGAGTTGTCTCAACCGGCGATCCGTATTGGCCAGGCCGATGCCTGCGCGACGTCCGGACGGCACGCCGGACAGCTGTTCCTGCGGAAGCCCATCGGGCGCCATGCCTACGCCGTCGTCTTCGATCGATATCTCAATCTCGTCTCCGATCTCCTGAATCCGAATCCGGACGGTGCCTCCCTCATGCCGCCTGAGCACGCCATGACGAACGGCATTTTCGACCAACGGCTGGATGGACAGCGGCGGAACGAACAGTTGAAGATGGTCCCCCGCCTCCAATACGGCGTGAAGCCGGTCGCCGAATCGCGCCTTTTCAATAAACAGATAGGCCCGCACCAGACGAAGCTCGTTCTCGAGCGGCACGAGCCGATCCGAATTGGAGGAGTCGAAGCTGGCCCTCAGGTAATCGCCGAATACCGACAGCAGCTCGCGCATGCGTGCGGTATCGACATCCGCCAGCGCAGCGATGGAATTGAGGGTGTTGAACAGAAAATGGGGCTGAATCTGCGCCTGCAGCCATGCCGCCTCCAGACGCTTCTGCTCGCGCGCGGCCCAGGCCACATCCGTGAGTGCCTTCACCCGCATCCGCAGCTCATGCGCATCGACGGGCTTCACGATGTAGTCGTTGGCCTGCGCGTCGAAGCCCGCCGCGATATCTTCCGCCCGGTAGCGGGCTGTGAGCAGCAGAATTGGCAGCTCGGAGGCGGAGAAGCACGCACGGGCGGTGCGGGCGACCTCGTACCCGGAGATGTCCGGCATCATAACGTCCGCAATCAGCAGATCCCAGGGGCCTGAATTCAGAAGAGACAGCGCCCGGGTGCCGCTCGTCGTCGTCGTGATCTCATAGAGCTCGGCGGGGAGCACATGCTCCAGCACGCGCAGATTAACCGGATCGTCGTCGACGGCAAGGATGCGGAAACGATCACCGCGCGCGGGCGCTTCCGTCGGAGCGTCCACCTCCGTCCCGGCGACCGCGGGCGCCGACGCTTCCGAGAACAGTCGGGCCGCGCCGACTTCGTGATGCGCCGAGTCCGAGTCGGCCGCGGCAGAGGAGACGGGATCAAGTAGGAGAGGGTTCAAAGCCGCGGGAGCGGAGTAGGCCGAATCCGAAGGGACCGCCTCCGCCGCGGGCAGCGAAAACCGAAAGACAGACCCCATGCCTGGCGTAGAATCGACCGTCAAGCGACCGCCGTGGAGCTCCACCAACCGCTTGCTGATTGCAAGTCCCAGTCCGAATCCCGCCGCATTCGTATCCGGCTGAAGCTCGCCTTGCTCATAAGGCTCGAAGATGCGCTTCGCCGTGTTGGCATCCATTCCGATTCCCGTATCCGCTACGCGAATAACCACCTGATCTCCTTCGACATCCGCGTCGATCCAGATCCGGCCTTCGTTCGTGAACTTGACCGCGTTATGCAGCAGGTTGAACAGGATCTGCACCAACCGGTTCTCGTCCGCCATTACGGCCGGCAGCGCGTCGGGCACCCGGTTCTCAAAACGAATCGGCTTCCCCGCGGCCAGGTACCGGACCATATCCAGCATGCCCGCAACCTCCGACTGCAGCCGGACAGGCGACGGCTTCACCGACAGGCTTCCCTCCCGCAGCCGATTCAGATCGATGAGGTCATGCAGCAGGAAGGACATGCGCTTGCCCATCGCGACGAGCAGCGCGAGACGATCCCGATTGGCCGCCTCGCCCGCCCGCTCTTCGCTGTCGAGTACGGCCTGGGCCATGTTCAGCATGCCGTGAAGCGGGTTTCGCAGCTCATGCGACGTGTGAACGAGAAATTCATCCTTGCGCTTGTCGGCAGTCTGTAGGCGCTCCGCCAATCGGACAGTCTCGGCAGCATTTCTGAAATATCGCTTGAACCAATAGAGCGCGAACGAAATGAAAAACGCCAGCATATCGAACGGATAATAGCCGACATCCAACGAAAAAGAGTAGCCGAATATGCCCCATATCAGATTCCAGGCGACGGCGACTACGCCCAGCAGCAAATAAATGGCGTCAGGCGCGCCTCTGCGGACGGCGAGATAGAAAACGATCGGGGCGGTAACAAATGAGATCAGCAACAGGACTGTATGTATCCCATCCGTAAGCATATAGGTGAACGCCCGGACCGGAGACGCCAGAACGAATAAGCCGAAGAGAACGCATGCGACGAGGTGCCAGCGCGCATAACGAAGCATCCTGAACTCGGGCAGTAAGGTTCTTACATATTGCAGCAGCAGCGCCGCCGTGCACAAATAGCTTAAGTAGAACGTTTTATACAAAGTCTCGAAGCCGACTCCGAACCAGACGGACAGCAAGCGGTCCTCGTTGCAGAGGATCGTTAATGCGCCGCATATCCCCAACAAAGAAAAGAGCAGCAGCTGACGCTGCCGGGCGCCGAGGAAAAACAGGGCGATCGCGTACAGGACATGCATGGCCATCAGCAGGACCAGCGCCGCTTGCGAGCCGACGGTTAAACCGTACGACCGGCCCATCGCCTGGACCGTTCCGAGCCGAATGGGCTCCATCAAGCCGCCTCTGACACGATCGTCGAAGTTGGCGACTTGAAGCACAAGGTCAAGTACGTCGCGATCGGCGACAAACGTGACGGAATAAGGCACGGCACTCGCCGTATAAGCGGACGCGCGGTCCGCCGGACGGCCGGCGCCGCCCATCAAGCGACCGTTCACGTACAGCGCCGACGACGAAGAGACTCCCGGCACGCGCACAGTCAATTCCCGCTCCGGCAAGCCGCCGGCCGGGAGCCGGATGCGAAGCCGATAGGTCCCGAAGCCGATGAGCGGGTCGCTCGAGTTATTGTGAGCACCTCTCCAGCTGCCGGGGACCTTGATTGAACGGGCGGAGCTTCCTTGCGATTGGAAGGTGCCGTCCGAATCGGGCGCAATCAGCCGAGACGGATAGAACGTCCACTGGCCGGAGAGGGAAAGAATCGGTTGGGATGCCGGATCCCAGCCGCTTAGATCCAGCTGGCCGTTTTCGGCCACCGCCCTCGCATTGTTCGTTTGAACGCCGATCCAGGCCAGGCGAATGCCTGTCAGCACGATCAGAAACAGCCCGACGACGGCTGCTATTTTTCGTTTTTTCACCATAGGATACGAGTTCGACAAAAAGCATGGAATTCCTCCGCAAGCTTGCCAGTCCGCTTAAGGTACCTTCACCACGAACGGGATCGTCAGCAACTGTCCGTCCCTTTGGAATTGGCCCCAGAGCTTATAGACTCCGCTGTGCGGGAAGGCGATGCCGAATAACGCTTGAGGGCCGGTCGAGGCCGCATTTACCGGATGAACATGAAGATATTCCTGCAGCTTGTCGTCTACCGCGATGATATGGCCGACGCTGCCGAGGTAGGGCTGCAGATCGGACACCGGCTTGCCCGTATCTACATCGCGAAACGTGACGCTTAGCCCTGTCTGCATATTCGCCATCAGATGCCCGAAGTGCAGCTCCACCTCCATCCCTCCGGCGACCTGCGACAGCAACGCCGGGCCTGCGGGAAACTCGGAACTGCGGGAGCCGTCCGGGTCCGAGCCGCTCTCCGACCCGCCCGACACCGACACCTCCGCGCTCCGCGTCAATTCATTCAAGCCGCTCGGGATGAAATCGGCGAACAATCGATAGTTCCCTCCCTCCTGAAAGGTAACGGGAAGAACGAAGGCTCCTTCTCCCTGATATTCGGGATGGATGTGCTGGAATTCCCGCAGGTCCGTCGAGATGGCGACCAGGTGCAGCAGCTTTTCGCTGTTCACGTCGAACTTCCGGACCGGCTGCCCGTCCGCCCCGCTAATCCGGATGACGAGCTTCGCGGACCGCCCGGCTTCAGGCTCCCCCTCCGGCCAAGACCAAACCGCTTGAACCCCCTTCTCTGAGGGACTCTCCGCCGCGGCGCCGGCATGCGTATGCCCTGCGGACAAGCTCATCGGATCGATCAGCGGATCCTGCATATCGGCGTCGACTTGCGGCATCGCGTTCATCATGTCGGCCATGTCGTCCATGTCGTCCATGTCAGCTATGCCAGCCGCGCCAGCCATGTCCATCCCAGCCATGTCCATCCCAGCCATGTCCATCCCAGCCATGCCAGTCATGTCGGCCATCCCAGCCATTGCAGCGTCATGCGCAACCATCGATTCCGTCTTTCGTCCGCTTTGCGCGAAGGCCGCGATCAGAAAAAAGAGCGATACCGCAAGCAGCGCGCAGAACGCCCATGTCGACTTGTTGTGCTTCATCTTCCGGATCGCCCTTTCTGGTTGAGACGAAGCCGATCGACTCTCAAGAGAGCGGATCGGCTTCGTTCGACTCCTTTATTTTGCCTTAATAATCGGAGCTCTTCGGCTTCGGCAGATCCAGCGTCGGCGTCGAATCCAGGAAGTTGAACGGCTTGAGCAGCATCGATACCCACTCCGTCGACATCATCGGCCATTCTTCGGAGCGCGGAATGTGCGTCGTGCCGGTCGTCACCCAGACGACGTCGTCCTTTTCGTAGATATCGCGATTCTGCTGCGTCCAAGCCCCAAGTCCGGTGTCCTTGGCGTTGTTGGTGACATACTTGCCTTCCGGATAAATCTCGTCCTTCTTGTATGGCGTCACCCAGATGTGCTTTTTCATGTAGCCCGCGCGCTGCATCAGCTCGTCGTCCGCGGTGAATAGCGGTTCTTCGGCGAAAGGGTGCGTGCCTCCGGCGTTGGCGATAATCTGATAGCCCGATACGTAACCAGCCTTGTTCTTGGAGGCCGAGTTGGTGAGCAGCACCACCTTGTCGGGATCGAACTTCTGCGCGGCTTCCAGTTCCGTACGATATGTCTTCTGCTCCAACACCATCTCGCTTTTCCGGTACTTGTCGTTCTTGGCCGCGACCGTCACCGGCTGCAGCTCCATCGCCGTATTCGTCTGTCCGTCCACGTCCATGTCCAGGCGGAAGTTGTAGATGTGCTGGTGATAGACGGCTACCGTATTCGGCGCGACCAGCGTACCGTTGCGAATCTCGTCGTTGCTCTCGTCCACGTATTCGTCTACCGAGCTGTCCACCTTGGCCGTGAAGGCCGACTTCGCCGCTTCGACACCGGAAGCCCCGACATCGATCTTGATATTGCCGTTCTGTTGGAAAATATAATCGAAGGTGTAGTCGTAATTGCCGATAACGGTGATGTAACGGACGACCAATTCGGTGCGGGCGCGGGCGCCGGCCGTGCCGTCATACTCGGCGTGCGTCCAGTCGGAATCCGCGTAGCGCTCGAATACGCCGATCACCTTCGGAAGCGTATAAGGGGCGCCTGCGTCGTCGTTGAGCGTCGCGTCGATCAGCGTCGTATTGGCAGGAACGTCCGCGCCGACGACCATCTTCCGCGCGAGCTTGCCCAGGCCGTATTCCCCCGCATCCATGTAAGTCTTGAAGTACCAGCTAAGCGACGCATCGCCGTAAGGCACCGTCATGCCGCCGAGCCCGCCGCTGTATAGAACCTTGCGGGGCGTGCCGTTGTCGTTGTAGCTCGCCGCCGAGATGAGTGTCCCCCGGCGAGAGTCCATGCGGACGTGAAACTTCCAGTCTCCCCACGTCACTTCCTGACCCTTGATCGTGTAGCCGGCGCCTTTCGGCTGCGTAATTACGATCGGGTGAGCTTCTTCCTTGAACTCCGTCTTGCCCGATCGATTATAGCCCTGATCCGCGGTCGGCACCGGGACGACGCCGTCGTCTTCTACTGCGATGACCTTCTGTTCGTCGATGTCTACCGTCACGAGCAGATTGTTCACCAGGTGCGCCAGGTCGTTGCCGTCGCCGACGTTAAGCAAGGTCTCGTATTTATACAGCCGTCTCGGCGCTGCATTCTCGTCCTTGTCGTTGTATTCGACAGGCAGCCCGTACACGGTGAGCTTCGACGTATCGGTGATGCCGCGCTTCTTAAGCGCAGCAAGATAATCGGGATCCTTGAGCACGATCTCGAGCGCTTTGTTCGCTTGGGCGTTGTTAATGAAGTAGAAGCCGCCGTCCTTGTTTTCCTTCCAGGATACGATCGTTCCCTTGTCGAGATCGACGACGCCCTCGAAGATCTGACGCTTCTCCGAGATGACGAAGGACGCCATGCGAGAAAGTTTGTTGATCTTTTTGCTCTTATAGGCATCGCTGGACAGCGTCCAATTCCATACGAGATTTTTGTCCGGCTCTTCCAGCGCGATCTCGTCGAAGTTCATGTCCGGCTTATAATAAGAACTTTTCTTGATAATGCTGGTCGCCAGCCGAATCTCGTGGGCGTTAAGCGGATTCAGCGGATCATAAGGCGCTGTCGGAGCGACGACCACGGCTTCGGCCTTCTGCCAAGCGCCGCCCGGGATGAGCCCCGTCGCCAGAAGCGCGACGACCGCAGTCCCGATTACGAGCATCTTTTTTCTTTTCATAACGTTATCCCCTCCTATGTGTTCGTTCGCCGATGTCAGATAATATCACTTGGTTATCTTCCATCCGGCAACATAGGCTTCATCTTAATCCCCTCAAGTAAACTGATAAACCGGTCCAACCTAATCCCGGGCTCAAAATAAAGTAAATTCAAAGTAAACCGATCGCGCGCTTGCTTGAATCCAATCATTTATGTCACATTTTTTAACACAAACTCATTGCCAAGCGCTGTATCTGTATTTATAGTTAAATTTAATTCGACGATCGAGACGGGAGTGGGCGAGATGCCGGGAGAAACGATATTGCTGGCGGACGACGAAGCGGACATTGGCGAGATTCTCGGGCTGTTCCTCCAAACGGAAGGATACCGGATGAAGCAAGCCTTCAGCGGCGCCGAAACGGTCGCGCTCGTCAAGGAACTGTCGCCCCAATTGATCGTGCTCGACGTACTCCTTCCGGATACGGACGGCTATGAGCTCTGCAAGCAATTGCGCATGTTCACCAAGGCGCCGATCCTGTTCTTAAGCTGCAAGGACAACGAGCTGGACCGTATTATCGGCCTTAGCGTCGGCGGCGACGATTATATCGGCAAGCCGTTCAGTCCGAACGAGGTGCTTGCCCGGATCAAGGCCCATCTTCGCCGCTCGAAAATGTATCAAGGGGACGACGCGAACAAGGCCGACCAGCCTCGGATGGTCGTTTCCCGTTCACTGAAGGTCGACTTGAAGTCGCACGACGTCTTCGTGGACGGGCGGCCTGTCGAGCTGTCCGTCAAGGAGTTTCAACTGCTCGTCTGCTTCATGAATCATCCGCGTCAGGTGCTCACCAGCGAACAGCTGCTCCGCAACGTATGGGGGCACAAGGCAGAGACCGACTCCAAGACGCTGCACGTTCATATCGGCACGCTGCGCAAAAAAATAGAGGCGGATCCCGCCCACCCGAAGCATATCGTCACCTTGCGCGGCGCCGGCTACAAGTTCTGCGATGAAGCTGAAGCGGTATAAGCAATTTCCCCGCACGCTTGTCGCGCAGATTCTGCTTGTTTTCCTCGTCGGATCCCTTTGTCCGCTTATCTCGCTGGGTCTACTCAACGAACAGACGACGCATTCCCACTTTTCGGCGTTCTCTCAATCCCAGATGCGGTTGACCGAGAAACAATACATCGACCTTTACGAATCCTATCTGGCCGAGCAGGTCAATGCCATCGATTCGGACATCCGCAAGGTCGAAGTGTCCGTGCTGTCGTTGCAGTCCATGGCGGAGACGATCTTCTCGCATCCCGAGCGGTACCGGCCGGAAGCGCCGCATCTTCTCAAACACGGCAAGGGCTACTGGTACACGCCTACCGCTCCGGTCGAAGGGAACGGTTACCAGAGCTTGTCCAGCCTCTCGATGGACGAGACGATCCTTCGGGATCTGTCGCTGTCCACGTTGCTGAGCCCTTTATTCCGGTCCGAATCGGAGCGCAACCCCAACATTTTGGCTATTTACTACATCCATCCGGAGAACGGATATAACTATTATTCGGCTACCGATGTCGTCTTGAACGACGGTGAAGCGGCTGCTTGGGCGGACCTCTCCGACTTGCCCTATTACCAGGACGCGCTCTCCATTCCTCGGGGAGAACGAAGGGTCGCTTGGACGCAGCCTTACCGCGACGCCACCTCCAACGATATCTACATGTTCACGGCTACAGCTCCCGTTTACGATGATCAAGGGCGTCTCCGAGGCGCCGTCGCCGCCGACGTATCGGTTCAGGACTTCGTCCAGAACATCGTGGATGCGCAGTTCAACGACAAGGAAGCATTCGCGATCCTCCTGGATTCGGAGCGTCATCTGATCGCCGCCCAGCGGCAAGGAGAGGCCGAATACGAGCGCATGCGGGCGACAGGCCTCGTACAATGGAACGAATCGACGCGGTACGCCGAATATCCCGATGGCGAAGAGACCCGGATGCTGTTCACGAAGACGGTTCCGTCGACGGGCTGGACGCTCGCGTATCTCATTCCCAAAGAGAAGCTGCTTCGGGAATTCGCAAGCTCGTCGGCCGAATTGACTGCGCGAACGAACGGGAAGCTGCTGAGGCAAAACGTGCTGATCACGTTGTCGGCCGCCGCCATCTGCACACTGCTCGCCCTGTTCCTATGGCGGAGAATCGCGAAGCCGATCCGTTCGTTAAGCGGCGCCTTTGCCGACCTTGGCAACGGGGACTTCTCGGTGACGATCAAGGATAACGGGACGCAGGAGTTCCATCAGCTGCTGCGCACGTTCAACCGGATGTCCGGCCGAATACGCGAACTGTTGAACCAGCAGGTGAAGCTGACGGAGGAGCTCGAGGTCAAGGTGCAGGACCGGACGGCGGAACTCAAGATCGCGAACGAAGAGCTGGAGCAGCGGATCGAGGAGCTGACGCGTCTGGAGAGCTGGCGGCGCAGATGGATCTCCCACATCTCCCACGACCTCAAGACGCCTGCCGCGGTCGCCAAGGGCTATATCGAAGCGATCTTAAGCCGGAAGACCGACGATGCCCAGGCCGAACGCTATCTTTTTAAGATCGACGAGAGAATCGAGACCATCTCCAGTCTGGTCAACAACCTTAATGATCTTAGCTTGCTGGAGACCAAACAGGTTCAGCCGAATCTGGCGCTCGTTCAGGCCGACGCGCTGTTCGGGAAGCTGCTGAGAAAATGGGCGGACCCTCTCTCGCTCGAAGGGCGTCGGCTTCAGCTTCGCTTGAATGCCGCCGAGGCCGCTATCCGGGCGGACGAACATCTGCTGGGCAGCGTGATCGACAACCTGATGAGCAACGCGATCAAATATTCGCCCGAGGGTACCCGGATCTCGGTAAGCTCCGATATCGACGGCGAAAAGGCCGTGCTGCGCTTCGCGGACGAGGGCATCGGCATTCCAAAAGAGGCGCTGCCGTTCATTTTCGACTCGTTCTATCGCGTCGACGCCTCCCGCAACAGCCGGATCCCGGGCAGCGGCCTCGGACTCGCGATCGCCAAGGAAATCATGCTCATGCACGAGGGCACGATCGACGTCGAGATGAACGAGGTCCGCGGCTGTACGTTCCTGATCTCGTTACCGATCGGCCATACCTGACATCAGGCCGCCCGCCTGCGTACCAGCGAAGCCGCGTACACGACCAGCAGCGGCACCGTGCTGCAGGTGAACACCCATAGCGGATGGATGCTGGAGACCATAAAATTCCAATACGCTTCGCCGCGAATACCGACGGATAATGAAATCAACGTCGTCAAAAAAGCGAGCGGAAAAATCAATTGGCGGTTGTCCCGGGGCAGCCTGAGCAGGCTGTTCAGCGTCAGATGCGCCGAGAAAAGCGCGATGGACGCCTTCATGAAGGAAGCGACGATCATGGAATAGCCCATGAGCGCCTCCAGACGTTCGAATAGTTCGGTGATATAGACTGTCCGGGCCACCTCGAACATCGAATATTTGCGCTCCCCCGAGAGCGGGCCGAAGGTGAGCACCGTGGCCATCGTGACCACGAGCAGAGAAGCCGCGTTCAGCGCGACTGCCAGCGCCATTTTCGACCCGATGCGTTCCTTGGCCATGGTCCGGACATACGGCAATATCATGCAAAATACCACCAACTCCCCATAAGGAAAGCCATAAATAAAATAAATGCCGTGCCAGATCGGCTTGACGCCTTGGTCGAGGATCGGGAGCAGATAGGGTAGATGGAAACCCGGGGAGGCCAGCGAGATATTGAAGACGACGAACAGCATGACGGACATCATCAGCACGCCGAACATCCCCGCGAACCGGCCGATGCCGACCCGGGCCGTCAGCGCCACGGCGAGCGAGGTCAGAACGGTAAAGTAGCCGTAAGGCGTATTGCGCATCATCGAGCTCTTGAGAAACATGGAGATGTCCATGATGATGCCGGCTATTATCTCTAACTGCATCGTCAGGAGTAATACGCCGAGCACGACGGCTACAGGCCGGGTCGTCAGTTTGGCGCTGTACTCGATGAAGTCCATATCGGGAAATCTGCGGGCGAGACTGACGAGCGGAATCAGGAGCAGCATCCCGAGCCCGGCCGCCGCGAGCAGGCAGATCCAGGCTTCGTTGTCGCTTATCGCGATGAGCGGCGCCGGAATGTTGATGATGGAGGAGCCCGTCAAAAAAACGAATAGCAGCATGGCGGCCTGCTTTGGCGTAATCACATTTTTCAAGACTAGACTCCTCCTTTCGGACTAAGATAGGCGACGATCCGCTCCGCGAGCCCGCCGTAAATCCCCGTGAAAAGGTCGTAATAGGATGGCGCGGAGATCGCTCCCAGGCTGATCAGAAAATGATAGCCGCCGGCCAGCAGCAGCAGCGCGTAAACGGCCTTCGTGCGCCATTTGGCGCTGCGCAGATGTCCGGCGGTCCAGTCATGAACCAAAAAGGCGATCAGCGCGAAAACCAGCAAGGCACGCATCACGACTCACCCGAACGCTTGTCGACCGGCTTGCCGACATTCGTGCCCGAGGTAAAGATGGTGACGTCAACGTGGACCTCGTAGGTCGAACGCGCGAACTGCCGCGGCCAGTCTGTCTTCCACTGCCGCCACAGCTCCGTATGACGCTCGAACAACCTGTTCCCTGCCCCGACGACGTCAAGCTGATTTTGCAGCAGCCAGTCCATGCTGTCGCTCATCATCTGCTCCATCGTTTTCTGAATCCGCAACCGCAGCGCTCGTTCGTCCTTAGGCATGAGCGTCTGTCCGCAGATGAGCTCGGAGAGCGCCGTGACGGCCTTCACCCGAAAAATCAGATGCAGATGGTCTCCCGCCGGCTGCACCCGCATCGCGGTCTTGGTGGACAGCACCTCTACCGAATCCTCTTGCTGGGCGCGCTCGGCGGACCGAGCTGCGGAGCACGGAACTTCGACGACGCCGTTCTTGTAGCCGTTGTCGAGCAGTTGGACGCCTTCGAGCAACTTCGCCGGGACGACCTCCTTCATCCGGCCTTCGACGAGGATCGCCGCGCCGGCCACGGTAGGAGCCGATTCGCCGCCCGACTCCCGCTCGTACAAATAAGGGAGTTTCGCGACCGCCGAGGGACTGCGGGATTCAAGCGCGAGCTGCAGCAGACTGGTGGATACAGACTTGCCGGTCATCCGGTGCGAAGATTGCTCGCTTAAAAAATATTGCTGGCTGACCGAATTCTCGATGTACGGCGCCGTGTCCATATAATGCGAAGCTTCTCCCTTGGTCACAATCAGGTGGGTGGTCAGCCTGGGCTCGTGATCCCGGTACAGAAAGTCGAGCAGGCGCAGCAGCGAATACTTGCGCGCGAGCGCATCGCTCACCAATATGATCCGCATATGACTCCACTGGGCTTTTCGCCCGAGATGGATCGTAATATCCCTGATGGCTTCGATCACCGACTCGTCGTCGGTCCGAATGTTGATGTAGGCCTTGTCGGGCTTGCCGCGCCCGACGATGTTCTGGGAGGGCTTGAAAATCTGCACGGTCAGCCCGATCCCTCCATTCGGCGCCTCGTCCAGCGCAAGCCCCATCACGAAGCCCCGCTGCGGGAGCTCCGCCCGGTCCCCGCAGCCGGTCAGCAGCGGACCGAGCAGCGTCGCAAGGAGAACGAGCCGTCCTATAGTAGCGTATCGGCTTAACATGCGGCACCTCCGTTGCGGCGGATTAGGTGGAGCTGGGCGGTCGGGGCCTCCGGACTAGTGCCGGGAGCTTGGTGCGAACCAACGAATCGCGGAACTGATCCGCCTTCCAAGGCGCGATTGGCGTGAGATAAGGCACCCCAAGCGAGGTAAGGGTGACGAGATGGAGCCAGATGAACAGGTAGCCGAGCAAAATGCCGAAGCCGCCGAGCAGCGAGGCGAACGCCATCAGCGGGAACTGAATCAGCCTCATGGCGATGGACAGATTGTACTGCGGCAGCGCGAACGAGGCGATCCCCGTCAGTGCGACGACGACGACCATAAAAGGCGATGCAATGCCTGCGTTGATGGCGGCTTCCCCGATGACCAGCGCGCCGACGATGCTCACCGCCGAACCTACGTTTCTCGGCAGGCGGATGCCCGCCTCCTTGAGCAGCTCGAAGAAAAAAACCATGATGACGGCTTCGACGAAGGCGCCGAACGGAATGCCTTCGCGAGAGTCGACGATCGCGAGCAGCAGGACGGTCGGGATCAGCTCGGTATGGAACGTCGAGATCGCGATGTACAGGCTGGGCAGCGAGATCGCGATAAAGAGGGCGATGAAGCGAAGCCACCGGATGAAATTCGATACGAGCACCCTTTGGTAATAGTCTTCGCTCGACTGCAGCAGATCGAAGAATAAGCCCGGACAGATCATGATCGAGCCGGAGCCCTCGGCCAGCAGGACGATCTTGCCGTTCAGCATCGAAGACGCGGCCACGTCGGTCCGTTCCGTATAGCGGAACTGCGGAAACGGCGACAACGGGTGGTCCTCGATCAACTCTTCGATGAAGGAGGTGTCGATAATGTCGCCCTTTCCCTTGCAACTCTGCAGGCGTCGCTCGAATTCGGCCAGCAGGGCCGGATCGACGACGCCGTCCAAATACCCGTAGCCGATCATCGTATTGGAATGCCCGCCTGCTCTGAAAAACTGAAATTTCAGCGCCGGCGTCTGCAGCCGCATGCGGATCATGCCGACGTTCTTCTGAAGACTCTCGACCGTGCCTTCCCGCGGCCCCTGGACGACCGGCTCGGTCTCCGGCTCCGAGACCGGACGCGTCTCAAGCCGCTTCGACTCGAAGCAGAGCGCCTGGTCCCAGCCGTCGATAAGCAAGATCGAATAACCTTGCAGCATGAGCCGATCCGCAGCCGCCCACTCGCTCTCGAGGCTCGCGCTCTCCGCGGATACGCCGCGAGCGCCGAAAAATACGCGGATCAGCTCCGGCGTGATGTCCAGCCCCGGGCCGATCACATGGTTCGACAGGTCCTGCAGGGCGCTTTTCATATAATTCGTGCCGCTGTCGGCCAGCGTCTTGAAGTGAACGGAGGCGGCCCGGTGCTTCAGGTCCGGCCCGTACCGCCAGTCCTTGACCGCCAGGTCGTCGCAATGCTTGTAGACGCGCCGCAGCCGATCCAGATTGGCGTTCAGCGACTTGGACAATCGTTCCGACGCGATACGTGCCACCTCCCTACCGTAAGTCGGATGGTGTAAAGTTTTCCAATGCGGTGCCGGTTTTATGCAACGAATCGTCTTCCGACAATCGGTCCAGGCGTTCGCTTGGGATGATCGAACGGATTCGGTATAATTGCGGTAGCAGGTTTTTGAATTGCAAAATAAAGGAGTGTATACCGTGGCGCAGACCATTAAAGGAAAAGTAGCGATCGTGACCGGAGCCGGGAAAGGGATCGGCAAAGCCGTCGCGCTCGAATTGGCCAGAGAAGGCGTCCATGTCGGCTTGATCGCGCGAACGGAGAAGGATCTGCTCGATGCTGCGCGCGACATTCAGGCGCTCGGCGGCAAGGTCGCTTATGCCGCGGCCGACGTGTCTTCCCTGCCGGAGGTCGAACAGGCGGTCGACAAGATCACCCGGGACATCGGCGCCGCCGATATTCTCATCAACAACGCCGGGATCGGCACCTTCGAGAAATTGGTCGAGATGGACCCCGCGCATTGGAAAAAGATCATCGAAGTGAACTTGCTGGGGACCTTCTACGTGACGCGCACCGTCCTGCCCCAGCTCATCGCCAAAAACGGCGGAGACATCATCAACATCTCTTCGACGAACGGCCTGAACGGCGCGCCCGGCTCCAGCGCCTACAGCGCCTCGAAGTTCGGCGTCATCGGCCTGACGGAATCGCTCGCGCAGGAGGTCCGCCGCAACAATATCCGCGTGACCGCGCTGACGCCGAGCACGATCGCGACCGATCTGGCCAAGAGCTCGTCGTTGATCCCGGAAGGCAAGGACGAGCAATATATGCATCCGGAGGACATCGCCGAGTATATCGTAGCTCAGCTGAAGCTGTCTCAGCGCATGTATATCAAGACGGCGAGCATGTTGAATACGAATCCTTTCTAGGATGGGGAAGGGCCACCATGAGAGCACTTCATGACAATCCGGACCGCCCCTTCCGGGAGGATCCGGATTTTTACCTGTCCCATTTCGGCAAAGAGGATTGCGTGCCCAGCCATGCCTTCGGTCCCGGCGTCCGCGATCATTACAAGATTCACTTCGTTCATCGGGGAACGGGCATCGTGCAGGCCGGCGGCCACACGTACAGGTTGACGGCGGGACAGGCCTTCCTCGCCTATCCGGACAAGCTCATCTTTTACCAAGCGGATGCGGCGGATCCGTGGACTTACTCGTGGGTCGGATTCCGCGGCGATCGGGTTGCGGATGTGCTGGCACGAACACGGCTGACGCCCGAGACTCCTATATTCCCGATGGACATGCGATTGATGCCCAATCTGTACGAGCTGCTGCGGGAGGCCGAGGGGAGGCCGGTCAATCGCGACCTGCGCATGACGTCGCTGCTGATCGACGTGCTCACGTCGATCGTCGAGCAGATGCCCGTGTCCGCAGATGGAAGGGCCGGCGTCGGCGCCGATGCCGTTTTGCCCATGCCGACCCGCAAGCAGGATACCTACGTCCACCGAAGCCTGGACTTTCTCCATTGCCACTTCAGCGAACCGATTACGGTCGAGCAGCTGGCGTCGACGCTGGGCCTGGACCGCAAATATTTGTCGGTCATCTTCAAGGAGGCGACCGGGCTGCCTCCGCAGCAGTATTTGCTGCATTATCGGATGGAACGGGCCGGAGAGCTGCTCCGAAAAGGGCAGTATACGGTCGGGGAGGTGGCTCGTTCGGTCGGATACCAGGATGCGCTGCTGTTCTCCAAAATGTTCAAAAAGCTGAAAGGCGTGCCGCCCAGGCAGTATCGCTGACTCGCAAATCGCCTGAAAGATTGTCTCAAAATAAGACATTATGCCATATTTCCCTTCCATGCGGACATGGGCTTATAAGCCGCGGCGGCCTATAATGGGCCTATCCGCATGAGAAGGAGCGTTCGAGATGACTTATTTAGCCAGACAAGATCGATACGACGCCATGACATACAACCGCAGCGGCAGGAGCGGCCTGAAGCTTCCGGCCATTTCGCTTGGACTGTGGCATAACTTCGGCGGCATCAACAACTATGAGAACGGCAGAGCGATGGTAAGACGCGCATTCGACCTGGGCATCACGCACTTTGACCTGGCTAACAATTACGGACCGCCGGCCGGCTCCGCGGAAGAGACGTTCGGCCGCATGCTGAAGGACGATCTGCAGCCCTACAGGGACGAGCTGATCATCTCCACGAAGGCCGGCTATTATATGTGGCCCGGTCCCTACGGCGAATGGGGCTCCAAGAAAAGTCTGGTCGCCAGCCTGGATCAGAGCTTGAAGCGGATGGGACTCGACTACGTCGATATTTACTACCATCACCGGCCCGATCCGGATACGCCGCTGGAGGAGACGATGGCGGCGCTCGATCTCATCGTTCGCCAAGGCAAAGCGCTGTATGTCGGCTTCTCCAATTATCGCCCGGAACAAACGCGCGAAGCTTCGCGCATTTTGAAGCGGCTGGGGACGCCTTGCCTGATCCACCAGCCGAACTATTCCATGATGTCCCGGTGGATCGAAGAGGGACTGCAGGATGTGCTCGACGAGGAAGGCATCGGCTCGATCGTATTCTCGCCGCTTAACCAGGGCATCCTGACCGACCGGTACCTGAACGGCATCGCCCCCGACTCGCGGGCGGCGGGTCCGAGCGTGTTCCTGCGCTCCGAAGGCATCGACGAGACGCTGGTCGCGAAGGTCCGGCAGCTCAACGAGCTGGCCGAGGGCAGAGGGCAGAAGCTGTCTCAGATGGCGCTGGCCTGGGTGCTTCGCGGCGGCCGCGTCACGTCCGCGCTGATCGGCGCGAGCAAGGTCGCTCAGATCGAGGATGCCGTGGGAGCGCTCGCGCAGCCGTCGTTCACGCAGGAGGAACTGGAGCGGATCGATCGGATCTTGGCTTAGCGTGCAGCAAAGGCGCCGGCATCAGCCGGCGCCTTTGTCGTTGTTTATTTAGAGCAAACCTCTACAGGGAAAGATTGCCCTGACAGTCCTTTTAGGTTTGGTCTTTCGCGGCCATGCCTGCAAATATACATCTAATTTCGTCGATATCGACCATTTTGGACAAGGTAGATGCATAAGAGCAGTTATTTTCTTCCATCAGCCCGATTTCCGACTTGTACTTTGAATTTACCTGCGTATTTGCATGTATTTCATCAAGTGTTGCGGGTCGGAAGAAAATACATGTACAAATGCGGGTATTACGACCCGCCAAACACGCTTGCAAGCTCCGGCACGCCGAAAGCGCGCTTACCTTCCATCAAGCGCCGCCGACCGAGTCAGGAAGAAAAGCACGGTCTCTTTTCTCACCTTCGATCACCGGTTCATCGATAGGCCTTCACCTGATTCCGACCAATCGAAGACAACCGAAAAGACTTGATCCGGCTGCAGACGCAATTGCTCGTACGAGAGCGGGGCCTCCCTGTAGGAAACGACCCGATCGATATAATGCCGGGGATCGATAAGCCTGCTCCGGATGGCTTCCACCGCGTTAAGCCGATCCTCCAGCCCCCTGTCCCCGGGCATTAGAAGAAGGACGCCCTCCGAGTTCAGGTCGAGCCTGGGATCCAGACTCAGCCTATCCAGGTAGTTGGCCTGGTAGACGATGCGTGGCCAGTGATTGACCAGCCCGGACATCGGGTTGACGTAGTACGTATTCGGATCCCGGTAAGTATTAGGCGTTCGGCGAATCAGCTTATGCGCAAGCGCCGCCCCCTGCTTGGAGCCCGAGGCCTCGACGACGATGTTCGCTCCGCCGTCGCAATAAGCGAGGATTCGCTCGGCGACATCCGGGTCGGCGGCCTGGACGCAGGCATGCACGCCATAGCTGTAGGAGCGCTGAAGCCTGGATTCGGAGAGATCGACCGCGATAACCCGGCATCCCTTGCTGGCCAGGAACCCGGCGGAGAACGCGCCGATCGCGCCCTGCCCGATCACCACCGCGCACTCGTGCGGCTGGGGCTGCGCCGCCATGACGCCTCTCAAGCTGATCGCCGCCACTGGGCTTGCGACGTAGTCCAGCGGATCGGCGCCCTTCGGCAAGACGATCGCCTTATCGCCCATCCCGACGAGATGGAAGCTTGCCTGCCCGCCCCATTGCGAATGGATGCCCGCCGGACCGTTCTGCGAATTGTAGCTCAAATAATCGCCTACGCGGTAGCCCTTTACGTCCTCTCCCATCTCGACCACTTCCCCGACGGCAGCGTAGCCGGGGATGAGCGGGAATTTGCCCGCAGCGCCATAGTGACCGCCCAGGACGCGGGTTTCCGTCCCACTGGAGACGAAGGTGTAGCGCGTCTTGACGAGCATTTGATCCGGCTTCATCGCGGGCAGCGTAAAGGTGCCGAAGCCTACCGTGTTTTCTTGTTCAAAAACGATCGCGTGAATGGTGGTCATTTTCGTGGAACTCTCCTTTTCTGTAAGTCGGCAGCGCAGCGGCACGGAACGCTGACCTTACGCAGATTGGCTGACCGATCCGCGTAAGGTCGGGCGCTATCCGGGTCCGGGTTATGCCTGAAACTCGATTACGGGTTGGGTTGCGATATCGTTAAGAATCTCCTTGTACGCTTCTTCATACTTCATGCCGAAGGTATAGGAGCCGGGCAGCAGCTCCTTGACGGCTTCTCCGCCGCTCGTCGTGCCGAAGGCTTTCCAACCATCCGCGTAGTAGCTTGCGTTGCCGCCGTCCAGCGGATGGCCCAGGCTATCCTTCAACAGCACCGTCACTTTGACTGTCTGAAATACGACCGCAGCGTCCGTCCCGACATTCTGCAACAGCTCCTTATAAGCGCCCTCGTGCTTCATGCCGAAGGTATAGGAACCGGGCAACAGCTCCTTGCTGACCTCGCCCCCGCTCGTCGTGCCGAAGGTCTTCCACCCGTCCGCATAGTAGCTCGCACTGCCCGTATCCAACGGGTTGCCCAGGCTGTCCTTCAGCCGCAACGTCACTTGGACTGTCTGAAATACGACCGTCGCGTCCGTCCCGACATTTTGCAACAGCTCCTTATACGTGCCCTCTTGCTTCATGCCAAAGGTATAGGAGCCGGGCAGCAATTCCTTGCTGACCTCGCCCCCGCTCGTCGTGCCGAAGGACTTCCAGCCTCCCGCATAGTAACTCGCGCTGCCTGTATCCAGCGGATGACCCAGGCTATCCTTCAACTGCACCTTCACCTTGACCGTCTGAAAAACGACCGCTGCGCTATTCCCCGTGTTCTGCGCGATTTCTTTATACGTTCCTTCATAAGACATGGCGAACGTGTACGCCTTGTTCGGCAAGGGCTTCCTTGCGATCCCGCCTGCGTCCGTCACGCCGAACGACTTCCAGCCGCCGTCGTAGTAGGACACGATGCCGCCGCTCAGCGGATTTCCGGCGCTGTCCTTGAGCTGCACTTGAACGGATGTCGTCGCAAGCGTGAAGCCGAGGGCCTTGGCCATCTCGATATTTCCCGCCCGATCCGTCGAGCGATAGCGCAAGGCGACCTCGCCTTGCGTATCGAACGTCACGGCAGCGGTATAAGGCTGCCAGGTCGTTCCGTTATCCAGGCTGATCTCGGTACTCGCCAAGCCGGATACGCTGTCCGCGCCCGTTAAAGTCACCGCAACCGGACTCGTGTACGTCCCGTTCGGTCCGTCCGGTGCCGCAGGCGATACGGTTGCCGTCGTTACAGGCGCAACCCGGTCGATTTGCAGCGTCCGGCTTTTCGCCGTCTCGACGTTGCCCGAGCCGTCAATGGCGCGATAGAGCACCTCGTAATTGCCGTCCGCCGCCAAAGTGACCGGCGCCGAATACGTCTGCCAGAGCCCGCCGTTGTTGGTGCTGTATTGCGTCTTGGCGATGGCTGACAAAGCGTCCGTGGCCGTCAGCGTGAAGGTCACGGGCTGCCGGTACGCGCCGTTCTCGCCATCGGGTACGGCCGGGGATACCGACAACGCCGTTACCGGCGGCGCCGTATCCACGGTTACCGACCGGATCTCCACGTCGTCCAGATAGTAGGTGTCCAGGGCGGCCGGCAGATCCGTAAACACGTACATTGAAACATTCGTGACGTTGCCCGTTTCCTGAAGCGTATACGTCCCGCTTATTTGCTTCCAGGACGTCTCGCTCAGCGGTTGGCTCGTCAAGATGATCTTCTGCTTGGAGACGCCGTCCACCCGATAGGACAGACCGATCCGTAGCACCGCGCCCGCCGATGAACTCGGCGCCAGCTTCGCCCAGGCGGAATAATAATACGCGTTGCCTTTCGCAATGTTGGCGGGGAAGCTCAAGCTTCCGAACGCGTTCGTCTTCGTAATCTTCAAGGACTGGGCGCCGCCATGCGCTTCCAGCGCGCTCAATTCCCTGACCACCTCCCAGCCGGTATACAGCGGCGTCGTGCCCTCCATGCCGGGATCGGAGACGAGGTTGTTGCCCAGAATCGGCGTCGGAACCGTTACAAAGGCCGTTGCCGTATGGCCGCCCTCAAAGGTGGCGGCCGTGATCGTGGCCGTGCCCGGACCGACGGCCTGCAAGGTCCCGTTCGCATCGACGGTCACCGCGCTGACGTTATCGGAGCTCCACTGGACATCCTGTTGCGTCGCGTCGGCCGGAGATACGGTCGCCACGAGCGCTTCCGTCCCGCCGAGCTGCAAGGTCAGCGTCGTCTTGTTCAAGCTGACGCCCGTCGACGCGACCCAGCTTTTGTTCCCCTTGAAGGAAGCCCAATCGGCCAGGACGCCTGTCAGCAGCGCGGGTTTGTTGGCGTTGATGGCCAAGGTGCCTGGCTGCGTGCCGATCGATATTTTCGTCCCGACCGCAATATTCCCTGTGAAGCCGTTCAGCTGGCTTTTCTTCAGGATGCCTTCCGTCAGCACCCTGCCCGATTGTCCCGGCACGACCCGCTCCAGGGTGAAACCCACGAAGCTGGCTGCCGGATCGGCCGCGGTCATGAGCCGCATCGAGCCGCTGTCGGCATCGAATACGACCGGAGCGAATCTCGGAATGCCGGCGGACGTGAGATTGCGCAGCGTTAGCTGCTTGTCTGGCACCTGCGGATAGTACTCGTTCAGGGTCACGTTGTATTCCTCCGCATAACCCGAAGCGCCCAACTGCGCATTGATCTGATCGATGATATAAGCGTTCGTTTTCTCGGTGTAGTTTTCGTTAAATACGACGGTTTTGGTCGTTCCGTCCTCGAAGGCGACGGACAGGGTCTTGCTATTGACCGTCAAATCCCCGAGCCTTCTTCCGAGCGTGTTGTTGACCGTAACGTTGGAACTGATGCCGACCTTGATGCCGGAGATGTCCCAATAGCCGTACAGATACCCTTTCAGGCCTCCGCCTCCGTCCCGCACCGTATACGAGCCCAATAGGTCGGACACCGCGGTGCCGCTTACCTGTACGGAGGAGCTGCCGCCTACGGCTTTGCTGAACAGCGCCAGGGCTTTTCCCCTGTGCCTGTCGTCATAGCCGATCGGCGTGCTGTTATTGAGGGTGACCTTGTAGTCCGCATGGTCGGCGTACTGATTTTCCGGCTTCTGCGTGATCCACGGAATGTCGTCCTGGGTCATGTAGGTGCCTACGAACTCCGTGTTGTTGAAAATGACTTCATCGTCCGTGCCGCTGCCCAGAGACTGGATGGCTACCGGCTTGGACTGCGAGGTCGATACGATCTTGCTGTCGTTGATGATGTTGATCTGCGGCTTCGTGAAATCCTCCCGGTTATGCACGTACCAGCCGGTCGCCTTGGAGACGAACGTACTGTCGTAGAACGTTTCCAATACACCGCTGGCCGAGCCGTATCCCCAAGCGTGGGAACCGTCGCCGCCGCTTCCGCCCCACACCTGGGCCGGATCGTGATCCGGATCAAGCGGAACCCCCGGATTGGCCGCTATCCAGTTCTGGCGGTACTGGACCGCTTCCAGGTTGCCGTAATGCTCGATATGAACGTTGCGTACGGTATGAACGGCATCCTTGTTACCGCCGCTTTGTTCGCTGTGAACCGGATACCGCATGTTCTTCGCCGTAATGGTCAGATTCTCCAGCGTCGCCGTTCCCCTCAGCCACACGGTGGACGATCCTGTGATCTGGCTGTTGTTAGACGATGCCGGGAGCTCTCCTTTCAGCCAGACGGTGTCCCTGTCCGTGCCCCGGAGCGTGACATACGGCTTCACGATCCATTCGATATCCGTATAGACGCCCGGATAGACCAGGATCACGTACGGCTTCTCGGCGCTGCTGTCCAGAATGCTGTCGTTGGCCAGCTTGGGCGAGGTAAAGTCGCCGGTGCCGTCGGACTTCACGGTCAAGGTGACCGTCTGGTCCACCCACTCGACGATCGTTACCTCGCTCGTCGCCGTTTTGCCGCCATCCACCGTGGTCGCCGTAATGTGAGCGACGCCCAGGCCTTTCCCGTATACGGTTCCGTTCGCGTCCACGATCGCAACTTGCGGATTGTCCGACTGCCAAACCACCTCTGTGTTGAACGCATTGGCAGGCTGCGCGGAAGCGGTCAACGTCTCAGTCTTGCCGAGCATGATCGTCGCTGCGCTCTTGTTCAGGCTCAGACCGGATACCGGTATCCAGGCGGGCGTATCCCGGTTGGTGACCGGCCTCGCCTCGACATCGTCCAGATAATAGACGTCCGTCTCCGCCGGGGCATCGGTAAACAGGTACACCGATACGTTTGTCACGTTCCCGGTTTCATTCAGGGTGTAGTTCCCCTTCACCTGCGTCCACTCCGTGCTGCTGAGCGCCGGGCTTGAGGCCACGACGATTTGCTTGGATACGCCGTCTACCTTGTAGGACAGCGCTAGCCGGATCACTTTTCCGGAAGCGCTGCTCGTCTGCAGCTTCGCCCAGGCCGAGTAGGCATACGTCGTTCCGTTCTGAACGGCGACCGGGAACGTCACGCTGCCATACACATTGGTCTTGGTCACCTTCAAGGCTTGATGTCCGCTGTGAACGTTGACCGCGTCCCATGCCCGGGTCGTCTCCCAGCCGTTCGGAAGCGGGTCGGCTTCCAGTCCCGGATTCGCGATCAGATTGCCCCCCTTGACGGGGACGCTTAACGCCGTATCCAGCGTAATGGAATCGATGGCGAAATCCCCTGCGGCATTCGTCGGAACGACCTTGATCTGCTTGATCGTTCCCGTCCAGCCCGGCAGCGCGCTCGGATCCCACACATACTCCCGAACGGCCGTGTCCTCCGGCAGGACGAAGGTCGTCAGGGAATTCAACGGATTCCATTGTGGAGAGGCCGTCGTCGTAAAATACACCTTCGCCTCATTGCCGCTCGTACCGTTCTTCAGCTTGAGCTTGATTCGCTTGATATCCGAAGCTTCGAGATCGATGTTGTCCGGCGAGATCAGCGCAGGCTCGCTGCCGGTAGCGGTCGCCCGGAGCATGCCGCCCGCTGTCTGAACGCCGCTTACCTGCTCATTGTTCGTCCAGCCTTCAAGGCCGTCGAACGCCCAGGTTTTCGATGCGGTATAAATCCGGATGAACTGTTCGTCCGGATCCCACCGCACGACGTATCCGAACGCCTGATTGAAGAAGGACACCGGAATGAGGAGCTCGCCCGAAGGCAGCAATGTCGGGGCATGCGCTAGCGTCATCGTCTGGCTGTCCTTATAAGCCGTCGTGTCGCCGGCCTTGAGCTTGTAGACGCGGTCGTCCTTGACCGCGATTAACGTCTGGGTCGCCTCGTCCCATTCGGTGCCGGCGCCGAAGCGCTTCAACAGTTCGCCGCCCGGCACCATGACCGTCCCGTCGGCTATAGCCGGCGCTTGATACAGCCGAACCGGCTTGCCGTCGACGCTCAAGCCGATGCCCGTGTCGGGAGAGAGGACGACCCCGATGGAATCGATGGCGAAGCTCCCCGTCGAAGTCATCGGATCGAACCGGAGCTGGCGGATCTTCCCGGTCCACGAGGCGTTTTTCCACATCTCGAGCAGGTAGTCGGTGTATCCGTCGACATTGCGCTCCACATAGAAGCTGACGGACTTGACCTCGTTCCAGTTCGGATCGGTATCCGTCGTGAAGAACAACTGTCCCGTGGAAAACACGCCGCTCTTCATTCGAATCCGGATATAGGGGTGATCCGAAGCTTGAATGTTCAATTGGTCCGCCGACCGAATGCCCGGGTCGGTGTTGTTGGCGGTTCCCGACAATGCGCCGCCTGCGACCGTCAAATTGTCGATTTGCTTCTCCACGGTCCAACCTTCCGCATCGTCGTCGGTGTCGAAGCCCCAGAGCGGATCGTACTGGCTCGTTACGGCCGGCGGCGTCGGCGACTTGAGCGGCAGCACCCGACCCGGCGGGTGCAGGATACCAAGGCGCGCCTTCTGGACCGGCGTCGGCTGAGCGTCCGCATGCGCGCCCCCTTCATCCGTAAAGACGTTCCGGATGGCATCCAGGTAGCCGAAGCCGGCCAAGCCCGCGGGCATCATGAAGTGCCCTTCCCCGAACTCGTTCCAGTTGTCGAACATCACCAGCTTCTTGCCCAGACTGCCGCTCGGTAGGGATGGCATGAACGAATCCGTAACCCATTGCGAGACGGCTTCGAACTCCGCGGGCGTCGCATAGTAGCCGGACTTGCCTTCCCACGCCGTATCGTCCCTGCCCATGCTGATCGTCGGCAGCGTATCGATGAAGCCGGTATCGCGCTGCGCGTTCATGTTCGCTTTTTGAACCTCGGCATGCCCGCCCGCGCTGCCCCAGCTATAGGCATAGATCGCGTCGAAGCCGGCCTGGTCCCGCTCGCTGAGCGACGTCGCGTCCGAAGCCGAGGTGGTCGTCAGCAAAATAACGTCGTCGAAGCCGGCGTTCTGGACCGCCGTCCGCAAATAATCGGTCTCGGCTTTGACCCCCGCCAGCGTACCGCCGAAATCCCGCTTCAATCCGGAGAGACTGTAGATGGAGACGACGGGCTTATTGTCGATCACCATGTAACGCGGATCCTTGAAATAATACTCGATCCAATACGGCACGATGTTCATGCGGAAATCCTGGCTGTTCTGCGCCTTGGAAGCCGCATTCTCCCACATGATCGCGAATTTCACGCTGTCCCCGTATTGGGAGTTGAAGAAGCCCTCGTGCAGCGACTCGTGCAGATAAGGATCCTTGATCGGCGCGCCTTCTCCGTACGCGGGCCTGATCCAGCACGCCATCTGGTAATCGATGCCGTGCTCGGCCATCCACTTGGTCTCCCAATCCGCCGTCTCCGGATTGCCCTCGTCGTAATAGCCGAGGTAGGGCTCCCGCTCCGCGTACGGGGTGATCGTATCCCAGCCGAGATGGCTGCCTTCGCGCCAGATCGGGCAGCTCTGCACGCCGACGGCATAATCGTCGGAGACGGCCGGCACCGGCTCGGGCACGTAGTCGGCCGGAAGCGGCAACTTCTCGTACAGCAAAATGTCGTCGAGCCACACGACGCCCTGCACGGATGCGGAGGTCTCGAAGGCCACCCCATCCAGGCTGGTTGCGCTCGAAGCGAGCGGCACCCCTTGCGCCTGCAGCTTGCCGTTTACGTAGAGATCCGCCGTCGCGCCGGACATGTCCAGCTTCGCTTTGACTTGATACCACAGATTGGCCGAATAATCGTAGAACGGGATCGCTTGACCCGCGGCGCCGATATATGCGAGCTTGCCATTCGCCGTAACCAGCTTCAAAGGGGAAGCGCTTCCATTAGTGAGGGATGCGGAGAACCCGTCTTTTTTCTGAGGCAGGAGGAGCTTAAATTCAAACACCCTGTCATACGTCGCCGCCGGCACGCTCTTCTTAAGACGCATGGTGCCGGTCGCTCCGGTCGCGTCCCACTTCAGGCTGTAAATATCTGGGCGCGTGGCGCTGTTCATTTGCTCGACCGCGAGCGCGCCGCCGGCCGTAACCGTCTGCCAGTCTCCGGGCAGATCCCCCGGCAGGAGAGAGAGGAATCGCTCGTTTACGTCGTAGCCTTTGTAAATCTTGACGGGCGCAATAAACATGTCGCCCTTCGCGGTCCCCCCGGTGAGAATCCCCACCCGGTTCAGCCTGGCAACTTCATGCTTGAAGCCGGCGCCCGCGGCTTTCTGCACGCCGTCGATATAGACGTCGGCCGTATCCGCATCGATATCCGCGACCACCTTCACGCCATATTCCGTGCCGGCGGCATAGGCTTGCAGCGTTTGCACGTTCCCGCCGGCGGTTTCCAGCCGCAGCTCGCCGTTTTGCGTCACGATGCTGACGGCCTCGGTATCGTTGTCGCCGAGCTGCCACTTCGCGCCATCCATGCCGGCTGATAACTTGAAGCGAAATTCCAGCGTCAGCACGCCGCCGCTTTGCGCGACAAACGCTCTTTGCATGGACACCGGCAGCGTCGCGTTCGTATCGGTGATCTTGAACCAGTTGTTATAGGCGCCGGTCACGCTGCCTCCCGCCTTGCGGATGTCCCAGCCGGACGGCAGCTCTTCGCCGCCGTTTTTGTACAGGAACGAGAAGTTTTCGTCGACCAGATAGCCGACCTTCGGGGCGGCGGGACTCTCCTCGGCCTTCGCGAAGGACGATTGTTGTACCAGGATGACGATCAGGATAATGACGGAATAACACAGAGCCCCCAATGCCACTCTTCTTTTTTGCATCGACATAGCACCCTTTCCGATCCCGGAGTAGTGTTTCTTCCGCGGCTTCTGCCGCAAAACCGTTCCAAGCGCCCGCTAAGGCTCCCCACCGTTACGCGGAAAGCCTTAGCGTCGTAATCGTTTCTGCTTCAATTACTGGTTTTGCGCTTTCCACGCGTCGATCTGCTTCTGGACTTCGGCCAGCACTTTATCCAGTCCCGCTTCGTTCAGACGCTGCTTCATATCGGCGAGGAATTTGTCAAAATCGGGCATCGAGCCGGTCTGCATGATCGGCCACAGCTCGGAATATACCGCGCTCACCTGCGCGATCTCGGTTTTGACCGCTTCTCCGTTGAAGAGGAAGCCGAGAATGGACGATGTCTTCGCTTCCTTGTTGTTCTTCTGCATCTGTTCGAGCGAAGCCGTCGAGTTCCAGCCGGAATCCCACTGATCCCACAGCGGCCCGAGCCAGTTATGCCAGATCGCCCACGTCTGCTCCGCCCCGCTCTTGGCTTCGATGGACGGACTGTCCGTTCCGGCGCCCGATTTTACGGTATAGTTCTTGCCTTCCAGCCCGTACGCGAGCGTATTGGACAGCTTCTTGTCCTTCCACACCTGGTTAAGCAGCTGCATCGCTCTCTCCGGATTTTTGGACGTCACGCTGATCGCCGTGGCCGCGCCCACCATATTCGGCGTGCCGATCGTCGGGTAGTTGGCCAGCGATTCCACCGTCGGATAGCCGAACAGGGCGGTCGATTTGGAGCCATCCGCCGTGTATCCGCCGGAGTCGCGCATGACCGCGTATTTACCAGATTTCGCTTCGGCGATGAAATCCGTTTTGATGGCGGCGTCCTTGGCTACGTAACCTTTCTTGTAGAAATCGCTCATCGTGCGGTAGTTGTCGAGGAAGGCCGGAATGTCGAGCTCCATGACGGCTTTTCCCGCAATCTCGTCATAACGGATGCCCTTGGTAATATTGGTATGATCGAGAATATAATCGCCCGGGGCATTGACCGTCTTGGTGACGAGCAGCGGCGTAATCTCCGGTTCGTTTTTCTTGATCGTCTCCAGATACGGCTCCAGCTCCTGCAGCTTGTGGACCTTCGTATAGTCGAAGTTGTACTTTTCTACCAAGTCCTTTTTGAAAACGATGCCTCCGGGCGTCGTGAACGGAGATTGCGACGGAATGGCCATGATCTTGCCGTTGTACGTGACCGCCTTCCAGGCGCGCTCGTCGACTTTGGCGAGAATATCCGGACCGTATTGCTTCAGCAAATCGTCCAGCGGCAGGAAGGCGCCCTTCTGCACGTTCAGGTCGATCGGATTCGTCCAGTTCGACGTGAATACCAGATCGTACTCGTCGCCGGAGGCCGACATGAGCTTCATCTTGTCTTCCCAGCTGGCGGCATCGATAAAATGAATGTGCAGGTTCGCGTTGACGGTCTCTTTGAGGCCTTTATTGACTTCCGCTTCGATCGCGTCCTGATCCTTGATCGTGTCGATCGGCTTGCGGATATACCAGCTCACGTCGACGAATTTCTCTAACGGATCGGCCGCCTTGCTCGCTGCGGGCGACGCCGCGCTCGCGCTTGGACTCGCGCTGGCACTTGCGGTGCCGCTTGCGCTCGATTCCGACTCGTTATTCTTCCCGCTGCACCCGCTGATGGCGAGCGCGACCATGCTTGCGGACAGAATAACGCCCAGCTTGCTGTCTACTTTAAGCTTGCCTACTCTCACACAAAGGCCTCCCTAGGTTTATATGGACGTGCATCTATATCAAACAGCCGCAGGACCGCGGATCCATGCGCCCGTATTGATACCAAGCGCAAGCAAGCTATCCTTTTACGGAACCTACCGTCAGGCCCTGCACGAAATATTTCTGAAAGAACGGGAACACGACCAGCATCGGCCCCGCCGCCAGAATGCACATCGCCATCCGGGCGCTAAGGCTGGGAACCTGCTGTCCCGGCTTGACCAGTCCGTATTGGACGGCCTCCGCGCTGTTCAGAAACTCCATATTGCGCAGCACGCGGATGAGCAAATATTGCAGTTTCATCAAGTTCTCGTTTTCGATATAAAGCAGCGTCAGCCACCAATCGTTCCAATATTGCAGCACCAGGAACAATCCGAGGGTAGCCAGCGCAGGCTTCGTAAGCGGCAGAACGATCTTCGTGAAAATAATAAACTCGTTAGCCCCGTCGATTTTGGCCGATTCGAACAGCGCTTCCGGCAGCGATTGCAGAAATCCCTTCATCAGCAGAACATGCCAGCCGGTGATCAGGAAAGGAAGAATCAGCGCCAGCACATTGTCCTTCAAATCCAGCCAGCTTACCATCAAAATGTAAGAGGGAACCATCCCGCCCTGAAACAGCATCGTGAAGAACACGTAAAGAGAAAGCTGCTTCCGATAGGCATAGTCTTTTCTGGAGATGGCGAACGCGAAGCCGGTCGTTATAAAAAGCCCCGCCGCCGCCCCGAGCGCCGTCGTATAGATATTGACCAGATAGGCGTTCAGCAGGACGCCGGGATTATGCAGCAGCACCTTGTAAGCGGTGAGATCGATCTGCTTGGGGAAGATAGCGTACCCGGATTTAAGGATATCGCTCTCGTTCTGCAACGACGTTCCCAGGACGACCAGGAAGGGATAGATGCATATGAAGCATACCAGAATAAAAAACAAGTGGACGACCGTTCGGCTTCCGATATAAGGGGAGCGAACGACCGGATTCGTCGGCTTGGACATGGCGGATACGCCCTCCTTAAAATAACGAGTTGTCGGCGTTGATCTTTCTTACGACGTAGTTGGTGAGGATGACAAGCGTAAACCCGACGACCGATTGGAAGAACCCGGCCGCGCCGGCCATGCCGATGTCGCCCAGATCGACCAGCGAGCGATACACGAACGTATCGATGACATCCGTCGTAGGATAGAGCAACGTGGAATTCATCGTCACATTATAGAAAAGCCCGAAGTCGCTGTAGAAAATTTTGCCGATCTGCAGGATGACCATCATCGTGATAATGGGCATGATCATCGGAATCGTGATGGACACTGCCTGGCGGAGCTTGGTGGCGCCGTCCATCCGGGCGGCTTCGTAATACTCCGCATCGACGCCGATAATCGCCGCGTAATAAATGACCGCGCCATACCCGAGCCCCTTCCAGATCGCGACGACGATCAGAATGAACGGCCAGTATTTCGGATCGTTGTACCACATGACCGGTTCCATGCCGAACGCTTCCAGGCCTTTGTTGAGGATGCCGTAATCCATGTTCAAGAGCGCCTGGAAAGCAAAGCCTGCCACGACCCACGAGATAAAATAAGGAATGAACAGCACCGTTTGATAAGCCTTCACGGCTTTCCTGCCGACTTCCCGCAGCAGCAGCGCGAAGAATACCGATACGGCCGTGCCCAGCGCAATGAACACGAGATTGTAGAGCAGCGTATTTCTGAGCACTCTGCGCAGGATATCGCCGTTGAACAGAAACCGGAAGTTGTCGAAGCCGACCCACGGGCTGTTCCAGATGCCGAGGTTGTACTTGTAGTCCTTGAAGGGAAGCAGCAAGCCGTACAGCGGAACGTAGTCCATCAGGAAGAGAAGCAGAATGCCGGGCAGAGCCAGTAAGGTGAGGCCGTAGCTTTTTCTGAATGTTTTCATGGGCTTGCTCCTTGCTCGAGGTGATACCCCAACAATAGTGATTTCCGTGCGCCCCGTATATTTTGAACTTTGTCTGTTTCTTTGAAAAATGCCTTTTTGGCGGAAATACGGGCTTCTGGGCACTCCGATAAATGTCCGAAACTCCGATATTGGCGCATTCGCGAGCGTACAGGGTATAAAAAAGAGCCTTCACGGGGCATTCAACCCGCCGTGAGGCTCTTCGTTGGGGCAGCGCTTTACCAGGAGATTTCGAGCGCGCCAGTGAGATTGTCGATCCTGATGCAGTCGCTTGACGTATAATCGGGCAGCTCCAGATAGACGTCGCCGCATTTCACTTCGACCCTCGCTTCGCGCAGGGCGTCAAGCGGCGGGTAAATCGTCAGGCTCGCCTCGCGCAGTCCGGCGACCGTGATCAATCGCGTCGAGCTTCGGTTCGGCGTGGGCATCGGCGAGTGCTCCCTGCAGGAGACCAGACTGCCGCCCGATTGGCGAACGAACAATCGGCATTCGTCGTGGAAGGTCCGGTCCAGCGAATACGCGGAAGGCCCGTCGCCTACCTTCGTCGTCTGGCCGATGAGGATCGGCACGCCCTGGGGAAAGCGCATCTGCAACGATACGGACGTATCCTGGCGGCAGCCGGTGAAAAAGTAGCCGTTGTCGCGGCGCGCGATGAACAGCAAGGCCGACTTGGAGGCCGCGGCCTGCTTCGTCTGCAGGAGCGAATACCCGAATTGCGCCAGCACATAGCGGGCTTGCACCGATACGTCCAGATAGCGCTGCGGCTGCCTGACCGGCAAATCCGTGACGCTGCCCCGCAGGAAAGGCAGCGAACCCCGCACCCAGCCGGCTTGCCCGCCGTTCCAATCCGGCAGCCGCCGGGTCAAGGCCATCACGCGTTCTTGACCTTCCCGCTGCGCGGTCGAACAGACTTGCATATAACGATCGCTCGCGTCCGCGAGCACCTCGCCGATTCCGCCGCCGCCGATGAGCGGATCGTGATCGATGATCGACGGGGAAGGACTCTCGTCAAAGATGGGGTCTTGGGCCAGCGCAGCAGAAACGGAAACCTCCATTTCCCCTTCAAGGCCTTCCTCCTGCCGAATATTCAGCAGCCGCTGCAAATCAGGGTCCAGCGCCGGTCCGTAGAACAACACCTTCCCGCCGCCGCGAACGTAATCCGCGAGCAGGCCTGCATTGGCCTCGTCAATCCACGAGGTCGGCGTAAATAGTACGGTTCGATGCAGCTTCCGCCGGGTG
This sequence comes from Cohnella hashimotonis, assembly GCF_030014955.1. Classification (NCBI taxonomy): domain Bacteria; kingdom Bacillati; phylum Bacillota; class Bacilli; order Caryophanales; family Paenibacillaceae; genus Cohnella; species Cohnella hashimotonis. The sequence goes on from NZ_JAGRPV010000001.1 coordinate 7,356,755, forward strand.
TCTTCGCTCATCTTCCGGAAGCTGTCCGTGCTGAGCACAGTGTTCAGCGGCAAGCCTTCGTTGACCGCGTTGCGCACGAACCATTCCTCAAAAAATATCGTCTTCGATCGCGCCTCCGAATCGGCGACGGCGGCATGATACTCGGCGAACGGATACAGCCACGTCAATATGCCCGGCTCGTCGGGGAAGTCCTCGATCGCCCGCCGAAGATGCGGAATCACTTCCTGCGCGCACGTATCGATCAACTTTCCCTTCTCCGTATCGATGGTCAGGATCTCCACGATGCCCGGACTCTCCAGCTTCCCGTCCGCGTTCATGCGGCCGACGGACAGCGGACAGTAGATATCATGGGGCTCCCGGTCGTACAGGTCCCGCCACGGATTTTGCCAGAACCACGGGTCGTTCGCATAGAAGCGGTAAGGATACGTGTCCCCGGGAAGCACGGCGATCCGCGACATGTACGAGGCCACTTCCAGGCCGAAGTCGAAGTTGAGCGCGCCCCAAGGCGAATTCGGCGGCGGCAGCTCGATATATCCGGCTTCGTACAACTGCTTGAGCGGTACGAAATCCTTGGTCAGATCCATGCCCGTGCCGAAGTTCGTGCCCCGCACCTCGGTCCGGAAGCCCGGACATTCCTGCTTGAACGCCTCCCAGAAGGATAGCAGCTTGCCCGACAGCTCCTCGTAATCGGCCAGCGGCAGCGAAGTTCCGTCGAAGTTCGCGCCGAGATACGTCCACGGAAAAGAGGAGAAGCCGAAGCCGTTGGAGAACCAGATGTAATCGAAGCCGAGCGCAGGCAGGTAGCTCGCGCATTGCCGTCCCAGGAATTGGCCGAACGGTGTACCCTCCGGAATGCCGTCCGGGTACGTCGCGTAGGCGGCCTTGTCCGCGTGCAGCTTGGACCAGACGCAGACGACCGTGTAATCCGCCCTTAACGCGACGAATTTCCCGCCGAGCTCCGGCTTATTGATTTCAGGGTGATCCTTGTATTTGAAATCGGAATACGCGAACTCGGGTCCCGCGTCAAAGGTCGCGCCCACCTCCATGCGAATGCCGAACTTCAGCCCGGCAATCCGCTTGAAGGCCGCCACGATATAGCGCAAATCCCCGTAGGTGACGCGGCACGGGTCGTCCCGGTACAGCTTGGCGACTGCGGCATCGTTCTCGCTTTTGATATGGCTGAATTTGTCCTCGTTGGCGAAGCCGATATAGCGGCCCCATTCGAACTCGCTGTCGAAGTTCCCGTTCCAAGTCAATATTTCGCTGCCGTCCGATACCCAGAGCAGCATCGAGCAGCGATCGGCCAAGCCGATCAGCGGCAGCCACTGCCGAATCGCCTCCTCGCATACTTCGTCGATGGCCGCCGGCTCCATGCTCGTAAACGGCTTCAGACTCATCTCCAGCGTCACTCTCTTCAGCGCCGCCTTCTCGCTTGCTTGCCCCATGTTCCCTTATCCTCCCGTATTCGGATTACTGTGCTTGCTCCGGGTTGCTAATGCTCGTCGGACGAAGCTCGTCGCAAGAGAACGAAGCGTCGACGCCGTATACGGTCACTTGCCGGCGCTCTCCCGGAAGCAAATCGAAATATTCGTCGGACAGCCTCGTCCGATCGTCCAGGCCGAATTGCACCGCATGCGCATACGTGTCCGAGCTGACCGTGAAGCTCGCTTCGTCCCCGCGCACCTCGAAGGATGAGATCGTCAGCTTCGCGGCGGGGATCCGCAGCTTGCGGAACACCTCCGTCCGAAGCGTCGACGGCGCAACGATGCGCTCCCGCGGGGATGCGCCGTTCCCCTGCGCAGTAGAGCTAGAGCCGTGGCCTTGCGGCGATGCGCTGCGCGGAATGACGGCCAGCGTGCCTTGCAAATCATCGTGCTCGCCCAGCGGCAGCGTCAGCACCTCCCCGCGCGAATGCGCGGGCAGCTCAATCGTGACCGGACGCGTCTCGCGCTGCCGGCCGTCGAAGGAGACATACCCCGCCTCCGCCTCCAGCCGGATCGGTGCCGGCGTCTCGTTGATTCCGACCACGCGCGCGACGCCGCCTTCCCGGCGGATAATGAGCTTGACCGGGTCGAACGCCCGCTTCACGTAGTAGTAAGCGATCTTCCGCGTCGCGTAATAGTCGATAATCGACCAGCCCACCTCGCCCCAGCAATCGTTATACATCCAGAATAAGCCGCCCGAGCAGAGCTCCTTGTAGCGGAACGACTCCAGCGAATAGCCGTACATAAGCCCCTGGCACACGCCCGCATAGTGCAGGTATTCGTCGGTCGACAAGCCCTCGGCGTCGATATAATGCTTGCTCACGCCCGCGGCGACGGTTTCTTTCTCGAAAAAGTTATTATGGTACTTCCATATCTCCCCGTTCCTGTCCAGAGGAGACCCGCCATGGTAAGCCTCGATCGAGGATCGGCGGCAGGGTCCCACGTAGCCGTACTCGGACACGAACTTGGCGTCGAGGCGATCGTAGGCCTCGGGCGCGATGCGCTTCTCCATATCCGGGCTCATCATGCCTTCGTGCCAGTGATGCACGTCGCCCATTCGGTGGTCATTCGGCTGCGCGCCTCCGTACGGGGAGCCGTTCCAGTACGGAATATCCGGACAATTCCGCCTGACGGCCCGCGGAGCGAGCTCGTTATACAGCACCGCTCCTCCGAAGAACGGCGGCTTCCGCCCTTCCGCGGTCCATTGCACGATGGCCCAATGGTCTTCGTTGTCCCCGCACCAGAGAACGAGCGAAGGGTGGTTGCGCAGGCGGCGGGTCTGATAGTCCATCTCCGCCTCCGCTTCCCTTCGGAACCATGCCAGATGATCGGGAAACAGCCCGCAGGCGAACATAAAATCCTGCCAGACCATGATGCCGTTCTCGTCGCACGCGCGATAAAACGCGTCGCGTTCGTAGAGGCCGCCGCCCCACACCCGCAGCATATTGAACTGGGCCTCCCGCGCTTCCCCGATCAGCGTCGCGTACTTTCCGTCGGATACGCGGGTATGGATCGAATCGGCTGGGATCCAGTTTGCCCCTTTGCAGAAGGCGCGGACGCCGTTGATTTCGATCGCGAACAGCCGTTCATCCTCCCCGACCTTATCCTGCAGCAGCCGTACCGAGCGGATGCCGTGGCGAAAAGCCGGGAAGTCGACGCGCCCGCGCGCCGTCTTCGCCGCAACCCGAATCTCGTACAGGTGGGGTGCTCCCATCCCGTTGGGCCACCATAGCTTCGCGCCTTCGACGACGCCTTCCAGGTCGAGAAAATGGACGCCCGAGCGGACGCATACCTCCTCCTCCAAGGCCAGGATGACGCGATCGCCGTCCAGCACCTCGACGGTGATCGTCGCTTCCGTCGTCGCCAGGGAAAGGAAGCTCTCCAGCTCCACCTCCAGGCGCAAGTCCGCCCGCGCGTCCGCCTTTTTCGTATAGGCTCTGACGCCCCGGATCGCAAGGTCCCGGTAACCGGTCAGCGTGACTTCTCCCATGATGCCGCATGTCGGCACCTTCGGCCCCCAATCCCAGCCGAAGCCGTATTGCGGCTTCCGGACGAACGTTCTGTGCGGGTCTCCTCTGCCGTACGCTTCGCAGTCGATCAGGTTATTTCTAAGAAAGGCCGTATCCTGCTCGCTGAAGTGCTCGACCCCCGAAGTGACGCGCACCCACAGCGAATTGTCCCCTTCCGTCAACGCCTCCCTGACAGTCCTCGTAAACGGGTAGAACGCGCTGCGATGATGTCCGATGTGCCGGCCGTTCAGAAAGACGTCCGCCTCGGCGTCCAGCGATTCCAGGGACAGCTCGACCGTGTCGTAGGCCATGAACGCCGCGTCAAGATAAAAGCTCGTTTTGAACCACCAGGACTTCAGTTGCGTCCACTCACATGCGAAGGAGTTCAGGCCTTCCAGCGGTTCCAGGATGATGCCCGCTTCGATCAGCGGCATATGGATGTCGCAAGGCACCTGCGCGCCGAGCCAGCCTTCCGTCTGCCGCATTACCTCCGCAGCGTGCTCCGGCCCCCTGTGCAGCTCCTCGTAACGGACGAACCAATCCTGCTTCAATGCCAATCGTCTCAATCCGGCACCCTCCTATTTCAGAATTCCGATCATTCCTAAATGAAAGTCGGTTCCCCGGCAATCCTCGCGGTTGCCGTGAACGACCTCCAGCTCGATATGATGCCGGCCCGCCGGCAGCTCGTCCGCGATCCAGTACGGCCTGAGCCAGCCGCCGTCCAGGCACCAGTCCGGCCGGTCGCGGCTGACCGCGACGGCGTCTCCCCCGTCCAGCCGATAGACGAATTCCGCCGACTTCTTGCCGAAGTCGAAGATCAGGACCAGCCCTCTCCCCGAGAACGAGAAAGAGAGCTTCGCGCCGATCGCCGAAGTGCTCAGCAGCCGGTCCACCCTAGGCATCAAGGCAGCCGCCCGCCTGATCGTCCAGGGTCCCTCCAGCTGCACCTCCTCGAACGGCACAAGCTTCGTACGCTCCCAGTGATGGGGATTAAAGGCCGGCGGCAACGCCCGCGACGGCAGGTTCGCCCGGTCGAGCGGGTTCGGTGCGTCCGTATCCGAATCGGCATCGGGCGCTGCTGCATGAGGCGCTGCGGCAGGGAGCGTTGTCGTCAGCTCCCGCTCCAACAAGGCAATCACGCATTGGCCGTAACTCAGGCTTCCCCGATGGGTCGGGTGCAGCCCGTCCGGCAGCCATTCGTCCCAGGTCATGCGTCCTTTGGCTACTTCCTCCCAAGCATGGCGCCCCGCCCACACCGAGCTGATCCCGTAATGCTCGGCCAATTGCTCGAACTCGGCGATCGAGCCCGGCACCTCCTTGCGCGACATCGCTTCGTACATTCTTTGGCTGTAGGTATAGACCAGGACCAGTTCGCTGCGGCCGTCCGCCAGCAATTTGCGGAGCAGCCCTTCTCTTGCCCGCATGCGGGGCTCGGACGCCGTCAGATAGTCATTGACGGCGAACTCGACGAAGATCAGGTCGCATTCGCGTTCGATCAGATCCCGTTCCGCCCGGAACACCGCCAGATCGCTGCCCGTGGCGCCGATCGCCGCATTCTCGACGACGATCCGGGTGCGGGGAAACGTCTCCGCGAACCACCGCGTCACCGGCTCCGGCCAATTATGCGCCGATCTGCCGTCTTCCGTTATCGATCCTCCGATGAATCCCAACGTCACCGTGCCGCCCCGGAGCTTATTTCTCGTCCGTGCCAAGCTGCTTCTTGTTATGATCGTGTCCGTACCGATCCACCTCGTTCTCCGCTGTTTTCCTTAAATTTAGCGGGCCGCGCTTCCGGCGTACACTTTGATTTGCGTCGGTCTCTTCAAATAAACGCTCTAAATAATGTTCGTTTCTATGAGATTTGTCCGTTATATTTACTTTTGGCATGGCCTGGGCTATCTTAGCTTCTACCAGACCTATAAGGGGAAGCCCGTCCATGAAGCTGAAGACCAAGATCAAATCGAAAATCCTTCTGAAAATGGTGCTGTGGTTCAGCGCTTCCGCCTTGTTTATCGTCGGCATTCTGTCGGTCGTCATCTATTGGAACGCGCAAAGTCTGATGGTCAAAAAGGAATCGGACAACAACCAAAAAATCCTGTTCCAGGTCAAATACAATACGAACCTGATGAACGACGCCATTACCCGGCTTGCGCAATCGATCTTCCTGAACGGGGATATTAATAAGATCATGTACGCGAAAGAGGAAAATATGGTCGATGTCATCATCCGGATGAACACCGCCGTGACCTCCTTAACCTCGTCGTATCCTTACGTTCATTCCATCAGCATTTACAACCGCAATCTGGATCAGTTTTACAACGCCGGCTCCCCGGTCTTCTTCAACGATACGCAGCTGTCCGAGCTGAACGCGTCCGACCGGGTGCTCCCCAAGTTAAAACCGATTTATCGCGATATCCACAAAGTGATGAACGGCCGGGTCGAGAGCGAACACGTTCTTTCCTATTTTATGTACGAGACGCCGATGGACGACGAGAAGCCGAGCGCGCTGGTCATCAACGTCAAGCCGGAGTGGCTGCTCGAGAACATTCGGCAAATCAATATGATCGATCCGCAGAAAAAGAGCAGCATCTTCCTCCTCGATCAACAGGACGACATCGTGGATACCGATCAAGCCGCAGAGAAGCAGAATCAATTGAAATGGTTCCAGCAGGAATACACGCGTTACAAGCAGTCCGATCCCACCCCGTCAACCGACGGCTCCTTCAAGAGAACCTACATGGACACCCAATACTTGGTCACCTTCAGCTATATGGACAGCATCGGCATGACCCTGATGAAGATTCAGCCGGCGCTGGAGGTCAATGGCTACTTAAACAGCTTCAAAACCAGCATTATTTTCATAACGGTCTTCGTCCTGCTGATGGCGATCGCGATTTCCGTGAGCATTTCCCGCAAAATTTACAGTCCGATCGGCAATCTCGTACAGACGATATCCGCCGGACGGATGCACAAATTCGATCTGCGGGGGACCGGAGACGAAATCTCGTACCTGGACTCGGTATACAAGCAATCCATGGAGCAATTGAACCTGTTCGATAAGCAGCGGTACCAGTATGAAGACGTCATCAAGCATTATTGGCTGAATCGGCTGCTTACGGAAAAGGTGAAGCTGGGCAAGACGGAACTGGCGGATCTTTTTCTCGAAACGAAGATCGCGCTGCCCCTGGAAGGCACCTATGCCGTACTGCTCCTGAAAATCGACAACTACAGGCGCTTCCAGCAAACCTTCTCCGCGCAGGACAAAGAAACGATACGCTTCGCCATCATCAACATCGCTTCCGAATGGGTGGCCAAGAAATACGTGAACGAAGGCCTCGACCTGCGGGACGACCATGTCGCAATCATGCTCAGCCTCCCGGCGGAGGACGAGACATTCGAGGAAGAAATAGCCGCGTTGATCCGGGAGGCGCAGCAATTCGTCCAGCAGTATTACAAAATCACGTTTACCGCTTCCCTCAGTCCTGCGCTGCATCGGCTCGAGGCCTTGCCTACGCTCTACAACAAAGCGTTGGAGCAGTCCGTATACCGGTTCATCTACGGCCATCGTTCCGTCATCGATTCGAAGGCGGTCCTCGCCAACGAAGCCGGCAAGAAGAAGGGTTATTCCAAACCGCTCGAAGAGCAGTTTCAGGAAGCGATTCTCAAGGGCGATACGACCGGGATCGAAAGCGCCTTGAAGCCGTTATTCGATGAGATGACCCAGCTAAGCTACTATAATGCGATGGCTTCCACCTTCCGCCTGCTGGAAATCGCGAGAAAGACGCTGGAGCAGCGCCTCGCGACCGACTTGTCGGCGCTTCCGATCGATCTCTCCGCCTTCTCGCTGTCGATCATGGAGAACGAGACCCTGGGCGGGATCTTCGACAGGCTCGTCGATACGCTCGGCCAAGCGCTGCGCGCCCACGAAGGGGGAGAGCTTCCGCCTCCCAAGGTCAACCATTACGTCGTCGAGACGGTATCCGAATACATATTGACGCACTACGACGATCCGACGCTATGCCTGGCCTCGATCGCTTCGATGATGAAAATCACGCAGCGGCGCCTCGGCAATCTTTTCAAGGAGGTGATGGAGGTATCCGTTGCCGACTTCATCAATGAGACAAGGCTGACGAAGGCCGCGGAATTATTGACCGGAAGCGAAGTCAGCGTACGCGAGATCGTGGAAAAGGTGGGCGTGCTGAACGAAACCTATTTCTTCAGCCTGTTCAAGAAACGGTTCGGCGTGACGCCGAAGGAGTACGCCTTGCAGAATAACGTCAAGCAGCTGAAGAAATCCGGTCCCCATACGGAATAAGAAAGAGGGCCTCCCTTTATGAAGTACCGCATTATCGTGACAGACCGCGCCAAGCGAATCGTCGAGGAAATGAACTTCCGCCGCCTGCTGAAGCAAGTCTGCTGCCCGACCCTGGGACACGTCGGCGCGGAGCGCCTCGAGGAATTCGGCGCGATGTTCTTCCACCCCATGGATCGCGCGGAGCTGCAGGAAGCCATTCGCCGCTTGAAGGAAGTCAGCGAAGTCCCTCCGTTTATCGTCAGCGATATGGAGTGCGGGCCCGGCAATATGATACGGGGCGCCACGAAGTTCACTTCGATGATGGGACTCAGCCAGGCGAATTCGGAGGAACTCGCCTACGAGGTCGGCCGGATCGCCGCGGCGGAAGCCGGCGAGATCGGTTTTAACTGGACCTTCTCGCCGGTCGCGGATATCGCGTCGGACGCGGATAGCCCCGTCGTGAGCACGAGGAGCGCCGGCCACAAGCCGGAGCAAGTCGTGAAGATCGCAGGCGGCTATATGAAAGGTCTGCAGGAGCATGGCATGATGGCTACGATCAAGCATTTTCCGGGGGACGGATTCTCCTCCTGGGACCAGCATCTGACCACGCCGAACCTGCCGCTTGACGCAGCCTCGTGGAGAAACGGGCCGGGGCGCGTCTTTCGGGAGCTGATCGATCAGGGTGCCATGGCGGTAATGCCGGGACATATCGCGCTGCCCGCCTTCGACGAGCCCGACGCGCGCGGCCTGTATCCGCCGGCGACGGTATCGAGGAAGCTGCTGATCGAGCTGCTGAGGCAAGAGCTGGGCTTCGAAGGCTTGATCGTGTCCGACGCGATCAACATGGGCGGGGTCGTCGGCTATATGAACTATTACGACGCCTGCGCGGCGGCGCTGACGAACGGCTGCGACATGCTGCTGTTTCCGCAGATGGACGAGCGCTTCTATGCGGAGATGGAGCGGCGGCACCGCGAGGGGAGCTTGACGCTTGCGACGCTCCGGGACCGGGCGAGCCGCATCGTGTCGTTGAAGGAGCAGTTCGGGCTTTTCGGGGCTTCGTCCGCAGGGCGGGGTCGAGAGCGCGGCGAGCAGGCGATCGCGGGACGGCAGCCTGAAGGACAGGAGGTCCCAGGACAGGAGATCGCAGGACAGAAGATCGCAGGACAGGAGATCGCAGCGAGTAACAGCGCTGCCCGCAGCGCTGGCGCGGAACAGGAAGGCGCCGTTCCGGATAAAGCTGCCCGTGCGGTAGCAGTAGCGGAGGCCGTCTCGGAACGGAGCATTACCATCGTCCGCGATCGGGAAGGGCTCCTCCCTTACCGCTTCACGCCTGCAACGAAGGTGCTGCATGTCGTGATCGTCAATAATCACGACCGCTACGGCGAGCTCTGGGAGCGAATGAAACGCGAGATCGGCAAATATGCCGGGACGGTCGACCAATGGCTCGACCCCGGTCCCGACGCCTTGTTCCAAGTCGCCGCCGATCAGGCCTACGACGTAATGATATGCTCGATCGGAGGCCGCTTGAGCTACGGGCTCAATGTCGTCCGCCTGCACGACGAGGTGGCGAGGAACATGATGGGCGGCTGGACCAAGCTGGGGACGCCGGTTATTTTCATCGCCCACTTCCATCCCTTCGTGCACAAGGAATACGCGGCTTCGATCGACACCATCGTGAACACTTACGGCGATATCGATTGCACCGCGGAGCAGCTCTTAAAAGCCATTGCCGGCGCGGGCGAACGACCGATCAACGCGCGGCTGTTCGCGCATGACTGAGGCAAGTAGCAGGATAATGTTCGGTTTGAACCGGAGATTTCTGAGCTATTCCTCAAAAAAAGCCTATCCCCTGCAAACGACAGAGGATAGGCATAGACATTTCTCAGTCGAAATAGTTAAGACTCATCGCCTCCCGAACCTCTCCCATCGTGTCCTGAGCGATGTTGCGAGCGCGACGGGTACCGCTTATTAAGATATCATCAACGATATCCGGTCTCGCGGCATAATAAGACCTGCGCTCCCGCATGGGCTCAATAAGCTGTTCTAGTGCAAGCGCGATCTGCCCCTTGCATGCGGAACAACCCATCGTTCCTTTTTCGCAGCCCTCGCGAATTTCTGGCGCTCCGTCAGGCCTGAACGCTTGATGATAAGCGTAAATCGGGCAGACTTCCGGATGCCCCGGATCGTTTTTATGAATACGGGTCGGGTCCGTCCTCGCCCGTTTGATTTTAAGCGCGATCTCTTCGTACGAGGAATCCAGCGCGACGGCGTTGCCAAGGCTTTTGCTCATTTTTCCTTTACCGTCGGTCCCCACCAGTCTAGGCATCTCGCTGATCAGCGCTCTCGGCTCTGCAAGTACAGGTTTATACAATTCGTTGAATCGGCGCACGATTTTTCGCGACTGTTCCAGATGAGGCAGCTGGTCGTCTCCGACCGGAACGATCGTCGCTTTGCAAAAGGCGATGTCGGCCGTCTGGCTGACCGGATAACCCAGAAAGCCGTAGTACATATCGTCCAAGCCGCTGTTCTTGGACTCCGACTTGATCGTCGGGTTGTGGCGCAACGCATTGACCGTGACGAACATGGAGAACAATACGGTTAGCTCCGCGATCTCCGGAATCATAGACTGGACGAAAATCGTTGCGCGATTCGGATCAATGCCGACCGCCAAATAATCGAGCGCCACCTCGCGCAGATGGCTTCTGATGAGATTCGGCTTGTCGAAGTGCGTCGTTAACGCTTGCACATCCGCCAGAAGAATATACGTTTCATATTGTTGCTGCAGAGCCACGCGATTTTTGAGACTGCCGACGTAATGGCCAAGGTGAAGCTTGCCGGTAACGCGATCTCCTGTCAGTACCCGCTCTTTCATTGAATAACACGCTCCTTAATTTGGATAATGCAATTCGAAACCCTCGGATAATCCAGCGCCACCACCAACCATCTTCCATGGCCATCACCCCCTTTAAAAATCAAAAAAACTTCATCCAATAAGGACGAAGTTATCGTGGTACCACCTTAAGTGAACGTACCGTTGCGCATGCTGTGCGAACGATCCGATCGGCTCTGTACGGTGCGGAGATCCATACAGTCAGATCTCGATACCGCTCCCTTGGTAACGGCGGGATACCCGGCATTCCCCTACTACATTCAATATGCAATGGTTCGGGGAAGCAACTCCGAAGGCCATTCGAACATACGCTGGACACCGATTCGCAGCAACCACCGGCTCTCTGCAAGTCCATTAAGTATGCCTACTTACCCTTCTTCTGCGTTGTTGTGAATATTAGGTGTACTTTACCATAAAAGGATGCGGTCAGCAATCCGAATATATTATAGCCGCTCCGCCAGCTCCAGAATAATGCCCTCTGGCCCGCGGACGTAGCACATCTTATAGATATCTTTATAATTCTGTATTTCGCTAAAGGCTTCCATGTCTTTCTTTTTCATGTTGTCGACGATCGCTTCAATATCATCGACGGCCAGGCAAATATGACGGATGCCTAATGTATTCGAATGCGATTGCTGAACGCCGTTTTCATCCGTTGGATGGATATACTGGACCAGCTCCAACCACGTCTGACCGTCCGGCGAACGCAAGGCGACGCAGGATGTCTTCACGTTCTCAAGCCCGACGATCACATCCAGCCAAGCGCCTTCTGCTTCCCATTCCCCATGCACCTCGAGCCCGAATTCGACGAAAAAAGCTTTGGCCGCTGCCAGATCGTTGACGTTTATGCCGATGTGGTCGATGCGTTGGATTTTCATGCTGGACGCCTCCTCATTATTCGATCAAGATTGCTCAGATCTGTGTCGTAATTTTCCCCACCGCCATGTAACCCCTGCGCTCATAGCATACAACAACCCGCTTATAGAGAACAGAACGTCGATCGTCAACCAGTCGATGATATAGCCGCCGGTGATAATCGCGAACCCGGAGGCGGCGGAGGTCCAGAAATACCTTCGATAACCCGGGCTACTTTTAGCGGATGCAGTCTGCTGTAGTCGGTAATCAGATTCGGATTCTGGTCCGGCGTCGCGTTCTGAAAATAATTGATTAGAACAAGGGCCGAGAGAAGGAGGGGCGCAAGCGTCTTTTCATTTAGGCCTCCACGACTGCGATCTAACCGAGGATAAATTTTACATTACTTGCAACATTCCCTCTACCTGAATCGTCTAAATAGCGCATGTCGTTACACAACAGAAATGTTTATGTAATCGTTTTGTAACATTGCGCAATCGAATGGCATTTGTTAAAAGAAACCGCTATTCATTAATCGGGGGTGTCCAGATGGGAAAAAGGTTAGGCTTGTTGTCCGTACTTTTGATTGGCGCGCTGGTCGCAGGTTGCAGCTCAAGCAGCGACAACGATTCCGCCGCCAACCGTGCGCCGGAGTCGAAATCCCAAGCAGTCTCTAATGAAGCCGCAGCCGCAAGCGCACACGACCAACGAGCATCCACGCCCTCCGATATGTTTTTCCAGGATTACGGGACCAACCCCTATGTTTCTGCAGAAGATGACCGGCTGTCTACGTTCGCGATGGACGTTGATACGGGCTCCTATACATTGGCAAGAAGCTATATCAAAGACGGGAACGTGCCGCCTCAAGAGGCCATCCGGCTGGAGGAGTTCGTCAATTACTTCGATCTGAACGACGCGCCGCCCAAGAACGATACGTTCGCCATTCATGTCGACGCCGGCCCCTCTCCGTTCGGGGAAGCAGGCACGCAGCTCGTCCGGATCGGCATCAAGGGCAAGGAGATCGAATCGGAGGCGCGGAAGAGAGCGAACCTGACGTTTGTAATCGACGTATCCGGCTCCATGGATGAGGACAACCGGATCGGTTTGGTCAAGCGGAGCTTGGAGCTGCTGGTCAATCAGTTGAAGCCTAACGACCGGATCGGCATCGTCGTGTACGGCTCGACGGCGCGCACGGTTCTGCAGCCTACGGCTGTCGAGGACGAGGGTGCCATTTTAGCGGCGATCGATGATCTTCAGATCGAAGGCTCGACGAATGCGGAAGCCGGACTGCTGTTAGGTTATAAAATGGCGAGCAAATTCAACGACGAGGATGCGATCAACCGCGTGATTCTGTGCTCCGACGGCGTGGCCAATATCGGCGAGACCGGTCCCGAAGGCATTCTCCGTACGATTGAAGATTATGCCGCGAAAAACTTGTACCTCAGCACCTTCGGATTCGGCATGGACAATTACAATGACGTGCTTATGGAGCAACTGGCCGACAAAGGCGATGGCGCCTATGCTTATATTGACGATATGGATGAAGCGAAAAAGATCTTCCAGGAACAGCTGACCGAGACGCTGCAGACGATCGCCAAAGACGCCAAGATTCAAGTCGAATTCGATCCTGCGCAGGTGAAGGGCTATCGCCTCCTGGGTTATGAGAACCGCGCGATCGCGGATGAAGATTTCCGCAACAACAAAGTGGACGGCGGCGAAGTGGGTGCCGGGCATTCCGTCACCGCGCTCTACGAGCTCCAATTGAAGAGCGACGCAGCCAAGCCTTGGGGCAAGGTCACGATTCGATACAAAGACGTGGACGACAACAATCGATCGCGTGAATCGTCCGCATCCATCGGCCCCTCCGACAAGCTGTCCGATGCCACCTTGTTTATCGCCGCCGTCGCTGAATTTGCCAAGATCATGAAGGACAGTGAAGGCGTCGGGGAAAGCCGGCTGCAAAATGTTCTCCAGACGGCGGAGAAGCACGCGTCCAGCGAGCGGCAGGAGGAATTCGGGGAGTTGGTTAAGACGTTCATGGACATTAGAGGTTGATAGTATTGCGTTATACGTCTGAATGCCTCGTATATGTCAGAAGGCCAGCGTTCCCCAAAAGCGGGGCGGCTGGCCTTCTTTCTCGGTTTTTAAGATGCAGCCACCGCTTTATGGTTCATCTATTTACTCCGGTCGCTCGTTTTTTGATTAACTGCCGAACGCATCTTCAAAAGCCCTCATGCATTGACTATTCCTCGAACCGTCCAGAACCGCGAACGTAATATGCTCAAATAGCGAGCCATAGCCCTCTTCCACCAGAAGCGCGTTCCACCAGCCTGCGACTTGCACCGGATCGTTCCTGAAAACGCCGCAGCCGTACGCGCCCAAGATGAGGTTCTTGTCTCCATTTTTAGCGAACAGGGCCAATGCAATACGCATTCTTTCCTTCATGACGCGCAGCGCCAGCTCGGTGTCTTCTCCCTTTAACACGACCTGACCATAGTTAACGGCGGGCAGTGTCAGTACCGAAGCCGTGACAGGCTCAGCCAGGAGGTTAAACTTCTCATCTCTGAAAAAGACGACATCAGGGGAGTAGATGGCGTGATGCGTGTACATCATCGAACCGCATGCGCGATTCGCCTTATAGAATGCTTCATGCCGGAGCTGCGTGCCATATAGGCCGCTGGATGCAGCCAGGCTTTCCTCTTGCGCCATCGCTCCGTTTAAAAATCCGCCGCCCGGATTTTTGGCGCTGGCAAAGTTAAGGACGCCCACATGCGCCTTTCCCGATTGGACCCAGTTAAGGATGGCCTTAACGGTCGCCGCATTCACTACTGAACATTCAGCCAATGGGCCGTCCCGATCCACCCGGATAAGCTCCACTGCCGCTTTGGCTTGCTCCGGCGTAATCAGGGCGCTGCGATCCTCTGCGTATTTCTGTTTATCGGCGAAATTCACTTGCTCCCCGTTAATCGTATAATATCCCTGCTGCATATATTGGAGCGTATCTCTCGCAATTATTTTCCGATCCACGTCTAACTCCCCTCTTCCTCTAGCAAGTTGTCCCTGACCTCAGTCAAAGCAAAACCAAGCAAATTCGAGCCGCGCCATTTTAGCGGATTTTTCGCATCCGGATGATCCTTCTCCAAGCCGATACCCCAGATCCGGTCGAACGGGCTCGCTTCCACCAAAATCAGATCTTTTGTAGACTTCAAATATTCCCGCAGTCTCCGATTTTGCGAGAACTTTGCGTAGTTACCTCTCTTTACGATCTCATAGCAGTTCTGTTCCCAGACCGTACTTTGAAAATGTTTGACCGCGCGGCCTAAAGCCTTCATTTCCTTTGGTTGCGAAGCACTCATAATCTTACGAAGCGCGTCCGCATCGCCAAAAAGCCGCGCCTTCTCCGCCATCATGTACTGTTCCGTGCAGGAATAGGCTATTCCGTCGACCTCGAACCTGGACATCCACCATTGGCTCAGGCAACTCGGGCTCACGCTTCCGTCCGCCGCCGGCGTATGTCCCCAGAAAAACAGAAACTTTGGCTTTTCGCCTGCGTTGTATGCGCGTTGCAGTTGCTCCAATTTATTATTCATAAAAGTTCTCCCGCTTTCTATGATAGGCTTTGCCGGTGTTTTATTATTATCACTTTGATATTATCAAATTAATACAATTGAATCCAATTGTCAATCCATGATTTCTTTATCGCGCAAAAAAACATCGCCAGGGCTCTTGGGCCGTTTGGCGATGTTTTGATTCAATGTAAGGCGCAGCGCAAACTTAGCATTTCGCCCAAACACATTTGCTCGCCATAGCGACCAAATTCCGCTAACCTCATTGCCGTACCGCTGCGCGCAACCGTTTCCCGCTGAGTCATAAGACGCTCGCGCATCTCTATCTCGTTGTGTGCCGCCATTTTCGGCAAGATAAGACCCTGGCGCATCACTATTTCGTTGCGTGCCGCCAATTCCTACAAGATAAGAACCTGGCGTATCGCTATTTCGTTGCGTGCGGCCAATCCATCATATAGGAGAACGTATGTGGCGAACCGAACGCTATGACTCTTGCGTTGCAATCCACCAAGTGTTCCCAGCGGGGTCCTTCACGCCTGCGCGTCGATCAGGATCTCCTGCTTTGCGGGCCGGTTCCATGACGGATACGCCGCCTGCATGAACGGCATGCTGATAAGTCCCCCTAACATCCTCAACATAAATATGCAATTGAGCAACGGTTGCCTCCCACTTCTCCGTGGTCTCTCCCAGCATGACAACCGTATCCTCAATCTGTACTTCGACATGCATGACAGAGCCATCCGGTCGAAGATAACGCCTAAGTTCGTTTGCGCCGAAAGCTTCTTGCAAGAAATTCAATACTGGCTTTGCATCCGGCACGACTAAATACGGCGAAACACTTGAATATCCATTCGGCTTCCAACCGTTAGACATAGGCTTCCAACCGTTAGACATAGATGTGCCTCCAATTCGTTATTTCATCATTTCGTTCCACTCGCTTAAATAGATGGCATGTTCCATCTGTCTGGGTTCAGCCGGCAACCAGGCTATAAACTCCAGCTCATTGCCGTCAGGATCGTCGAAATAAACGGCTGCCGTAGGCATCCACGCATGTACGACCGGCTCGATCGGTTCTTTTCCGAGCGCTTTTTTAGGCTTGATCCCTCTTTCTCTTAGCCAGTCGATCGACCCCTTTAACAAATCCAGGTCAGTCCCAAAAGCAAAGTGCCGTTTACTAACCTCGGTGCCCTGCGGCACTTCCCAAATGCCAAGCAATTGGCGTTCCTTGCCGATGTAAAAGAATGCCCCTTTTCTTTCTTCAATGACTAAGGCAAGTTCGAGTCCCAGCTTCTTATAAAAAACAATCGATGCATTCAAATCCGTAACCTGTAAATGCGTCTCGTACAAATTTTTAATCATCGCGCCGCTCCTCAATTCCCGATCCGCTTGAATTTGCGGACTTTATGATCATTGTATAGGAAGGATATGTTGCCGCCAACTTTAACTGAATGTGGGCATGTAAAAACCGCCAAGGCCCTCGGGCTGTTGGCGGCTTGTTTGCCTGTATAGATACTGCTATGCTTGGCGCGGCGTTTCCTCATTCCCCGTCGCGATCGGGTTCTCGCCGTACGACACCCAATCGCTCCAGCTCCCGACATACAGCTTCACGTTCGGATACCCGGCCTCCGCCAACGCCAGCACGTTCGGCGTCGCCGTCACGCCCGCGCCGCAGTAGACGATGATCTCCGCGTCCACTGGAATGTCCTCGAACCGCGCCTTCTGAGCCGCCGCGCCCTGAAAGAAGCCACCCGGCGAGCCCGCTTCCCAAAAGCGGTTGATGGCGCCCGGAATGTGCCCGGCCTTGGCGTACTTGCTCGTGTCCTCGCCCGTATAGTGAGCGGGCTTGCGCGCGTCGATTAATACGGCGCCCTCGCGCCCGATCGCCGCCTGCACCCGCCCGACGTCCGCGAGCAGCGCCTCGTTCACGCGGGCAACGAACGTCCTGGCCACCGGCGCCGGCAGCTCGCGCGTCACGGGATGGCCGGCGTCGCTCCAGCCGGAGTAACCTTCCGCCAGCAGCCGCACCCGCTCGTGGCCGAGATACTTGAGCGTCCACCAGAGCCTCGCGGCGATGCTGCCACCCTGGTCGTCATACACGACGACTTCCGTCTCCTCGCCGATGCCCGCAGCGCCTAGCTTCCGCGCGAACGCGTCAAGCGGCGGCAGCGGATGCCCGCCTCCATGCTGCTCTTTCGGCCCTGACAAGTCCGCGTTAAGGTCAAAGAAGACCGCGCCCGGAATGTGGCCTTCCCCGTAAGCGCGCCGCCCCTCATCCGGCTGGCCGAGCACGAACCGCACGTCCGCGAAGACGACGTTCGGTTTGCCAAGCAAGGCCGCAGCCTCACGGATGCTGATCAAATTAGACATGTTTAAGCTCCTCCGATCGGCAAAATAAGCTCCGTGACATAGTTATCGCTGTCCGTCGTGCTCCACGGATCGATGATATATCGCTCGTACGAAGTCCCCTTCAGCGCCACCGACTGCCGCTCCGCCCACTCCTGCACCTCGCGGTACGTCTGCCCGATCGTCCGGTAATCGCCGCGATGGACGACGCTGATCGCCTCGAAGCCGCCGACTTCGGTCGTCAGCCCCTCGCTCGTCCCGTCGTCGATGACCGCCGTATAGCAGTCGACGCCCGTGAACGTCCGGTCGATGCGCTGCCCGATGTCCTCGAAGTACAGCATGAAAGGGCCGTACGCGTAAAGGTTGTGGCGATTGCACAGCTCGACGAACAGATTGCTGTACAGCACCTCCATGTCCGCCTCCTGCCGATCCTTCACCTCGTAGCGGAACGTCATCGTGCGGTAGAGCGGAAACTTCGCGATCTGGATCTCCCGCGCCTTTGGCGGCTCGGCCAGCAAGGACTCCCCTTGCTTCAGCAGCCGGTGCCATTCCTGGATGGCGAAGTGCTTCTTCTGCAGCTCGGCCATCTGCTTCTCGACGATCAGGAGCTCCTTGGCCATGTAATCCTCCAGCACGTCGAGGTTCTGGCGCTCCAGCATTTTCCCGATATCCTCGAGCTTGAAGCCCAGCTGCTTGTAATATTTGATGAGGGGGATCTTCCGCATGCCTTCCTTGGAATAGTAGCGGTAGTTGTTGTCCGGCGAGATGCGCTCCGGCTTGAGCAGCCCGATGTCGTCGTAGTAACGCAGCGTGCGGATCGGAATCCGGCACAGCTTGGACACCTCGCCGATCGAATACCATTCCATGGTTGTCCCCCTCCGCTCTTTTTTCCGAAAATGCCGATTGCCCGTTGCCCGTCATACGTACGTTAGAGCAGCCGCTTGATCGCTTCCTTCATCCGCAGCAGCTGCGGATCGAGCAGCCGCTCGCGCTTGTCGCCGAGTCCGAAGCCGACGGTCAGCTCCTCCTTCACGACGCCCGGCCGCGAGGACAGCACGTAGATCCGGTCCGACAGCAGAATCGCTTCCTCGATATCGTGCGTGATGAACAGGATCGTCGCGCCGAATGCTTCCTGCACCTCCAGCAGCCACGTCTGCATCGCGCTCTTGGTCATGGAGTCGAGGGCGCCGAACGGTTCGTCGAGCAGCATGATCTCGCCTGAAGCGAGGAACGTACGCAGAAAGCTCGCCCGCTGCTTCATGCCGCCCGACAGCTGGCCCGGGTATCGGTCCTCGTACCCGCGCAGCCCGACCCGATCGATCAGCGCATCCGCACGCTCGCGCGCCAGCTTCTTGTTCGTGCCCTTGAGCCGGAGCGGCAGCGTGATGTTATCCATGACCGTCTTCCACGGGAGCAGCAGGTCCTTCTGCTGCATGTAGCCGATCTCCCCGTTTACCTTCAGCTCGCCTTGGTCGGCGGGGAGCAGTCCCGTAATCATGTTAAAAAGGGTGCTCTTGCCCGAGCCGCTCGGCCCGAGAATCGAGACGAACTCCCCCCTGCCTACGCGGAGCGAGACGTCCCGCAGCACCTCTGTCTCGCCGAAGCGCTTGCCCACGCGGTCCAGCGCGATCAGAACCTCGCCTTCGCAGCTCGCAGTCGCCGGCTTCTCTTGCACCTTTTGCATAGCCATCACCTCGATCTCCAATGGGTTGCCCGGCTGCCGATCCGGTTGATGACGGCGATCAGGACGACGCTGACCAGGACGATGACCAGGATGGAGGCGAACACCTTATCGAGCGCGTAGGCATTCTTGGCCCGTACCATGTACACGCCGATCCCCTTCGTGCCGCCCTGCCATTCCGCGATGATGGCCGCCATGATCAGGTAGGTAGCGGCAATCTTGAGTCCTGAGAAGAAGTTGACCATCGCATAAGGCAGCTTCAGGTGCAGAAACGTCTGGAGCTTGCCGGCCTCGAACGAGCGGAACAGGTTCACGTAGTCCCGGTCCACCTTTTCAAAGGCGTCGACGAGACTGATGCAGATGGGGAAAAAGCACACCATGACGATAACGAGCACCTTGGGCAGCATGCCGAAGCCGAACCAGATGATCAGAATGGGCGTAATGACGATCGTGGGCACGGTCTGGGAGACGATCAGTATGGGATAGAGCGACTTCTTGACGATGTCGAAGCTGTCCATCAGAATGCCGAGCACGAACGCCAGCACGATGGAGAGCAAGAAGCCCAGCGCGGATTCGTACAGCGTCGTGCCGACATGGCCGGCGATGGCGCCGAAGTCGTCGATCAGCGCGTTCACCGTATCCAGCGGAGAAGGAAGAATATACATCGGCACGTCCGCCAGCGTCACGATGAGCTGCCAGAGGACGATGACGGCCAGCAAGGCGAGGATCGGGTACAACCGTTGGTCCGGTCGAATGCGTCTAGTCATCAGTTGTCACGCCTTATTTTTTATAATTCCGACTGAATTACTTATAATTTAACAAGCGTTTAAATACCTGTCAATCCTGCCGCAACGCCGCTTGGCCGCTACGGTACGGCCGCTGCCTCAAATGATCCAGAAGCGCCTGCCCATGCTCGCCCTGGAACCAAGTCGCATGCCCCAGCCAATACAGATCGTACGCCATATCCGCGTTGGACACGGATCGCACGATGCCCGCAAAATAGTCGATCTCGGAGAGCACGAACTCCGCATGCACGAGCGGCAGCAGCGCCGGTAGTGCAGCTTGTTCGGCGGCGCTTAACGGCCTGACCGATTCATAGCCGGCGAGCAGCGCCTCCATGTCGGCATAAGCGACCAGGCCGTCCTGCTTGCCCGCGTGAAGCGCGAGCCAATCCACCGTGCCCCGCTCGATCGCCGTCGCCAGATCGTAGACTGCGTTGGTGCGGTCCGCAAGCCCGAAGTCGAGGATGGACGCTACCTCCGTCCCTTCCGGGTCTTCGCGCCACAGCAGGTTCGAAGCATGCCAGTCGTTGTGCGACCAGAGCGGCTGCAGACCGGCCAGATGCGGCGCGAGCCGGTCATAGAACGGCAGGAGCGTGGCCTTGAAGTCCTGCTCCCACGGACGGCTCGCCAGATAGCCGGCGAGCGCCTCGCGGCGGGCGACATAGGCCCGCAGCGCGGCGCGCGGGTCAGCGGCGGCGCTTGCGAAGATCGAGAAGCTCGAGACGAGCGGCCGCACCCGTCTCGCCGGCGCATCGAAGCCCGCTGCCGCGACGTGCATGCGGGCCAGCGCTTCCCCGGCCGCATAGGCATGGGCTTCTCGCTGAAATGGACTCCACGAGACGGCATCCCGGTACAGATCCGTCCCCTGCGCAAGCCGATGGACCTCGTACGTCCACTCGTCCATCGCATAGGCGGTCGCCCCGTCCCGCCCCTCCAGGATCTCGCTGACCGGAACACCGTTCGTCCGCAGGTGGCGGATGAACCGATGCTCCTCGTTCAGTCCTTCGACGTCACGCACCGAACGGTGGTGACGCTTTACGAACAGGCGGCCGCCGCCGGACATCTCGGCGATCGTCGCGCTCGAGAACGGGCGCGGGCTATGCCAGACGAGCGCCGTAGCCTCGCCGACATCTGTCGCGAACCGGCTGAGCAGCCGGTTCGCTTCCTCCAGCGCGATCGGCGCCCAGTCCGGCCGGACCAGCTCCGCGCCCATGCCGTGGGCCTGCACCGCTGCGCCTGGCACTGCACCCGGTGCCGCCCCCGCCGCCGCGTGCGCCCGCTCGCTCATATCGCAGCCCTCTGCGGCAGATATTCGTTCGTGTATGCCGTCCGCCAGCTCTCTTTGTCGTGCAAAATGCCATGCTCGGCAAGCCATGCCGCGTAAGGCTCGATCAGCTCGACCCGCTGGCGCCCCCAGGCGCCGTCATGCAGCCAGGTCGGCGCGATCAGCGGCAGCGAACGCTCGAACAGCCGCCTTGGAAAGTATGGCACGAACTTCTCGAACACCGGCACCGCCGCAAGCGGATCGGCGGCGACTGCCAGGTAGCCCCGCTCGGTTGCCTCCAGAAACGAGCGGACTACCTCGGGCTCCCGCTTCGTCAGCGCCTCCTGCGTGCCGAGCAGATAGCTGTGATACGGGGGTGCCCCGATCTCGTCCACCGGCCATACAATACGCTCCGACTCCGGCACCGCGGTGTCCATCAGAATCTCCCATGCCCAGTAGCTGCCGAACGTCGCATCCGCTTCGCCCGCGGCGATCGCGTCCGGCGTCAGCTCCCGCGTGCCGGCATCCACAATGACGATCGCGTCAGGATCGCCGCCGTCCGCCTCCACCAGCTGGCGGATCATCGCGAGCCCCCGCGGCGTCGGATTCATCGCTACGCGCTTGCCGGCCAAGTCGGCCGGCCTGCGAATGCCCGTGCTCCGCACCGTCTGCACCGTCTCCATCCCGCGATGATTGATCGCCGCGACGCCAACCACCACCGGCTGTTTTTCCCGCTGCACGAGCAGCCGGTTGCTGGGAAAAATGCCGAAGTCCGCCTCCCCCCTCGCCAGATAAGCCAGCGTGTCTCCCCGCCCGGGGTCGTACACGGTGAATTCGACGTCGAGCCCTGCCTCTCGATACCAGCCCTGCTCTCTCGCATAGTAGAACCCGGCCGAATTCGTCCAAGGGTAGAAGTATTCCAGCATAACCTTCAAGTTTCTCATGAGGCCGACTTCCTTTTTTATAAAATGTTAAATCTCTCGGTTCCCTAGCAGGATCCCGTGTTGCTTGACCTTGCTTTCCCTTGCCTTACCTTGCCTCTTTGCCTTGCCGCCTTGCTTTGCCTGATGTTCGATCCTCGTCACTTTTTAGGCAGAAACTCGTTCGTAAAGGCGTCCGCCGCGACCAGCTCTTTGTCGATCAGGCCCTTCTCCTTCAGGAATTGCGCGTAAGCGTTCCACACCTGCTCCTTCATCTGTCCCCATGCCGGCGCATCGGCGATATACTGCGAGGCCAGGAACTTCTGGCTCTCCACCGCCAGCGTCTTGTCGATCTCCGGCGCGTGCTTGAGCAGCAGCTCCGCGCTCTCTTCCGGATGCGCGATCGCGTATTGGTAGCCTTCCTCGGTCGCCTTCAGGAACTTGCGCGCTTTGTCCGGATCGCTCTTCAGCGTCTTGGTGCCCGCGATCAGGATCGGCGTATAGTAATCGAGCGCGGGGTCCAGATCCTTGGCCGCGATATAGTTTATCTCGACGCCCCGGTTCTTCGCTTCGACCCCCGTCCAGCCCTCGAAGATCCAGGCAAAGTCCACGTTCTTGCTCGTTGCCGCGAAGAAATCGTCGCTGCCGATATCGACCCGCTTCAGCTTGCCGTAATCGGCGCCGTCCTTCTCCATGACCGCCTGCAGCACCGCTTCCTCGGAGGGCGAGCCCCATCCGCCGTACACCTTGCCTTCAAAGTCCTTCGGGCTCGTAATGTTCTTGTCCTTGGGGGAGGCGAAGCCCGACGTGTTGTGCTGGATCAGCGTGGCGACCGCCTTGATCGGCAGCGGATCCTTGCTCGTGAGCGCGTACGTCACGTCCTCCTGATAGCTCACGCCGAAGTCGCCCTTGCCGGCGGCGATCAGCGTCGCGGTCGTGCCCTCCGACGGTTGCGCGATGTCGACGTCCAGTCCTTCCGCACTGTAGTAGCCTTTTTCCAGAGCGACGTACAGGCCCGTGTGGTTCGTGTTCGGCGTCCAGTCCAATATGACCTTGACCGCCTCCGTCTTCGCCCCGCTTGCCTCATTCTTGTCGCTGCCGCAGCCCGCCAGCAGTCCTGCCGCCAATCCTGCGATCGCCAATATCTTTATCGTTTTTGCCGCCATCTTCATCTTCCCTCTCCTGCGTGGCCTGTTATAATTTTTGTAATTCCGATTGAATTACACTGGTTTAGAAAAATAATAACCCTCCAGTCAACTGGAGGGTCAAGTATTTCCTTGGCGAGTATGCGAAAATGGCTGGGACAGCATGTGAAGTTTCTCTAACTTTAAATAAAAGAAAATATGGGGGGCGATGTGAATCTTTTCATTAATAGCTTGCCTTGGCCCATTTACATAGCGATTACGGTTGGTTTTGTGGCTTAGTTGCATGCTACCTTCTGATAAACTTTAAAAAGTACCCATGGTTCGTTAGTCTTGGCTTTCTACTGATTTGCTGTTCAGATTTTTCGGCAGGTGCTGTAAAAGGGCCTAATTTACTGGGCTGGCATTCTAAATGGGTGGATACGTTACCTATAGTCGATATGCTGGGAATTCCAGTATTGATTGTTGCAGGAATAAAAAAATTCACATGACAAACCGGAAGTGCGCAGATCTCTGATCATTGCAGCCGTTCTGTTTACCTTCGGCGTTTTATTGATGGGGTCTATATTTGTCATGCTGTTGTTACGCGATTCTTAATAGAAAAATGGTTCTAGATTATAAATAGGGAGGTCTTAGGCGTCGTGCGTTATGCGCTACTCGATTGGGACAACACCATTCACCGGGGCTACACCATATATGGATTAACGGATCATCTTGTCGAAAAGGGGATTGTCGCGGACGGCATTCATCCGATTCTTGAACGGATTAAAGAGGCGTATCGCCTGCAGGAAATCTCTTACGCGGACTATACGCTTCAGACGTGTGAGACGTTTGCCGAGGCGCTGGCGGGTTGTTCTCTTGAGGCCTATCGCGCTTGTGTCGCTTCTTTTGTGTCCGAGAATGCGCGGCATTTATTTAATGAGACTGAACCTCTGTTCGCGCTGCTGCGCCGCTATCAGATCGAAGTCTATCTCGTCAGTGGCGCGCCCGCCGAGGTGTTGAGAGTTTATGCCGAGCGGTTTGGGTTTAGCGGCCTGTTTGGGTTTGAGCTAGAGGAGCGGGATGGTAGGTTGACCGGACAGGTTGCCTGCAACTATGGAGTGGATAAGGCTCGCGTGCTGCAGTTGCCGACGTTTCAGGCGCCAGGTGCCGTTCATGTGCTGAGCATGGGCGATGCGGTGGCGGATATTCCGCTGCTGGATCATAGTCGGTTTGCGGTAATTGTGGGGGAAGGAAGGCTGGTTCTGCGAGATGGTGTGAGGGTGCTTCGGTTTTGGGGTGAAAAATGGGACTTAACTCTCTTGGAAAGGAAATTGGATTGAATCCAGAGTCTGTAAAATACTTCGTATTATGAGGTTAACCAGCTAAATTCCTGGTTAGCCTCTTTTGTTTTAAGATTGCTGTAGCCGGGAAGAACGATAAATTTTTTGGGGCAGCACCTGCTAAGCCCGTTACACAAACTGTTCTCCCGCTATTGCACAAACCATGATTAAGCTGGTTGAGACATTCCAGATCTCGAATAACACGCGAAGCTATGGGCGTGCAATGGTTAGCGGGCTCCGGCAAACGAACTGTAGGAGGATTTATGAAACCTGTTATTGGAATTGACGTCTCAAAAGGTGAACGCGAAGGATACATGCTTCTAGAGCGGAATAAGCCTTTTGAAAAGGCGTTTCGCTTCCTGCACACACATGAGGATATGACAAGGCTCATCAATAAGTTGCAGGCTGTAGAAGATCTGGTCGGGGTAAAACCAGCTGTAGTTTGGAATCAACAGGACACTACCACTTGGGGCTGGTAGCTCTGTTACAGAAACATGGATATGAAGTCATTGCGCTCAATCCGCTTATTCCTCAACGTGCTCGGAAGTCCAAATTGAGGAAAGTAAAGACAGATACGGAGGACGCCAAACATCTGGCAGAACTGTATTACAAGGATGAACTACAGCCCGGACCGGCGAAGAGATCAATGGAACTGGACGAACTCCGTTTTCTGAGCAGACAGCACCAAATGATCAATCACTCCTATGTCCAAGCCCAACTTAATTTTCAATCTATACTGGATCAGCTATTTCCGCTGTACACGAACATATTTGGCCAGTTGTTTTCCGCTACTGCGCTTGAAGTGTTGCGGAAGTACCCAACGCCAAAATTTGTTCTTTCCACAACTACGGAAGAGATAACGGACACGATTATGACCTTCTGTAATCGATCGATCAACTGGGAGTCCAGTAAGGCCACAGCGATTGTCGCAGCAGCCAAAAGCAGCCTTATCATTGATCCGAACGCCAGCCAGGTTACAGCGTTGCGACTTATGATCAATTTGCTAATGGAGTACCAAAGCCATCTTGCAAATTTGGAACAAGAGATTCAAAAGAAAGCCAGTTGCATTGCCGGCTATGAGTTATTGCGCTCAATTCCCGGTATAGGCCCAAAGCTAGCAGCTGTGATCCTGTCGGAAATCGGAGACATCTCTTCGTTTGACCATGCTTTGCTAAGGGCGTCAGCACACGGGAGATCCAGGACCACCTGCAGAATCTCTACGGCCTGGAGGTCTCGCCAACCTTTAATTTCAATGTGACCAACAAGATCATCCCACTGATCAAGGAATGGCAGAATCGGCCTTTGCAGGGCGTGTACGCCGTCGTCTTCCTGGATGCGATCCACTTCAATGTCAAGCAGGATGGCGCCATTGTGAACAAGGCAGCCTTCATGGTCATCGGTATTGATCTGGACGGTAACAAGGACGTGCTGGGCATGTGGATCGGCGAGAACGAGTTCGCCAAGTTCTGGCTCCTAAACGACCTCAAGAATCGCGGCGTTCAGGACATCCTGATCACCTGCGTCGACAATCTCACCGGCTTCTCTCAGGCGATCTCGGCCTGCTATCCGAAGACGGAGATTCAGAAATGCATCATCCACCAGATCCGCAACTCCACACGTTATGTCTCCTACAAGGATCTGAAGAAAGTGACGGTGGATCTGAAGTCCATCTACAAAGCCACAACCGAAGAGATGGCACTGCTAGAGCTGGACCGCTTTGAGGAGGCGTGGGGCTTCAAGTATCCGCTCATTATTCGCTCGTGGCGCGGCAACTGGGATGAGCTCGCCACCTTTTTCAAGTATCCGCCCGAGCTGTGCAAGCTCATCTACACGACCAATATGATCGAGAGTTACCACCGCCAGCTTCGCAAGGTCACCAAAGGGAAAAGTATCTTTCCCGAGCGACGAAGCGCTGCTCAAGATGCTCTATCTCGTCACGATGGATGTCACACGCAAATGGACAGGCCGCGTCCAAAACTGGGGACAGATGCTCCTACAGCTCTCCGTTTTCTTTCCGGACCGGATCGGCCAGCACTTGCCTTGAGGCCAATCTCCCCTCCGGGGAGTTTCATATAAATGAGTTTACACAAATTTATTGACAGACCCTCAATCCACTCCTATACTGTCACCTACTAGAGGAACCTTAAAAAGACTTTTTTAAAAACAAAACAAACTCCATCCAATTAAGAACGAAGTTTTCGTATTGTTGCTCCAAATGATTGTATCGCTGCATCGTCATAGTTGCTCAATTCTTTTATTTACTGTGGATGATTCCCAATGCCGTTTTCAATAGCAATTTCTCTACAACGTGCAATTCTGTCATTCCTCTTTAGAATCTGACCCATGATTTATTCACACTGCTTACAAGTTGAAATTTAAATAGAATCAGATCAATATAGAAAAATCGCCACGTCCAATGTAACAAAACTCTAAAATTACATTGATTCTGTTAATTAACAATTAAATTGGATATTTGAATTCCAGTAGAATAATTGTGGCATAAGTTTCTTATTGCATTTTCATAGTTTAAAATTAGAAAGTTATTTGTAGCATGATATAATTGTACTTCTTTAAAGAACAGAACCAATAACTCTTCCGCGTGTGAGTCATCATCCCAACAATTCACGATTATACGCATTAAGGAATCCATAAATTGAGCATCATTATAGAATTGTTTCATTTTAGCAATCAAGCTGATTTCAGTCTCTTTTGTGATCTCCTTGTTAGCAAAGCAAAGCAGCAACCTACTAGATTCGTTTGCTAAATCAACATATTCTGCATTAATTAAATATTGAAAGTTGGTTTTATCTAATTTTAAAACTGTTTTGTCTAGCGCTAAGTTACTAAACATGGCAAAAAGTATTCTGATAATTGTGCCTTCTGTTTGAGTAAATGAAATAAGTTGCGCCGCTTTCTCAAAACTTTGTTGAATAATGTTTTGGTTTTGCACCGGGAGAAATCCTTCGTAAATATTAATATTATCAAAATTTATAATTCCATTATTTATATGTTGGTGTAATTCATAAACAGTATAATTATTAATAATATAACTCCAAAGTAAGTTAACTAAAAAGTCAATTTCTTCATTTGTATTACTTTTTAAAGCTATTACTATATCCTCTAACATTTTATTCTCTTTTAATGATTCCAAGGTTGTTTGAAAATCAGTATCAAATGCAAAGAAAAGCACAATTATTAGTTCCTCGTGTAATTGAGACCTTAATACATCATTTACTGATCTATAAAAAAGATAAAAGTTAATAAAACCCTCTTTTCTACTCACCTTAGTAATTTCAAAAATTGTGTTATATGCGAGTAGTTTAAAAGGAACTTCGTTGAGTAAATCATCAATATTGAGTAGCGAATTTTTAAACTTATTTTCATATTTCGTCCAATCATCTATGTCACCGTATAATCCATTACTAATCTCTTCTTCAACATTAAGTAGGTTCGGGTCATTTAAAAAAACCTTCCCGAAAACCCAATTAATTTCACTAGACATTATATTCAGTTGCACTTCATTATTCTCTATTTTTAATTGATGAAAAAGGTTCCATAAGTTTTTCTTGGTTGGGTTATTACAAAATTCAAAAAGATAACCCATAGTAACCATCCCGTACATTTTACATACATCGGCAATTTTCAGGCTATTTCTAGTGACACGCTCGATACTTACAAGATTTAGATGAATGGATTCAGAATATTCATGAACTATTAAATTTCTATTCAGAAGCACTTCATTTTCTAACTGGAATTCAGGCTCAAGAATTGAGTTAATTATCTTTAGCAATCTTGATTCCTGATTAAAAAAATGTTGAAAAACCATCATAAATGAATTTTCTAATATAAATTTTTTGATGATTTTATCGTCTTTATGATTTTTCGCAATCGCTTCCAGAAAATCAAACTTTCGAAACTCTCTAGGAATAACAACAATTTTTTCTTGGACTATAATATTACAAATCTTTGATATAACCCACCAATTTTCTTCTATACTCATATTATCGATTTTTAAAAGCTGATTTTCTATCTCATCATTATAAACATTGTCTAGAACCTCTGAAATTTCATTAAAGTTATTTTTCAACAAGTGAATTGAAACTACTAGGGATGTTCTCATACTAGTGTAGTCAGGAGAAACAATGTACTTTTCAACAAACCTTTTTAAATATTTTCTTTTAATTTCATTTGAAACCTTCCCTAGATTTGCATGTAAATCGCAAGCTGTAATAATGAACAATTCTTCTAAATACTTAGCAAACTTATTTTCGTATTTGGGAACGCCCCTAAATGTACCTTCATTTAATATATCTAATGCTAACCAGGAGCCTATCTTTCCAACACTTTTTCCAGTGGCACAGTCATAATCGTCACTTGATCCATTGAGTTCGCCACATAACGAATCAATAATATCAATTAAAAAGTCTTTATGCCGATATAAGTAACCAACACAAAATAAAAAAGTATTTCTCCAGTATGCACTTCCACAAATTAATTTCAAAGTTGTAATAATATATTGATCAGCCTTATTGTGCATTAAAAACTGTGCGGAAAAAAACTCTTGTAAAGAACGTATATTAAAACCTACTCTTCCGTCTTCAACTTCTGTGATAAATACTAGTCTTTCAACAATTGCAAAAGAAATTTCTTCTATATAGTTCTCGACAACTTGCTTTTCAAGTTCTAGTTCTTCCAGCTCTTGTCTAGCAAAAACTTTAAACTCGTCAATTAATATACTTGATGACGGTGTTCCTTTTCCTTCAGCGCTAACTTGGAGAAAATACCCTAACTTGTTATGAATGGCATCGACTTCCTTTGGATAATCATTAAGTACTTTAACTACTCCCTTTTGTTTTTCTCTCTTAAAAATTGTAGAATAATACTCATTGAACAAATTATACCTATCTCTTGGCGGCTCTCCTCCGCTCTTCACTAAAACAGCCATTATAGTTGCTTGTAAAGGTGTCCTCATTAAGCTTGAAATAACCTCATCTTTGAGAGCAGTCTTTAACAATTGCAAGTAATTTTCTCTATTTTCAACTGATGGTTCCATCATTTCCATAAGTTTATTTAAATACATCTTACAATCGTCCTTTGACAAGTCTGCAAGTTGTAAATGCTGAAATTTTGTATCATCAAACTCCCTTGTGTAGCCTTGAGGCCTTGTCGTTGCAATTATTATTGCATCAGAATTTCTTTGCCTTAACTCAATCTCCACAAATGTAACGATCTCTTCCAAAACAGTTCTTCTGTTTGAAGTAATGGGCACTTCATCTAATCCATCAAAAATAAATAAAAGTGACATGTTACTTAATAGTTCTCTAATGCTGTCATAACCAATTTCGCCGTCGCCCTTCTTTTCAAAGACATATTTCAGATAAGTCACAATTGATATATTCTTGTCTTCATCCTCCTTCTTTCTTTTAAGAACCCACCCGGCATAGTCTTTCAATGTTATTTTTATGGGGAGTCTGATACATTGCGGTTCTTCAATCCCGGAAGTCAAACAATCCTTTAAAAAAGAAATAACTTCCTCTGAAATACTTTGATTCGACATTGATTTTAATAAATTTGCACGGTGAATTTGACATAAGAATTGCGTTATCGTGGACTTCCCGTATCCAGGCCCTCCTATTAGAACAAATTTATTTATGTCATTTTCCATTATCTTAATATGTGCCTCTGAATGCATCCGGTGTGACTCGTCACCGATGTTAATTATTCGTTTTAAAAATTTGTATTCTCCTTTTATAACATTATCATTTAATAAACCATCTTTAGTTGCATAAAGATCAATAAACACCTTTTCTAGATTTATTGTTTTATCTGTCATATTACCTGCGTGTTCTAGCCTAGAGACCATGTCTCCTTTAAATTCTTTCTCTAAATACCTCGACAGAAGTTCGTATTCCATTTTTTTGTTTTTATTAAATAAGGTAAATAGAGAATGTAAGATGTCGCCTGGTAGAATAAAGCTCGAATATGAAGTTGCTACCTCTCGGTTATTATCCAAAAATCTGCATAAATCACTTTCTCCAAAAAACACAATATTCCCTACTAAGTGTTTATACTTCTTTGAGAGGTTCTCCAGTTTATCTCTTGTTCCCGTAGTTTCAACACCACTTATACTAGCATTAGTAAAGAAGATATAATTATCAGGAGTTCTAACCCCCCTTTTTTTCCTCTTTTCAAAACTCATCATTTCTTTCTCAAATTGCATTTTTATCCACGCAAAATCTTTTTCGTTTTCAGTTTTAATTTTATACTTAGCCTGAATAACCCAAAGACCATCCCATCTGTTTGATGAACTTGGGAATGGACACTCGCCTTCAAAAGTCGCTTCTCGCCCTCCATCAGGACCATCACCAAAAATAATAGTTCCGTTACCAAAAATTGTTTTTGATAAGGATTGTATCATATGTTCAAAATCTCTAGAGTTAAAGCGATCAAAAGAATAATTCGACATATACATCAACCCCAATTTTAATGATTTTAATTTTGACTAATGCAGAGTATAATTATATCATCAAAAATTGTAAAATGATGGAGTGTTTCCATTTTATTTATTGAAATTTGTATAATTTATCTTATCAATGCAGGATAAGTGTCTAACACTTTTTGTTCCAATATACACAATTTTAAAATCAACGCGAATCCACATGAACACACGCCGGCGCGCATTCTCTCTCCTTATATGGAAGACGCGCTGGTGACGTTGGGCGTGACGCCTGTGGCCAAGTATTCTGCGAGCGGCACGGTGCAGGAGCATCTGGAGCCTTGGTTGGCCGACTTGCCGACAATCGATCTGATGAACGACCTTTCTCCCCAAGCCGCGCTTGGCTTTCCGCCCGATCTCATCATGATCAGCTCGCACTTCCTCCCAGCCGAGGATTACGATACCATTGCCAAGGTCGCTCCGACTTATTTGTTCAATGGGGATCCGACGGACTGGAGAGCGCAATTGGGCAAGGTCGCCGAGCTTCTGGGCAAACAGAATGTTGCGGAGCAGAAGCTGGCCGAATACGATGACAGGGTCGCCGAGGCAAAAGCGCAGTTGGCCAATGCGACCGAAGGGAAGACGATCGCGATCGTATGACCGTCCGAGAAAGAGTTTTGCCTGGTGGGCAGCAACTTCTTGTCCGGTAAGCTGGTCTACGGCGAACTCGGCTTGAAGCCGCATGAGCTTGCCAACGGAACGCCCGACAACTTCGGCTCGCTCACGTTCGAGAAGCTGCCGGATCTGGATGCGGACGAGCTATTTATCATTATCCCGGAAGGCCAGACCGAGGAGCAAGTCCGCAAGCTACTGGAAGACATTCCGCTGTGGAAGACGCTGCCGGCCGTGAAGAACGATCGCGTGCACTACGTGTCCTCCGGGCACTGGATCAATTCCGCCTATATGGCCAATCTGGCCGTGTTGAAGGATGTGAGCGAGGCGCTGCTGCCTTAATTACAAAGATTTAAATGCCGGTACTCCTGCAGGGTGAGGAGTCCGGCATTTTTTAAAACAGTAAAATCGCCTCATCAATCAACGACGTCAAACCATCCAGGAACATTGGTAATCATCCCCCACATGACATCGGGAATCATTAGCTCCTTTTGCGAAGAACGCGATAGCGTCGTCGTAATTTCTGCTTGCCGTCCGGTCCTAACCTTCTCAACCCAATCCGGATTCAGCAGCATGGCATGGCCAAGCCCGATCAAAGGGATTCCGGTTGCGAGCGCCTGAACGACATCTTTGGGCGTCCACAACCCGCCGACGCCGATGACGGGAATACGGTCCCCCACGAGCTCCTGGATCATGACGATTCTTGACTTCTCTTTGTCCTTGTCCTCTTCTCTTCTTGGACCGGCCCAGAAGCGATCTACGGATAGATGTATAAAATCCAAGCCTTGTGCCGCCAGCACTTCCACGAATTGAAGGGTGTCGGCCATCGTAATCCCGGGGTTTTCATTTTCTTCCGGAGAGATTCGGTATCCGACCGCGAACGGTGATGCAGCGTGCTTGGCAACCGTATCCTTCACTCGCCTTATCAATTCGAGCGGGAAATTCATACACTTCTCCAGGGTCCTGCCCCAATGGTCTTTCCTGCGGTTCGAATGGGGAGAGAAAAATTGCTGAAGCAAAAAGCCGTTAGCCCCGTGCAGCTCGACTCCGTCAAAGCCTGCTTCGATCGCCCTGCGAGTGGCCTGTGCGAGGTCATAGATGACCGCTTCGATTTCCGTTACAGTCATTGCCCTGGGAACGACCGCACCCTCCCGCTCTGCCGCGACAGCGCTGGCGCTGAGCGCTTGGCCGTCCGGCAGAAGCAAAGGGTTGCTCAGTCGGCCGCCATGAAAAAGCTGCACGAGCGCTTTCGTTCCATCTTTCCGAATGACGGAGGCCATTTTCTTTAATCCCGGGAGCAGATCGTCATCGTCGATCCCAAATCTGTTCTCGCCCAGCTTGCTGGATTGCGACACGAGCGCGGCGTGATCGGAGATCATAATAGGTCAGTTCATTGTCCGTTACTTCTCCGTTAGATCGAGAAGCCATAAGGGTCATCGGGGCCATCGTAATCCGATTGTTGGCGGTGACGCCGGATGGGAAACGGAAGGATGAAAATATGAATTCGTACGATTTGTTCATGTTGACTCTCCTTCAAGCTAAATGTATTTCATTAAAGACCGATCGGTCCATAATAAGCAAAAAGTAATTACGGACCATACGGTCCATAATAATGAAAAAGAAAAACGAACTCTACTTGCGTTCGTTCAGCTTCTCCAGGATAACGGAAATGGTATCCTCCATGACGTCTCCCTGCGCTTTTGCTCGGATCATTACATTGATTTCTTGCAAAGATACCGTAAGGAAGCGGGTACGCTTTCGCGATTCTGTTCCAGTGCGGAGCGACCCGTTCTGTTTGCCTCGTTCGATCGCCTCCAGGAAAACCTGCTCGATTTCGTGAAAGTCGCTTTCCACCAACTCCTGAAGCTTGGGATCGTGAGGGGCCAACTCGATCGCTTCATTCGCAGTCATGCAGCCCATTTGATTTCCATTGCCGTCCAGCACCGTCTGAAAAGCGGTCGAGATTGCCAGATAAGCATTGGGCTGGCTCAAGCACGCGGAGAACCCATCCATCCGGTCCTTTTTGTACAATTGGAACGCCCGAAGAAACAGCTCGTGCTTGCTGCCGAAGGTCTCGTACAGGCTGCTCATGCTAAGCCCCGTCGCCTGAAGCAAATCATTTAGCGAAGTCGGCTCGAAGCCCTTTGACCAAAAAAGCGTCATAGCCTTCCTTATCACATCTTCCTCATTGAAATCATGCGGCCTGGCCACTTTGCTTCACCAACTGAATAGGAGTATGCAACATTACGGACCAATAAGTCCATAATGCCGATAGTCCTGGAAATTGAGGGCTCCGGCATTTTGTTAATTATAGGCGCTTCAGCTAACGAATTTTCCTGCTGCGATCTCAATGGCGCATCGCGCATGGTACGCCGCAAGATCCTTCGCGAACTTCTGATCCGGAAACTGCCTGTGAAGCAGCTTCAAGCCGCCCGCTGTCAATGACAAGTGATGGCAATAGCGATAGAAGCGCATGCGGGCCGGGTCCAGATCGTCCCTTTTCAAAAAGCGGTAGAAATCGCCGAACCGAAGCTGCAGAAGCTATGCTCGTGTTCGAGATCGTAAAATTCGGCTCCTTCAATATCAATGAGGAACGGCTGCATCTGATCGTCGACTAAGATATGGTCGGGACCGAGCTCACCGTGGATAAAGCGATATTGACTCCTCGGCTGGATTTCCGATGCGAGCCCATGCAGCTTATCGAGCAATCCGCTATCATTCTCCCTCACATTCGCCAGATGCCCGGCAGCATACGTCAAGGCCGACTCCGCATGCTCCCGCCGCGCTTCAAAACACGGCTGCTCGTCACCTCCATTATGATCCGCTTTCCCATACCGGTCCCTTTCCATCGCATGCATGGCACCTATCAAGTCCCTAACTCGGCGGAATAATGCATCCCGAGCATTGGCGTCTTTCAACTGAAAATAGGCTTCCGCTTTCTGCCCCTGTACGTACTCGACAAGCGCAAAGTCGAAAGGGATCCGGTCACGATCGTTATTCAAATCGTATAATCTTGGCGTGCTGATCCCGTGCTGCCGGAGATAACGATTATTCAAAGCGAAGAGGTCGCTCCCGTATGATCTGTGGGCCCCCGACTCGTTCAAGATCTCTTCTTGGAAATAGTTCTGGGAGAGGTCCCAAACGTAGAGCACGCAAGAGAATCCGTTCTGGCATTCGACTTTGTAAACGGCCTTTTGCGCGCCGCCGTGCATTCTTGCGATTCCAGCCACGAGATAGCCGGCGCCAAATACTTTGCTGACATGCGCTTGCACTTCTTCTGGCGCAAAATGAAATTGAGGGATCATCGTGCCACGCTCCGCTTCATCCGTATTTGCCGGCCGGCTATACAAATGTATAGGAAGCTGGTTCGAAAATATAGACTGTTTCTTTGCTGTCTGTTAGAGTGTTGGTTGAGTTCTGTCGTTTGCGAAATAAGGGCCGGGCGTTCACATCGCGTGAACGGACCGGCCCTTGATTTTTGGTATGAACCACGACTCTCTCGCAGCTAATTTTAAAGGCTCGTCACCGTCGTCCCCGCCATCAGGTCGGTCAGCGCGTCGTGGATGACCGAGGCCGGAATGGCAAATCCGATGCCTTGGGCCTCCGCGTTAACGGCCGTATTCACGCCGATCACTTCGCCCTTATCGTTCAGCAGCGGGCCGCCCGAGTTGCCGGGGTTGATCGAGGCGTCCGTCTGCAGCAGATGCTTGTACTGATGCTCGGTACCGTCCTCTTCGGCGATCGTGATCGGACGTTCCTTGGCGCTAAGCACGCCGACGGTCATCGTGTGATCCAGACCGTAAGGGTTGCCGATGGCGATCACCCAGTCCCCGATGCTGGCTTGATCCGAATCCCCGATCGTCAGGGCCGGGAACTTCTTGCCGTCCGGACTCTCTACTTTAATAACGGCCAGATCGAGATCCGCGTTCGCATTCACGACTTTTGCCGCGAGGGGTTCGTCGTAGCCCGGCACGGTAACCTTGAGTTCCGTCGCGTCCGCTATCACGTGCTCATTCGTAAGGATATATCCATCCTCGTTGAAAAAGAAACCCGTCCCCGTGCCCATCAACTCAGGCTCGCCGCTCTGCTGCGACTGCATCGATTGCCCGCGCGGATCCGTCCATCCGCCGCCGCGTCCTCCGAAGAGGCCGTTTGCCGACGATTGGCTCTCGACGCCGTAATTCTCGATTTCCACGACTGCCGGATTTGCCTGGTCGAACACGGTGGAGATCTTCTCGTCTACGTTCGAGGAAGCTGAGACCGACGCCGTCGTAATTCCGGCTGCGTCCGAATAAGCGCTGCCGGCCGCTGCCGACTCGGCTGCCGCGGAGGCGCCTCCGGTGAACAGGTTCAACCGATCCGACATGACGCTCATTCCGCCGACGACCATGGCGCCGACCAGGAATGAGGCAAAGATCGACTTGGGCGAGAATCCCTTAGGATTATCCCCGCGCCGATTGCCGCGACCGCCTTGACCGCTGCCGCCGTCTTCCGCAACTGCCGCTTGCTCGGCTGCGGCTGCGTTCAGCTCTTCCTCGTAAAAAGCGCGCAACGATTCTACTCGATTCGAAGGATCGTAATAATAGGTAGACACTTCATTCTGGTTATTTATTTCATGGTTCTTCTCGTTATGTTCGTTCATTCGAGTCATCCTCCCATGCTTGCTGGCTATGACTCTATCTTGGACCTCCAACCTAAATCTGAGCTTAAATGAGCCTAAAAGGTTCCTGAAAGATTACGTGGGCCCAGTCGCCTCGGAAGATAGGCTTCACGGCATGCTGCCGATAGCCGCAGTCCGCCATTATTTACAAAAAAGTGAATCAAAGCGTATCTCTCGGAATAACACCTTTGTCATGCGTCTATAATGAAGATAGCCATTATTAGTTTAATCATTGTTTGTTACAGGTTATTTTAAGTTAGTTGAAGTTCAAATAAGAAACTGCTAGACTGGAGGTGAGGTGAATGTATATGTTTGACGTGATTGAGAAGGAAATGGCTATTGCTCAAGCCGTGGCATTGTCGGAAAACATGAAGCCATATCTTCAATTGGAGGATGCTGAAAAAACGACGTTGCTTGTCAAAGCGCTGGCTAATTATATCGAGCGTTCGTCCACAAAAAATACGACGGACGTACTTCAGTCCATCGAGCAGTTATTGACGACGGGCAATACGCCGCAAGCGCTGCAACGCGCCCTTCTCTACATGGTCACGCTCGGCGTCGATTCCGCTCCCGCTTCTTTCCGGACATTCACGACAGGCGAAGCGGCCCGCTTTTTTGGAGTCAGCGTAGCTACGATTAACAACTGGATCAACCAGGGGCGGTTCCAAGGCGTGGAAAAAGGGGAGCGGTTCAAGCAGGCGCGCATTCCGGAGAACGCTGTGTACACGGCCCCGACTGGCGCAAACTCTACGGTTGCAGAAGTTGCACAGCGCTATGAGTCGGAGCAAGCGCGCTTGGGAAGAAACAAGCCAATGACGGCTGTCGAAGAATTGGCTGATCGTTTAAATACCGTCGTTCATTTCGAGGAGAAATACGGAGGCACGTGGGAAGAGACACTGGCAAAGAAATCGGATCTTACGCCAAGCGAAGCGCGGGATGCGGAGCAATGGGTAAGCCTGCTTAAATTCATAGAAAAGCGGGGGGACTGGTAATGCGTTTCCCCTCCAACATTAGGCAACTTGAGAGGGATTTCGACGCCGTCCTTCTAGATTCACGTGATGGGGACGGGACCGGGCTGTTAACAAGCATGCGAGTCACACGCCATTCATTCATCTTCAAGGATGGCTCGCGGCTTTTGGTCACGGAGGAATTGAGCGGCGGACTTATTGAAGTCTCTTACTACAACTGGGTCGATCAAGATGGACAAGACATTTTGAAATTCCACAGCGAGTCTCACAACGGCGATTCTCGTTACCAGACAGCCACTGAACCGCATCACATTCATCCTCCCGAGCAATCCACGCTGACCAATCGAACCCGTTTTCCTAATTTTCACCACCAGGAACTCCCCGCAATCATGGAACATATTTTTTTGGCGTTGCTCGCCTCAAAGAAGGTATAATTTCCTTCATGGAGATGCACAACGGGACGAGAAAGCTGTAGTCTGTGCGACTACAGCCTCCCCCTAAGGATCCGATTACCGTGCACTTTTACGCGCTCGACTACAAATTGATGCCCTGTGTATAGCGAAGGCTTCGGCAACGTCACTCCGTCTCCGTCTTGCCGCTCTCGACGACGTCCTCAAGCAGCAGTTCAGCGAAGCATAGCCTCCCAGACCTTAACTTAGACTGCTTGCTGCCTTTTTCCGGCTAGCCCTTCACCGCTCCGATCATCACGCCTTTGACGAAGTATTTTTGCAGAAACGGGTACAGCAGCAGGATCGGCACCGTCGCCACGATGATCGCGGCGTACTTGATCGTCTCGCCGATCGGCATCTTGTCGGCGCCGCCGACCCCGGTCATCATCGAATCCGTACTGTTCGTGATGAGGATCTCCCGCAGGATGAGCTGCAGCGGATACAGCTCCCGGGTGCGCAAGTAGATCAGCGCGTTGAACCAGCTGTTCCAATGGCTGACGCCGTAGAACAGGATCATGACCGCCACGACCGGCATGGACAGCGGCAGTATGATGCGGAACAGAACGGTAAAATCGTTCGCGCCGTCCAGCTTCGCCGATTCCTCCAGGCTGATCGGAACGCTCTGGAAGGCCGTCCGCATAATGATCAGGTTGTAGGCGCTCATCGCGCTCGGGATGATCAGCGCCCAGCGGCTGTCGAGCATGCCGAGGTTGTTGATGAGCAGGTACGTCGGGATCAGTCCGCCGTTGAAAAACATCGTGAAAACGATCATGAACATGACCGGATTTTTCCACTTCACGCTCTGTCTCGAGAGCGCGTACGCCCCGAGCGACGTCATGAGGATGTTCAATGCGGTGCCGGCGACGACGTAGAGCAGCGTGTTCCCGTAGCCCGTCAAGATCGCGGGATTGTCGAATACGAGCTTATACGAATCCAGCGAAAAGCCGTGCGGGTACCAGATGAGGCCGCGCATCTTCACCACCCATGCCGGGTCGCTGATCGAGGCGATCAGCACGTAGAGGAACGGATAAAGGGTAACCGCGGAAAGCAGGAGCATGAGCACGACGTTCGAGCCGTCGAAAAGGCGTTCTCCAAAGCTGCGTTTCATGAGAGCCGCACCTCCTTACCAAAGCTTGTTTTCGCTGGTCCGGCGGCTGATGGCGTTGGCCAGCACGAGCAGCGTAAAATTGATGAGCGCGTTAAACAAACCCACGGCGGAGCTGTAGCTGAAGTTGGATTCCAGAATGCCCTTCCGGTACACGAAGGTGCCGATGACGTCGGCCGTCTCATAGGTGGAGCTGTTGTACAGGAGCAGGATTTTGTCCGTGCCTACGCTCATGAAGTGCCCGATCTGGAGGATCAGCAGGATGACGACCGTCGGCATGATCCCCGGCAGCGTGACGCTCAGCGTCTGCCTCCAGCGGCTGGCGCCGTCGACGCGCGAGGCCTCGTACAGAGACGGGTCGATGCCTGACATCGCGGACAGATAGATAATGGAACCCCAGCCTACGCTTTGCCAGACGTTCGAGGAGATGAAGATCGTCCGGAACCAGCCGCTCTCGCGCAGGAAGGCGACCGGCTCCGCGCCGAACCACGACAGCACGTTGTTGATGAGGCCGTCTCTGGCCAGGAAGTCCACCAGCATCCCGGCGACGACGACCAGCGAGATGAAATGGGGCATGTACGTTACCGTTTGAACGAATCGCTTCAGCCGGGAGCTGCGAAGCTCGTTCAGCAGAAGAGCGAGGATGATCGAGGCGGGAAAGCCGAACAGCAGCTCGTAGAAGCTGAGCAGCAGCGTATTGCGGAGCAGTCTCCAGAAGTAATAGCTGTTGAAAAAGTCGTTAAAATACCGAAAGCCGACCCAATCGCTGCCCCACATGCCCAGGCCGGGGGAATAATCCTTGAATGCGATCTGCAAGCCGTACATGGGCACATAGTAGAACAGAACGTAATAAGCGACGACCGGCACAAGCATGATGTAAATATATTTGTTGATCCGGAGGTCGCGAAGGGTGCCGTACTTCCAGCCGTTCTTATCGACCGCCGGCTTCTCCGCAGCGGATCGCTGCTTAAGCATAAGGGACATTCGCATGCCCTCCTTTCGTCAACTGTGGCGTTCCCGCCCGGCATTTATGGCCGCCGATGACAGGGAGAGGGCAGACCTTCCCCCTCCCCATTTTCCGTTCGACTGCTATTGCCGTTGATTGAAACGGTCGAGCGCCGCCTGACGAACTTTGATCGCCTCGTCGATGCCCATTCCCTTGATCGTGTCGACGAACTTGTCGAAGTTATCGATCGGCTCGGTGCCCATGATGAACTTGTTGATCATCTCGTCCCGGTACGTCTTGACGTCGTTCATGATCGAGGACGTCTTGGAGCTCTCGTCCGCCGTGAGGGTCACCAGCGGCATCTCCTTGCTGTGGTCCGCCTGCGACCAGACCTGCTGCGCCTCGCGCTGCTCCGGCATCGTGAAGTACTGCTCGATGTAGCGCTTATCCTGCACCATCGGACCGTTGAAGCTGGCAAGGAAGTATTTGGCCATCGCTTGCGTGACCGGCAGCTTATCCGGGTTGTTCATGATCAGATCAGTGTATTTCGGATAGCCGTTTTCCATCTTGTAGCTCTCGCCTTCGATGCCGAAGTTGAACAGCATATGGCCTTCCTCGCCGTATTTGTAATCGAGCCACTTAACGATCTCCGCCGGATTCTTCGCCGAAGTCGTGATCGCCGCGCCGATGCCCGTGAACGGCATCGTATATTGGCCCATGACCTTGTCGCCCGCTTGCAGCCCCGGATAAGGCGCGCCGACGAGCTTGAAGCCTGGCGTATTCACCTGGGTAAGAGAGGTATAGCGGGAGATGCCGCTGCCGGGATACGCGGACAGCGCGCCGAGCTGGTTGTTCGTGACCTTCGCGTCCTTCAGCTTGCCGTCGGTCGTCGCATAGTCCTGATCGATCAGGCCTTCCTTGTACCACTTGGCCATCGTAGCCAGGAATTCTTTGAATTGCGGCTCCACCGGGCCGTACTTGATCGTGCCGTTGTCGTTGTAGAAGTCGGAGCCGATGCCCCAAGCCCCTACGAACAAGTGGTTGAAGTCCATATCCGCGATCGAGAACAAATAAGGGATCTCGTCCTTCTCGCCGTTGCCGTTCGGGTCTTTGTCGCGGAAAGCCGTGAGAACCGTCTCCCATTCCGCCAGCGTCTTCGGCACCGCAAGGCCCAGCTTATCCAGCCAGTCCTTGCGCAGCACCGGACCGTTCACGACGGCAAGGATGGGATCTCCGAGCAGGAACGGCATGACGTAGATGTTGCCTTCGTCCGTCGTGACCAGCTTGCGGAATTCCGGATTTTCCGCCAGCACCTTGGACAGATTCGGCGCGTTCTGCTCGATCAGCTCGTTGAGCCGGAGGATCTGTTTGTCCTTGATCAGGCTGTCCGGTCCTTTGGCGGCGCCGGCCCATCCGAATTCGATCACGTCCGGAAGCTTGCCCGAGGCGAGCATCAGGTTGAACTGATCCAGCTCCTGGCCCACCGGCGGATGCTGGAAATCCACCTTCGTGCCCGTGATCTTTTCCATTTCCTTGTATGCGGCGATCTCATTATAGTTTTTCATGGTGGCGGCTACGTTCGGGTTGAGCGACACCCAATAAGTAAGCGATTTCGGAAATCCGACTTCCTTGGCTGGCTCCGCTCCCTTGGACGCTGCCGTCGTCCCCGCGGCCGCGGCCGCCGTCGAAGCGCCGGGGGAAGTATCTTTTCCGTTGCACCCGGTCAATAACGCTGTCATCAATGAAGCTGCCGCTACTGAGGTTGTAAGCACTTTCAGAACATTCTTCATTCCTTTAACCCTCCCGTATGTTTCGTTCGCGGCTTGCGTGCCCCGCCACTTCACTCTAATTTGAACAAGAGCGGTCTGCCTACAGTCCGTTGACTGAAGTCCTAACCGCTCTTCATATGGGCGACCAACCGATTTTCAGCTGAACTAACCGTTCTTCGTCGAACCCGCTCGCTGCGCGGTTTCCCGGTACTTTCCAGGGGTAATTCCTTCGAGCTTCTTGAACACGCGGATAAAGCCGATATCGGTCGCGTACCCGACCTGCCGGGCCACCTGAAGGACGGACAGCTCCGATTCGGCGAGCAGAAGCTTCGCCTGACGAATGCGAATCTCCGTCATATAGTCGGTCAAGTTCACGCCGTTCTGCTTTTTGAAAAAACCGGAGATGTACTGCGGCGTCATGCCGAAATGATCGGCGATCGAGGTCAGGCTAAGCCCGTTGTGCGCGCAGTTGTCGACGATATATTGCTTGAGGCTCTCGCTCAGCCGATCCTTTTGGTCCGTCCTCGCCTCCAGGACGCTGTCGCAGACGGCCCGGCAGAGCGACTTGAGCCGGCCGAGCATATCCTCCGCCGATTTGCCCGCGGCTACGAACTTGGCGGGATCCTTGATGGCAGCCGGAAGCTGCTCTTCGCCGAGCTTCAGCGCGTGAATGACCTTCAGCATCGTGCTGAGCAGATCGAAGAAAAGCGCCTTGCCCATCTCCGGCGTGATCACCCCGCTCCCCATGTTCGTCTCGTACAATTCGTCCAGCAGCCGCAGGGCGTCGTCGCAGGCGCCGCTTTTCATATAGTTGATGAGCTGCGACTCGATCTCCATCGGATAATCGTAGTAGCTTCGCCCGCTCCGGTCGATCTGCTCGTAATAAATGACGGAATCCGCGCCGTGAATGATCCGGTAGTCCAGCGCGTTCACCGCCTCCGTGTAGCAGCGGCTGGCCTCCCGCAAGCCGGAACGGACCGAGCTGATGCCGATGGCGATCTTCATATGGAATCGTTCTTCAACGACCCTTTTCAGACTATCGACCAGCTCGCCCAGGTTCTCCCCGCTTTCCGGCACGCTTAGCAGCAGCGCCAGCCGGTTTAACTCCATCTCGGCCGCGTAACCGCTCTCTCCGATAAACTCGCTGCTTACGTTAAAAAGAAACCGCACGAGCGCCCAGTCCCATTCGCCGCCTTCGCGCAGGAATTCGCCGCTCTCGTCCAGCTCGACGAGCATCACTCTGAACTCCTCATGCGGGAAGCGAATGCCCATGAAGGCCAGCGATTCCTTCGTCAAAGCCGCCGTCTCCGCCTGCCCCTTCAGCAGCCGGGAGAGAAAGTGGGCGCGTACGACGGGAATGTATGCGTTCAGCTGTTCCTTGGCTTCCTCGCTATCCGCCAACGTCTGGGCGATCGACGTCTTGATGAATTCATATTCGTTCAGCTGAGCGGGCCGCTCCGCGTTTTTCCCCTTCATCAGGGCGTACATCATATCCTTGATCGGGCTGTAGCTCCGATACGCCATCCAATAGGCGGCCAGCGTCCCCGCCCCTACGGCAAGCCCCAGCAGCACCAAGGCCCATACTTTAATATCGTTCACCCGGGCCAGCACGACCTTTTCGGGCACGAGCGATATGTACTTCCAACCGCTTTTTCCTGTCGTAAACGAGATCAGGTCCGCGTTATCCTTCTTATAACCGTTGCCCGCCCGGAGCCACTCGTCCCGGAATTCCTCCGGAAGCTGCCCGCTGCCGGACGTAGACAGGATGACCCGATCGTTTTCGTCCAGAATAAACATGGAGCCGCTGTTCGCCCATTCGATCTGCTTCAGCAGGTCGAAAAACTGCCGGTCCTCGATCATCATCACCAGGGTGCCCCAGATGTGCTGCTCGTCCCCCAGCGGCAGAGATACCGCGCATAGAATGACGTTCTCCGTCGACGCGTCCACCTTCAGCTGCTGGACCGGCCAGAACGTCTTGAAGTGATAGTCCCCCAGCAGCTCCGAACGGATCCGGCTCATGCTCAACCCGGGGAACACGTACAGATTGTTGAAGTACAGGTTTGTATCCGTTTTCATAGATGGCGTTAAAATGACGTCCTGCTCGCGCAAATGGATGAAGAAGTCGTCGACGAAGCCGGTGCCGCTGCGAATGTTTTTGAGCGCCTGCACCGCCTCTTGGTACTGGACGTACTTGCCGCTCTCTTCGATCGTCCACATCGTCTGCAGCTTGGGATGCGTCGCGACCTGCACGATCAATTGATCGATATCCATCAGACGATTATCGGCCACCTGCCGGACCTGCTCCAGCATCGCCAGATTCGAACGACTCGCATTCTCGATCATCCGGGTCTCCATCCGCGTGTACAAGACGGCGGAGAACGAGACGGGAATGATCAAAATGACGATGTACGAGAGCCATAGCGTCAAAAAAACACTTTTGCGATTGCGCAGCACCGCGACTCCTCCCTCTGGTACGAAATGGCACAGCCACCGGAAAGTATACGATGGGAAGAAGTGTAACATAGGATACCGGG
The DNA here is from genome assembly GCF_030014955.1 of Cohnella hashimotonis. Taxonomy (NCBI): domain Bacteria; kingdom Bacillati; phylum Bacillota; class Bacilli; order Caryophanales; family Paenibacillaceae; genus Cohnella; species Cohnella hashimotonis. The sequence continues at coordinate 7,400,843 of NZ_JAGRPV010000001.1, forward strand.
CGTGAATAGTCGATCTCATTCAACTATAGAGGTACGACAAAACATCGCACGGACATTTTCTTGTCCTGGCGATGTTTTTTAGAACTGCTATTTGTCCTTCCGTTCTTATAAATAGCGCGAGACGAAGTGTCGGTAGGGAGAAGTAGCCGGGATCGCATTCGCCAGCCGAGTGAGACAGGCTTGCATCTCTCCGAAGCACGTTCTGCCTAACCAATCTTCCTCCAGCAGTTCCTCGGGCAGCATGGGATCGTTCAGACTCAAGTCCGCCATCCTCTCCCCCAATTCCAGGAAGCGAACGAAGGCAGACAAACCGTCATCCGAATCTCCGATCTGTCCAGCGGCGATCACCGGCAGGAATTCCGAACGCAGCCAAGCGAGCTGCTTCTCATAAGTCTCGTTCAACGCGTCCAAGCGCCACAGCTGCGTGGCTTGCCGAGGGGTTGGGGCTCCGTGGACGAACGCGCCCCTCGACATAGTCACCCGATCGGCCAAGCCATGATGCTCCGCGAAGCGGAGCGCTTCCGCCGCATAATCCCAAGGCGAGATATAGACGCTCTTATATAAACCCCCGAAGCCAAGTTGCAGCAGATCGCCGCGGAACGCGTCGCGTTTCTTCCGCTCCGTCTCCGGCACCTCGAACAGGACGCTCAGCCACCGCCCGTCCCAGCGCCGGTCAAGGAGCTGCGGTTTGCTGTTGATTCCCGTGAGGAAGCTCATGCCCGCCTTCGTGAGCGAATACCGCGAGCGCTCCGGGGAGTGAACGTACCCTTCCCTTTTAAGCCTTGCTAGCGCGTTCCGGACGATCTGATGATCGACGCCCCGCGCCTCGTATATCTCGACAAGGAGTTTCACGTCGATGCTCTCCGCCGAGGAGATCAGAAATAGCACTTGCTTCTCCAGCGATATCAGTGTGTCTCGCCCCCAGCATAAAAAATCGACGCAAAAACAATTGACAGGTCATGTCGGTGATTATAATATGAATTAACACGAACGTACATATTTTTATTATAAAAGTGAGGGATTCCTATGCACATCCGCTATCACGGGCATTCCTGCATCCAGTTGACCGACGGGGCTCACTCCGTCCTGATCGATCCCTTCATCAGCGGGAATCCCCATGCCGCGACGAAGGCGGAAGACATTCAAGTCGGACATATTCTCCTGACGCATGGTCACGACGATCATATCACCGATGCCGTATTCGTTGCAAAGAGAAACAACGCTCCGATCGTGGCGGTAGAGGAGCTGGCCGAATTCATGGCGGGACAGGGGGTATCCGCGGAACCGATGCACGTAGGAGGAAAATGGATATTCCCGTTCGGCCGCCTCTACCTGACGCAGGCCACGCATACTTCTTCCGTGCGCGCACCGGACGGGCAGCGAATTTATGCCGGCGTTCCCGTTGGTTTCATCGTCGAGATGGGAGGCAAAGTCATCTATCACGCGGGGGATACGGGCCTATTCGGGGATATGCGTCAGCTCGGGGAACGGTTCGATATCGATGTCGCGTTCCTGCCGATCGGCGGGCGGTTCACGATGGGACCGGAAGAGGCGCTGTTGGCAGCGGAATGGCTCCGCGCGCGGCACATCGTGCCGATTCATTACGATACCTTTCCGCCCATCCGCCAGGATGGCGAGGGATTCGTCCGAAGACTGAACGACATGGGAATGACGGGAACGGCCATGAAGCCGGGATCCGGGCTGACTATCTATTAACCGCAGATGGCGGAACGAGGGGCGAGAGCGATGCCGATCCTTTATACCTTTTATCACATTATGCTGCCTATCTTGATTCCCATTGGCATCGGGGCGCTGCTGCACAAGAAGTTTAAATTCGAGCTTGGCAGTTTCTCCAAGCTGATCCTGAACTATTACGTTCCCGCGCTCGCTTTTGTCAAAATTTACGAATCGAAGCTGTCGGCGGGGCTGGTCGTGTCCGTATTCGGTTTTTTGCTGCTTCAATTCATCGTTATCGTCATGATCGGATATGGCGTCAGCCGCGTCATGGGCTATTCAAGACCGATGGCCGCAAGCTTCTCGAACAGCGTCTCCTTGACGAACAACGGGAATGTGGGCATTCCCATCAACGCCATGGCCTTCAAGCAGGATCCGTTCGCCATGTCGATCCAAGTCATCGTGGTCGTCTTCGAGCTGTTCGCCACCTTCACGTTCGGGCTGGTGAATGCCAGCAAAGCGACCGCAGGCCTGAAGGGCGCATTGATTCAATTCTCCAAGATGCCGGTCCTGTACGCCATCGTGGCAGGCGCTCTGCTTCGCGTCTTCGACATTCCTCTCCCCGAGCCTATCGTGACGCCGCTGGATCAGATCGCTGCCGGCATGCTGTCGTTCGCCCTCGTGTCGATCGGCGCGCAGATGGCGTCGGCGAAGCTTCAGCAGAACACCTCGGCCGTCCTTCTGAGCAGTCTCGTCCGGCTGGTCGTCTCGCCGCTCTGCGCTTTCGCGTTGATCCAACTGCTGCAGCTTCACGGCGTTGCCGCTCAAGCCTTGTTTATAGCCAGCGCGATCCCCACTTCGCGCAACAGCGCGGCGCTGGCGTTGGAATACGGTAACGAGCCGGGGTTTGCCGCTCAAGCGGTGCTCTTATCCATGCTGCTCAGCAGCGTGACGCTCACTGTAGTGGTCGATTTGGCCATGCGGCTGTTTTGACGCTCAAACGCTTGACCTGCAGTCTCGCGTGTATCAGGAGATCGCGATATAAATCTCCGCCTGTCCGTTGTTCGGATCGACCTGAGGGCCATAATACTCAAAATCGCCCGTAAAAGTCCGCTCGTTGCCGGGCTGCTGCGACCACTGCCAGATCTCTCCCCATGTCCGCTGCACCGCCTCGATGATCGGCCCTCTCTCCGTGACGAATACAGCGTATTGGGCGGCAGGCACGACAAAGGTTTTAACGGACTCCATCTGTATAACCGGCAAAGTGTCCCCCACGTGCACGCCGACCATGACTTCATACGTTCCGAGGTGGCCCTGCTCATAGTTAAAGTAGCACCCGTAGAGACCCGGAGATAAAATATGCGCCCCCAGTTGCGCTTCGATCCGATTCGCGTAAAACCGCTCATACAGCATCCCTATTTTGCCTGCACCGCTTAATTCCGCCGCATTTGTCGTGACCGTACTGATTCCGGCCAATAGGAAGGAAGGTCGTTCTTCGATACGTACAGGTTTTTGATTCATGGTCAATCACTCCTTTATCTGCATGCGCCCAGTATAAACAAACCAACCTGACAGCTTCCTGTCAGGTTGGCGCGCGGCTTTTATATTTTTCTGCAATATGCGCTGCGCGGCTGGCGATAATCTCGCGCAGATGAACAGGCTCTATGACCTCTACTTGATGACCCAAGCCGAGAATAAACCGGTACAGCCATTCGTCTTGCGGATAGGCCTTCTTCACCTGCCATCTGCCGTCCGCCGCCGGCGAGAGCGCCTCGATCCCGAACCATTCCTCCGCCAGATGACGGGCATCGTCATCGAATCGCAGGACGATCTCCTTCGCCTGAGGCAGTTCGCCGCTCGGGCTTCGGGCCGAGTCGTGCGTCTCCGGCGGAAGCTGCCTGCGGACGAATGTCCGTCCCGGGGCGATCTCGAGGTCTTTCATTCGCAGCAGCTTGAACAGTCTGAACTGCTCCTTTTCCAGACAATAGGCTTGCAGGTACCACTGCCTTCCCTTTAACACGAGCGTATGCGGCTCGATCTGCCGGCGCGATAGCTCGCCCTCTGCGTTGGAATAGGTGAGTCCCACGGTTAGGCAGCTATCTATCGCCTCTTTTAAAAGCTGCAATTTGGGCTGCAGCCTCTCGTTGCCGTCCCAAGGCGCATAGTCGATCCATACGCTGCTTGTCTTATGATGGAATTCCTCGGCGTAATCAGGCGCGACTACGCTGTTGATTTTCTCCATAAGGCGGAGATGCTGCTCGCTGCCGTACGAGGTCGAGATGCTTCTAAGCGCGGTGACGATGGCGGCAAGCTCGTCGTTGGTCATCACATTGCGATCCAGACGGTAGCCTTCCGTCAACCCGATGCCGCCGTTCGTTCCCTGGTAAGTGACGACGGGAATGCCGGCGGCATGAATGGCTTCGACATCGCGGTAGATCGTTCGAACGGACACTTCGAACCGCTCGGCAAGCTCCTTGGCTTGCACCATACGGCGATTCATCAGAAGGATGATGATAGACAAAAGTCTCTCGAGTTTCACTTCGTGCCCCCCTGGCGCGGTCTCGCTTTGGATCTATTCTATAAGGTATTTGGTAATTCCGGCAATTCAAGCGGGCTCATCGCGCTAGATTTCTCCCAAGGAACCTGGCTAACACGCACTTTTGCACGATAGACTGCACCTTAGCGCCATTCTGGCCGGGAATGCTGCACTTTGCAGGATAGCGGGGATATCGCGCTCTCTACATGAGGGCAGCCCCTTGGCAACGACACATTGACAACGCTTTAAATCCCTGTGTATGATTAGAAAACAAGACATAAACGCGCGTTCACAACCAGACGAAAGACTTCCACTTCAACTCGAAGGAAGGACAGACCGCTCATGCAAAACCCGCTCTCGTTCGACGGCTTCATCCAGATCGCCATCGAAGACGACCTCGGCGTCAATCTGAACGTCAAGCCGCGGGCCTAGCCCGTTCGGCGCAGACAAGGGAGGCAAGCGCTATGAACCGCTTAAAGGAGCCGCGCAAGCTCGATATCAACCCGATCGTCAGCATCCTGGAGACGGTCGACATTCAGAGCGGCGAGCGCCGCGTCCTGGCCGAGTTCGATCATCTGATCGAAGCGCCCAATTGGACCCGCGACGGCAGCCGGCTGATCTACAACAGCCAGGGACGCCTATACGAATACGATCTTGCCGCGGGGAGCAGCCGGGCGATCGACTCGGGCTTCGCGGTTCAATGCAACAACGATCACGTCCTGTCGCCCGACAACGACCGCATCGCCGTGAGCCACCATACGTTCGAGGACGGCCAGTCGCGCATCTACGTGCTGCCCTTGCAGGGCGGACATCCCGAGCTCGTCACGCCGATGGCCCCCAGCTACCTGCACGGCTGGTCGCCCGACGGCAGCACGCTCGCTTATTGCGCGGAGCGGGACGGCGAATATGACATCTACACGATCCCGGCGAACGGCGGCATCGAGACGCAGCTGACCGACACACCGGGCTTGAACGACGGACCCGAGTATTCGCCGGACGGCCGGCATATCTGGTTCAATTCCGTACGGTCCGGGCTCATGCAGGTATGGCGCATGAACGCCGACGGCAGCGAGCAAGTCCGCATGACGACGACCGAGGAGAGCAACAACTGGTTTCCCCACGTCTCGCCGGACGGACAATGGGTCGTCTATATCGCCTACCGCAAGGGCGACGTCGCGCCCGGCGATCACCCTGCGAACAAGCACGTCGAGCTACGCTTGATGCCCGCCGCCGGCGGGGAATCCCGCACCCTCGTCTCCTTGTTCGGGGGACAAGGCACGCTTAACGTAAATTCCTGGGCGCCAGACAGTCGCACCTTGGCGTTCGTTAGCTACCGGCTTGCCAAGTAATCATTTTTCGCGTCATCGAAAAGGCCGCAAGCACATCCATCTCGTCTTTAAACGAAGGGAAGCAAACACCGCAATGGCGTTTGCTCCCCTTTTGCCTTACGTTTCCCTCGTCCGTAATGATGTCGTTAATCCACGACGTTAAACCACCCCGGGACATTAGTGATCATCCCCCACATCTTATCCGGAATCCGCAACTCCTTTTGCGAAGAGCGCGAGAGCAGCGTCGTGATTTCCGCTTCGCGACCGGACCGAACCTTTTCGATCCAATCCGGATTCAACAGCATGGCATGGCCGAGCCCCACTAAAGGGATGCCGGTTCCGAGCGCCTGAACGACATCTTCCGGCGTCCATAAGCCGCCGACGCCGATAACGGGCACGCGCGCTCCTACTCGTTCTTGGATCATGACGACCCTCGACTTCGCGTTGTTCTCCTCTCTCCTCGGACCGGCCCAGAAGCGATCTACGGATATGTGTATAAAATCCAAGCCTTGTTCCGCCAGCACATGCACGAATCGAAGCGTATCGGCCATCGTAATTCCAGGGTTTTCATTCTCTTCGGGAGATAAGCGATACCCGACGGCGAACGGCGATGAAGCGTGCTTAGCAACCGTATCCTTCACCCGTTTAATCACTTCGAGCGGGAAGTTCATGCGCTTCTCCAACGTCCCGCCCCACTTGTCTTCCCTGCGGTTCGAATGCGGCGAGAAAAATTGCTGTAGCAAAAAGCCGTTGGCGCCATGAATCTCGACCCCGTCAAAGCCCGCTTCAATCGCTCTGCGAGCGGCCTGGGCGAAATCATCGATGACCGCTTCGATCTCCGCTTCCGTCATCGCCTTGGGTACGGCCACCCCCTCGCGCTCTGCCGCGACTGCGCTGGCGCCAAGCGCTTGACCGCCCGGGAGCAAGGCAGGATTGCTCAACCGGCCGCCATGAAAAAGCTGAATGAACGCCTTGGTTCCATTTTTCCGGATGACGGACGCCAATTTCGTCAATCCCGGCAGCAAGTCGTCGTTGTCGATGGCGAATAAGTTCTCCCCCAGCTTGCCGGATTGCGACACGAGCGCGCTGGAGGTGAACAGCGTGCCGATTCCGCGGGAACGGAGCTCGTAATACGCCAGTTCGTCGTCCGTCACTTCTCCGTTAACGGCGGATGCCATAAGCGTCATCGGCGCCATCGTCACTCGATTGTCGACGGTTACGCCCGAAGGGAATTGGAAGGATGCGAATAAAGGTTCGTAAGATTTGTTCATGTTCATTCTCCTTTTAAAGGTTGTATTATTAAGGACCACTCGGTCCATAATAAGCATCATAGTTATGGACCAAAAGGTCCATAATGGCGAAAAAGAAAACGAACTATCATTCGCGTTCGTTCAGCTTTTCCAGTGCAACGGATATGAAATCCTCCAAGACATCTCGCTTGGCTTGCGCTCGGATCATGACGTTAATTCCTTGCAGAGATACCGTAAGGAAGCGAGCGAGTTTGCGAGAATCAAGTCCGGCGCGGAGCGAACCGTTTTCTTTGCCTCGCTCGATCGTCTGCCGGAAAACCTCCTCGATATTGTAAAAGTCGCTCTCCACCATCTCTTGCAGCTTAGGGTCATGGGGAGCCAACTCAATGGCTTCATTTGCGGTCATGCAGCCCATCTGACTTCCCTTGCCGTCCAGCACCGTCTTAAATGCGTTTGTGAGCGCCAGGTAAGCATCAGGCTGACTCAAGCCTTGGGTCAAGCCGTCCATACGATCCTTCTTATACAGCTGGAATGCCCGGAGAAACAGCTCGCGCTTGCTTCCGAACGTTTCGTACAGGCTGCTCTTGCTCAGCCCCGTCGTTTGAAGCAATTCGGCCAACGAGGTGGATTCATAGCCTTTTGACCAAAATAGCGCCATAGCCTTCCTTAGCACGTCTTCCTCATCGAAATTGCGCGGACGGGCCATCTTGCATCACCTCTTAAGCAGCAGTATACACTATTATGGACCGTTTAGTCCATAACCATGTGTGCATGCCTCGTATCAAGTTGATTCCATGTCGGCTGCGGGACGTCAAAAGTACATCGCCGGGCGCTGACCGCGCGGCGATGTACTTTTGACGTCGATGACGTTATGCCTCTTTCGGGTCTTCCTTGTCTTCCGTACCGATCGGATTGTCCGCATACGCTCTTAGGACTAGGTGGCATCCTGCTGTTCCAGCCATCTCAAAATCTCTTGGTTTGTTTCTTCCGGCTTTTCTTCCATAATCCAATGACCGCAATCCAGATTAACCACTTCCACATTGGGCACGAACTTTTTCAGGTTTTCAGACTTCTGGACCATATCCCGGTCGCCGTAGATCATGAGGGTCGGCTGTTGGATGATGGGGTTAACCTCCGCCAATAAACGCCAGTTGCGGTCAAGGTTCCTGTACCAATTTATGCTGCCCGTGAACCCTGATGTTTCAAAAGCGGAGACGAAAACGGCCAGCTCGCTGTCGCTCATCAAGGGCTCGCCCAGTGGTGTCTCTGCTCTGGCGAGATTGATCAACGCCATTCCTGGCTGAGGCTCTGTGGGAGGCTCGTTCTTCCTGTACAGGTTACGAAGAAACCGGAACGTATTGTCTTCGAATACGGCGTCCGCGACGCCTTGCTGTCGATTGAAGTGGACGAAATAGAAGTCGCCGCCAAGTACTTCCTCCATGAACTCGATCCAGGGCTTTTCTCCGCGCTCTTGGTAAGGCAAGCTCAGATTTATCACTTTGTTTACACGGCTTGGATGCAATAAGGTCAGTCCCCAAACAACAAATGCACCCCAATCATGACCGACAAAGGTGGCCTCTGCGTATCCATAGTGATCGAGAAGTGCGATGAGATCACCCGACAAGCGTTCAATGTCATAGTCTGTTACTTCGGTCGGACGGGATGAGTTGCCGTAACCCCGCTGGTTTGGGACGATGACATGATAACCCGCTGCGGCAAGGACGTGCACCTGATGGCGCCAAGAAAAGGCATGCTCTGGCCAGCCGTGACAGAGGACAATAGGTTTTCCGGCATTTTGTCGGCCTGCTTCAAAGACTTCGAGTTCCACACCGTTGACTGAAATCGTGGTGGGCTTGGGAAAATCGGTTGGATTAAACATTGCATGGCTCCTTACATCATTTTCTGTAATTCGCTCGATACCTTATTGGCTGAAATCAAAACCTCCTTCTTGTGATACATGTAGTTTAATGGACTAAAGGTGACGTCTTTATGTCACCATTCTGAATTCATGTAGAAAAAAGAGAGCATTTATGGACAAAGTGGAGAGACTCATTTCGAATGATGAAAAAAGGGGTTGTTTCTACAAAAGTTATAAGAATAGACTCTAATAAGGTCATGTTGCAAACACTTTCTAGAAGCCACCTGTTGACTTAACGTTGACTTCTGCGCATAAAAAGCAGAGCAATGGCAACCCTCTCGCCCTGCTCTGTACGCATCTTCACAACCTACTATGTACTTTTCAGCCTTTACTCTTCCCCACCGCCACCGGATTTCCCGCATGACCAGCTTCGGACCGGCTAAGGCCGCCCCTTCTCGGTTCGACCCTCTTGGTGTTGAATTCGGATACACTAAACAAGCCGCCAAGGCCCTCGGGCTACATGGCGGCTTATTTGCTGTATTTACTGCTATGCCTTTCTCTGTTCTTACTCTTCCCCCGTCGCAATCGGGCTCTCCCCATACGAGATCCAATCGCTCCAGCTTCCCGCATACAGCTTCACATCCGTGAAGCCCGCTTCGAGCAGCGCCATAACGTTCGGCGTGGCGGTGACGCCCGAGCCGCAATAGACGATGACTTCGCCGTCCTGACTGAGGCCGGCGAAGCGTTCGCGCTGTGCGGCGGCGGACTTCCACTTGCCGTCGGCGTCGCGGCCTTCGCCGAAGGGGCGGTTGATCGCGCCCGGGATGTGGCCGGCCTTGCGGTCGATCGGCTCGACTTCGCCGCGGTAGCGGGCGCCTTCGCGCGAATCGATGAGCGCGACGGCCTCGGCCTTCGACCCGACGGCTCCCGCCGCCTTCGCAGCCACGACTTCGCGCACGCGGTCCACGTCCGCGAGCAGCTCCAGCCGCGGCGACGGCAAGAACGTCGCCGGCGCGACGCCCGGCGTCTCCGCCGTCACGGCGTGGCCCGCGCGCTGCCAGCCCGCGAAGCCGCCGTCGAGCACACGCACGGCGTCGTGGCCCGCGTAGCGCAGCAGCCACCACAGCCGCGACGCCATCGCGCCGCCCTGGTCGTCGTACGCGACGACCGTCGTGCCCGCGCCGATGCCGGCCCTGCCGAGCGCCGCGGCCAGCGCGTCCAACGCGGGCAGCGGATGCCGCCCGCCGTGCTCCCCGACCGGAGCGGACAAGTCCCGCTCCAGGTCCAGGTATACGGCGCCCGGAATGTGCGCCTCTTCATAAGCCGCGCGGCCCGCATCGGGCTGCCCGAGCACAAATCGGCAGTCTGCGACGACAAGTCCCGGTTCGCCAAGCCTCGCCGCCAGCTCCTCCGCCGCGATTACGTACTTGCTCATACCCGCTCCCCCTCCGCTTCCTTTTTCCGCTATGCGGTCGTTTGGTTCGTCGGGGCTGCCTCCCCCGCTATTTCCCCCTGCTCCGCGATTTGCTGACTCAGCGGGATAGCCTGCCCCCCTTCTTTTCGCGCCTCCGCATACCGATTCTTCGGCATCGCCAAGCCCAAGTGTCCGCGCAGCGTATCATGCTCGTATTCCTCGCGGAACAGCCCGCGCTGCTGCAGGATCGGCACGACGTGGTCGACGAAGTCGTCGATCCCCTCCGGCAGCACATGCCCGAGGATGATGAACCCGTCCACCGCCTCTTCGCGAAAAAACCGCTCCAGCACGTCCGCGATCCGCTCCGGCGTCCCGACCAGCGGCCCCTTCGGCGTCGCGTTGCGAAGCGCTGCCTGACGAAGCGTTAAGCCTTCCTCGCGCGCCTGCCGCTTGATGTTGTCGGTAACGCTCTTGTAGTTCTCGCTGCCGACATCCCCCAGATCGGGAAACGGCTCGTCAAGCGGATACTGCGTGAAGTCGTGATGGTTGAACCAGCGTCCCAGGTAGCGAAGCGCGTTCTCGATGCTGATGAGTCCCGCGATCCGCTCGTACTTCGCCTCGGCCTCTTCCTGCGTCGCGCCGACGACCGGCGCGATGCCGGGCAGAATGAGCAGCTCGTCCCGCCGCCGCCCGTACTTGGAGAGCCGCCCCTTCACGTCGTCATAGAACCGCTTGGACGCCTCGACCGTCTGCACCCCGCCCATTCCGGTGAAAACCGCGTCCGCGCCTTCGGCCGCCAGCTCCTTGCCGGCCTCCGATGACCCCGCCTGAAAGACGACCGGGTACCCCTGCGGCGAACGCCGGATGTTGAGCGGTCCCTGGACCGTGAAGTGCTTACCCTGATGATCGAGCCGGTGCATCTTGTCCGGATCGAAGAAGACGCCGCTCTCCTTGTCCCGCGAGAACGCGTCCTCTTCCCATGAATCCCACAGCCCGCGCACCACCTTCAGATGCTCGGACGCCCGTTCGTACCGCTCGCCGTGCGCGGGATGGCGCTCGCGGCTGTGGTTGAGCGCGGCGCCGTCCAGCGCCGACGTCACGAGATTCCACCCCGCGCGGCCGCCGCTCAGGTGATCGAGCGAAGCGAACTGCCGCGCCACCGTAAACGGTTCGCTGTACGTCGCCGATACCGTGCCCACCAGGCCGATGCGCGACGAGTAGGCCGACAGTACCGACAGCGTCGTCACCGGCTCCAGGCGGTCGAGGTACTGCGGCATGCTCACTTCGTTAATGAAGAGACCGTCCGCGATAAACGCGAAATCGAGCTTGCCGGCCTCCGCCTTCTCCACCATATGGCGGTAATGCGCGAGGTTCGTCGCCCCGTCCGCCGGCGTGCCGGGATACAGCCAGGAGGCCATCTGCTCCCCCGTTGCGAGCAGCGCCGCGCCGATGTGCATTTTCCGATTCGTATCCGTCATGCCCTTCACCTCTCGAAAGCTCGTCGCGAGCGTAATCTACCCTCATGGCCTGTCAGTTGCTCTGTCAGTTGCTCTGCCAGTTGCTCTGCCAGTTGCTCTGCCAGTTTCTTTGCCAGTTCCTCTGCCCGTCCGCCCCTTACTCGCCCGCCCGCTCGTACGCGATATAAGCGTTCACCCGATGCGCCATCGCCGATCCCGCCTTCAGCGCGCCGGCCACCACGATCGTCTCCGCGAGCTCCGCCAGCGACGCGCCCTCCGACTTGGCGAGCTTCGTATAATACTCGATGCTGTAGGCGCAGCCCTCGATATGCGCGATCGCGACCGCGACGAGCGACTTATCCTTTGCGCCGAGGCTTCTGGGCGTCAGCACTTCCCGGCCGAACGACACGAATGCCGTATACAGCTCCTCGTTGACCGCCTCCAACGCCTCCAGCTTCGTCAGATTCTCGCGCGCATACAGGTCGTCCGCAGGCGATTCCTCGTACGCATTCAGCGCATTGATGCCGTGGTACAGCGCCGATCCGCCCTTCACGAGCGCGCTGACGCCGATCGCCTCGACGACTTCCTCCTTGGTGGCTTGCAGCTTGCGGCCCGCCGCGACGTGCAGGTCGATGCAGTACGGACAGCCCGTCGCATGCGCCGACGCGATCGCGATGATCTCCTTCAGCTTGGCGCCGAGCGCGCCTTCCTGCATGGCCGCCTTGTTGAACTCGCCGAACGCCTTGAACGCCTCTGGCGCGTGCGGCACGAATTTTGGAGCGTATTTGGGAAAATAAGACCTCGCATAAAGGCTGTCCTGTTCAGCGGATACGGTCATGGGGTGCCTCCTTCAATGTGAGCGAGCGGTCCTCGCAATATTCCCTTGTATATAGGTGCGATTAATCGGTAATTAGTGCTATAATAACACGCATAATCGGTTTTGAATAATTGAATTATCGAATGCTTCCGTTTCCTTTTATCGAATCGTCATTTTAAACTTACAGTCATCCCGGGAGGAACGACCATGGACATTCGCGGCATATCGACCTTTCAGACGATCGTACGGACGGGAAGCTTCCAGAAGGCGGCGCAGGAGCTGCAGTACGCTCAGTCCACGATCACCAAGCAGATCCAGAACCTTGAGGACAGCCTCGGCGTGAAGCTGCTCGAGCGCGGCAAGAAGCTGCGGCTCACGCAGGCGGGCGAGCTGTTCATCGCCAAGAGCGACCGGCTGCTGCGCGATTACTACGAGCTCCAGCAGACGATGACCGACCTGAACGACGGGGAAAAGGGCGCCGTGAACGTGGGCATCATGGAACCCGCGGCCAGCTATCGCATTCCGGCGCTGCTGAAGCGGTTCGCCGACGCGTATCCGAACGTAGACATCCATCTTCGCATCCACAATAGCCATATGTTCAATCAGCTCGTCAGCGACGGCTCGGTCGACTTCGCCATTTGCGCGACGCCGGACAGCGGACTCGGCACGACATTCGAGCCGCTCTATGTCGAGGACATCGTGCTGCTGCTGCCGGCCGCGCATCCGCTGGCCAAGCAGCATCGCATCCGCCTTGCGGACTTGCGCGGCGAACAGATTCTGCTGACCAATGCCACGTGCCCGTTCCGCCGCAAGCTGGAGACCGCGCTGCACGAAGGAGGCGGCACGCCGTACCGCAAGATCGAGATCGGCAACATGGCCGCGCTCAAGTATTACGTCCATGTCGAATACGGCATTGCCGCCGTGCCGCGCATCACCGTGACGCCTCCGCCCGAAGGCACGATCGTCCGCGCCATCGAGGATCTGGATGCCGGCCTCACGACCGGCCTGCTCATGAAGAAAGACACGCGCCTGCTGAGCGCCGCAGCGCGCAAGCTATCGGCCTTTCTGGCCGAGGAGCTCGGCCGGTTGAGCGAGCGCGCAGAAGCGCCTGCGATCGCGGAAGCCTCGCCCGCCTGAGGCGCGAAGTCGTTATCGTCACCCCTGCCCTGCCCTTACTTCAGCCCTTCATCTCCCGGCCGCCGCTGCGCCGCCGCGCCTTCCACAGCCGACTCGCCACGGCGTACAGCACGCCCAGCGCCGTCAGTCCGAGCAGGCCGCCGGACAGCGGCCGCGTCGCGAAGATGGCGAAGTCGCCGTTGGACATGATGAGCGACTGGCGGAACGCGCCTTCCAGGATCTTGCCAAGCACAAAGGCGAGCACCATCGGCGCCGGATCGAAGCCCGCTTTTCGCATCAGATAGCCCAGCACGCCGAAGAAGAGCACGACGCCCATGTTGAAGCTGTCGTTGCCCAGGCTGTAGACGCCGATGAGCGTCAGCACGACCGCGAACGCCATCAGAATGCTGCTCCGCACCCGCAGCAGCTGGATGAACAGGCCGACGAACGGCAGGTTCAGCAGCAGCAGGAGCGCGTTGCCGATGTACATCGACGACACGACGCCCCAGAACAGGTCCGGATGCTCGCCGATCAGCTGCGGGCCCGGCGTGATGCCGTTCAGCAGCAGCGTGCCGAAGATGAGCGCCATGACCGCGTCCGACGGGATGCCCAGCGTCAGCAGCGGGATAAATGCCGCGCCGGCCGCCGCATTGTTCGCCGACTCCGGTCCCGCGACGCCCTCGATGGCGCCTTTGCCGAAGCGCTCCGGCGTCTTCGACACCTTTTTCTCCACGCCGTACGAGGCGACCGTCGCGATGATCGAGCCCCCGCCGGGCAGGATGCCGACGAAGAAACCGATGACCGAGCCCCGCACGATCGCCCACTTCGCCTGCGCGAAATCCTTGACCGTCGGCCACACGCGCCCGACCTTGGTCTGCTTCAGCGTGCCTTTGGACAGGTGCTCGAGGTTGTACAGAATCTCGCCGACGCCGAATACGCCCATCGCCATCGCCGCGAAGTCGATGCCGCCGAGCAGATGGTTCGAGCCGAACGTCAGGCGAACCGAGCCCGTGATCGGGTCCTGTCCGATCGTCGCGAGCAGCAGGCCGAACGCGGCGCACACCGCGCTTTTCAGAAACGACTTGGTCCCAAGGTACGCGACCAGCAGAATGCCGAGCGACGTCAGCACCGCGTACTCGGGCGCGCCGAATTTCACCGCGAAATTCGCCAGACCCGGCGCCAGGAAGCTCAGCCCGATGACGGCCAGCGTGCCCGCGACGAAGGAGCCGATCGCGGCGATGCCGAGCGCGATGCCCGCCCGGCCTTGCTTGGTCATCTGGTAGCCGTCGAACGTCGTGACGACCGACGCGGCTTCGCCCGGCAGATCGAGCAGCGTCGAGGTGATGGAGCCGCCGTACATGGCGCCGTAGTAGATGCCTGCCATCATGATGATCGAGCTCTCGGGCGGCAGCGTGAAGGCGAACGGCAGCAGCAGCGAGATCGTAGCGGTCGGGCCGAGACCCGGCAGCACGCCGACGATGTTGCCGATCAGCACGCCGATGAGGCAGTACATGAGATTGTGCCAGGACAGGGCGACTTCGAAGCCGGAGAGCATGGCATTTAGCGTATCCATCGGCTACCTCGCGCCGGACAGCAGAATGTCGTGGGGGAACGGGACCTCGAGGCCCCAGCCGAAAATCAGGTAGATCAGCGCGGTGAGCCCGACCGACACGGGCACCGCGACGCGCCAGCGCTCCTTGCCGAGCAGCTTCGTCCAGAACAGCAGCAGCGCAAGGCACGGCAGCGACAGCCCGAACCGCTCGAACATTAGAATAAACGCGGCAAGGCCGAGCACGGCGTACAGCGGATAACGGGAATTGCGCGTAAATCCCTCTTCTTCGGCGCCCTCGGTCCGCTCCCAGGCAGCCTCTAGCGCGGCGTCGTCGGTGCCGGGAACGTGGTGGACATGCTCCTGAAGCTGGTGTAACGTCCCGGCGGCGGGTTTCTTGCGCGTCGCCAGCGCGAGCAGCCCGAGCGAGACCAGCACGATGAGGACGGACAGGCAGGTCGGCCACAGGCCGGGCCCGGGATTCTGCCAGCTGCCGAACTTCATCCGCGCGGATAAAAAAAGAAAGTAGACACCGATGCCAAGCGGGACGACGCTGGGCCACAGGGCTGCTGTGTTTATTCTAGGCGTATTCATCGGTTTCGCACCCTTTTCCAGGCAGGAAGGCCGAGCGCGCGCGGTTGGTCCGCTTGGCGCTCGGCATCGCTGCCTTTATGAGTTTTAAATGAGGAATCAGGACTTCTTCAGATTTTCCTGGTAATAGCCTAGCGCGTCGTCGTAGGCTTTGCGGAAGTCGGCGGCCGGCGTGAAGATCGGCTCGATGAAAATGTTGTCGAAGCTCTTCTTCACGTCGGCGTCGGCGGTCGCTTGCTTGAGGGCGTCCTCGAGCTTGGCGACGACGTCGGCCGGCGTGCCCTTCGGTACGAACAGCCCGCCCGGAGGCGGCGCGAACGTGAGGCCGCTGAGGTTCTGCTCGTCCGACGTTTGCACGTCCGGCAGAATCGCGGAGCGCTTCTTGGTCACGATGGCGAGCGGACGGAACTTGTTGTCCTTCACGTACGACAGAATTTCCGAGTCGACGTTGACGATCGCGTCCACGTTGCCGCCGAGCAGCGCGTTGACCGCGTCGACGCCGCCGTTGAACGGCACGAGCTGGAGCTTGAGGTCCTGCGTCTTGGCGAACTGCTCGAGGCCGATGAAGGACGGCGAAGACGGGCCGGTCGTGCCGATCTTGATCGTGTTCGGCTTGGCCTTGATCGCATCGGCCAGCTCCTGCAGCGTCTTATAGGAGCTGGACGCCGATACGGCGAGCGCGTACGGGTTGTCCATGAAACCGCCTACCGCGTCGAAGTCGGCTGTCGTGTAGCCGACGTCGGACGACAGCGGCGTGATGATGCCGGGGCCGACCGTTACGAAGCCCACGGTGTAGCCGTCAGGCTTGGCCTTGAGCACTTCGTTCATCGAGAGCGCGCCGGCGCCGCCCGGCTTGTCGATGACTTCGACCTTCTGTCCGAGCACGGACTCGAGCTTCGGCTGGAGCGCCCGGACCGCCAGGTCCGACGCGCCGCCCGCGGAGAACGGTACGTAAATTTGAATGGTCTTGGTCGGGTAGTCGGTGCCTCCGGAAGAAGAACTTGCACTTGCGCTGGCGGAAGCCGGCGCGCTGCTGGGCGGTGCCGCTTCGCTCGATGCACCGCCTGCCGCATTATTGTTGTTGTTACCGCAGGCGCCCAGCACCGTCGTTAACAAGAGAGCCGCGCCAAGGGCGGCGAATCGGAATTTCTTTTTCATCTAGGTCCCCTCCAATTATCCATGTAAGTTACTCGGATTAATCAGATTATAGATGGCGACCTCAGACGATGTAAAGATGAAATAACGAATAGCAAATATCGAAAAAAGTGAATCGCCTGAACCCGTAACCGCCTCTCGCCGTCTATATTGAAAACGCCCAGGAGGGGAAGCGATTGGCTAGACTTGAATATAAGAAGAGCTGGAAGGGCTTGGGCAGCGCCGCTGCGATCCTGACGCTTCTATCCGCATGCTCGACGGCCGAGGCGCCCGGGCGAGATCCGACGAGCGAGCCGCCTGAAAATAAGACCGCTGGCATGACACCGGTCGCCTCCATACCCGACAAGGACGTCTACCTATATCCGGACACGGCAAAAACCGCGATTCTCGCCGTCGGAGATACGCGGCAGACGATGGATTGGAGGTACTCGACCGTCCGGGGCGTGATGCCGGCGCTGGAGATCGCCGACTACGATCACGACGGCGACGACGAGCTGGCGGCCGTGCTGGAGCTGGGCTCGGGGACGGGCTTGCTCCTGGACGAGCTCCATGTCGTGGAGTTGACGGGAACGAACGGCGCAGGCGAGCGGCCATTTGCCGACCATGTATTTCAGGAGGAGGATTACCTGGCACAGCTGGGGGATGCGCTCTCGTTCGAGAAAACGGAACAGGCGGGCAAGTGGCTCGGACGCATCGCGGCCGGGGATAAAAAGTATGAGGTTGATATAAGCGCGTTCGTCGATGCGTATGGCGCCGAAGCGATCGAGGAGAAACTGGGGTACGGCGCCGTTGTCTATTTTAATGCAGCAGACACGGGACTGAGCCTGCGGGCCGCGGTCGGCCTTGTAATCGACGGCCTTGCGGAGCCCCAATATATCGGCAATATTACGGCTGCAATCCGTTACGAAGCAGGTTCATTCACGCTCGGCTCCTACGCCTTTACGGCCGAGTGACGCCCTTTCTTCATACTCCGCCTTATATCGCTCATAAGCCTTCTCGCACCAACTGGCCTTCAGCCCGTTGTCGTACAGATCGAAGCGCGTACTCGGCGAGACGGCCGTCGTGTTGCGCTCCAGCGCCTCCGCGTAGCGGCGGACCCGCTCGAAGACCCTGCGTGCCCGCGTATGATCTCCGACCCGGCGGAACCGGTGTATGCGCACAAGCCCGTAGATGTACTGCACCATGTCCTCCAGGTACGAGAAGCGCAGCTCGTCCTCGAGCAGCCGCGCGGCGACCTGCGGCTCCTCCGCTTCATCGATGGCCTTGTCGACGAGGCGGCGGCAAAGGTACAGCAGCTCGACGGTATCGGTCAGGCTAATGCCGGCGTTGCCGCCGGAGGCGCGGTGATCGTATTGCATGTGGGCGAGCGGAAAGAGCTCGTCCGCCTCCTCGCGCAAATAACCGGTGAGCGAGTGCCGGATGCCCTGCGAGTACTGATAATGCTTGAGGTACTTGCTGTTGCGCATCGCTTCCTCCAGCTTTTCGTAAAACGCTCGAGCCAGAACAGCCGATGCGCCGTAGCGGAGACGATAGTATTCCTCCGTGAGCCCATCCGCGTCCAGCCCCGGGTTCCATAGCATGCGGTAGAGCTGGTAATTCGTGAGCGAGAGCGTGCCCCAATGTCGGTCCGTGAGGTGCATATAGTGGAAATGCCGCACGCCGGATCGATAGTAAAAGGGAATATCGTGCTTCATGATCGACAAGAAAGGGATGGGGCAGCCGGCGAAGGACCCGACGTTATAATACTCGCCGACAAAGATATTGCCCTTGTAGTGCCGATCCTTCTCCGTCGTCCAGGGGAGGAAATTAGCCATAAGTTCTTGGTTCGTCTCTGTGCAAGCCGCATCGTCGAGCGCGTGCAGAAAGCAGCGTTCGATCGGAAAAAAGGTCGGGAAGCAGCTGCCGTAATCGAATTCCGCCGGCAGCGCGCGGTCCGGCGCCGGGAGCGTCTCGTGGTAGATCGGGAAGATGATCTCAATTCGGCGCTTCAGACGGCCTTCGGCCGCCGCCCGGTCCAGATGGCCCCTTAACGTGTGGACGAGCAGGATCATCCGGTATGACAGGTTCCCCGTCTCCACGCAGCGCGGGCACTGGCACCAGGTGCCGTTGTCCAGCATCCAGAAGTTAAGGACGTCCGCATGCCGCCATTGTCCGCCGATCAGGTCGTCGGTCAACCGCATGCACAGCTCGCTCACAGCATCAGGGTGCGTCGTGCAAAAGTTATCGCCATAGCCCTCGCGGTCGCCCTGACCGACATCGAAGCTGCGGCGGCCGTTCACGAGGCCGTACCAATCCGGATGCGCGTCCGCATACGTCGCCGTTCGGCCGGCTGCCCGCAGCTCCGCTGCGCATCCGCGATCCAGCGCTTCGCTGACCGGGTACGGATCCCGCGGCCGGTCCTCGCCGCCCAGCAGCGAATGCGCGTACGGGTAATCCGCATGGGGATTCAGGAAGCGGTTCAAAATGTTATGGCCGCCCATGCAAATGCGAATACCCCTCTTTTTGAGCGCAGAGGGGTCGCGAATCCGGTCAAGGGATGCAAAATTAATACGACTGCGGCCCAGCCAGTCGAGCAGCTCGGAATTTCCGTCGTCGATATGCTCGCTGTATACGCCGCGCGTCTCGAATCGCGGCGCATCCAGCAGCTCGATGTGCCGCGGCGCAAGCGCCTTCGCAGCCGGAACGTGCATGCCCTGGCGCCCGAGCCCGAACCAGCGGAAGCCGAGCGCCTCCAGCAAAGCATACGCGCCGTAGAGCACCCCGCTCCGACTTTTGCCGGATACGATCCAGCTCACGCTGCCGTCCAACTCATTCGTGATCACGGCATAGCCTTCATCGGAGAGCCCATCCCAAGCCGCCTTATTCTTGAGCAGCCAAGCCTTCCATGCTCCAGCGGCAGCGGTTCCGTCCGGCGGCTCGCCGACCCATACGGACAATGGCTTCGCATCAAGCGCCGCAGGGTCCGATGACTCCGACTCGCGCGGCGAAGCTGCCGCTTCAGCCTCCTCCGAGCCGTGGGCTCGCAGCTCCCGGTGCCCGATCAGCGTTATCTTCCGCTCATCGTTCTCGCCTGCCAGCGCGAGATGCCCGGCCAACTCCAACGCCGCAAAGCACGCGGTGCAGGCCGCCGCGTCCGGCGATGTGGGATCCCCCCAGTCGATCTCCCTGTCCGCGCCGGCTGCAGCCCGTACGGACGCGAAGCTTCCTTCGTCCGCTAAGATCCGGATCGTTCCAGGCAGATATCGTTCATTCATGATGTGCGCCCCCCTTTTCACATAACGGTCAGCCCGCGTTCAACTTCTTGTAATCTCCTGGCGTCGTGCCGGTCTGCTTTTTGAAGACGCGGATGAAGGTGCTAACATTCGCATAGCCGACGAGCTGCCCGACCTCCTGAATCTTCAGATCGGTGCGGCTCAGAATCTCCTTCGCCTTGTCCATCCGGTAAGTCATGACATAGTCGACAAAGTTGGTGCCGCTCTTCTCTTTGAAGTAAGTCGACAGGTAACCCCGCGTGATGTTCAGCCGGTCCGCCATCATGTCGAGCGAGATATCCTCGGCATAGTGATCCTCGATATACTTCATGACGAAGCTCGTGATCGGGTCGTTCTCCGACTTCTTTTCCCGCACCAGCTGACACCCTCTCGCCAACAGCGATTCGAGCAGCTCCGCGTACTGTTCGAACGTATGGCAAACCTTCGCCTCTTCGTAAGGAGAGGCGATGCCGGACAGCTTGCCCGGGTCGATATGATGCGTGAACAGCATCTTCATGATCCGGTTCACCAGTTCCCTGGCAAACGCCTCGTACTGATAGGCATAGGCGCCCTTCCGCTGCAGCCGGGCCAGCGCGCGGCCGAGCATCGGCAGGACGACCTCCTCGTTGCCTTCGACGAGATTGAGATCGAACTCCTTATCCTCCTGGTGGCTGAACGCAAAAGCCTGCGGCGGCTCCCGCCGCTCCGTAATCAGCTGCGGCTCCGCGCCTAGCCTTCGCTGCAAGGCCAGCTCGGAGACCTGCGCGTACGCCCGGCTGATATCGTCGACCGCGTCGTAAACCGAACTGACAGCCGTCGTGATCAGGGGTGCCCGGCTATCGGAAGCCAGCGCGTTCAGGATATCCTGCAATAGCGGCTCCAGTGCGGGCACCTCCCCTTCCTCCGCGTACAGCACGGTCAGAATCTCGTCCTGCTCCAGCTGCAGCGTAACGGCATCCGGATACGACGAAGCCAGCCTTCCGCCGATATAATCGCGGAACAATCCGGTCGCCTGCGCCAATCCGCCCTCTCTTTTCGCCGAAGCGAGGTCTGCCGGCGCCAGGTGAAAGAGTACCAGCCGATACGGCTTGTCCAGCGGCTGGAAATGCTCGGACAGCCGGTCGATCATCTTCATCCGGTCGGCATAAGCGTACAGGTTCAACAGCGAATTCTTGCGGTTCATATCCTGTTGGATGCTGCTGAGCTTGTCGCCGATCAAGCGGAACTCGCGGATGCTGCTGCTGGGCGGCCCGCCCTTGACCGAACCGATCCAGTCCGCGAGATGCCGGACGGGCGCATTCAGCCTGCGGCTAATCCAGGCGGATACGCCGATCCCGATCAGCACCGCGATGGCGAGCAGCACCGCAAGCAAGGCGGTCAAGCGCAGCAGCTGTTCGTTCACGCGCTCGTTCGGAATGACGCTGACGTACGTGAATCCGGACTGTCCGCCCTTTTGATAGAAATAATACCGCCCGTCCACCAGCGCATACCCCGCCCGATCATGCTTCGCGAGCAGCCCTTCCGGCAAGGACAGCGACGACGACGCGTACAGAATCCGGCCCCCGGCATCGACGATTCCGAACGGCTGACTCTGATCAGCCAGCGAGAAGTCCCGATAGGCTTGCGCAACGTTCATAAACGCCAGAACGGCAGTGGAGCTATCGTTCACCCGTTTGATGAGAATGGGGATATAGCTGCCTCTGTCGGACGCTGTGCCGAGCGAGTCCTGCCAGTACGTCGTGGCGGGATAGACGGCGAAGCTTGACTTTTTCCCCATCTCCGACTGCCAGAACGACAACGGATAATCCTTGCTGTAGAACAGCTTGCCGAACAGCTGCTTGGCATTCGCCGCGCTGTCCTTCTCGATCGCGTAGCCGTTCGTCTTCATATACAGGATGAGATTGCTCACGTACAGGGACGGGCTCCCGATGCTCGAAGACAGCTGATCGCGGACCGCCACGGCCGTATCCATGCGCAGCTCGGGATCCTTCGACAGGAGCGATACTTGGTCGTTGAACAGCAGCGAGAGGCCAAGGCTTCGGATCTGCTCGAAGTGCTCTTCGTAATTGCGCACGGTCGCGTTCAGATTCAGCCGGCTGTTTTTCGTAATTTCATCCTTGATCGTATCCAGGAAGAAGACAAAGGCGACGCCGATGAAAACGACCAGCAATAAAATCACGAGGAGAAAGCTGCCGAACAAACGGTAGAACATGGAGTCCGTCGCAAATCTTTTCACCGCGCCATCCTCCCGCCCTCATTTTATGTCAAATTTTCTGACATTGAATCAAACAATATGAAAGCGCATTCCGACGCTTTTCCCGCTCATTTTTATATAATTTTAACGCAAATCGCGATATGGACCAATATTCGTTTTTTCCGGTGATGCTTACTTTTTCAGATTTGAAGCCATTTGTCGCATTTAAATCAATTTTCCGACAACGTTGCGATTCCCATCGCGCATGCCAAGACGTAAAGTCATAGGCATACGTCAGCTAATCTGACAGTCACACCTGGCAACCCAATAAATACGCATCGAAAGGGGATTAAGATGGCGCTCCTTGAATCCGAACTCAAAGCCCGCAGCTTAACGCTGAACCGGACCCGCCCCAAATTCGCAAGAAAGTTTTCGAAAAGCTGGATTTTGCTGCTGATGTTCCTGCCCTGCCTGCTGTACTACATTTTATTTAAGTACTATCCGATGCTCGGCATCGTGATCTCCTTCAAGAACTACAACCTGTACAAAGGCATCTGGGAAAGCGATTGGGTCGGCTTCAAATATTACGTCACGTTTTTTCAAAATCCCGACTTCTGGCTGCTGTTCCGCAATACGTTCCTGCTCGGCGTCTATACGCTTATCTTCGGCTTCCCTGCACCGATCATGCTGGCGCTGCTGCTGAACGAGTTGAAGAACATGGCGTTCAAGCGATTCGTACAGACGGCTACGTATCTGCCGCACTTCATCTCGAATGTCATCGCGGCCAGCATGATCACGATGTTCCTGTCCCCGACCGGGGGACTGATTAATCGCATGCTCAACGGCCTCGGCATCGGGACGATCAACTTCCTGACGGAGCCCTCGTGGTTCAAGCCCATCTACGTCCTCTCCGAGATCTGGCAGCACGTAGGCTGGGAGACGATTATCTACCTCGCCGCCCTCTCGTCGATCAATCCGGCGCTGTACGAGGCGGCCAGCATCGACGGCGCGGGACGGATGCGGAAGATGTGGAGCGTGACGCTCCCGGGCATCGCCCCCGCCATCGTCATCCTGCTGCTGCTGAACGTAGGGAAAATTCTCGAGATCGGCTTCGAAAAGGTATATCTGCTATCCAACCCTACCACGTACGCGACTGCGGACATCTTCAGCACCTACGTGTACCGGGTCGGGATGACGAACGGCAATTACAGCTACGCATCGGCCATCGACGTATTTACCGGCATCGTCAGCCTCGTCTTTATCGTCTCGGCCAACTATATCAGCCGCAAGCTAAGCGACAGCAGCCTATGGTAGGGGGAGGAGCAACGATGAACCTGCGCAAATGGTCCATATCATCCGTCGTCATCGGGGTCTGCCTGATTCTGATTGTCGCAACCATGCTGTATCCGTTCCTTTATATGACGTCCGTGTCCCTGAGCAAGAGCATCTACGTCCTGCGGGGCGAAGTCACCTGGCTGCCCAAGGCGCTCGACTTCAGCGCGTACAAAGCGGTGTTGAAGGACCCCCGCATCGGCCAGTCCTACCTCAACACATTTATCTATGTGTCGCTGGGCACGCTCGTCTCGCTGGTCATAACGGCCCTCGGCGGGTACGCGCTCTCCCGCAAGGACATGATGTTCCACAAAGGATGGACGTTGATCATCATCTTCACGATGTTCTTCCAGGGCGGGATGATCCCGACATTCCTGGCGGTCAAATCGCTCGGTGTCATGGACAGCGTCTGGGCGATGGTGCTCCCGGGCGCGGTCAGCACCTGGAACCTGCTCGTCATGCGCACCTTCTTCGCCGGCTTCCCCGGCGAGCTCGTGGAGGCGGGACGCATCGACGGCCTGAACGACTTCGGAATTTTCGTCCGCATCGTCGTACCCCTGTCCAAGGCCGTCTTTGCCACCATCGGGTTGTTCTACGCGGTCGGGATCTGGAACAACTTCACCACCCCGCTTCTGTATTTGCGCAATCCCGATTTGTTCCCGCTGCAGGTCGTGCTGCAAAACATCGTGCTGGCCGGCAATACGAACGGCGAGTCGATGAGCGTAGGCGCCGATTCGATGATCGTCGACGAATCGCTCAAGTACGCCACCATCATGGTGTCCACGATCCCGATCATGATCCTGTATCCGATGCTGCAAAAGTACTTCGTCAAAGGCGCGATGATCGGCTCCGTCAAGGGATGATCGAAGGAACCGCTCAGGGAGGCCCGGGCCATTCGCGGTTGCGGTCTAACCGCTTCGATATAGATGGCAATGCGATCGAAGGTTACACTAGACATGGAGGGTGAATTCGAAGATGAAAAAATGGCCCATGATGATGCTCAGCCTGACCCTGACCGCCGCCGTCGTATCCGGTTGCACAGGAAGCAAAGACAACGGCTCCGCCGTCCAAACGCAGAGCGGAGCATCCGCGGCCGCCTCGGGCGCGGACGAAGCGAATTCCCCCGCCGGCAAGACCTTTTCGATGCTCGTTGAATCGAACGCAAGCTGGCCCTACGATAAATCGTGGCCGGTTTGGCAATATCTGAAGGATGCGACCGGCGCGACCCTCGACGTCCAGACGCCGGCGGGCAAGCTCGCCGAAACGGTGCAGCTGAACGTCGCCTCCGGCTCGTTGACGGACATTACGATGCTGCTGAGCCTCACAGACGCCAATAAATACGGCCAGCAAGGCGCATTCGTCAACATTCTGGACTATGTCGACCGGATGCCTAATTTCAAGGCATGGACGGAGCAGTATCCGGACGCGCTTCGCGCCAACATGTCTCCCGACGGCAAGCTGTACATGTTCCCGAACGACGGCTTTGGAGAGACGAACCGCATGAGCTGGATGTATCGCGAGGATATTTTCAAAGCCAACAATCTCACGCCGCCGGCCACATACGACGCGTTGTACGACGTACTCAAGCAGTTGAAGGCGAAGTATCCCGACAGCTATCCGCTGAGCTTCCGGATGGGCAAGACGCTCAATTCGAACCTGACCAAGATTCTGGGGCCTAACTTCGGCACGAGCGACACGTTCTATTATGACGACGCGACCAAGGAAGTCGGATACGGTCCGACCGAAGTCGGCTACAAGACGATGGTCGAATATCTGAACAAGTTCACCAAAGAAGGCCTGATTCCGCCGAACTGGCTGACCGTAGACACGAAGCAATGGCAGGACCTGATGTCCACCAACAAAGCCTTCATCACCTTCGACTATCTGAGCCGCATCGACTTCTTCAACCAGCCGCTGCGCGCGGACAATCCGGACTTCACGCTGGCGTTCATGGCGCCTCCGGCGGGACCTGGCGGCCGGCAGCTCAATCCGTACACTTCGTTCCTCCAGTCCGGCATGGCCGTGTCCTCCCAATCCAAGCAGATCGAGGCCATCATGAAGTACGTCGACTTCTTTTATTCGGAAGAGGGACGGGACCTGGCGAGCTGGGGCAAAGAGGGAGAGACCTACACGACCGAAAACGGCGTCAAGAAGATGAACCCGGAATATACCGACATTGCCGACTTCCGCAAAAAGACCGGTTTATCTACGCACGGCACTTATACTTGGATCGACTTCGATGCCCACCTGGCGCTTGCCTCCGACGAGTTGAAGGCCGCGTACGAGCAGGCCAAGCCTTACGACGCGCCGTTCACAATCATCCCTTCGTTTACGAACGAAGAGCAGGACGTGCTGTCCACGGTCGGCGCCGCGGTCGATAAGCATCGGGAAGAAAATATCGCCAAATTCATTATGGGCTCGCGCCCGTTGACGGAATGGGACCAATACGTGGCCGAAGCGCAGAAGCTGGGCCTCGACAAGGTCAAAGCGATCTACAAGACCGCCTTCGAGCGCGCAGCCAGCTATCAATAGCCGACGATGAACGCCTACTGTGAGCCGAGGGAGGCGAAGGTCATGAACGATACCCGGGAAACGAGGGCGTTGAGGACGGCCGTCATCGGCGGAGGCGCGATCGGCCTTCGCCATCTGGAGGCGCTCGCCCAAGTCGAGGAGCTGGAAGCCTGTGCGGTCGTGGAGCTGAACGAGGCGCAGCGCCACGCGCTAGCCGCGCAATTCGGCATCCGCGCCTATGCGAGCATGGAGACGATGCTGGAGGCGGAGCGGCCGGCGCTGGCGATCGTCGCGCTGCCTCATCATCTGCACGTCTCGGCCGCGCTGCTCTGCATTGAATACGGCTGCCATCTCCTGCTGGAAAAGCCGATGGCCAATACGGTCGCCGACTGCGACCGCATCATCGAAGCGGCGGAACGGCGCGGCGTACAGATCATGGTCGGGCACACGCAGCATTATCTGCCGGAGAATCGGGCCGCCAAGTCTTGGCTCGCCGGCGGCGAGCTGGGCCAGCTGGTGATGGCCCACGATATCAGGCATGTGAACTACTTCCGCGAGGACCGTCCCGCCTGGTTTTTCGACCGGGAGGCGGCCGGCGGCGGCATCATGATGAATCTCGGCGCCCACTCGATCGACAAGCTGCAGTGGCTGACGGACTCGCGGGTGCTCCGAGTCAAGGCGGCCCTCACTTATCTGGGCGGACGCGGCAATGTGGAGGGCTCCGGCATGCTGATGCTGGCGCTATCCGGCGGCTTCTCCGCCACGATCGTCCAGTCCGGTTACGCCGGCGCCGCCCGGAGCGAGACCGAGCTGATCTTCGCCGGCGGGATGCTCCGCATCGTCGCAGGCGAAGGCGTATATGTCAGCCGAGGCGGCACGTACGAACCGATCGAGGTGCCGGCGTCGGAGGCGCCGCTCGTCCTGCAGCTCCGCGACTTCTGCCGGTGCCTGCGCACCGGCGAAGAGCCGGAGTGCTCTGGCGCGTATTCGCGATCGGTCATCGAGACGCTGGAGAGCGTCTATCGGTCGCATGAGAGCGGGGCTGAGGAGGCTGTAGGCGGAGGGCGCGCTTAAGATCAGACCTCATGCATGTCCACTCATGCACCGGCATTCACGATACCCGTACGGCTGTCCGCAGCATGCCTGTTCTGCATCGCTCCGGTCCTGCCAAGCGCGATGCTGCATCGGACGTCCTGCACGGCATAAAGCGCCAATCCGGCCTTCCCTTCTGGAGCCGGATGGCGCTTTTTTTCAAGCACACGCCTTTGCAGATGAATCACGTCTATTAAGCGCCGGTAAACTTCAGCATTAGACTGTTCTGCACTTCAAACCGGGCACCTGGAGCGATTTCCTCGCCGTCCAGCACCATAAGCGAGATCGCGCGCGCCCCTTCGAGCGACACGCGAATCGGACGATCGGCGCGCAGCTCGTATTCCCATTGTCCCGGCGCGGTCCGTTTCCATTCGATATGGAGCATGCCCCTCTCCGCCAGCAGCGGCACGCTGCCGGAGGCATACGCCAGCGTCCCCGGCTGAAAGCGCAGCCGGTAACGGCAAGGGTCTTCCCCCTCTTCCGGGATGAGACCAAGCGCGTACCGCGACAGCTGCCAGGTCGGCGAAGCGGACCACGCATGGCAATGGCTCCAGCGGGTATCGAATACCTCGAGCAGCGTCGTGACGCCCTGGTCCAGCATCCACCCCCAGCACGCCCGATATTGCTCCAATACGAAGTCTGCCTCCCCCGCCTCCCACAACGCCTGCAGGGAAAAGTGGGAGAAGCTCGGGGTGATCAGACGCTCGTGATTGGCCGAAGGGTGCGCAAGCCGCGGCGCGTCGGGATTGTTCGGGAAGCAGCTCAGCATATGCGCCTTGATGTATGCGACCGCGCGCGGCTTCTCCTCTTCGTCGAACAAGCCATACAGCAAGCCGAGAACGGTAGCGTGATATCCGGGCTCCCTCGTTTCCGGCGAATAAAGCGCCTCGGCCGGCACCGATTTAACCAGCAGCCCCTCCGCCGATTGATAGTGCTCCGCCACGATCCGGCCCATCTGTTCACGCTGTTCCCTGCGCTTCTCCCCCTTGTCGTGCAAGCCCCGCGCTTGCTCCCATACTGCCATCTGCCCCAGCGTGTTCAGCAGAGTGAGATTCAGGCTGACGTTGATATCGCCGGGCGCGACGGCGTGTCCCCAGTCGATGAAGTCCCAAGTGTCCGCGGAAGGAAGCGTGCCTCGCGGCGTCATGTGCGCGAAAAAGTAATCGATCGTGCGCTCTGCCGTCTCGTAGCATTCCTCCAGCAGGCTGGCGTCCCCGGTCAGCCTGGCGTAACGGAAGCAGCCGTCAATCCAATAAAGTGCGTACGTCGTTAAATAAGCTTCCTGCCCCGGACAGAGACCTGCAGCCAATCCGTCATGCCTGCGGCGGTAGGAAGCCTGCTGCAGCCCCCGGCGAACGAGCTCGAGATCCCCGAAGGTGACGCCGAGCACTTCCATGCCGATGACGGCGGCATCGCCGATCCATTGCCCCCGCTCTCTCGTCGGCGTATCGATCAGCGCATCCTCGGAACAGGCGCGCAGCGTCTCTACGCCCAGGCGCCAGACGTCGTTCAGCCGGGAGTCGCTGCATTGGAAGGTCCCGGCCGATTCGCCGTAGCGGGTGCGCTGCATGCCTTCCGCTTGAAGCGAAGTCACGTCGGGCGGGGCGGCGGCGACATGGACCTCGATGAAGCGGAATCCGCGCGGCGCAAACGTGAGCAGCCGCTGCGGCCCGCCCGCGGCGATCCATCGGTCGACGTGGCAGGACGTGCTGGCCGACAGCGGGATGACCGGAAATACCCGCCCGTCGGTCAGCGATTCGGCGTAGCCCGCTTCAACGATCGTCCCTCGCGGCACATCGATCGCGATGCACGGGCGGTACAA
This sequence comes from Cohnella hashimotonis, assembly GCF_030014955.1. Lineage (NCBI taxonomy): Bacteria > Bacillati > Bacillota > Bacilli > Caryophanales > Paenibacillaceae > Cohnella > Cohnella hashimotonis. The sequence continues at coordinate 7,429,790 of NZ_JAGRPV010000001.1, forward strand.
GCCGATCTTGCCGAGGTCGAACCGCACCCAGACGCCGTCGTCCGGCAGATGCGGCTGCAGATCCCGGCTAATGAACCGTACCGGCGGATCGTCGTTCGCGTACCCGAATCGGTCGGCATACGTGCCGCGCGCGATCTCGGCTGCCACCACCGGCAGACGGAGGCAATCCCAAACCGTACTGGAACGGTATGCGGCATCCCCGAGCGGATGCTCGATTTCGAGCGCCTCCGACCACCCTTCCCCGTCGAACGCCTGACGCAAATCCGGCAGCAGCCTGGAATCGCAGCTTTCCATCCAGCCGAGCTGTCCGTTGATCCGACGGTCGATCGGCTCGAAGGCGTCCAGCTCCTTGCACCTCCACGCCAGCCGAATCGGCCCCTTTTTCCCGGTCGCCCGGTACTGCAGAAAGGGATGGATACCTCCCATTAAAATGCGCGTATGCACCCCGTAATCGTGCACGATGACGGACAGGATACGGCGTCCGGCGGGCATATGGACGACGTGAACGTCGTATTCCGGATGCTCGGGGGAAAACCGCGCCGGCCCCTCCGCGATTTCCTCCCCGTCTACATAAACGCGGTACAGGCTGCTGCCGAATACGTTCAGCTGCCAATCGTCGGCTTCCTCAAGCACCAATGCCGTTTGGAAAAGGACATAGACGTTTTGCGCGCGAGAAGGCGATGGATGCCACAAACAGGGTATGTTCTTCATGCAAGAAGCCTCCTTGTCGTTGCTTATGCCGATTGTATCAACCGGACGGAAGCACGCAGGAGGCCGCAGCTTTCATTTTAGGTGGACAAATGAATCATTTCATTTCAGTTCACTTCATTGATTCGAGGAGATACGGTCAATCCCGACGGAGGAAAATGCGGCGATATTGATTCGGGCTGACCCCTTCGTGCTTGCGGAAAAGCCGGCTGAAATATCTGCTGTCTTCATAGCCGCAAGCGTATGCGACTTCCTGGATCAGGAGATCCGTGCTTAGCAGCAGCATGGCCCCCTTCTCCATCCGAAGCTTGGTGAAATAATCGTGAGGCGTGAAGCCCGTCTGCTCCTTAAATAACCGGTGAAAATGCGGCGCGCTGAAAAATACCGTCTCCTGCCACCGGTTTAAAATGTCATCGGTAACGGGGCTTTGTCCGACGGCATCGTGCATCCGCAAGATGTACTTCGTAATATCCGAACGCTCTCTTGGCTTGCCCATCTTCCGGTCGGTGAGCGGCGTGCAGACGACGTGTCCGTCCTGAAGCTGCCGGGACAAGACGAGCAGCAGCCGCAGAAACAGGGCCTGCAGCTCCAGCTTCCGCAGCGGCCCGTCTTGGCGGAAAGCTTCGACGACCTGCTTGACGAGCGCAACGGTCTCCTCGCTTGCCCCGTCGATCCGCACCATATTCGGCAGCCATAGCGAGGCCAGCTTGGCCGCTTCCCTCGGAAGCTCATCCGGATAAATCGGCCCTTCCCGATCCCCGACAATGTGAAGGAGGCCGTCTCCCGCTTGCGGTTCCCAGTCGAAATGGATCGCGCGATGCGCGTGCCCGAGCGACGCGTCGTGATCGTCCTTGAACGAGTGAAGGACCCCCGGCGGAATCATCAGCAGCGAACGCTCCCCGTACGGAAAAGAGCCCAGCTCCGTAAAAACGGTGCCCCGGCCGCGCTCGATCAGTATCATTTCGTGATCGAACACATAGCGCGAAGGTACCTTCATCGGATATTCCGTATAGTGAGCAAACCGGACATAGGGCCTGATTTCACGGAATTGCGCCAACTGCACGAACGGGAGCATCGTCATTCTCCTGTCTGTCTCGAATGAGATGATTGTACCGTGTCCATCCGTAAAGGAACAGTGTCTGTGCGGACGCTGCGCAATCAGCAGCCGATTCGTTAGTCTATCGCGCACCTAAAGTCTCTCTCTTTCCCCACCCGCCCTACTCGTACCGGATCAGCGTCCCGATCGTCCGCGTGCTCTTGTCCGCGTAGTTCGCGTACGCCTCGGCGGCGCGCTCGAGCGGGTAGACGTCCGTGATAAGCGGCCGCACGGAGATCCGCCCCTCCGCCAGCAGGCGGATGTACGCCGCCAAATTACGCCCCTCGGTCCATCGCACGTGGCCGAGCGGGTAGTCCCGGTTGTCCCGCTCGTACGACGCGTCGTACCGGCCGGGGCCGCCGGCGCGCGAGATGAGCACCTGCGCTTCCTTGGCGAACATGAGCCCGCGGCTGAAGCTCATCGTCAGGTCCCCGACAATGACGACTTTGCCCCGGTCGCGGACCCACTCGAGCGCCTTGTTAATCAGCGGCTCGCCCGGCCCGCTGGCGCAAAGCAGCACCGCGTCCGCTCCCGTGCCGTCGGTCGCCTCCGGCAGCGCGGCCTCAAGCGCGCCCGCATTCGCGTAGGCGTGCGCAATGCCCAGCTGCCGCAGCCCGCCGGCACGCTCGACGTTCAGATCGTAGCCGACCGCGCGGCAAGCGGCGGCATGGGCGATCTGGGCCACGAGATTGCCCAGAATCCCCAGCCCCACGACGACCGCGGATTCGCCGAACCGCAGGTCCGCGACCCGCAGCGCGTGGATCGCGATGGCGCCCAGGCCGCCGAAGGCCGCCTCCTCCGGCGCCACGCCTTCCGGCACGACGGCCGTCAGGTTCGTCGGCACCGCGAGCCATTCCGCGTGCCGCACGTACGGCACGCCGTAGCAGGCCACGCGCTCGCCGACGCGGCGGTCCGCCACGCCCTCGCCGACCGCTTCGACGATGCCGACGGCGCTGTAGCCGATGGCCGCGGCCTCGTCCGAGGCGCGACCCACGAAGCCCATCTCCGTGCCCGGGCTGATCGCGGAGTACTCGGTGCGGACCAGCACATGCCCCGGCGCCGGGTCCGGCCGCTCCAGCTCGATCACCTTGATGTTCCCGCTCTGCGTTACAATGGCGCGCATAGATATACCTCCCGCTTGGGCGATTCGCCGATCGTTTTGATGTTCTTGTTCTATTGCCCTCACGTCATGTTGCCCTCGCGCCTAAACGATCTGCTGATCGTTCTGCTTGCGATAATCGCTCGGCGACACGCCCATATACTTCTTGAACGTCGTCGTGAACGTCGATGCGTTCAAATATCCCGTCTTCTCCCCGATCTCGGCAATCGACAGGCTCGTGCTTCGGAGCAGGTCCCGCGCGTGCGACAGCCTCACTTTGTTCAGATACTCCACGTAGTTCACGCCGAACGTCTTCTTGAAGTAGTTCGAGAAGTACTTGGGCGTCGTCTCCATGACCGCCGCGATCTGGTCCAGGTACAGATTTTCCATGTAGTGCAGCTCGATGTATTGCGAGATAAAGGCTGAGTTCAGCTTGTTCTTCGGCTCCGCTCTCCCATAAGCGGACAAGCGGCCCGCCACCGCGACCAACGCCTCCTCCAGCTCCCGATAGTCGAAGGTCTGCTCCGCGCGGCGGCAAAATTCGGTCTCGATCGCGTACAGCTCCTCGCGCATATTCGCGGAGCTGCCGGCGTACCGGAGCATGTAGAAGAGCATCGACTTGGCGATATGAACGAGCTGGTGGCGGTGGACGTTGCGCGCCGCGTTCTCGCCCATCGTCTCCCGGATGATCTGGACGCTCTCCTGCAGCTTGCCGTTCAGCAAGTAATTCGAGAGCTTCTCGAGCTTCTCGAACGGGAAGTAGACGTTCCATACGTATTCGATCTCCTCGACGTCGAGCACGCTCGCCGCGTCTCCGACGCCCCGGTACAGCATGCCGTTCATGACGTCGCGGTAGCCGCGATTTGCATTTTTAATCTCCGAGGCATACGCCTCGCTCACGCAAGCCCACAGGTCATAGCCGAGCAGCGCCTCCTTCTCGGCCGCCGCGATGGACCCGCGCAGCCGCTTGAGCAGCCTCGCCCGCTCCTCCGGCTTCGACAGGCCGACGACGGCGATAAATTCCGCGCGCGACACATGGAAGACGCTGGCTTCCGCTCCCTCCCGCCGAAGTCCCGCCTCCAGCCGGTCCGCGATCGTCTCGACGGGCAGCGGCGCTTCTCCCGCATCCGGCCTCGGTCTCGCCTGGAACAGCACCATGACGAAGCAGTGCTCTCCGAACAAAGCCGGATAGTAGGTTTGCAGCTGGATGTCATGCGCCTTGGCATGCGCGCTCTCGTCGAGCGCCTGCAGGAACACGCCCCTGCGCAGCTCCTTGTCGGCAAACGCCAGCTGATCCCGATACAATTCGTTGTCCGCCTGCAGCTTGACGATCCCGCTGTAAATCTTGCGGAAGTCGTTGCCTTTGCTGTGCCCGCCCCCGAGCAACCGGAGGATCCGCTTGACCGGCCGATTCAGGTAGATGCTGAGGAAGACGGACAGCGCGACGGCGCATATGATCGCGGTGAGCATGATCGAGTCGTTGGCCTGCGTCACCGGGTTGAGATTCTGGAACTGGTAGGGCACCTTGTCGATATAAATAAATCCGTTGTAGTCCGATTTGTAGAAGTTGTATTCGTAGTTCTCGCGCGTCAGCGAGGCCTCCCGGTCCGCGTTGAAGTAGACGTCGTTCAGCACGTCGACGAGTCCCCATTGCTTGTCCGTGCTGTAGATGATGTTCCGGTCCTGGTCCAGCAGGATGAGCGACGCGCCCGGAATGACCGACTGCTGGTTGACGTGCTTGAGCAGCGCCGCCACATCGATCATGACCATGACGTTTTTGCTGGACGTCGCGAGCTTGTTGCCGCCGAAGGCGATCATCAGGTTGCGGGACTGCGGCTGCTGATTGATATCCAGCACCTTGAAGCTGTCCGCCGGAAAAATCTTGAACGCATGCTTGGTCGACGCATACGTTTTCCAATAGCTCGCGTTGTACGTATCGTGCCGGTATTTGCCGTCGAAGAACCGCTCGAAGCCGCTCGTGCCTTCGGACGTGATCGCGAGGCGCGCATCGTCGTAGAAGACGACGACCTCCTCGATATAGTCGACCGTAGAGATGAGCGTGGACAAATTTTTGACCAGCGTGTAGACCTTGGTCATGTCCAGGCTGTCGTCGTCCGGCGAGATCAGATTGTCCGAGGGCGGCAGGCTGTGAACGGAATGAATGATGTTGTCCACCGTCCGGAAGCTGTCGTCGAACGACTGGACGACCGACTTGAAGACCAGCGTATTGTTCTGCGTGACCTTGTCGTAGATGCCGGATATGGAGTTGCGGTAGATGAGATAAGTGGATACGAACATAATCGCGATGACGAGCAGCAGGGAGAAAAAAATTTGCAGAACGCCGAGGTTCGTCACGATCCGCTTCATGATAGGCCATCATCCTTCGCGTCGCTGGTGTATCCGTTTATTCTACCATCAGCCCTTTTCCGCGCCCAGCATAACGCCCTTGGCAAAGTACTTTTGCGCAAACGGATAGATCAGCAGCACCGGAATCATCGCAAGGATGATCGTCGCGTTTTTCTTCGCCTGCGGCGCCAGCGCGGACGCGTCGACGAGCGAGGACGAGTTGCCTTCGTGGAAGATCAGCATGCCTCTCAGCACCACCTGCAGCGGATATTTCCACTGGTCGTTCAAATAGATCATCGGGAGAAAAAAGCTGTTCCAGTGGCCGATGAAAAAGAATAGGCCGACGGACGCGAGCGCGGGCTTGGAGAGAGGCAGCACGATATTGAAGAGGATGCGGTACTCCGAGGCTCCGTCGATCAGCGCCGCTTCGCGAATTTGCGCCGACATATTTTCATAGAAGCTCTTCAGGATGATCAGCTCGAACGTCCAGATCGCGTTGGGGATGACGAGCGCCCATACGGAGTCCAGCAGGCCAAGCTTCTGAACGATCAGGAAGTTCGGGATGATGCCCGGCTGCAGGAACATCGTCAGCACGATCGCGAGCATCCAGAACTTCCGTCCGACGAACTGCGGCTGGGACAGCGGATAGGCCGCCACCGACGTAAACAGCAGATTGATGAACGTGCCCAGAAACGTATAGTAGATCGTGTTCAGGTATGCTCTCGGAATTTTCGGATCGAACAGGACGTCCTTGTACGCCTCCAGGTTGAAACCGTGCGGCCAGAGGAACACCTCGCCCTTCGTCACGCTGGCGGTATCGCTGACCGACACGGCCGTGATATAAAGAAGCGGATACAGGGTGGAGATCGCGACGGCGATCAGAATCAGCGCGTTGACGACGCCGAACACCGTGAATCTGCGTTGTCCTACCATAGTCCCTTCCCTCCCAGCCGCTTGCTGATCAGATTCGCGCCGAGCAGCATGACCATGGCGACCAATGCCTCGAACAGCCCCACTGCCGCGCCGTAGCTATAGTTCGACTCGAGCAGTCCCTTGCGGTACACGAAGGTCGAGAAGACGTCGGCGACGTCGTAGGTCATTGAATTGTATAGGAGCAGCACCTTCTCGTAGCCGACGCGGAACATCGATCCGGTCTTCAGGATGAACACGACGAGGATCGTCGGTAGGAGGCCCGGCAGCGTGACGTGCCACATCATGCGCAGCCGGCTCGCGCCGTCCACCCGCGCCGCTTCGTACAGCGTCGGATTGATCCCGGCAATCGCCGCCAGGAAGATGATCGCTTCGTAGCCCGTATTGGCCCAGATGTCCGAGAGTACGTAGATCGGGCGGAACCAGGCCGGGTCGATCAGGAAGTACTTGGACTCGAAGCCCATCAGGTTCAGCAGCTTGTTCACGATGCCGTTGTTCGGGGACAGAAAATCGATGATCATGCTGCTGATGATGACGACGGACAGGAAGGTCGGCAGGTAGCTGGCCGTCTGAACGAACTTCTTGAACCAGCGGACCCGAACCTCGTTCAGCAGAATCGCCAGCAGAATCGGGAACGGGAACGAGCATATCAGAGCGAAGAAGCCGAGCAAAAACGTGTTGCGGAGCAAAAGGAAGAAGTCCGGGCCGGAGAAGAAGCGCTCGAAGTGCTTGAAGCCGACCCAGGGACTGTCCAGAATGCCCGTATACACGCTGTAATCCTTGAAAGCGATGATCAGGCCGTACAGCGGCCCGTATCGGAAAAGAGCGTAAAAGACGATGCACGGAATAAAGAGGATGAGCAGTTGTCTGTCGCGCGCGATTTTGCGGAGCAACGTTCGCATGAGGTTCCCTCCTGTCGGCGAAGGATGGGCGCGGGAAGGTCGTCCCGCGCGCCGTCCCCCGCGATGCCGGGTGTGACGCAGCCTGATTCGGCGTTATTTGGCGCTGTCGAAGCGCTGCTGCGCATCGTTGAAAATCTTGGCGAGCTTGGCCGCGCCCAGCTTGTCGGCGTTAGTCTTCCACGCTTCCCACTCGGCGTCGCCGTATTTCTTGTCGAGCACGTAGCGGGTGTTGAACTCCTCGGCCGCCTTCTGCAGCGAAGTCTGCAGCTCGGCGATCGTCGCGGTCTCGTCGTCGGTGAAGTTCAGGACGGGGTCCAGCGGTTCGAACTTGTTCCCGTTCGTAATCTTGTCCTGCGCCTCCTGCTCCTTCTCCGTGTAGTTGAAGTACACGCTCCGGTGGTCCGGCCGCAAGTACGCGCCTTCGAGCCACATGCCGTACTTGTTCTCGAGCACCTTGATGTCGACGGCCGGCTCATTGGCCAGCTCCGGGTACACCGGCTTGCCGTTCGCGTCGAAGTTGAACGTCTCGCCCTCGACGCCGAGCGTCATCAGCGCCGCGCCGGACGGACTGGTCAAATAGTCGAGCAGCTTGAGCGAAGCTTCCTTATTCGCGTTGTTCGCGACCGTGATCGACCAGCCCGCTTCGATCTTCGGCAGCGACCGGACGTGACCGGTCGGCCCGACGGGATTGCCGTAGCGCAAGTCGTATCCAGGGTTCGCGTCCTTGACCTGGTTGTAGAAGAGGTCGAGGCGTCCGATCCAGTCGAAGGTGACGAACGACTTGCCCGACGTCATCTTGGACGTCCAGGAGTCCTGCGTATCGGTGATGAATTCGGGGTCGAGCAGCTTTTCGTTATACAGCTTTTTCATAAAGTCCAGCATGGCCTTGCTCTCCGGCTGCGTGGAGGCGAACTTCCACGTCTTGGCCGCCTCGTCGTAGTAGACCGGATAGTTCGCGCCGCCGATGCCCCAGCCGTACGCGAAGTCCTTGAAGATATTGACGGTGCTCTTGGACGCGTACGGGTACGAATCCGGGTAGATTTGCTTCAGCTTTTTCAGCGCCTGGTAGAAGCCCTCCGTATCGGTCCACTCCGGAATGCCGTTTTTCTCGAAGATATCCTTGCGGTACAGGAAGCCGTGGTTGACCGCCCGGTTCATATCGTAGATCGGCCAGGTGTACATCTTGCCGCTCTCGTCGCCGTAGGACTTGACGACCCAGTCGTTCTCCTCCATATAGAGTTTCTTGAAGTTCGGCAGCATGTCGGCATAGTCGTTGATCGGGACGACCGCGCCTTGCTTGCCCAGCTTCTTGAGCTCGGCCGCCGTCAGGCCGTGGAAAATATCGGGCAGCTTGCCGGAAGCGACGGTCACCTTCAGCTTGTCTTGGTAGGTAGAGGACGCGTAGGTCTGAAAATTAACGGTGATGCCCGTGCGCTTCTCGATCTCCTTGACGATCATCTTGTCGTTCGGAGGCGAATCGCCGACCAGCATCCAATTGATCGTCGTCGGCTTGTCGACGAGCGGCAGCTTGAGCCCGCCCGTATCCCCGTAGTCGGCAGATGCGCTTGCTGCGCTGCTTGCCGAAGCGCCCGCAGCCTGCGAGCTTGCAGCTTGAGCGCTTGCCGTGGGGGAACCCGTCGCCCCGTTGTTTCCGTTGTTGCCGCCGCAGGCGGCCAGCGCCGTGACGGTCAGCGCCAGAACGACGCCGCCGCTTATCCGTTTTATGACCATTTTCTTTCCTCCCCAAGATTGGTTTGTGAGGCTGCCTTGCAATCCCCATCCTACGAGACGATCCCGAGCTCGTAAATTCAGCGTTTTGACCGAGGCGGATATTTTCCGGACCCCGCGTCTTGGAAAGCGCTTAACACCAAGACTGGCAAGGGTTTTGCCCATGTGGAAAATGCTAAAGTCGTAGAAAACCGTAAACAATCGGACGAATTTCCCGACGCGCGCGGCCGAATCGCGGGCGCCGTTCTGTGCGCATGCTGTATTTTCGAATCAGCCGTTGCGCTTGCCGTCCGCTCTCATAAATTATAACGACATCTCGATCTTCGCGGACAAGGGGGAGCGATCCAGCGTGGCAACCGGCTTGCTAGACGCGCACGAACGACATGGGGTAACCGTGATTGCCTGCACGAACCGCCGCGATTACCTGGACAACCTGTTCCGCAATTATGCTCGGCAAACGCATGCGGTGAAAGAACTGGTCGTCGTCGTCAACAACGACCGTATTCCGCTCGCGCCATACCGGCGGATGGCGGGCAAGCATCGCAACGTGAGAATCTATCGCATGCCGGAGCATCGTTCGCTCGGCGCCTGCCTCAACTTTGCCGTCGGCAAGGCGCGCTACGGCCGCATCGCCAAGTTCGACGACGACGATTATTACGCGCCCTACTATCTGACCGACAGTCTGCGGGCGCTTCGCGCCTTCAAAGCCGATGTCGTCGGGAAGCGCGCGCACTATATGTACCTGCGAGGGGCAAGGAAGCTGATCCTTCGTTTCGGCCGCGACGAGAACAAGCCTGTCGGCAGGCTGCCGGGCGCCACGCTCGTCTTCCGCAAGCGCGTGTTCGAGCGGGCTCGCTTCCCCGACCGCAGCGTCGGCGAGGACGACCTGTTCTGCGATCTCAGCAGGCGGCAGGGCTACAGGGTCTATTCGGGAGGCCGGTTCAACTTCGTCGCCGTCCGCAGGAAGAACTCGGCGAATCACACGTGGATCATCGGGGACCGGGAGCTCCTCGCGCATAACCGGACGATTCCGAACGTGACCGACTACAAGCGCTACGTGCGCAGAAAACCGCGGAGCGGCCGGTAATGTCGCGGGGGGAATGGCGCGCAGCGACGGAGGAAGGGCGATCGGGGCGCAGCGGAGGATCGGAGAGCAGGCGGGCTTCCGGCCCACTCGCGGTGTCCGTCGTGGCCTGCACCAATCGGCCCGCGTATATGGAGGCGCTGCTGCGCAACTACGGCAGGCAGCGCTATGCGGCCAAGGAGTTGATCGTGATCCTGAACGGAGCGGATCAGCGGCTGGATGCGTACGCGAAGGCCGCTGTACCATACGGCAGCGTACGCGTCTTCGCGATGCCGGCGAGCGCGTCGCTCGGCCGCTGCCTGAACGTCGGCGTGCGGATGGCGCGTCATCCGCTCGTCGCGAAGTTCGACGACGACGATTATTACGGACCGGGGTACTTGTCGGAGAGTGTGCGGATATTGCGCGCGACCGGCGCAGACATCGTCGGCAAGCGCGCGCACTACATGTATCTGACCGGCAGCAAGCTGCTTCTGCACCGGTACTACGACAGGGCGAACCGGTACGTCGACCAAGTTCAGGGCGCGACGCTGCTCGTCCGCCGGCAGGTGCTCGACCGGGTCTCCTTCCGCGACCTGAACCGCGGCGAGTGCGTCAAGTTTTGCGCCGACGCCAGGGCGACCGGTTTCACGGTCTATGCGGGAAGCCCCTGCGATTTTATCGCCATGCGCAGGCCCGGGTCGCGGGACCATACCTGGGTCGTCAGCGACAAGCGCCTGATGACCCGGCACGCCAAGGTTCTGCGCGTGAAGAACATACGAAGGTTCGTCTGCCGAAGCTAGCCGAGGCGGGCGAACCTTTTTTCCGCGCAAAATTCGCCTGACGCCCGGCACCGATTCATAGTATGATTTCATATGCGCATATTCGCGTTTACGCAAAGGCGCAAAGAAAAGGACGACTCACCTTCGGAGGTTTGAATGCATACATACACGCAGGCGCAGCGGCGCGCCATCCACAAACGGACGCTCGTCATCGTCGTGATCGCGCAGCTGTTCGGCGGCGCGGGGCTCGCGTCGGGCATCACCGTCGGCGCCTTGCTGGCGCAGGACATGACGGGCTCGGACGGCCTAGCCGGGCTGTCGACGACGCTGTTCACGCTGGGCTCGGCGCTGTCGGCCTTCGCGGTCGGCCGCCTCACCCAGCGGCTGGGCCGGCGGGCCGGGCTGACGGCCGGCTTCCTCGCAGGCGCGGTCGGCGCCCTGGGCGTCGTCGCGGCGGCGGCCTGGGACAGCTTGCCGCTGCTGCTGCTGGCGATGCTGGTGTACGGCGCGGGCACCTCCACCAACCTGCAAGCGCGCTACGCCGGCACGGACCTGGCCGAACCGCATCAGCGGGCCCGCGCGGTCAGCATCGCGATGGTCACGACGACATTCGGCGCCGTGGCCGGGCCGAACCTGGTCTCGCCGATGGGCAGGCTCGCGTCCGACTGGGGCTTACCGGCACTCGCCGGGCCGTTCATGCTGGCCGCGGCGGCGTTCGCGCTGGCTGGTCTCGTGTTCGCGATCCTGCTGCGCCCGGATCCGTTCCTCGTCGCCAAGGCGAGCGCTGCTGGTGCTTCTGCCGATATGCCTGCTGCTGGCAATGCCGGTAACAAGGTTGGGGGCTCCGTCCCCGATGCGCCCGTGCGATCCGGCAACCGCGGTATCGTCGTCGGCGCGTCGGTCATGCTGATCACCCAGATCGTCATGACCGCCGTCATGACGATGACGCCGCTCCACATGAAGCACCACGGCCACAGCCTCGACATGGTGGGATTGACGATCGGCGCGCATATCGCCGCGATGTTCCTCCCTTCGCTCGTGACCGGCGTGCTCGTGGACAAGATCGGGCGCATCGCGATGTCCTGCGCCGGAGCGGCGACCCTGCTCTGCGCCGCGCTCGTCACCGCATTCGCGCCGGGCGACTCGTCGGCCTGGATGATCTTCGGCCTGGTGCTGCTCGGCCTCGGCTGGAACTTCGGCCTCATCAGCGGCACGGCCGTTATCGTCGACGCGACGACCCTCGGCACGCGCGCCAAGACGCAGGGCACCGTCGACGTACTTATCTCGCTCGCGGGCGCGGCCGGCGGCGCCCTGTCCGGCGCTGTCGTCGCCCTGTCGAGCTTCGCCGCGCTCTCGCTCGCGGGCGGCGCGCTGGCTCTGCTGCTGCTTCCCGTGATGCTCTGGTATCGCCGAGGCCCGCGGCGCCAAGCGTCTCGTTCTTTCGATGCGTAGTCTCAGCCCCACGAAGCAAATCACACCGCCAACCAGCCCGATGTAGCTCTGCATATAGACTGGACTATTCCCCCTTTCTAACCTGATTCAGGAATTCTCGCTATCACTCCGGCAGACTTCGCAGGAATAAGCCTTTCCGCCGGGGAATACATCGGGTAGAGTATGTTACATACGTACGCAATCAAAGGAGGTTGGCCACGTGAAGTCCATCACCGTACAGAGTCTCGCGGACCAATTCAAGCTGGAGGTGCTGGCGGGCGCCGGCCGCCTGGACCGGCAGATCACGCGCTCGCGCGCGCATCGTCCGGGCCTAGAGTTCGTCGGGTACTTCGAGTTTTTCCCGATGGAGCGCGTGCAGGTGCTCGGCCGCAAGGAGATTACGTATTTGCTGCAGCTCAGCGTCGAAGAACGCTTGCTTCATATCGGCAACATCGTCAAGTACCACCCGCCCTGCTTCATCGTTACCGCGGGCCAGCAGGAGTTTCCGTATCTGAAAAAGTTCTGCGACGAGGAGGGTATTCCGCTGCTGCGGACCGCGGATCCGACGACGGAGTTCATCGCGAAGCTGGACGGCTATCTGGTAAAAGCGCTCGCGCCCGAACAGTCCATCCACGGCGTCTGCGTGAACGTGTCGGGAATCGGGGTGCTGCTGCGAGGCAAATCCGGCATCGGCAAAAGCGAGACGGCGCACACGCTCATCCGCAGGGGCCACCGGCTCGTGGCGGACGACGTCGTCGTGCTCAAGAAGCTGGGCCCGTCGCTGCTGCTCGCCTCGCACAACGAGACGACGCGCGAATTCCTCGCGCTGCGCAGCGTCGGCCTGATCAACGTCGTGCGGCAGTACGGCCGCCGGGCATTCCAGGACGAGACGCGCATCGTGCTCGATATCGAGCTGGCGACCTGGCGGGACGGCGAGCTCAGCAACGCGCTGGAGCTGGAGCCCAAGTTCTCCGACTACCTCGGCGTGAAGATCCCGTACATCGAGATCCAGCTGCAGCCCGGACGCGACGTCGCCGGCCTGATCGAGGCCGCGGCGAACAACTGGTACCTCAAGCAGCTCGGTTACAGCGCCGCGGAGGAGTTCATGCAGCGGATCCATAACGGCATGCAGTGAGACATTCCTCATGCGAAAAGCCTGCCTTACGCTATAGAAGCGATAGGCAGGCTTTTCGCATGATGCGTGGCACGATGCGATCAGATTAAAAAAACTGAATCTCGGACACGCACGTATCCGCGTACTTGGTCCCGGGCGTCACGTCGAGAATGACGAATTTGACGCTGGACGCTTTCACCTTTTCATCGAAAAAGATGTTGAGCTTCTTGGTTAGATCAAGCAGTAGGACCGTGCCGTCCGAAAAAACCAGCTTGGCCTTCTTCACGCTGCCATTATCCAGATATGATGCGACCGATTTGCCATAGCCCGGCGCGATCGCGACGCCGCTCAACTCCGTCTTCTCGGCGAATGAGAGCTTCACGCTCTGGCCGACGCCCAGCCCTTTCACGCCTTCGCACCAGCAAGTTGCAGGGTCTTTGTCAACGAGGTTGGATGCCCCATAGAATGCTGTCTTGGAGCCTGGCAGCTTACTGGAGGCGGTCGCTTTGACGACCTTAAGAGAGGATCCGTATTCCCAATCCGATTTCACCAGTTCTGCCTGCCGTTTGTGCAAATTGACTTTGTATTCGACACGGTAGTTATCCCGTATGATAAACCAAACATAATAAATCCAGTTTTTATTGCCTTCATTATCGCCGTCGGGTATCACCACTTCGACCTGCGCAGAGGGCTTGCACTTGCAGGCTGCCGTCGCGATGGCGACCGCTTCGGCGGAAGTGAAGGTTCTGTCGCCGTACGGATCGCGTATCAACGTTCTCTTGCCGATGAATAATGCGGTCAGTTCGGACGGAAGCGCGTCCAGCTCGAGCGTGATCTTGCCGGATCCGAATGCCACCGTGCCGCTGCCCTTATGAACGTATACGCCTCTGGCGTCCGAATCCTCGTACGCGTACGTCCACCTCACCGCCCGGTCTTCCTTCGCCGCGATCGGCGCGGTCGATTCGAACGTATACGTCTCGCCCAACCAGGCCTTGTAGCTGATCCGAACGGTACCGTCGTCCGGATTGACGCCGACCTGCAAGGTGCCGTCTATGTCTTCGTCTTCTGCGAAGGCTTCATCGACCCAATCTCCCTCGTAAGCGGACAGCCAGGCCGTCTTCTGCGATTCCGCTGCTCTGCTGTCGGCCGGGTAAGCCAGCATCGTCCAAACCAGTGCCGCGATCCCCAGCAGCGCCAGCGCTTTGCGCCATGTCATTATGAAGGACTCTCTTTCTATTTTGGATATAGAGAGAGCTATTTCGCTGCGAAGCAGTTAAATCCCTGCAAAACCAACCGTGAAGCGACAAGGGATGATGTGTCTTCCGCCCCATCCGGGTGCCCATCCCGCTCCTGCGTCGCATAGTGGAAGTTGCGCCTTTATCCCGTTATGATGAGAATAGAACGAGTCTTATCAAGGAGGTCGGACCGCCGTGTCACCCAGAAATCCGGCCAGAGACAGACAACTGCGCGAGGCCCGCACCAGCCAGATTCTCGATTCTGCGCTGACGGTCATCGCGAGGCGCGGACTGTCCGGCACGAAGGTGGCGGACATCGCCGAGACCGCCGGCGTCAGCGTTGGCAACGTCTATAAATATTTCGCTTCCAAAGAAGACATCTTCGAGGCGCTCGTTCACCGCGGGCAGCAGGAATACCGCGATTTTGTCGAAGAGGCGCTGGCGATGTCCGGCTCGCCGGTGGACAAGCTCGTCTGGTACACCGAGCAGTGGATCGCGAAGCGCGAATGGGCGATCACCATCCTGCTCCAGTACGCGCGCACTTCCGAGGCCGTCCCGGCCCGTCTCAAGCAGGCGGTCAGCGCCAAGTTCATCGACAACCTTAGGCCGATGGCGGCCATTATCGAACAAGGACAGCAATCCGGCGACATGGTGCCCGGCGATCCGATGGAGCTGGCGCTGATCTACGTGTCCCTGATGGAGGGACTCACGCTGCACGACATCCCCGATACGCCCGAGCTGACGTCCGGCATCGCGGACCGCGCGCTGAGATTGCTGCTGCGGGAGCATTAGGCGGGGGTTGCGAGATTCGGCTGCTGCTGTGGGATCCTTCGGCGCGGATCGCGAGCTTTGGCTGCTGCTGTGGGATTCTTCGGCGCAGATCGCGAGCTTTGGCTGTTGCTGCGGGATTCTTCGGCGCAGAATACAATAGCGGACGGCGAGCTTCGGTGGCGGTTACGAGAATCGTCGGCGCCGATCGCGAGCCTCGGCTGCTCCTGCGAGAATCTATTCGCGGCGTTGATGCCGCTTTTTTTATATTCGTTAATCCTTGTTGACTTATCGGATATATTGATTTAATCTGTTCACATGATGAACAATTATTCACTTTGTTAAAAGGATGGATGAGCACCGTGAACCTGTTCTGGTTTATTCCGACCTATGGCGACGGACGTTACATCGGTACCGATATCGGCGCTCGGAACGCGACGCTGTCCTACTATCGGCAGGTGGCGATGGCGGCCGACGATCTCGGCTTCGACGGCGTGCTGCTGCCTACCGGCCGCTCCTGCGAGGATTCGTGGGTGCTGGCCTCCATGCTCGTACCCGATACCGAGCGGCTTAAGTTTCTCATCGCGGTGCGTCCCGGCCTCATGTCCCCGGCACTCGCGGCTCGCATGGCCTCGAGCTTCGACCGGCACTCGCGGGGGCGGCTGCTCATCAACGTCGTTGCCGGCGGCGACCCCGAGGAGCTGGCGGCGGACGGCATCTTCCTCGGACACGACGAGCGGTACGCCTTGACGGACGAGTTCATGACGGCTTGGCGCGCACTGCTCCGGCAGGAGCGGGTCGAGCTGGACGGGGAACATATCCGGCTGCAGGACGCGTACAACTTCTATCCGCCGTTCCAATCCCCGCATCCGCCCGTCTACTTCGGCGGCTCTTCGCCCGCCGCCATCGACGTCGCCGTGAAGCATGCGGACGTCTACCTGACCTGGGGCGAGCCGCCCGAGCAGGCGCGGGAGAAGATCGAGCGGGTCCGCGCCCGCGCGGCCGCGGAAAATCGTACCGTCCGCTTCGGCATGCGCCTGCACGTCATCGTCAGAGAGACGGAGGACGAGGCATGGGCAGCCGCGGACGCGCTCATCCGCCATCTGGACGACGACACGATTGCGAGAGCCCAGCAGGTTTACGCGCGCATGGACTCCCACGGCCAGCAGCGGATGACGGGCCTGCACGGCGGCGACCGGTCGAGGCTCGTCGTCGGCCCCAATCTGTGGGCGGGCATCGGGCTCGTACGCGGCGGCGCCGGTACCGCACTGGTCGGCTCGGCAGACAACGTCGCTGCCCGTATGCGGGAATACGCCGAACTGGGCATCGACACGTTTATTCTGTCAGGCTACCCGCATCTCGAGGAAGCTCACCGCACGGCCGAGCTGCTCTTCCCTCGGCTGCGGCCCGAAGGGCCGCATACCGCCAGCGCATCTGCCGCCCGCGGCGAGATTATGGCTTATCACTATACGCCGGGCAAGTAAGACGCCCGGCTCTCGAACAGACGCCCCTTCGGAGCGCCGGCTGCATGCCGGCATTCGAAGGGGCGTAATCGTTATGCGCGGGGATGGCGGGCGGGATGGGGGCGGGGACGGAGTGGTGCAATCACTGTACACGGGGAGCGGGAGACGTGGGGGTGGTTGAGCGCAGAGCGATTAGATGCACTATTACGGTGCACGGGGAGCGTAGACGCAGGGTTGGTTGAGAGCACGGCGTGCAGATGCACAATTATGGTGCACGAGGCGCATGCGACGCGGGGTTGGTTGGGCGCACGGCGCGCAGATGCACAATTATGTTGCACGAGGCGCATGCGACGCGGTGGTGGTTGGGCGCACGGCGCGCAGATGCACAATTATGGTGCACGAGGCGCATGTGACGCGGGGTTGGACGGGCGCACGGCGCGCAGATGCACAATTATGGTGCACGAGGCGCATACGACACGGGGTTGGTTGAGAGCACGGCGCGCAGATGCACAATTATGGTGCACGAGGCGCATGCGACGCGGGGTTGGTTGAGAGCACGGCGCGCAGATGCACAATTATGGTGCACGAGGTGCATGTGACGCGGGGGTGGACGAGCGCACGGTGCGCAGATGCACAATTATGGTGCAGGGTGCGCGGGAGACGAGAAGCTGGACGGGTGGAGGGCTCGTTGATGCACTGTTATGGTGCACGGTGAGAAACAGGAACGGAGCGGACCAGATGCCGGCGGACAGATTCGTGCACAAGAGGATGCTAGCGCATAAACGCCCCTCCGGAGCGCCGGCTTCATGCCGGCTTCCGAGGGGCGTCCTTTGTCTTAATGGCGGTCCAGGCGCCGCAGCCAGTATTCCCGCTCCGTCGCGTAGTCGGGATGCTGCCGCAGCTTGGACACGCTATCCGTGCCGCCGCTGAGCGGGTTCGGCTTGTCGGTGCCGATCCGGGCCGGCGCGCCGTTCAGCACGATGATGCGCGTCCCGAGATACAGCGCTTCGTCGACGTCGTGCGTGATAAAAAAGAAGGTGCGGCGCTTCTGCAGCCAGAGCGACTTGACCAGCGTCTGCAGGTGCTCCCGGGTGATCGCGTCAAGTGCGCCAAACGGTTCATCCATCAGGACGATCTTCGGGTCTGCCGCCAGCGTGCGGGCGATCGCCGCGCGCTGCTTCATGCCGCCCGACAGCTGATAGGGCAGCTGATGCCCCGCGTCGGACAGGCCCACCTGGGCTAACGCCTCGGCTGCTATCTCCTCGCGCTCTCTCTTCCCGGCCCCGCGCATCCGCAGTCCGAACTCGGCATTGCGCCTGACCGTAAGCCACGGAAACAGGTTGGCATGCTGGAATACAACGCCGACCTCTGGTCGGGGCTTACCGCCCGCGGCGCCCAGCATCTCCACGCTCCCCGTTTCCGCACACTCGTAGCCGGCCAGCAGGCGCAGCAGCGACGTCTTGCCGCTACCGGAGGCGCCGAGGACCACGACGAACTCCCCGTCAGCGATGTCCAGAGAGAGGTCCGCCAACACTTTTTTGCGCTTGTCGCCCCGCCCGTACGTCAGATCGACGTTCCGGACGGAGACGGCTGCCGCCGCGCGCGGCCCCCTTACCTCGCCGACCGCTGGCGCCAAAGGCGCGATGTCGAGTACGCTGCTCATGTCGCTCACGCTCCTAACGCAGTATAGCCTCCTGGTAAACCGACAGCTCGGGCGCGCTCTGAATCTGCTTTTGCTCGACCAGGAATTCCCCGGTCTGCTTCAGCACGTCGGCAAATCCGCTCTTGTCCTTCTCCGCGCCCAGATACTTGGCGTCCGCCTGCTCCTCCGAGGTCAGCCAGATGAGCTGCTTCGTCTGCGCGAGCGCGTCTTCCTTGTCCGTGCTCAGCACCGGGGCCAGCGCCTCGGCAACCGTGTCCGGATGCGCCCGGTATTCCTCGACCGCATCGTCCAGCACATTGACGTATTGCTTCACGAAATCGGGATAGTCCTTCGCGAACTTGTCGCGCACGACGCCCACGTCGGCCGTGATCGCGCCCTGCTCGGACAGCGCCTTGGCGGAGATGACGACGCTGCCGTCGTCGGCCGTGAGCTTTGCCAGCACCGGATTCCATACGAATGCCGCATCGATGTCCTTGCGCTGCCAGGCGGCGAGGATGTCCTGCGGCTGCAGGTCCAGCACCGTCACCTTCTGCAGGTCGACGCCGCCCAGCTTCAAGGCGGACAGCAAGCTGAAGTGAGCGGTAGAGCCAAACGGCGTAGCCACCTTCTTGCCTTCCAGATCCTTGACGCTCTTGATCTCCGACGCGTTGCGCACGGCCAGCGACTCCGCGTCGCCGATAATGTCGTGGAGGAAATAAACCTTATAAGCGAGCTTGTTCGCGATCCCGATAGAGACGGGCACGGAGCCTGCAAGCCCGAGGTCGATGCTGCCCGACGCAACCGCGGTATTGACGTCGCGGCCGGAATCGAACTGCTTCCAATTAATCTTCGTGTCAGGAAACGCCTTTTCCGCGAGCCCCTGCGTCTTCACGAACAGCTCCGCGTTCGGGATGACCTGGTAGCCGATCGTGACTTCCTTCGGCAGCGAGCCGCCGCTTTTCTCTTCGCCGCAGCCGCTCAGCGCCACAGCGAGCAGCATGACGGACGCAGCGAGAACCATACGTTTTTTTCTTTTGAACATACGACTAACCTCTCCCTTTTCCCCAATTGATCCTGTTAGACATCCTTGCCGATCCACGGCACCCAGGCGCGCTCCAGCCATCGGATAGAGGCGTCCAGCAGCACCGCGATGATCCCCATGAGAATAATGCCTGCGAAAATAACGTCGCTGCGCAGAAACTTGCTCGCGTCGAGCACCATCCAGCCGAGCCCCGACTCCGCCGCCACCATCTCCGCAGCCACCAGCGTCGTATACGTCATGCCGAGCGCGGTTCGGACGCCGGTGAAAATATCCGGCAGGCACGACGGCAGAATCACGTGCGCGAACAGTCTGCCCCCGGATGCGCCGAGCGAGCGGGCACCGTTGATCCGGTCTTGCGGAATGCGGGCGACGCCCGCCGCGACCGCGATATACAGCGGTGCGAATCCGGCCAGCGCCAGCAGCGCAATCTTGGAGGCGTCGCCGATCCCGAGCCAGAGCACGAGCAGCGTGTAGTAGGCGAGCGGCGGCAGCGGCCGGTAAAACTCGATGAACGGCTCTGCCAGCGCGCGGATCCGGGCCGAATAGCCGCTGACGAGTCCGAGCGGGATCGCCGTCGCCAGCACGATCGCGAACGCCGTGCCGAGCCGCGCAAGACTTGCGCCGATATGGCTCAGCAGCGAACTGCCTTTGTACCCTTCCCGGGCAATCTCCAGGAAGGCTTTCCATACGGAAGCAGGTGCGGGCACGAAGAGCGGATTGATCCAAGCCAACGCCGTCAAACCCCACCACAGAATCACCGCAGCCGCGACCGCCGCGACGGAGATACGCCAGTGACGCGTGAACATGGCGAGGATCCCTCCTTTTCGGATACGTGCTAATCTAGTGCCGACCTCAAGCCAATCTCGAGCTGAAGAGCGAATATACACAAAAGAGCCCCTTGGCCGCGTATGCCGACACGTCTGGCTAAAGGGGATCTCCGGCTTTCCGGTCGATCGTTCTACAGCGTGAATATATATTCACCATTCAAATTAGAGGTTACCAGCAAATCCCTACTTAGTCAATTGGAATTTTGTGATTTAGAATTTCAATCCATGAATTGGTTTTTCCTATTAGTCAACGCCCTTATTTGCCCTTATCATTACTATTAATCCGACTTCGCAGACTGGAATTGTGTATTTTAAATTTTGAGGGGGATTCGAATATGGCAAAGAACAGACAACTTAAGCTGGGCGCAGTGCTTCACGGCGTGGGATCGAGCATGTCGGCATGGCGGCATCCCGACATTCCGTCGGACGCGAGCATCAACTGGCCTCGTTATCTGGAGCAGGCGCAGCTGGCCGAGCAAGGCAAATTCGACTTCATCTTCATCGCCGACGGTCTCACCATCAGCGAAAAGTCGATCCCGCACTTCCTGAACCGTTTCGAGCCGTTGACGCTGCTGTCATCGCTGGGTGCGGTGACCTCCCGGATCGGGCTCGTCGGCACGCTGTCGACCTCGTACAGCGAGCCCTTCACCGTCGCCCGCCAGTTCGCCTCGCTGGACCATATCTCGGGCGGACGCGCAGGCTGGAACGTCGTCACCTCGCCGGGCGAAGCGACCGCGGCCAACTTCAATAAGGGCGAACATCCCGATCATTCGAAACGGTATCGCCTGGCAGCCGAGTATCTCGAAGTCGCCAAGGGACTGTGGGACTCGTGGGAGGACGACGCCTTCGTCCGCGACAAGGAGAGCGGCGTGTTCTTCGATCCCGACAAGATGCACCGGCTGAATCACAAGGGCGAATTCTTCTCCGTCGAAGGCCCGTTGAACGTTGCGCGCTCCAAGCAGGGTCGCCCGATCGTGTTCCAGGCCGGCTCGTCGGAGCCTGGACGCGACCTGGCCGCGAGGACGGCGGACGCGGTCTTCACCGGGCACGAGACCATTGAAGAAGCCCAGGCGTTTTACGCCGACGTGAAACGAAGAGCCGCCGAGTACGGACGCTCGCCGGACGAGATTCTGATCTTCCCGGGCATCGGGCCCATCGTCGGAGCTACGGACGAGGAGGCAGAGCGCCGCTACGAGGAGATCGCCTCGCTCGCGTCGGTCGAGGACGCGCTTCTGTACCTCGGACGCTTTTTCGACCATCACGATTTCTCCGCGTACCCGCTCGATGAGCCGTTCCCCGACATCGGCGATCTCGGCACCAACAGTTTCCGCAGCACGACGGACCGGATCAAGCAGAAAGCCAAAGAAAACGGCTGGACGCTCCGCCAGGTCGCGCTCCGCACAATGACGCCTAAAGGCCCGTTCGTCGGCACGCCCGAGAAGGTCGCGGACCGGCTCGCGCAATGGTTCGAAGGAAGCGCTGCGGACGGCTTCATCGTCGGCGAGGCCGTACCCGGCGGATTCGCGGACTTCGTCAAATACGTCGTGCCGCTGCTTCAGGCGCGGGGACTTTACCGCTCGGAATACGAACAGGATACGCTCCGGGGCAACCTCGGCCTGCCTTTCCCGGTCAATCGCTATGCCGCGCCGGTTGCGGTCCGTTCCTAAATCACTTTACTCATTCGGGAGGATTATTCGATGTACAGCACCCAACGCTCGTTCAAATGGACTTCTATCCTGCTTGCGGTCTCGCTCGCGCTGACGCTGGCGCTTGCCGCTTGCGGCAACAACAATAACGGCGGCGGCCAGGCCGCTGCCGGAGATGCGAGCCCAAGCGCCGCCTCTCCCTCCGCTTCGCAAGCGGACGCCTCGTCTTCCGCCGCCACGCAAGGCGGCGAGCTGACCTATGCGCTCGCCACCTCGCCCGACACGCTCGATCCGCAGCGCAGCGGTCTCGCCGTCGCCGTCCGCGTCATTCGAACCATTTACGATAACCTTGTCGTCAAGCTGCCCGACAACACCATCAAGCCTTGGCTCGCCACCGAATGGACCGAGTCCGAAGACGGCCTGAGCTATACGTTCAAGCTGCGCCAGGACGTCAAGTTCCAGGATGGCACGCCGTTCAACGCAGAAGCCGTAAAGTACAACTATGAACGCATCCTCGATCCGGCCACGAAGGCCGCCAACGCGAGCGCGCTGCTGAAGCCCTTCAAGTCGGCCGAGGTCATCGACGAATATACGGTCAAGCTGAATCTCGAGACGCCTTCGCGCGCCTTCCTCGGCAATCTGAGCCAGGCTCTTCTCGGCATCGTATCCCCGACGGCCGCGAAGAAGTACGGGGATCAGTTCGGCAAAAATCCGGTAGGCACCGGACCGTTTAAGTTCGTCAAGTGGGAAGAAAACGCCGAGATTACGGTCGAGCGCAATCCCGATTACAACTGGGGACCGGAGATCGTCGACAACAAAGGCGCGCCCTACCTCGACCGGGTGACCTTCAAGATCGCGCCGGAGGAAGCGACGCGGATCGGCAGCGTGCAGAGCGGCCAGGTGCTGGCGGCCGAGACCGTGCCTCCGCAGAACATCGTCTCGCTGAAGAGCAATCCGGATTTCCAGGTGCTGCAGGCCAACACGATCGGGCTTCCTTATACGCTGTTCATCAATCAGGAGCACGCGCCATGGGGCGAGACCAAGGCCCGTCAAGCGCTGCAATACGGCATCGACATCGGCGCCATCGTCAAGACGCTGTATCTTGGCACCTACGACCAGGCCTGGTCCGCGCTGACGCCGGGCGTGCTCGGTTACGACACTTCGCTGGAGAACGCCGTTCAGCCGGACGTAGACAAAGCGAACGCGCTGCTTGACGAGATCGGCTGGAAAAAAGGCGCCGACGGCATCCGCGAGAAGGACGGCAAGAAGCTCACCCTGCGCTACGTCGACGGCTCTCCAAACCGCGAGAAGCGCAACGATATCGCGGCGATCATCCAGCAGCAGCTGAAGAAGATCGGGATCGATACGGAAGTCGTTATTACGAAAGACATCCTGACCGAAGTTTACACAAACAGCAATTACGACCTCTACGGCAACAGCCAGGTTAATGGGGACCCCAACGCGCTGTCAGCGTTCTACCACACGGCGCCCAAGGGCGCACTCGGCAACCTTTCCAAAGTCTCCGATCCGGAGATCGATCAATGGCTGGAGCAGGGCGCCGTGGAAAAGGACGACGCGAAGCGCGCCGAGCTATATAAAAAGGTGCAGCAGCGCATCAAGGACGAGGCGATCATCCTCCCGATCTACGTATTCCCGTATACGGTGGCGGCCTCCAAGTCCGTACAGGGTCTGAAGTTCGACCTGCTGGGCTATCCACTGTTCAACGACGTCAGCCTGGCCAAGTAAACGGAAGGGAAGGGGTAACAAACGATGCTCAAAGCCGTGACCGGACGCATACTCTCCTCCCTCCTCGTCATCGTCGGCTCGTCCGCGCTCGTGTTCGTC
This sequence comes from Cohnella hashimotonis, assembly GCF_030014955.1. Lineage (NCBI taxonomy): Bacteria > Bacillati > Bacillota > Bacilli > Caryophanales > Paenibacillaceae > Cohnella > Cohnella hashimotonis. Next base: position 7,453,454 of record NZ_JAGRPV010000001.1, read on the forward strand.
ATCATGTACCTGCTGCCGGGGGACCCGGTAGCAAGCATGATCGACGTCTCCAACGCCTCGCCCGAGACGATCGCGAACCTCCGTCACCAGCTCGGAATCGATCGCCCCTTCCTGCTGCAGCTTGCCGATTACTTCGGCAAGCTGCTTCGCGGCGACTTCGGCCAATCCGTGCTGAACTCGGAGCCCGTGCTGCCCAAGATCGCGAAGCATTTCCCCGCGACGCTCGCCCTGGCGGCTTGCAGCGCCGCCGTGTCGGTCATCGTCGGCGTGCTCCTCGGCGTGCTGTCGGCGATCCACCGCAACAAGCCGATCGATCTCATCGCCCGGATCGTCGGGCTGCTCGGCATCTCGATGCCCGCCTTCTGGACCGGCATCCTGCTGCTGCTTATCTTCTCCATTCGGCTCGGATGGTTCCCGGCGATGGGCTCGCACGGCTGGCGGACGCTCGTTCTGCCCGCGCTTACGCTCGGCCTGATCGGCGCCGGCTTCATCGTCCGCATGGTCCGCAACAGCATGCTCGAGGTCATCGGCGACGCCTTCGTCGTCACGCTCCGCGCCAAGGGCTTGTCGGAGCGTGCCGTCATGTACCGGCATGCGCTGCGCAACGCGCTCATTCCCGCCGTCACGATGATCGGCGTGCTGGCCGGCGAGATGCTGGCGGGCACCGTCGTCATCGAGACGGTGTTCTCCAGGCAGGGCATCGGCCGGATCATCGCGGACGCCATCATGGCGAAGGATCTGCCGGTCGTGCAGGGCGTCATCCTGTTTTCCGCGCTCGTGTACGTCGTCGTGAATCTGCTCGTCGACTTGTCGTACGCGGTCATCGATCCGCGGGTGCGGCGGGCGGCTTAGGGTGTGGGGCAGCGGTTGGCGCAAGCATGGCGGGTGAAGCCTTCAGCGTAGACATGCGGCCAGGCGAGCGGGTGAGTCGGTGGAAGCAGGCGTGAGGCTGCGGCGGAGTTGCCGGCTCCCGGGTAGCGCTGGCGTGGCAGCGTGACATGCGACGGGGGTGCGGATGGCGCCGTGCGATGGCGTGACACTGCGGCTGGGGTGCGGACGCGCGCAGCTACGGTTGCGGATGGCGCCGTGCGATGGCGTGACACTGCGGCTGGGGTGCGGACGCGCGCAGCTACGGTTGCGGATGGCGCCGTGCGATGGCGTGATACTGCGGCGGGGGTGCGGACGCGCGCAGCTACGGTTGCGGATGGCGCCGTGCGATGGCGTGATACTGCGGCGGGGGCGCGGACGCGCGCAGCTACGGTTGCGGATGGCGCCGTGCGATGGCGTGACACTGCGGCTGGGGTGCGGACGCGCGCAGCTAAGGTTGCGGATGGCGCCGTGCGATGGCGTGACACTGCGGCGGAGGCGTTGGAAGCGGCGATAATTGCTAAAAGGCAGTTAATCCGGCGCGCACCCTCTCGTTTTGGCGAATAGTTGTCGAAAGGGTTACTACTTAGGTCAACCGAAAGTAAAAGTGCCGCGGAGTGCGGCTGAAAGGGAGGAGAGTACAGGGAGTTGTTGCTTGAGAAGCGTGGAAATGAAGCCGCGTACGCGCGCAAAAACCTTTGCACCTTGCTCTGTGCGAAAGCAGCCTGAAACCTTATCTTTAACTTTCACCATGCGAATATCGCGTTCGGCTTGGTTATTGTCAAAGGGCGCCTTGGCATCATAAAGAAAGCGGAGAATGGCGTCCTTGTAACTCAGGAACCGCTGTCCCAAATTCGCCGCTTTGCTTTTCGTTTTTCGGCCTCTCGGGCCGGTTTTGGGGCGAACGGGGTCTTTAGACCATTCCAGTTCACCTTGTTTTAGAATTTCGTCGTACTGTTGCTGCATCTGCTGGATGTGTTCCTGTCTCAAAGGCTCACCTCGTTTTCGGTGGTCCGAAGCTGTCTTCCAGCTTTCCTGCAGCAACGTTTTCATCCGCGTCGACCAGGTATGCTTGTCATGCTCGCTTATCCCCTGGCATTCACGAAGCAGATGGGCGCAGCAGAGCGAGTGGGAGAAGGAGAATTCATCTTTAAAGTAAGCGCCGTAGCTGTCATGCATCACCGTTCCCGTGTAAGTAGACAAGATTTCTCCTGCTTTCATGCCCACACTTCCGCGGCTGGGATGAACGGTAAATAGCGTGTAATCGGCAGTGGAGGCAGTATGTAGCCAGTGCTCGTGATCTTGGACACGAAGGCCCGTTTCGTCGCAATGCAGATGGTCGCTTTTCAGCAGCGCCTCGCGCGCATGTTGCTCAGCCGGTGCTAGTCGGTGATGCATGACTTTAAGGTACGACAAGAGTGTGGCATCGCTCGGACGGTAACGGGTTAAATCGGCAAAGAGCTGCCCAATACGCGCAAGCGGAATCATTTGAAACGCGCTCAAATACGCAGTCCAGGCTGCAAACCCGTCGCCGTATTGTGTGGCAGCATTCACGCCCTCAGGAAATAGGGCGCGCTGCGTACACCTGCAATGCGGACAACGCTTTTTCTCTGAGCGATACTCGGTGACCACTACGCGTGGCGCAGGCAGGTCAAAAACCTGACGTCTCTCGTAGTCCAAAGGCGGCACGGCTTCGAGCGACGCCTGACAAGCGCCACAGACGGATAGGGTTTGATGAACGACGTGATCCGGCGCTTCAGAAAATAGCAGCGTATGTCCGTCATGGCCCTTTGGCGCTCCCTTTTTTCCGCCGGGTTGCCGCGAGTTGGTCGGTTTGCGGAAACCATCACTTGAAGGCGGTTTGCTGCTATTGCGGGAGTTTTGGCCAAGCTGACGTTCGAGGTCTTTGATTCGGTTTTCAAGCTTCTCAATTTTAGCGGTATACTGCTCGATTGTAGCGGTAAACTGATCGACCAGCGATGTAATGAACGCCTCGATGGTCTCAGGATCGCTATGGCTGATCTGCTTGATGAGTTTCTTATCTATCATTCGGTTACCCCGTTTCTGAACGTATAGGTATAATCTTTTACACCTATATCCAGAAAACTAAAAGGGTGGACCTAAGTAGTAACTCGAAAGGCAGTTATTTTGTTCGTTTTGTCCCGCTTTGTGCGTATGTCGGTGAAATAGCTGCCTTTTGAGCCTTATTTCCTTAACTCGAAGGCCATCCGCAGAAATAGCTGCCTTTTAACCATTATTTTCTGACCGGTGGCGGCGCGCCCTGATCTTCGTCACCAATCGGCCCATACACATTTGGGTCTATACAAACGAAAGGACGTGAAACCCGATGAGACAATCGACGGCTGCCGAGGCGGTGCTGCAGCGCCGGAAGTGGGAGCTCCCCGCCTATCGCGGACGCGCAAAACGAATCAAGCCGGCGGATCTGTTCGTCTACGCCGCAGGAGCACTGATCCTGATCATCGCGATTTGCGCCGCTTTTCCCCAGTGGATCGCGCCATACTCGCCGACGGACATGATGCTGGACGCGATCATGCAAGGGCCTAGCGCCGCTCACCCCTTCGGCACCGACTACTACGGTCGCGACATTCTCAGCCTCGTCGTGTACGGCAGCCGGGATTCGCTGTATATCGGCTTCATGTCGGTGCTGGTCGGAGGTCTCGCGGGCGGTGCGATCGGCACGATCTCAGGTTATATCGGCGGGGCGGTGGATGCTGTCCTGATGCGGATCGTGGACGTGCTGATGACGATTCCAGGCATCTTGCTGGCGCTGGCGATCGCCGCCGCGATGGGACCGGGTCTCGGCAACATCGTGCTGGCCGTGGCGGCGGCATCCGTCCCCGGCTATGCCCGCGTCATGCGCGGACAGACGATCAGCATCAAGAGCCGGCCGTTCGTGACGGCTTCCCGGGCGATCGGCGCGACGCCCTTCTCGATTTTCTGGAAACACGTGCTGCCCAACTCGCTCTCCCCGCTGCTCGTCATGGCGACGCTCGGCATCGGCACCGCGATCCTGACCGGCTCCGGCCTCAGCTTTCTGGGACTGGGCGTATTAAAAGAAATTCCCGACTGGGGCGCGCTGCTGTCGCAAGGACGCGGCTATCTGACGGTAGCCTGGTGGATCTGCACGTACCCCGGTCTCGCGATCACGCTGCTCGTGCTGGCCGTCAACATCGTCGGCGACTGGCTGCGCGACCGGCTCGATCCGAAGCGCAAGGAAGGCTGAGCGGCGCCAAGGATCGCGTCTGCCGAGTCGAGGACGTCCGGTCCCTTACACAGAAAGGAGTCTGTCATGCAAAGCCTGCTAGAGATCGAACAACTGTCCGTCGGCTTCCGCACGAAGCGCGGATTTCTGCAAGCCCTGCACGACGTGTCCCTGACGATCGCCCCGGGAGAGACCGTCTGTCTCGTAGGCGAGTCTGGCAGCGGGAAGACTGTCGCCTCGAAGGCTGTCATGCGCCTTGTCGACTACGAGAACGGGCATATCGAAGGCGGCCGTATCGCGCTGAACGGCGTCGATCTAACCGCGTTTACCCAAGGCGAGCTGCGCAGTCTCCGGGGCAAGCGGATCGCGATGATCTTCCAGGAGCCGATGGCCGCGTTCGATCCCGTCTACACGATCGGCTACCAGATCGTCGAGACGATCCTGCGGCACGAGCGCAAGACGAAGGCCGAGGCTAGGGCGCATGCCGCGAGCTTGCTCGCGCGGGTCGGCATCCCGGAGCCGGAGCTGCGCATGAAGCAGTACCCCAGCGAGCTGTCGGGCGGCATGCTCCAGCGCGCGATGATCGCGCTCGCGCTGTCCTGCGGGCCGGAGCTGCTCATCGCGGACGAGCCGACGACGGCGCTCGACGTGACGATTCAAGCGCAGATCCTCCACCTGCTGCAGGAACTAAAGGCGGAGTTCGGCATGTCGATCCTGCTGATCACGCATGACCTGGGCATCGCCGCGCAGATCGCCGACCGGATCGTCGTCATGTACGCCGGTCGCATCGTCGAGCAGGCGACGGTCTCCGAGATGTTCGCGCAGCCGCATCATCCGTATACGAGCGGTTTGCTGCGCTCTGTCGCCACGCTCGACACGGAGAAGGGCGATCGGCTGTACGCCATCGCGGGCAGCATTCCGAGCCTGAGCAAGCTTCCGGAGGGCTGCGTGTTCCATCCCCGCTGCCCGCACGCGACAGACCGGTGCCGCGCGTCGGCGCCGCCGCTCGTCAAGCGTGGCGACCGCGAAGCCGCTTGCTGGCACGCGGATGCGCTACTGCAGGACGGCACGCTTAGCGCCCGAGAGGCGCAAGCAGAAGCGACGGATCGCGGCGAGGCAGCGACGGTGATCCCATTGCCTGACCCCGGTGCAACTGCGGCCGCGGTATCTGATCGCAGCTTGCCCGCAGACGTGGCAGCACCTCGCGGGCAAGCCACGGCCGTGGCAGCGTATCGCGAGGAAGCCAGGGCAGGGGCGTCGAATCGCGGTTTGCCTTTTCACGATACACCCATGCCGGAAGCAGTCCGCGTCGTACATGAAGCCGGCGATGAAATCGGGACGACGCAGACGGAGCAAACGAAGGCCGGGACCGTCGAGCTGTTCAGGGTGGAGGACGTGTGCAAGTACTATCCGATCAAGCGAGGATTCCCTGGACGTTCCCGGACGTTCGTGCGTGCGGTGGACGGTGTCTCCTTCTCGATTCGCGAGGGCGAGACGCTTGGCCTCGTAGGCGAATCAGGGAGCGGCAAATCCACGCTTGGCCGGCTGCTGTTGCAGCTGGAGCCCGTTACCTCCGGACGCGTGCTGTTCGAGGGCGAGGACCTGACCCGCCTCGGCGCTTCGCGGCTTCGGCAGACGCGCAGGCATATGCAGATGATTTTCCAGGACCCGTACGGCTCCCTCGATCCTCGCTGGAACGTCGGCGATCTCGTCGGCGAACCGCTCGCCGTCCATCATGGACTCTCCGGCAAAGAAAAGAAGCAGCGCGTCGAAGAGCTGCTCGCGGCCGTCGGCCTCGACCACGGCATCGTAAGTCGGCATCCCCACGAATTCTCGGGCGGCCAGCGGCAGCGGATCGGCATCGCGCGGGCCATCGCGCTCCATCCGAAGTTCGTGCTCGCCGACGAGGCCGTGTCCGCGCTGGACGTATCGGTGCAGGCGCAGGTCGTCAACCTGATGCAGGACCTGCAGCAGAAACTGGGGCTGACATACCTGTTTATCGCGCACGGCCTGCACGTCGTCCGCCATATCTCGGACCGGATCGCCGTCATGTACCTGGGCAGGATCGTAGAGATTGCGCCGAGCCGCGAGCTGTTCCGGCGTCCGGCCCATCCCTATACGCGAGCGCTCATCGACTCCATCCCGCACCCGGATCCGCGGCTGCGAACCGAACCCGCCGCCATTCGCGGCGAGATCCCGTCCCCGGCGCGTCCGCCGGCGGGCTGCAGATTTCACACCCGCTGCCCGCTGGCGACGGACAAATGCCGATCCGAATCGCCGGCGCTGCTGCCGTTGGACGGCGATCGCTCCGTCGCCTGCCATTATCCGCTCCAGTAAGGAGCCGGGAGCTGCGAGCGAGAATAGCGCGGCTACGCGGAACTCGAGCTGCTGTAAGCGAGAAAAGCACCGACATGTAGCGCGCGATCGGCGGCAAAAGCTGCTGCAAGTTTGTAAACATTGTTGCAGGGAGGGCGGTCAAAGTGGGAAAGTAGATGTAACGGCTAGTCATCTTAAAGGAGGATTGTACACATGAGCCTGCTGGATCGATTGTACGAGGAACTGGCGAGCGCGGAGGCGGAGATCATCGGCTGGAGGCAGCATCTGCACCGGCATCCCGAGGTCTCGTTCACTGAACGCCGCACGCCGGCGTTCGTGGCGGATAAGCTGCGGGAATTCGGGATCGAGACGCGGACAGGCGTAGGCTGGCGGGAGGAACATGATCTCGCTCAAGAGCGCACTGACAGCTTGCCGGGCGGCGGCGTAGTTGGCTATATCCGCGGCGGACATCCCGGTCCGACGCTGGCGCTGCGCGCCGACTTTGACGCGCTGCCGATTCAGGACGAGAAGGATGCGCCTTACCGCTCCACGGCGGTCGGGGCGATGCACGCCTGCGGCCACGACGGCCATACGTCCGTGCTGCTCGGCGTCGCCCGCGTGCTGCAGGCGCACCGCCACGAGCTGGCGGGCAACATCGTGCTCCTCTTCCAGCACGCGGAGGAAAAGCCGCCGGGCGGCGCCCGGTTCATGATCGAGGACGGCTGCCTCGAAGGCGTCGACGAGGTTTACGGCATCCACCTCTCCTCGGAAATTCCGCTCGGCCGCGCCGGTCTTCGCGCCGGTCCTGCGATGGCCGCCGTCGATGCCTTCAAGATCAAGGTCATCGGCAAAGGCGGGCACGGCGCGCGGCCCCACGACACGGTCGACGCCCTCGTCATCGGCAGCCAGATCGTAGGCGGCCTGCAGCAGATCGTCAGCCGCAGGGTGAATCCGCTGGCGTCCGCCGTCGTATCGATCGGCGTGTTCCGTGCCGGGACCGCCTTTAACGTCATCGCCGGCGTCGCGGAGATCGAAGGCACCGTACGCACCTTCGATCCTGCGCTTCGCGCGAGAATCGAAGCCGACGTGCGGGCGATCGCGGAGGGCATCAGCACGGCCGGCGGCGCGAGCTGCGAGATCGAATACGCAAACGGCTATCCGCCGCTCGTCAACGATCCCGATAAGACCGAGACCGCCCTCCGTGCCATCGCGCAAGCGCTCGGCGAAGAGGCGTTCATCGCGCTCGATCCGGTGATGGGGGCGGAAGACTTCGCGTATTACCTGGAGCAGCGTCCGGGTGCGTTCATCCATGTCGGCGCGCGCAACGCGGAAGAACGAACCCAATTTCCGCATCACCATCCCCACTTCGACATCGACGAGCGCGCGCTGCTGCACGCCGGCAAGCTGTTCCTGGCACTGACATTGGCCGAACGGCCGACCGCCTAACGGCATGACGGCATGACGAAGCACCGGGGACGCATACGAACAGGAGGCGGCCCGCGCGGGGCAGCCTGGTATGTCAAAGCCGGCAAACTGGCTTAGGCCAGTGCCGGCTTCCCTTCTACTGCAGCTTGTTAATCTGCGCGATCAGTTCGTCGACGGCTTCGTCGACGCGATACGGACCGTAATTCCACTTTTCCCGGCTGACGTTGATGATGCGGTTATTTTTGACGGCTGGCAGCGTGCTGTACAAGGGATCCTTGAACAGTTCCGTCAGTTCCTCCATCTCGTCTTCTCTCATCTGCGTAAAATAGTAATCCGCAGGATTTGCAATAAAGGCTTCTAACGAGAGCGCAGTCCCGCCATCCGCGTATTGCTTTAACTGATCGGGCATCCGGAAGCCATAATCCTGGTAGATTAATTTGCCGAGCGTGCCCCCTTCTCCTCCGATCAGCATCTCCTTGTCATAATAAACGAAAGTGAGCGCCGTCGTACCGGGTTCGATCCGCACGTCGATCTGGTCCCGGATACGCTGAAGCTTCTTTTCAAACTCGGAGATCCACGCTTCCGCCTCCGTCTCGCGGTTCATAATATCGCCCATCGTGCGGAGCGTATTGATGACATCAGGGTCTCCGCCCCAGGCCACAGCGATCGTGGGCGCGATCTTGGCATAGTTCTCGTAGTCGGCTGCGTCGTAATAGTCGGGTACGATGATCAGATCCGGGTCAAGCGCCGCGATCGCCTCTTCCTTGCCCAGACCCTCACCGATATTCGTAACGCCCGTCATCTCTTCAGGATACTGCTTCAGCGTAGCATCGTCCGCACCGGCCGGGCTAAGCCCCAACGGGAGAAGATAACCGCCATACGTAACGACAACCACATGCTCCGGATTAACCGGGATCTCCGTTTCCCGCTTCAGCGCATCTTTGTACATCCGCGTTTGCACCGACGATTCCGCTGCCGTCGTCGCCTTCGCGGATGCAGGCTGCGAGCTTTGTGCCGACTCTCCGTTCCCCGCGCCATTGCCGCCGCATGCGGCAAGCAGCAGCGATATGCCGAACAACAGGCTAGCCGCCATGGACGGCTTGTTGCTGACCTTCACTTCGTTCACGCTCCGTATCGATGATGAGTGATAACAATTATCATTATCATCAACACTATAATCGGCGTCAGCCGCCTGGGCAATGAACGATTCGGGCGCAAATTTGGGACGAATTGAACCTGTCGTGCCGAGCACCTGCATCTTGGATTGAACCGGCGTCATGCCCAGCTGCTTTTTAAATTGCTTGTTAAAGTAGTACATGTCGGCGTACCCGACGCTCTCGGCGATGTCCCGAATGCTCATGCTCGTCTCGGCGAGCAGCTCCTTGGCACGGTTCATACGCGTTCGCGCGAGATATCCCAACGGGCTTGTACCGTACTTGCGCCTGAATACCCGGGAGAGATAGTGGGCGCTGTAGTGAAACGCTCGGACAAGCTCGTCCATCGAAGCAAGCTCGCGATAATGAACGCGCAGGTAGCCTGCGATCAGCTCCGCCAGGTCTGACCGATGCGCCTCCTTGGCAAGCCGCAGTTGACGGAACTGCTCGTAGACGAATTGATAAAACAATCCGGTTGCGAGCACCCTCTCCAATTCGCCTCCCTCCGTCCACGAACGGTGCAGCTGCTCGGCGAGCTGCCGAAGCTGCCAGGGCTCGGGGCATCTATAATCGTAATTGGAGGTCATTGAAGCCGTCGCGCTCGTGCGCCCTTTGGCCACACGCCCCCCTTCTGCTTTAAAAACCGGCTTGTACAGGACCAAATAATACGCGTAGGACTCGCTTAGACACTGAATCTGCAGGCTATCCCCTTTGCAGACGTGCAGCAGTTGATCTCGCAGGTGAACGACCTGCCTGCTGCACAGCAGCAACTGCGCTTCTCCCCGGGCGGCAAGCAGGAATCCATGCGCCGGCAAGCGGTAAGGCGCGAACGCCTCTCCCCGCCTCAACGTCGCGAGACGAATATCAAGCAGCTTGACCGGCACGCTTGCCCAATCGCCGATTGTTTCAGATTCTGTCATGTGGACGCACCCCGACACGCATTCGCAGATTTCCATTTATTATCGTGCAATTCTCACGCCTGCCCCGTCTCCCGCAGCGCCTGCTGATGGTACAAACGCTGCACCGCATCCTCCATCGGCGGATTGGACAGGCCGAAGCGGATGTCGCGGAAAAGCCGTTGCAGCGGATGCGTCTGGGCCAGACCGTGCGCGCCGGTTATGCGCAGCGCTTTGTCGGCGACCGATAGCGCCGTGCGGATCGCAAACACCTTGACCGCGCCAAGCTCGGCGATGCCGGCAGCCTCGTCGGCGACGACATGCTCCCAACGCGCGGCGACGCTGTACATGAAATGCCGCGCAGCCGCCAGCTCGATGTCGATCTCGCCGATGAGCGTGCCGATATGCGGCAGATGGAGGATCGGCCGATCGAGCGAATTGGGCTGATACGAGGCGGCGAAGGCGAGCGCCTCTTCGCGCGCGGCGAGCGCGGCCCCGAGGTAGCAAGCGGGCACGTGCAGCAGGTACGGGTTGGCAGGACCTCCTCGCTTGCCTGGAGGGGCGCGATAGACGAGCGCTTCAGCGGGCAGGATGACGTCGTCCAGCACGAGATCGTGGCTGCCCGTACCGCGCATGCCCATCATGTTCCAGACCGGGTCCACGGAGACGCCTGGCGCGTTCATCGGGATCAGGAAATCCGCCGGCCCTTCCGTATCCCCTTCAATCAGGGTCGTGTTGACGACGACCAGATCGAGCACCGGCGCGAGCGACGTGAACGTCTTGCGCCCCCGGACCACATACCCTTCTCCATGCTGCTCGGCCGTCGTCTGCATTTTGCCGCCGCGGGACGGGCTCCCGGTCCCTTTTTCCGTCGCAGCGCGGTTCATGAGCTTGCCCTCGGCGACCGCCCGCAAAAACGGCGCAAGCTTGTCCTCGCTCCACGGCTTCTTCGCCGCCAATTCGGCCACCGTACTCACATGCCAGCCGATTGCCAGCGCCAGCGCCGGATCGCCCATCGCAATCCGCTCCTGGTACAGAACCATCTCATAGACCGTCATACCTTCGCCGCCATACGCACGCGGAACCGGCCATTTCGTATAGCCTGACGCGCGCAGCTTCTCCGCCGATTCGAACGCAAATCCGCCTTCCTGGTCGACAGCCTGGGCCAGCGGCTTGAACGAATCCGCCATTTCTCCGATCAGCGCGAGGCGCTCCCGCTCGGTTTCCGTTCTCGCAAAGGTGTCAGACATCTCATCCGCCTCCGGTACTTTTCTCTGTTTCATTATTGCTTAAGAGCCTAGCATGTTCCGCCAGGCGGATCAAGCGACGCAATTGTGTAAAAAGACAGCCCTGCGGAAGCAGGGCTGTCGGTGGATTAAAGACGCAAATGTTATTGGATGGCCACGCCCGCGCTGGCGTAACCTTGTATGGTATTGATCAGAGTCAGGCCAGTCGCTGTAGCCGTATAGACCATAAGTAGACGTGTCTGCGCCGTCACGGGGATATTGAGCCCTGTCGTGATCCCGTTCGCAGTCGTTCCTAGGGCCAGTATGCCTGTCATAGCAGGCGCCAGCGTCACAGTCGCGCCAGGGATTTGCGTGAATGTATTGTTCGGCGTTTCTGACGCGTACAACTGCGCGGTTATGGTTACCGTCGTGCCGAGGAGGGTAAGTGCCATGGTATTGGTAAAATAAGCGCTGATTGAAGTGATCGTACCCGCTCTCGGCATGCTAAAGCCGAAGTTAAGCAGCGTACCTGCGGCACCTGTCAGATCGATATTACCGCCGAGCGCGGATACACCCGAGACCGAATTACCGAACCCGATTAATGCGCCCGTGCCTTGAAGCCCCCCCGCTATGGTCGTAACCGTTACTGGTAGGCCGGAGGCGTAGGGGATAATAGTGGCTGCGCCGGCTGGACCTGGGGCGCCGGTGTCGCCTTTATCACCCTTCGGGCCTTGCGCGCCGGTTGCCCCCACAGGTCCAGCAGGGCCTGGAGCGCCGTCCGCGCCTTTGGCTGCGATTAGCAGATAATCTGGAGAAGTATCCGGCGTGCCAGTTGGCCCTGCAACCAGTGCAACATATGTGGATCCGTTATAAGTTACCACCCGGTATTGCGGATACAACGGAGCCTGCACCGAGTTGAATACCACTGCGCCTTCAAAGCCCGCGCCATCCGCCCCTTTCGCGCCAGTCGTGCCGGCAGCACCGGTTGCGCCGGTGTCGCCCTTGTCGCCCTTGGCGCCTGTCGGGCCAGCAGGACCCGCAGGCCCTACGTCCCCTTGGTCGCCCTTAGCGCCCGTTGCTCCGGTTGCTCCGGTATCGCCTTTCGCGCCAGTAGGACCGGCAGGGCCTACTTCACCTTGGTCGCCTTTTACACCTGTTGCTCCGGTTGCTCCGGTATCGCCTTTCGCGCCAGTAGGACCGGCAGGGCCAACTTCACCTTGGTCGCCTTTTACACCTGTTGCTCCGGTTGCTCCGGTATCGCCTTTCGCGCCAGTAGGACCGGCAGGGCCTACTTCGCCTTGGTCGCCTTTAGCGCCGGTAGCTCCCGTTGCGCCTGTCGAACCAGTGTCGCCTTTGGCTCCTTGCGGGCCAGTATCACCCGTATCGCCCTTCGCACCTGCTGCTCCCGTGTCACCCTTATCGCCCTTTGCGCCGGCAGCTCCGGTTGCACCCGTGTCGCCTTTATCTCCTTTATCGCCTTTCGCGCCCTTAGCCACGATCAGCTTATAATCTGCCGACGTATCCGGCGAACCCGCAGGTGCAGCCTTCAGCACGATGTAAACCGATCCATCGTACAGGACGATCTGATACTGCGCATAGCTCGAGGCAGCCGAGGCGCTGTAATCCACAGCGACGTTCAGACCGACACCGTCAGCACCTTTCGAGCCAGTGGGGCCTGTGTCGCCTTTATCGCCCTTATCACCCTTGTCGCCTTTATCGCCCTTCGCGCCTTGAGCGCCGGTCTCGCCCTTCGCGCCGGATCCGTTACCGGAAGTGGTGTCGTCGAAGCTCAACTTCACAGTCTGCGTCTGCTGGTTCCATCCGATATCGGCGCCGAACGCCGTCGCGAACAGGCGGACCGGGATCAGCACGCGGCCGTCCTTGACCTGCGCCGGCGCCTGCAGGCTGACCGTCTGAACGCCGCTATCCGTCGTAACCGTTGCGGTATTTTCCCCAGCCTTTACGACTACCTTAACGCCATCCTTAACCGCAGTGACCGTTTGCGAAGCATTGTCCCAGTTGACGCTTGCACCAAGCGTGCCGTTGATGTCCTTCATGGGCACCAGCACAGTGTTGTTCACCAATACAGGGGACACTTGGTATTGGATATTGGAGCCGTTGACGTTAAGCGTCACGCCGCTGGCGGCGCTCACGGGAGCGGCAACCAGGGTAGCGGCGAGCAGCAATAAGCCCGCGGCGGTTTTCGTTTTCTTTTTCAACACGAATTCATTCCTCCGATGTCTTATTATGAGAACGTGGCTTGTCCAACAAAGCTACAAAGCCTTCCTAAAATAATACAAACATTTTAACAAAATTCGACAGATTTTTATATGAAATAGATGTGCCGTATTTCCGACATTTGCTTATAAAACCGCATTATGATTCGACATGATGATTCAACCGTCTTGCATCTGCACCCTTTTTGCATGTTCCACCCGTTTAGGGGTATGAATGTTTATAGAGAAATTCGATTGGCGAAGGGCGGGCGGACCGGCATGGTACGTGTATTGGTGGTAGACGACGAGGCGGGAATCTCGGAGGCGGTCGCTTACGCGCTGCAGCGCGAGGGATATGAGGTCGATACGGCGGCGGATGGCGTGGAGGCGCTGGAAAAGGTGGCGGCGCAGCGACCGGACGTGATGGTGCTGGACGTGATGATGCCGCGCATGGGTGGATATGAAGTCTGCCGCAAGCTGGACGGCAGGGACCGTCCGGCCATTCTTCTGCTTACGGTTAAAAACGATATTGTAGACAAAGTGCTGGGGCTCGAGCTGGGGGCGGACGACTACATGACCAAGCCCTTCGACATCCGCGAGCTTCTCGCGCGCGTCAAGGCGCTCGCCCGCAGGGTACAGCTGGATCACGCACCGGCTCAGAACGCGCCAGCCGATACGGAGACGGTGCGGCTCGGCACGCTGGCGATCGAATCGCTCTCGCGGACGGCGCGCGTGGACGGGCAAGCGCTCGAACTGACGCCCAAGGAGTTCGATCTATTGAAGCTGCTGGCAGCTAATCCGGAGCGCGTGTACACGCGGGAAGCATTGCTTGAACTCGTGTGGGATATGGACTTCGCGGGAGGAACCCGGACGGTGGACATTCATGTCCAGCGGCTGCGGCGCAAGCTCGGAGACGCGCAGGGCCTGATCCAGACGGTGTTCGGCGTCGGCTACAAGAGCGCCAGGCCGTCGGAATGAGCCGGGGCGTGCGCATCGGCCTGCAGGGCAAGCAGTCGCTGCTGCTCGCGCTGCTGCTGGCGGCTATCGTCGCCGCGCTGAGCATGCAGGTGCTGTCGGGCATTCGGGACGACCAGAAGGAGCGGCTCGAGCAGACCTTCGCCCGCCAGGCGGAGGCCGCGAATCTGCGCGTGCGCGATGCCTTTCTGACCGGCGAGCGCGTCGAGGCGAAGCCCTTTATGGAAAAAAACGCGCAGCGGCTGGCTGTCGACCTGGGCGAACTGAGCGGCATGCCGGTCACGCTCTACGATACGGACGGCGTCCTGGCCGGCACGTCGCTGCCCATTCAGCCGCGGACGGACGCGTCCGATGCGCTGGCCTACACGGCGAGGGGGATGTCCGCTTATATTACGGAAGGCGACGCGCTCTTATACCTCGCTCCGCTCTACAATGCCGATCAACTGCTCGGTACGGTACAATTCCACGCGTCGCTCGCCGACCAGAATGCGTTTTACGAGCGCATCCGCGATCTGTTCCTGTATGCAGGGCTCGCAGTGCTTGCGGGCGGCTTCCTCGTCGGCTATCTCTTCGTCCGGCGCCAGGTAAGCGTCATCCGCCGGCTGAACCGGGCCACTCAGCAGATCGGACGCGGCGATTATTTGTCCGCCGCGCCCGTGAGGCGCCGGGACGAGCTGGGCGAGCTGGCCGAAGGCATCTTCGACATGAGCGGCAGCATCTCTTCTTCGGTAACGCAGCTCCACGAGGAGAAGCGCAAGCTCATGGATGCGATCGCGCGGCTGACGGAGCTCGAGCGCCAGCAGAAGCAGTTCATCGGCAACATCAGCCACGAGTTGAAAACGCCGCTGACTTCGATCCGCGCTTACGCGGATCTGCTGGAGATGTACGCGGACGACCCGGCGTTGCTCGGCAAAGCAAGAGAGCGTATCGGCACGGAAGCCGCACGGCTGTACGAATTGGTCGAAAAGGCGCTGCAGCTGTCCGCGATGGACGTTTACGACTTTGAAACGAAAGCGGAACAGGTCGCACTCGCTCCCTTATTAAAGGAAGCCACCGAGCGCATACGGGTCAAAGCGGACGCCGTCGGCATCCGCATGACGCTGGATCTCCAGGACGGCAGCGTCTGGGCGGATTCCGACAATCTTATGCATATTGTGCTCAACCTGCTCGATAATGCGGTCAAGTACAATGTGTCGGGCGGCGCAGTGACGCTAAGCAACCGGCTGACGTATGGCGCAGACGGCGAGCCGCGAATGATCGTCGAGGTCGCGGATACCGGCAGAGGCATTCCGCAGGAGGCGCAGTCGCGCATCTTCGATCCGTTCTACACGGTCAGCGGCGACCGTTCGCGCGCGACCGGGGGTACCGGACTTGGACTGTCGCTTGTCCGCAGCCTTGCGGAAAAGCAGGGCGGCTCCGTTCGGCTCGCCGAATCCGGCTCGGGCGGCTCCCGATTCATACTCGAGCTGCCGGTACGAGAGCCTAAGCGCAAGTCGTAAACGGCGCTCCGAATTGTTTACAACTTCGATACATGCCGGATATGGCTTCGATATATCGCGATTCTATACTGATCTCAAGACAGGGACGACGGACGCAGGGCAGCGCGGTATGGGCGCCTCGCCGCAGCTGCTCCCTGGCGAGATCCATATCAGTCAGGAGGACCTGTCCATGCCGAACAAAAAAGGAGAGATCGCCGTTAAGCTCACGCTATTGCTCATGCTCGCCATCGAACTGACAGCCTGCAGCGCCAAAAACGGCGAGCCGATCCCCGTCGCTTCCGGCGCGAGCGCCGGGCAGACGGACGATGCGTCCGCCGCGCAGGGCGCAGGCGGCGGCAAGCGCAAGCTGACCGTCGTCAAGGAGACGGACGCGCCGAAGCGGAGCGACGTGGCGATCGAACGCATCCATCGCTTCGAGGGCGCGGCGATCGACGCCTGGCTCTCGGACGACGCGCTCAGGATTACGACGACGAAGCTCGAAAAGCCGGGCACCGACACGGAGGAGCCGAAGTTCAGCTATGCGGCCGAGACCGTCGATCTGACGAGCGACGCCCGCAAGCCCGCGAAGCCGGCCGAGACGGAAGGCGACACGGCTGCGCTTGTGAAGGAAACCCTGTCTCCCGACGGCAAATTCGCCTTCGTGCAGCGGTGGAAGGATAAATATACGGCCCGCAACTTCATTAAAAATGTCGCCACCGGCGGCATGACCGAGATTAAAGGCACCAACTATCTCGAGTCGGGCGGCTGGATCGACGAAGGCACGTACCTTCTTGCGGCCGGCTCTATGGAAGGACGCGGCGACGTCCTGTCCGTCAAGACGGACGGCACCGTATCGAAGATGACGCTCGACGATCCGCAGGTCGAGCTGTTCACGAAGTTCACGGCATCGCACGGCCGCGTCTACTACACGGATCAGGCGCAGAACCTGAAGACGCTCGCCTACGGGACCGCTACGAAGCCCACCGTGCTCGCCACCGGCGTATCCGGCTTCGAGGTCGCGCCGGACGGCGCCAGAATCGCCGTCTCGACGGTCGTCGGCCAGGACGGAACGGCGGCTCGCCTGCTCCTCTACGGCGCGGACGGACGCCAGCAAGGCTCGGCGATCGGCACAGGCGATCTGATCCCGTACATGAGCTGGTCCGCCGATGCCGTGAAGCTCGCTTTCGCCGTATACGCGGAAGACCGCAGCGGCATGAACGGCGTGTACGTGTTCGACGCCGCTTCGGGCACGGTCGTGCCCGTCGTTCCGAACGCTTTTCCCCAATACCCGCTTAGCTGGAATCCCTCAGGCACGAGGCTGGGCGTCACGGCTGCCGGCAAGGGCGATCTGCCCGTCACGGAAATTATCGATTTTAAAAACCAACAAACCCCTTAAGGAGATGGAACTTATGAAAAACAATATGATGAAGAAATCGGTACTCGGCGCGATGGTGCTCGGCATGACGATCACAGGCGCGGCAGGCGTCTACGCAGGCACGAACATGCAGAAAATCACGGCCTATCTGAACAGCAGCATCGGCATCAAGGTCAACGGCTCCGCCTACGTTCCGACGGACGCGAGCGGCAACAAGCTCACTCCGATCACGTACCACGACACGACGTATCTCCCCGTCCGCGCGCTGGCCGGCGCCCTGGACGTTCAGTTGACCTTCGACCCGAAGACGAATCAGGTCGTGATCACCACGGCTAAGCCGAATACGCCTCCGCAATCCGCTGATCTGGCCAGCATCGGCTATACAACGGCGCAGATCAAGGAGATTCAGACGGCATTCGCGGCATTCGACGGTTTCACGACGCCTTATATGCCAACGCTGATGGCGGCCAACGATACGTATAAGCAAGCATCCGCGACCGGCGACGGCGTGAACTTCGTTTTCTCGCATATGATCGTGAACGTGTCGCCTCGCGACTATGCTTTCGACTACGAGGGTACGAACGTGACCTTGTCGAACGGCGTAAAAGCCAAGTGGTATAAGCCTTCCGACACCGACATGCTGACCTTCAAGCTCGACGACCGCTACGTGACGCTCAGCTCCATGGACGGCGCGCTGAACAAGGCGCAGCTCGAGAAAATCGCCGTCGGCGTCGCCAAGCAATCCGACAGCACGGCCGGTCTGGCCATCGTCTCCTACACCGATGCGCAATTCAAAGCCATCAAGACCGCCTTCGCCGGGTTTGACGGCTTCACGACGGCATACGCACCGACGCTCATGGCCGGCGACGACGCCTTCAAGCAAGCCGCAGCGACCGGCGACGGCGTGAACTTCCTCTTTTCCCACATGACGGTCGGCGTCTCGCCTCGCGATTACTCGGACGGCTACGACAGCACGAAGGTCACCCTGTCGAACGGCGTTCAAGCCAAGTGGTATAAGCCTTCCGGCACCGACATGCTGACCTTCAAGCTCGACGACCGGTTCGTGACGATCAGCTCCCCGGACGGCGCGCTGAACAAAGCAAAGCTGGAACAGATCGCCGTCGGCGTCGCCAAACTGAAATAAGGCAATCATTCTAAGGAGGCCCGCATCATGAAGGTATCTTTCAAAACGGCGTCCTACGGCTTCGTGCTGGCCGGCGTGCTCGTGCTCGCCGCGTGCAACTCCGCCGGATCGGCCTCGTCTAACGGAAGCGATGCGCCCAGTGCATCGCCGTCCGCATCCGCTTCCGCGGCGGCTCCCGCTTCGCCTTCGGCTTCCGCCGGCAGCGGGACCGAGGCGCCGGCTTCCCCGTCGGCCGGCGAGCCGGCGAGCGCATCGGCTCCGGCATCGGCCGCGCCGACCAAGGTCTCCGCCGAGGTCGCAGCCGAGATCAAAGAGCTGATGAAGCTTGCCAAGGAAGGCAAGGCGCCCGGCATCTCGTACGTCGCGCACGATTCGCTCATCGACGACGTAAAGAAGGATTGGGGCAAACCCGACTCGGACGATATGGCGGGCAAAGGCTTCTACGCCGTCTACAGCAAGCATCATGCCGCGTTCGGCTACAACAAAGGCAGCCAGCTGTTCGACATCCGCTCGAGCGACGCCAAGCTGCAGAAGCTGACGCTGCTGCAGATCGAGCAGACGCTGGGCAAACCGTCGTCCACGACCAAGAGCGGCGACGACACCATTTACGTCTACGAGACCGGCAAGGAGTTTCAGCTCAAATTCGCCATCCCGAAATCAACTGGCAAGGTCGATCATATCTCGGTCTTCTCGAAGACGGGATCGCGCAACAATATGGCGGGCTAAAAGCCTGCTCACGAACAAGCCGCCGGGCGCATACCCTGGCGGCTTGTTAATCGTTATAGAAGAAAACGCCCAAGCGCGCAAAAAGTGATGGATTTTCTCCGAAAAGCACTCCTTTGGCCGATAACCGGATCTATCGTGCACTTTTGCAGGATAGTCCTCAACGCTTTTCAGACCAAAGCGAGTATCCCAGCCAGGCCAGTCCCAAGCCCATCGGCACCGCCGCGAGCCGGCCGAGCTCGTGCGGGAGCACGGCGGCAGCCAGAGAAGCGACGGCCCCGAAGGCGAGCAAGCCTGCCGCCCCGCGCGATAAAATGCCGGCCCTGAACGTCGCGATGCCGAACAGCAGACCGCCGAGCAAATACGCTGCGGCCGATACCGGTCCCGCGGCGGCAAGCGCGCCAAGGTCAACCTCGCTGCCCGCTCCGCTTGAAAGCCCCAGGAATCCCTCCACGATTTTCGGCGCGTCGGTCGTGAGCAGCGGCAAAATGAAAGCTTCGATGAAGGTAAGCGCCATGAGGAGCGCAAACTCGAGGCTGAAAAGGAGATAGCCTGCCAGGCCCAGCCACCCGGCCTTCTCGACTTGCCTGGCGTAGATCCCCGTGATACCGGCCAAGGCCAGGAGACTCATCAAGATGGTTAAGTAATGGGCAATGGCCCAAGCGTCGGTAGTTACGGACGAGAGAACATCGGACGGATGAATCATCTGGATAACGATGAACAGAATCCCTGCCAGCATCGCCGCCACGCCTGACCAACGAATGAGGCCGGGGGCAGTGATCTTGTTACTTCCTGCGGTTGTGCGGTTCGCGTTCATCGATTTGTCTCCTCTTTCATGAAAGTAGTATGATCTGTTCCTATCTTGAACGCGGGCGCGTAAGAACGTTCGGAGCTCGCCCCGACGACGGAGATCAACGGCAAGCCGAGATCGCGTATGTTCCTAAGAAAACCGTGAAGTGCCGCCTGATCGGCCACCGGGCCGCGAAGGACGGTCGTTCCGTTGCTGTCGCGGGTAAAACATAACCCTTCGAACCGATATCCCCATTTGGAATCTAGATGCCCTTTTACGCGAATCTCGTACCGTCTTGGCTCCCCATCGTTCTCTGGAGATCCTTGCGATCCTTCCATTTTGCGTTTCCTCCTTTGTGCTTCCGCTAAGGTTAAGATACAGGTTCGCGTGAGGAGTCCGCATCACCACAAGTGGTGATTTATGCAGCAAAAAGCCCCGCGCCGGTCGATAAACCGGCCAGAACGGGGCTGTAGAGAGACGCGGAAGCGCTAGTCTAAATCGAGCTCTTCCGCCCGGCGAACGGCCGCGCGGCGGTTGTTCACCTCGAGCTTGCTATAAATATTCTTCGTATGCGACCGCAGGGTATTCAGCGAGATATGGAGCATGCGGGCGATATCCGGACCGCTCAGCTCAGTTCGGAACAGCCGAAGCACCTCGAGCTCCCGATCGCTCAACGGCTCGCTTAGCGTGTGCTTGTGCGCCGCTCTGCTCTCGGCTCTGCCGAGCGCGGACAGAAGCTGAGTGATATAACCGGGGGAGACTCCCTGTTTCAAAGCAGCTTCAAGCAAGGCGGCCATGGGCTGGCCTACGTCCGCGAAGATGCGGACGTAGGCTTCCGATTCGGCTAAGGCCAAGGCGCGTTCCAACGGTCCAAGCGCATCAAGGCGGTTGCCTCGGGTCTCATGAGCCATCGCCTGCAGGATCAGAATCTCGATCGAGCTCCCGGCCCTCCCGCCTTCCTCTGCCGCTTGAAGCAAGCGTTCCAGCAGCCCCAATACTTGACGAATCGAATGGTCACTGCGATCGCGCCTATACTTCGCCAGGAGCGTCCTGGCAAGCGTGACGTGCTCGAATTCGCGCAGATAGGACAGCTCGTCATAGGCGGACAACCCTTGCTCCCGCACCCAATCGAGGGCATCGTCCAGCCGCCCCATTGCAAGCCAGATCCGTGTTTTCATCGCCGAGATCGGACGCACATTGGGGAAAAAATGGCCCTTATACAGCCGCTCCGCCTCATGGAGAAGCGAGAGCGCGCCATTCAGGTCTTCGTTCGCCTCCGCGACCCGGGCCATGGCGACGTACCAGCGATAGCCGATCTGCGGGCGAAGGGCGCGCTCGTTCAGTTCCTTGCCCTTCAACAGGCGATCCGCGGCGGCCTGAAGATCGTTGTGCTCGCGGTCGAGCTCGCTCATCGCCACGTGGATATCGATCGTCCCCCGCGACATGCGCTCGCCATGCGACTCGGCTACCTCCAAGCCTCGCTCGTAGACCCGCATCGCTTGGCGCAGCCGGCCTTGCGCAATCCGGATATCGGCCAAGGCGATCGCGCCCCCGATCGCGTCCGAGATATTTCCGGCCAGCAGCACGCCGGCCATACCCTCGTCAAACATCCGGTACGCGGTCTCGAGATCGCCGCTCGTCCACGCCGCCAGTCCCAAGAGCGCCGCCGCCGCGCCGCGCCGAAGATGGTCTCCCTCAGGCACGAGCTCGAGGACCCGCCGGGCATATCGGATCGCTGCCGGTATATCGCCCAGCACCTGGGCGCGCGCGGCGCGATACCCGGCGATCGTGCCCGGAAGATGACGGAACTCCTCTTCGTCCACGACGACCCTGTCCGCCATGCTGGCTTGGCTGCTCGCGGTTGTTTCGAGCCGGCGTTCCGCGTCTTGAAGGCGCTCCTCGACGGCTCCGAACTCCCCGCCGGCCATTAACGCCCAGGCGAACGCGACGCTCAAGACGGGTCTGCGGCGTATCAACTCGTCGGGCAGCGCTCTCAGCCAGCCCAGTACGGCAAGCCCCTGCCTAAGTCTCCGCATCTCCGGCCAGGCACACTCGATCAGGTCCGCTGCCCGCGCGTCATCGCCTGCCGCCAATGCGTGACGAATCGCGTCGGCTGCCGAGCCATGCCGTTCGTACCATCGACTTGCACGCCGATGCAGCTCGGCTATCCGATCCGGCTGGTCTGCCTCTAAATGAACGGCGAGCACCTCGCCGAAGAGGTGATGGTACCGATACCACTCGCGTCTGTCGTCCAGCGGGACGACAAAAAAATTGCCCTTCTCCAGCGCTTCCAATCGCGCGCTGCCCTCCCCTTCGCCGGTGACGGCATCGCACAGCGGCCCGGACAACCGTTCGAGGATGGAGGTTTGAAGCAGAAAGCTCCGCATCGATTCCGGCTGACGGCGCAGAACCTCCTCGACCAAATAGTCGATGATGTACCGGTTGTCTCCGGCGAACGCGCGAATGAATGCCGGAATGTCCTCGCGCCCTCGCATGGAGAGCGCAGCCAGCTGGAGCCCCGCGATCCAGCCCTCGGTACGGCTCTCCAATGCTTCAATGTCGTCCGCCGATAGTGCCAGGCCCATCGCCTCGTTGAAGAATGCGGCCGCTTCGCCGGCGGAAAAGCGAAGGTCCGCGGCACGCAGCTCGGTCAAGTCGCCGCGTACGCGCAACCGGCTTAGCGGCAGCTGCGGATCCTCCCGAGTCGCGATGACCAGATGCATTTGCGGGGGGAGATGCTCAAGCAGGAAGGCGACCGCGTCGTCGATCGGTTTGGCGCGAATGACATGGAAATCGTCGAGAACCAGAACGAAAGGGGTCGGGATCGCCGATACCTCATTGAGCAGAATGGTCAGCGCTGATTCGGTAGACGACGGTTGGGAAATGCGCGGGAGAGCTCCGTCTCCTCCGATAGGCTCGGTTATCCTGTTCACCGCAGCGACGAGATGGGCGAGAAAACGCGCGGCATCGTTATCCCTTTCGTCCAAGGAGAGCCATGCGACAGGTCGACCGCAGCCGGCAGCCCACTCGCCTATGAGCGTCGTCTTGCCAAATCCGGCGGAAGCGGAGACAAGGGTGAGCTTGCGGTCCAGACCGTCGTTCAACCGCTCGAACAGACGCGGTCGCGGAATGGTCTTGGACCGGGACACGGGAATATACAGCTTCGTAGTTAGGATCTGCACATTCATGGTTGAATCGGGTTCCCCATTCTATCGGTTCATATCCAATAGGATAGCTTGAACGGCTTTATTTCTCCACTGCAAGTTATGCCTGCCAGGAACTTTCTCCATGCATGCGCGTCTAACCACCATATGGAAATTATGAGCGAATGCCGTGCGTGGCAAATGAACGAATCGCATCCATCGGTCGCTTTTAAGCGCTGCCCCGCTTCGGTGGAATCGTTCGACGTCCTTTTGCATTATTCGGACGGGGCTATGGACCGAGCACTGACTGTGCTTCCCTGCCCAGGTACGGTCGATCAATCGAGCGGAGCTGTCATGGAGCCGGGAATTTTGTTTGGCAAGCTGGATCAATTGTTCAAACCCTAACAACCGGAGGGCGGACTATGCTTAAAAGCACCGTATACGCCTTTATTTTACTGGTCCTGACTTGCACGGCTTGCGCCCCTTTATTCGGAGCTTCTTCAAAAGAGGGGTTATTGCTGGAACAGCAAAGCTTGGTCAGATGGCGGGCTGATGAGAATATATTGGAGGTATATGCCGTCATCGCGAATTACGCCGATAAAGACGCTTCGTTTGCAGCCTATGTCGTATTTCTAGACCCGCATTTGAGGGAGATAGACGGCCTGGATCGGATTGAAGTCAAAGAGGATGACCGTAAAGGAAAAACGCCTTTTCTGCTAAAACCCTATCAGGAGACCGTATTGAGGCAGCGTTTTTATACGGATGAACCGCTGAAGCGAGAATGGCTGTCCAAAGGCGTCGGCATTGAAATCGCAACGCAGGGGAAGCGCATGACGCTTCCCATCAAATACGGAGAAATCGGGTAACGGCCTCAAACGGATGCCTCTGTCTCTACTCGCTCGTAGTCGCCGCCGCGGCTGAGCCAGAGCGCTTTGCCCGTCTCGAGCCGCAGCATGTCATCCCCCACACTTAACCATAAAGGACGAAGTGGCATCTGCCTGCTTCGTCCTTTTCCGGCAATAGCATGAGCCTCAACGCCTGAGCACCTGCAAGCTGTACGCCCGCCCGAAGAGCGGCGCAAGCACACGCCACAGCGTCCCGTTCGCCGCTTCAGCCTGCGACATCGCCTCCGGACCGCCGACATCGACGGGGTCGAGCCCGATATCGGCAGCCAGTCCGGCGACAGACGCCACCGCGGACGGATCGTCCCCATAGAGGAACGCCGTCGCGCGGCCCGCTTCGTACCGCGGCTCGGCGAGCACCTCCCACGGCAGCGTGTGAAACGCGCGGACGATCCGCGCGCCCGGCGCGAGACGCCGAACCTCGGCGTCCGCGGACGCGCCGTCGAACCGATTGACGCAGTTGATCAGGATCCTGCCGCCGAGGTCGCCGGCAGGCGCCAGCGCTTGCTCCACGTGCTCCGGCCGTACGGCCAGCAGAATCGCTTCGCCGGATGCGGCCGCTTCCCGCACCGTGCCTGCCCGCGCGTTCGGCCCCGCTTCCGCCAGCAAAGCGCTCATCCGTTCGCCGTGCGGATCGCGCGAGCCAAACGTCACTTCATGCCCGTGTTCCGCCCACCGCTTGCCCAGCGTACCGCCTATCTGTCCCGATCCGATCGACGCGATTTTCATTTCGCAGCAGCCTCCCTGTTCAACATGTTTTGGTAAAAGTCCAGCTTCTCCTTCGTCTGCCCGATCACGTCGGCCAGCGCCCGGTACTGCGCCTCCATGCGGATCAGATGCTCCCCGAGTATGCGCGTCCGGCTCTCGATCGCCTCCCGGTCCTCGCCGCTCAGCGGGAACGTGGCATTCGCGAAGCAGCGTCCCTCCTGCAGAAAAGCCTTCATCTCCTCGAGCCCCAGCCCCGTCCGCTTCAAGCAATGCAAGGAGGACAGCAGCTTCACGTCGTCCTCGCTGTATGACCGCAGGCCCCCCGGGCTCCGCTCCGGCGGCTTCGTCAAGCCGATCTTCTCGTAGTACCGGATCGTATCGATGCTGAACCCGGTCAGCTCAGCCGCTTGGCCGATCGAATACATCCGAACCCCTCTTCTCGTCTCGATAAACCTATTGTAGCGGCTGGAGTTGACTCCAGGTCAACAGGCAACATCCGTCAGCCGCCGGCGTCCGTCTTCGTCGCCGCTCTAGCAGGAAAACGCAGCTGCAGGGCGACAGGTACCGACAGGAGGACGATCGCCGAGGCGAGCAGGTAAGTCGGCACGAGCGTCATCGCCTTCATCAGAAAGCCGGATGAAGCCGTTCCGACAATCATGGCGGCCATCATGACGGGTGTCGAGGTGCCGCTGACGCGGCCGATGTAATCTTCCTCGACCATCGAGACGAGCGCCGCGCCGAGCACGACCTGGAGGAAAGCCATCGCCGCGCCGACCAAAAACCGCATAGAGGCAGTCAGTCCCGTCCAGATCGACATGGCTTCAACCGCGACCGACACCGCCAGGAAGGTGAATCCCGCCGCGACGACGAGACGCAGGTTCACCTTGCGGCCGAACGCCGCGGCCGCTCCCCCGCCGATCAGCATGCCGATGCCGCCCAGCGCGTAGAACCATTGCAAATCCTCTTTGTCCAGGTGAAGACGCTCGGTGATGAGAAATACGTCGAGCGGCTGGATCAGACCGGCCCCGAGTCCGATCAAGGCGAAGGAAAACGTGATCAACAACAGATTCCGCTGGCCGCGCATATAGGCCCATCCGGCCTTCATCTCCTTCCAGACAGAGCCCCCGGCGGGTCTCGGCTCTCTCTTGTAAGTCGGCAGCGCCAGCTGTATGAGCGCAGACAAGGCGAACAGGACGATCAGCAGAACGAGGGAGCTCTCGACGCCCGCCCACGTGTAAATGACGGTACCGAGCATCGGCCCGACGATGGTGAACAGGGCCATCATACTTTGCGTGACGCCCGTCGCCGCCGGGATCAGCGCTTCGGGCACATGACGCTTGAACATAACGGCTGACGATGGCTGGGAAAACTGGCTGACGATGGCCGACACGGCCGTCGCCACGAACACCGCCTGCCACCAGCCGGCCAGCACGAACGCGAGGATGACCGCGATGGAGACGGCGCTGAGCGCATCGCCCGTGATCATCGTCCGCTTCGGATTCCAACGGTCGGCGAGCGTGCCTCCGATGAGCGAGAAGACGAAGATCGGCGCGTATTCGAACACGTTCAGCAGCGATACCGCCACGGGGTCGTTACCCGTGTGCTCGATCACATAAAACAGCAAAGCCATGTTGCGCACCCAGATGCCGATCTGCTGCATCAGATCGGCCGAAGCCACCAGTACGAACACCTTGTTTTTCCATAAATCCTTCATTCGCCATCGCTCCCCGCATTAATAATCCGACCAGTCGGTCTATTAATTGTGCAAAAAAAAGTAGCCGCTTATGAAATGGTTTGAACTGTCCGGAACGGCTCGGAATAGTTCTCCCCATGCGCCGCTCCGGATATCGTCGGGCCAATCTGTACTACCCGTCTGCTCCGACGCCGCGGATGCCGCGAAGCAGAATGTCGATGGACCTGCGGTATAGCGCCGCGATCTGCTCGGCTCCCAGCTCGTAATAAGCGACGCCGAGCCCACCCATCAGACCCAGAACGATGTACATCAGCTCGCCTACGTCCATGCGCTCGAACTCCCCGCTCTCCATCCCGTCCTCGAGCAATTGCCGGAAGATCGGATAATGAACGCGAGTAAGCTCTAACAAGCGCTCATGAACGGCGGGATCGGCGGTTTCGCTGCCGCCGAACTCCTCCGCCGCTTTCATGAGCGGATTCTGGAAGTCGGAGGCGAAGTGGTCGGCGAGCGCATACAGCTTGTCGGTCGCCGTGCCCAGAGGAGCGGATATCGCGGCCCACTTATCTATCCAATCCAGCATCGTCAATTCCAGAATGTACAGGAACAGCTCATCCTTGCCCTTAAAATGGTAATAGATGCTGCCCTTGCTGGCGCCGGCCGCCTCGCGGATCTCGTCCATCGTAGCGGCGGAATAGCCCTTCTGCTCGAACAGCACCTTCGCCCGCATAGCGATTCGCTTCTTGGTGTGCTCGCCTTGTCCGGCAGGTCTGGCCATCGGACTCTCTCCTTTCCCATCCATAAACCGACCATCCGGTCTATTAACTCAGTTTATTCGAAAATAGCAGGAATGGCAATGCGATGCCGCCCGCCACGAATCGACAGCGCCGGCATGCCTGCTTGGAAGCCGCGTGCGGACGCGAAACGCGAAAAGCCCGGCAGCGGATTACCGCTCCCGGGGCAGGATGGATGCTGATGCCAATGCCGATGTCGATGTCGATGTCGCACAACGGTTCGAATGTCCGTTTTACAGCTAGACCTTGAACTTTTGCACCGACGCGCTGAGCTGCTCCGCCAACGTCGCCAGCGTCTGCGACGTTTCCGCCGTCTGCTCGGCCGCGCCTGCGGACTCCTCGCTCGCCGACGCAACGTGCTCCACCGACTTCAGCACTTCGTTGGCTTGGGCCGACTGCTCCTCGCTGGCCGCCGCGATCTCGGTGACTTTCTCGGAGGTCCGCTGGACGGTCTCTATGATTTGGTCGAAGGCTTCCCCCGTTTGGATCGAGGAGGTGACGCCGTCCGCAACAGCCCGCACGCTCTGCTGGGTGCTCTGCTGAATGCCCCGGATGATCGCCGTGATCTGCTTGGTGGCTTCGCCGCTGCGCTCCGCCAGCTTGCGCACTTCGTCGGCGACGACCGCGAACCCGCGGCCTTGATCGCCGGCTCTGGCCGCCTCGATCGCCGCGTTCAGCGCGAGCAGGTTGGTCTGATCGGAAATATCGTCGATGACCTCGATGATCTCTCCGATTTTGTTGGAATCCGACTCCAGCTTGTTCATCTGCGAGCTGACCGCGTTCATGCCCGCGATGGACGTCCGTACGACGTCGCCGCCGTTCCTCGCAATGTCGAGTGAACGATTCGACAAATCCGCAGCCTCTTCCGCGTTGAGCGCCACCGAGTAGATCGCCGCCGACAGCTCCTTGAACAGATGATTCATCGTCTGCGCGGCATCGGCCTGACTGGCGCTGCTGCCCGCAATCTCCTCCGTGCTGGCGGAGATCTGCTGCGAAGCGGCCGAGACGTTGTGCGCGGAAGTCGATGTCAGTCCGATGAGCTGCCGCAGACTGCCCGTCATCACATTCAGCGATGCGACCATCTCGCCGATCTCGTCTTTGTTGTTGACGCGAATCTCGCCGCCGGTCAGATCCCCGCTCGCCACGCTGCCAAGCGTGCGGGTAACGAGCCTGACCGGGCCGGAGATGCTGCGCGTCATCGCATAAGCGAGGACAAGCGTCGCCGCAAGCGCGATGCCGCTGACCGCGAACATAAGATACTCCGCGTTATTCTTCGCATCCGAAGCCCTTTGCGACGCATCGCTTATAATCTTTGCGATGTCCTGCTCCATTTTCCCGTGTGTCTCCCGGAATTCGGCGAACAACGCTTTGCCGTCTCCTACTTTATCTTGTGCCTCCTCGATGCTGCCTGCACGCACGAGCGCAATCTGGGTCTCAAAGTATTTCTCGATCGCTTCAATCTCGGGCTTCGCTTCGTCGATCAGCGCCTTCATCGTCGGATGTCCCGGAAGATGAACGCTGATAGCGTTAAGGTCGTCTTGCACGCCCTGCACGCCTTTCTGATAAGTATCCAGATACTTTTCGTCTGCACCGATCAGAAAAGCTCTCGTCGCCGTCTCTTGGTTGACGAGCGAGGTCATGAGATTTGAAGCGGCCATCGAGACGGGAATCGCGTCCGTGACGATATTGTTCGTCTGGTCTTGAATTTTGTTCATCCCTTGAAGGCCAAAAACGGCGACAAGAACCAGGAGAATCAGGACTAGGAGGTAACTGGCGTACATTTTTTTCGCTACGGTGAGCTTCATCGCGCTTCGTCCCCATTCTCGGATTGGTCATAAAGTACTACCTTTATGATAAAATTCGACAATGTTCTTGTAACCGCAAATCTGTTGCGGTACCCCGCATATTTTTGCGGGGCGGGGTTTGCGAGAGGAATTCAGCGAGAGGATGGGGCTGCAGCCATAGTTGAGCTTACAACGCTGGCAAGGGCGCCTGCGTGCGCTTTTTATCTATTCAAATTTGAATAGTTTGGTTATAATGAGCATGACTACGCAAGAAAGCGAGTTGGTGCGAATGTCGTCGATTAGATTGCTGGTGTTGGGAACGATCCGGAGGCGGGGCGTCACGCACGGCTACGGCGTACATCAAGACCTGACGGCATGGCGAGCCGAGACCTGGACGAATATCAAGCCAGGTTCGATCTACCATGCGATGGATAAGCTGGCAGCCCAAGGCATGATCCGGGCTGAAGACCCGGGCGATTCCGTCAAGCGCGGGCCTGCGAGGACCGAATACACGCTGACCCCGGATGGCGAAGCGGAATTTAAGACGCTGCTCGAATTGGCGCTGAAAAGCAACGAATTTCAGCAGATGGCGGCGGGGATTGCGTTTATGGAGACGCTGTCCCGGAAACAGGTCATCGCGCTGCTTGAGGAACGGCTGGCCGCACAGAAAGCATCCGCCGCATTTCTGCGGACGCTGCCGACCGAGTCTCAACCGTCCGATCCATCCAAACATCCGGAGCTTGTCGGCATGTGGGCCGGATATATGGAACACGCCGTAACGGCTACCAGACAGCTGCTGCAGTCGCTGCATGACGGAAAATATACGTTTGCGGATGACGTGGAATAAATGATGGGGAGGGGAGCAGGAAGATGATCGAAGCTGCCATGCACGACGGCCATCCGATACAAGTCGAGGTCGAAGGGGACGGGCCTGCCATCTTGTTACCGGTGAATCCCTGGCCGTTAGAAGGGCCGAAGGCGGAAGAGATGCGCAAATGGGGCACGGACCCTGCACTCGGACGAACGTTGATTGACGGTCTTCGCGACCGATATCGCGTCATTGCCTTCGACTACGAAGGCCACGTGCTCAGTACGCCGAAGCCGGATACGCTGAGTCCGGGCAATGTGGCGGCAGACTTTCTCGTCATCGCGGACGCTGCAGGTGTGGATCGTTTTGCTTACTACGGCTACTCCTGGCTGGCGCTTGCCGGCATGCAGCTGGCCCTGCGCACTGACAGACTCTCCGCGCTGATCATGGGCGGTTATCCGCCCGTAGGCGGCCCGTATCGGGAGATGCTGCAGGTCACGCAGGCCACGTATGCCATGTCGGGCGAGAGCGGGACTATCGCTGACGGCTGGGGCGGAAGCTCTGCAGATGCTTCCTCCTGGGAGGATCTTGATTGGTCTACCGTCGAGGTCGCTATGAATCGCGATCAGACCCGGCAGTTCGTCACGCTGTACGAGGCGCTGCAAGACTTCGACGATCGTATGGCACAAGCGCAGATTCGAATGCCGCGTCTCTGCTTCGCAGGCACAAACGATATCATCGCGTACGGAGACGCCTTCGGCGGCGTCACGGTCGATATCGCCGGCGCCTTCGCGAGCAATCGCGCAGCTCTTGAGGCATTCAGCTGGGAAGTCCGAATGCTCGAGGGGCTCGACCATACACAAGCCATGCAAGCTGCCCAAGTGCTGCCGCTTATCCGACCGTGGCTCGAAGCAAAGCTATAATCAGGCTATTATTCGGGGAGGCTCGTGGGAATGGAGATTGAAGCGCAAGCTAGGCTAACGGTAAGCAACATAGATGATTCATTTGGAAGCATTGAGTGGCACGAAACAACCCCCATTTTAAACAACCTGATGACTTCAGGGGCCGAACTGACGTTTAGCCCGCTTGCGCCGGGTCTTGAGGCGGATGTGGTTAAGGTTACGCAGGGGGAAGAGCAATTCGTGCTGAAGGTGTGGAACAAACACTCGAAACCGGACGTACAACGCCAATATCGTCTTTTAAAGAATCTGCATCGTCAGCAAATCCGCATATCGGAGCCAATCGGTTACGGGCGGACCGAAAACGGAGACGCTTTACTGTTGACGCGTTATCACGGCCCTTCAGTAACGAAGTTGAGTCCGAGCAAATTTCAAAAAATCGCCGCGACGCTAGCCGATATTCACCGCCTCCCCACGGATAAATTAGAAAGCGGCGTGTTAGCTCGATATGATTTTGTCGGTTATTTTTATCCGGGGATCGAGGCTTTTCCGGCGATGAACGAGGAGCTGAACCGTCTTGTCGCTCTAGCGGATATCAAGATGGAGCGGGTCATTCACGGCGATTTCAATTTAGGCAATATTCTGGAGGAGCATGGACAATACACGATCATCGACTGGACGAACGGGCAGCTGGGGGATCCCCGATTCGATCTGTCATGGGCTTGCCTCCTTCTGCGTATTTATGTAAGCGAGAGTAAGAGCCTTACGTTTTTATATAAATATCAAGAGGAGATGCCCGTAACGACGGCGGAGCTGGAGATCTTTGAGGCTCTTGCCTGCCTGAGGTGGCTATTGCTAGACCGAACAGAGGGAGTGCCCAAGCATGCGGATACGATGAAGAAGGTAAAAAAGATCGTCAGAACAAATCGATGTTTGAATGAGTGCGTACTCCTGTAAGGGAAGCTGCCAGCCTGCCTGGCAGCTTCATCACGTTTTCGGCCCATTTACTCCGCAGCTCCCGCTCCGTACCGCTCTCGAATAAAATCGAGAAAAACCTCGCCCACCGGCGTCAGCTGCCTGTTCTTTTTCCACACGACGCCCACCGTAAGCTCGCTTGCGGGATCGTTCACATGAACCCAAGCCATCGGGTAATTGCGGACGCCCAGTGTCTTCGGCAGCAAGGAGACGCCGAACCCCGCCGATACCAAACCTGCAACCATATCCAATTCATCGGCACGATAAAGGGTGTCCGGTTCGACGCCGGCACCGGCCAGCAGCGCCTCCACCGTATAGCTTAACGCGCAGGATGGCTTTAACCCAACATAAGCTTGCCCGCCGAGTTCCTCCAAACGAATGCTCTTTTTATCCGCCCACGGATGGTGAAGAGGTACTGCCAGATACAGCTCGGACTTGCCGATCAACTGCCAATGGAACGCATCGTTCACGGACTCCCAAGTCGTGATCCCGAAGTCGCTGTCGTTATTGTGGATTCGCACGGCCAGCTCTTCGTTCGAGCATTGATTCAGTTCGAAGCGTATATCGGCGTATCGTTCGCGGAAGGCGCCAAGCATGGTGGGGAACAGTTCGGCGCCAACGATATGCGGAAAACAAAGCGATAACATGCCCGACCATGGATTGATTTGATTCGCGATTTCTTGCTTGGCCTTCTCGATCTCCGTCAAGGCGTTCTGCGCCCGTTCCAGGAAAAGCTGTCCATAGCGATTGAGCGCCAAGTTGCGTCCGCGCCGTTCAAACAGCTCCACGCCGACTTCCTTCTCCAGCGTAGCAATGGAACGGCTTAACGCAGGCTGCGTGACGGACAGCTGCTTAGCCGCATTCGTCATATGCTGCGACTTCGCTACCGCGATGAAATACTCGATCTGCTGCCACTCCAACGCCGATCACCTTTTCCTATGATTACAAAATGTCATGATTTTAATGAAAATTATAAATTAGACGTATAAGCAGGGCAAGTTTAGGATGGAGGAAAGAGAGGAGACTTGGCCAATGAAATCTTATCGAGCGTTAACGGTAGATTGGAAGGATACGAAGCTGCAGCCCGAGATTCGCGACTATTCCATAGACGATCTCCCCGACGGAGAGGTGACGATTCGGGTCGCCTATTCAAGCGTCAACTACAAGGATGGCTTGACGATTATACCGGGAGCCGGGATCGTCAGTCACTATCCGCATATACCCGGCATCGACTTGGCAGGCACCGTGCTCGCATCGTCGGATCCATCGTTTAAGGAGGGGGATGAAGTGCTCGTTACGGGATACGGGCTGGGCGCGTCTCATTCCGGCGGGTTTAGCGAGCTCGCGCGCGTCCCGGCAGCGTGGGTCGTGCCTATGCCGGCCGGTCTGACCGCCAAGGCCGCGATGGCCCTCGGAACCGCAGGATTCACGGCCGCTTTGTCCGTCCACCGCATGGAACAGAACGGCCTCCGCCAGGATCAAGGTTCCGTCCTGGTGAGCGGCGCCACCGGAGGCGTCGGCAGCTGGGCCGTCTCGATGCTGGCGAAGTCGGGCTACGCGGTGACGGCCAGCACCCGCAAGAGCGCGGAGATCGACTATTTAAAAAGCATCGGCGCGCGGGAGACGATCTCGCCTTCGGAGCTGGAGACGCCGGAGGGGAAGTCGCTGAACCGCGAGCGCTGGGCCGCAGCCGTCGATCCGGTCGGCGGGCCTTTCCTGACGCACGTCTTGAATTCGGTCCGGTACGGCGGCTCCGTCGCGCTTAGCGGCTTCACGGGCGGAGCGGAGCTGGCCACAACCGTTTATCCTTTTATTCTGCGCGGCGTTAACCTGCTGGGCATCGATTCGGTGTTGTGCCCGATGGACGTTCGACGCACCGTATGGAATCGCATCGCTGCCGAATGGCAGCCGGATGGCGCGCTTCTGGACGCGATCGTGCACGAGATCTCGTTGTCCGAGCTTCCCGCCGCGATCGCTCAAGTGCTGCAAGGACGCATGCGCGGCCGCGCTGTCGTCGCGCTGTCCTGATTCGTGCAGGGGAACTGAGGGAGGAGAAAACGTTATGCCAACCGTTCGAAAAGAAATATTCATAGATCGCCCGCCCGAACAGGTCTGGGATGCGGTCAGAGACGTAGGCGCATTTCATCTTCGTCTCGTCCCGGGTTATACCCAAGATACGCTTCTGGACGGAAACGAGAGAACGCTGATCCTGCCGAACGGCGACGCGGTACGCGAGCTGATCGTTTCCGTGGATGAAGAGGAGCGTCGAATGGTGTTTGCCGTGAAGGAAGGAAAGATGCCGCTTCTCCACCATAATGCTTCGTTCCAGGTATTTCCTGATAGCAATAAGGGCAGCACTTTCGTTTGGACAACCGACTTTCTGCCCGAGGAGCTCGCGCCGCAAATTCAGGCGCAGGCAGATCGAGTGTCGGCGGTTATTAAACAAACGATCGAGAACGCGAATTAAATCAAAACAGCGGCAGACCGGGACTTTATTTTAGTCCAGGCTGCCGCTGTTGTTTTTATGGAAGTTGCGGCAGCAGCGGACGCAGCGCCTCCGCCCAATGCCCGTAGCCCCGCTCCGTCAGGTGGCAATAATCCGGCGCGGTCTCCTGCGACAGCGTCCCGTCGGCTTCGAGCAGCTGCGGACCGATGTCGACGAACCCATACCCGCGCTCCTGCGCGATCGCCGCATACCGCTCGTTGATCTCCGCGATCGTCCTGCGCCGGGGATGGTCCGGCTCATGTTCGCGCGGGAACACCGCCATGATAACGATCCTGGCGCCTGAAGCCTTTGCTTCCACGCGGTCGCAGATCGCGCGCAGTCCGTCTGCGATCTCCTCAGGGCTGTTCGCCCGCGCGTTTTCCGTCTCGCTCGTATTGTTCGTGCCGATGAGAATGACGACCGTCTGCGGATTCAACCCGTCCAGCTGGCCGTGATCGAGCCGCCACAGCACGTTCTGCGTGCGATCCCAGCCGAAGCCCATGTTCAGCACCCGATACGGAGCGAATACCGAATTCCAGGCTTCCCGGTTCCCGTGCACTTGCGCCGACCAAGGCTCGCCTCCCCAGAAATGCGTGATCGAGTCGCCAATCAGAACGACCTGCGGATCGATCGTCCGCTGCACGCTCAGCACTTGCTCATGGCGGGCCCACCAGTCGTAGCTGTCTTCCTCCAGCTTGGAGACCGGAATTACCGCCGTGTTGATCGTTTTGCCTTCAATCGTCATGCGATCTCCACCGTCCCTATCGCTTCTTAAAAAAGTCATACCGGAAGTCCGACCCCGTCGATCTCCCGGACCGCCGCGGAGAGTGCGGCAATCGCCTGTTCGGCCAGCTGCTCCGGCGTTACTTTACGGCCGTCCGTGTTCCAATCTCTCGCAAGACCGTACGCGATCCAGCTGAGGATGACGGACATCCGCTGCGCAGCCGCGTCGTCCAGGTACGACTTTTGACCCAGGAGCTGCCGGAAAACGCCCTTCAAAAGCTTGACCATCTTGTTCTCGATATAGGGGCTCATCGCCTCGTAGCTGCGCGCGCACTGCGTGCTGAAGTTGGCGTGAAACTCGCATAGCGTCACGATAATGCCCGTCAGCGTCGCCCGGTTCAGGTCGGCATGGCAGGACAGCTTCTGCATCAGGCTGTCTTTGAACATCTGCGAAAGCGCGTCCTCCATCAGCTCGTATTTATCCGCATAATGGGCGTAGAAGGTCGCGCGATTGATCGTCGCCCGCTTCGTGATGTCCCCGATCGTAATGTCCTTGATATCCTTGTTGGGAATCAACGCATTGAACGCATCCAGGATCAACTGCCGCGTACGCAGGACGCGCGGATCCGTCTTGATCTCCTCCAAGCCTCTCCCCCCTCGCAATCGGCCACTTTTCAGACAATACGGCCCTTTTGTCGCTTAAGCGATAATCCGCGGCAACTTGACGGTTGTCGGCAGGTTACCGTTATCTTATCATAACGTAAGCAACAGGTGTTGCATAAGTTCAAGCACGGGAGAGGGGTAGGCATTCATGGTTCTGGTTCTTCAAATTCTTCTGGCGTTGTTGTTTTTCGTCTCCGGACTCGGCAAGGTCGCAGGAATTAAAATGCAGGTTGAAAACTTCAGCAAACTGGGGCTGCCGCAATGGTTTCGCGTGGTCACGGGGCTGCTGCAGCTGGTTGGCGTCGCCGGACTCGTCGTCGGCTTCTGGCGCGACAGCTGGGCCGCCTGGGGCGCCGTTCTGATCGGCGTCATCATGCTCGGCGCCGTCGCCTTCCACGTGCGCGCCAAGGACAAATTCGGCGCGATCGCGCCTGCGCTGGTGCTGGCCATTCTCGCCATCGTGCTCGCCGCGCTCCTTGGCTCGGATCTGGGCGACTTCCCGAACTAAGCAGAGCGCCTCCCCGATCGAATCTCGGGGAGGCGCTCGCCGGCACGGACGTTTCTAGGATTCAATGCAGCATTGCCTTAAAAATAAACGCTAGCTTAAGCCTAAGCAAACTTTCGGTTTGCTTTAGCGGCATGCCGAGCAGCTTTTCCAGCTTCTCGATCCGGTATGCGGCCGTATTCCGGTGAATGAACATTTTGGCGGCCAGCTCATTGATTTGGCCGTCGCACGCGATCAGCGTTTCCAGCGTAAGCAGCAATTCCTCCCGCTGCCTGCGTTCGTTCCGCTCCTTTAAGGTTGGCTTGTCGCACGCCCGGTCCGGCTTCATTGCGAGCAGCCCTCCCAGATAGCGGTCGACATAGGCCGTCATGCTTTCCTGCGGCAGCTTCTCAAACAGGTGCATCCATTCGAGCATGAGCCGATCTTCTGCCTGCTTGTTCGCGACGGGCTCCATCCGCTTCAACCTCCCAGACGTGTATTCGTCCTTCGCTTCCCTTTTTGCCAGGCGCAATGACGGACCTCTAGCAGTTGGCGATCCGATGCGAAGCCTTGACTTCAATCCCGCTCTCGATCGCAGCGAAGCCGTGGGAGTCGTCGTAGATGACGCCCCCCCGCAGCAATGTCTTTTTCACCTTGCAGCCGATCCTGCGGCCTGCGTACGGCGAATGCTTATGCCGTTGATGAAGCTGCCCGGCGGCGAGAATATAGGGCTCGTTCAAATCCAGCAGCACCAGATCCGCGTCAAGCCCAGGCTTGATCGCGCCTTTCATGCGCTCGTAGCCGAAGTGTTTGGCCGGGGCGCCCGAGAGCAGCCGGCTAATATGAGCCAGCGGAATTCCACGCTTCAGATGTCCTTCGTCCACGAGCAGCTCGAGCGAGCTCTGAGCCCCCGCAATGCCGCCCCAAGCGACGAACAGGTCGCTCGACGCCTTCAGCTGACTCGGGCAAGGCGAATGATCGGAGGCGACCAGATCGATGTCGCCCTGCGCGAGACACTTCCACAGCTCCGCCTGCTCCTCGCGGCTGCGAAGCGGCGGGGCGCACTTGGCCACAGCGCCCATTCGCGCGAGATCCGCATCCGTGAGGGTCAGATAATGCGGGCAAGTCTCGAGCGTCACATCCGTTCCCGTTAATTTCGCCTGACGGATCGCCATGACGGCAGCCGAGCTGCTGATATGCGCAAAATGCAGCCGACAGCCGGACTGCTTTGCATAATCGAGCGCCTTCTGCACGGCTTCGACCTCGGCGATTACCGGCCGCGAGCCGGTATAATCGGCCGCTCCGCTCCGTCCCTCCCGACGTGCCAGTTCGGTCAGCCTCGCAACAATCGACTCTTCCTCCGCGTGCAGCACCAGTACTTTGTTAAGCTCGGCGATCCGCTTCATTCCTTCCAGCAGCACCTGGTCGTCGGTACGCCGGAAGGCATCCTCATGGTCGTCGCCAGGCGAGGACATGAACGCCTTGAACCCGACAACCCCGGCGTTTGCGAGCGGTGCCAGCTCTTCCAGATAGCCGGGCATAAGCCCGCCCCAGAAGCCATAATCCGCATAGGAAGCGCCGGCTGCCAGCTTGCGTTTAAGCTCCAGCGCCTGAACCGTCACGGTAGGCGGAATGCCGTTAAGCGGCATATCGATATAGGTCGTGCATCCGCCGGCAGCCAACGCCGACGAGCCGCTCCGGAAGCCCTCCCAATGGCCAAGCCCCGGTTCGTTCAAGTGGACGTGCGCATCGATCATGCCCGGCATGACGACAAGTCCTGCGGCATCGATAACGGCGGCCCGGCCGCGTTCGACAGAGGCTGACAAATGTTCGATTCGGCCATCGCGGATACCGATATCCAGCTGCGCGACGCGATCCTCAAGCACAACCTGACCGTTGATAATAACGAGATCGTAGCGGTCTGCGGAAGACGGCTCGTTTTTCATTCGGATCTACTCACCCCTGTCTTCTGCTTGAAGCCCATTCATCGTTTGCGCCGCTCTTCTCCTGGCAGATTAATCGTCGAGACCGATGAGCTTCGCCGGATTCGACGCGATCATATGATAAATATCTTCCGGAGCGAACTGATAATCGAGCATCGTCGCGACCATGGTCCGCATTCCCTGCACCGGCGTCGATGCGGCGCGAATGCCGTAATCCGTGCCGAGGACGAACCTGTCGATACCGACCTCCTTGATCGTCTTCATCCACGCGACCGTATTCGTATGGCGGCCGAGCTCCGCTCCCATGTCCATATATTCCTTCTCCACGTAATAGTGGGTGCGCGGCACGTCCGGATACAGCCAATCGACGAGACATGCCTCCAGGAAGGCGCCCCTGGCCGCCGCTTCCTTCTGCTGCTCGACCGTCATCCGGCCTCTGACCGGATGGGCGATCAGCACCTTCTTGATTCCATACTGCTCGGCCAGATCAAGCAGCCGGAACGCTTCCTGCACCGAGACATGCCCGGTGTTCAAATAAACCTGCGGGTGCTCGGCCACCATCGTCAGGATCTCGTCGAGTTCCTCGGTAACCGTGCCGTCCGTCGGAATGGACGTCGCGACGGGCAGCTCCTTCTCCGCGAACTTCGGGAAGGCGTCCTTGAAGGGGACGAGCTTGCCGTCGACAAGCGTCGATTCGCGCTCTGCCGAATAACGCGTACAGTGCGAGCCGAAGCTGATGAACCGGCAGCCCTCTTCCATATGCAGCGCTGTCCGTACCGAGCGCGGATTCATTCCGCCGTGACAGGAGTTCATCAGATAACCCCCATACGTATGGATGCCCGGCACATGGCGGTTGACGACCCACGCCATACCGGAAGCCCAGCCGAATACGTCGTAGTAGACGATGCTTCTCATACCCGCGGCCGCCGCTTCCTGCGCCACCTGAATCGGATCCTGGTGTCCCGGATTCGAGTTCAGGACCGGCCCCGCATGGACATGGCTGTCGATCGCCCCGATCAACAGCTCGTCAGGCAGCTCCATCGAGCGGCGGTAGAACGATTCTTTCCACTTGGAACGGTCAACGGTAAGGGATGGGACGGACGACGACGAATCAAACATGGGATCATTCCTCCTGTAATGAAAATGGGTTGCGAATAGCAGACGCCGTCTACCCTTTCACAGCGCCGGCCATAACGCCGGCAATAATACGCGAGCTGAAGGCGAAATACATAATGGTGACCGGGAGCATCGAGAGCACCATGCCGGCCATCAATTGCGGATAATTCGTGCTGTATTGCGATTTAAAATACGACATGCCCAGCGGCACCGTCCGCATCGAAGCATCCTTCAGCAGCACAAGCGCGAACGAGAATTCGTTCCAGCAGGCGAAAAATTGCAGAATAGCGACCGTCGTCAAGACCGGCGCCGCCATCGGCATGATGATCATGAACATCGTCCGGCTGAAACTCAGCCCGTCGATGGCGGCCGCTTCCTCGATCTCTTTCGGAATGCCCGTCACATAGCTCGAGACGAGCAGAATGGGCATCGACAGATTGAAGGCG
This sequence comes from Cohnella hashimotonis, assembly GCF_030014955.1. Taxonomy (NCBI): domain Bacteria; kingdom Bacillati; phylum Bacillota; class Bacilli; order Caryophanales; family Paenibacillaceae; genus Cohnella; species Cohnella hashimotonis. The sequence goes on from NZ_JAGRPV010000001.1 coordinate 7,492,825, forward strand.
ACATACGGAATAACGAGCGTGTACCAATGGTCGGCAAGTCCGGTCTCTTTGAACAGCAGATACACCGGGACAAGCAGCGCATGGATCGGTACGAGCAGGCCGAACAAGTAGTAGATGACCATCAGCCGCTTACCCTTGAATTGCAGCCGGGCGACGAAATACCCGGTTATAAACGCGATCAGCACGATCAACACGACCGATATGGCGGTTACTCTAATGCTGTTCAAAGATAATTGCGGCATGTTCGTTAGCTTGATGGCTTCAACGTAATTTTCGAAGTGCAGCTTGCCCGGAAGCGAGATGATGCTGTTCGAGAATTCTGCCTGCGTCTTCAGCGAGGAATATCCCAGCCATAAAAGCGGGAAGATGCAGCTTGCGGTAAACAGCAGCATGATGCCGTTCATGACCAGCTTCTTGCCGAAGCGCATGAGATTGGGGGATTCTCGTTCTGTCGCAAGCTCCGCCCGCAGCTCCATTACGAGACACCTCCGTCCGTGCTGCGTTTGCGCTGAAGCGCAAACGCGCTAAGCAAAATAATGAGAAGCGTTAACGCCATGATCGCAATCGCGAGCGCCGATCCGTACCCGTAGCGGAAACGCAGGAACGACGTGTCGTAGGCGTATAGCGCCATGACGGAGGAGGCATTCCCCGGCCCGCCGCCCGTCATCGCATAGATATGTTCGAAGCCCCGCATGTTATTGGCGATGCATAGCAGGGACGCGACCATAAGCGTCGGCTTGGCCAGCGGGATGATGACGTACCAGGCTTTGCGGAAGCCGGTCGCCCCGTCGAGCTCCGCGACCTCCAGCACCTCTTTGTTAATGGCCGATAGGCCGGCGAGCATGAGGAGCGTATAGAAGCCGATGTTCTGCCAGGAGAGCGGGATTGAGACGAGCAGGACGATCGGGCCGGACAGGTCCAGCCAGGATTGGGCGAGCCGTTCGAGTCCGAGCAGTTTGAGCCCTTCATTTAAAAGTCCGTAATTGTAGTTGTAAATGAGCGTCCAAAGAAAAGCGATGATGATCGGGGCCAAAGTGGAAGGGAAGAAGCTGATGGTGCGGTGGAGCGCTTTGAACCGGACCGCTCTGGACAGCAGAAACAAGGCGAATAAAAACGCAAGCCCGACCTGCCCGATTAACCCGTATACGGTCATGAGTCCATTGTTCAGGAACGAATGCCAGAATACATGGTCCCGCATAATCTCGACGTAGTTATCGAGGCCGATGAAGCTTCTTCTCGGCCCGCCCGTCCAGGAGTAGAAGCTGTACCTGAAAGCCGAGAGAATCGGGACCAGCACGACAAACGAATAGACGGCAAGACCGGGCAGCAGATAGAGCAGCGTCAGCCAACGCGTAGGACGGAGCGCTTTGCCCATGGGATACCTCCTTATTCGAGATCAAGCAAGCTGTCTCGTACTATCGCTTGGACAGGAACGTCTTATATGCCTGCTGCACCGCTTCCGCCATCTGCTCGGGCGTTCTCGCGCCGGACATGACGCTCTGAATTTCGGTATTGATGACTTCGACGATCGAGGCATCGAACCACAGGTCGAAGATTTTCGTCGCATCCGCCGCCGCACTCGCTTCATAAGCGGCAAGGGCGATCGGGTGAAGCTTCGCCGAATCGAATTGTCCGGGGTCAAAAGCAGGGAACCCCCCCACCTCCGCCATTAGCTTGGCGCTCTGCGAGCCCGTCATGTATTCCAGCAGCGTCATTATCGCATCCAGCTTCGGACCTGGCTTAATCTTCGCATTGATGCTGTAATAGACGCCGGCGCCTCCGGAGGAAGCAAGCGGATTTCCCTTGCCGCCCGGAGCAGCCGGGAACACGGCTAGCTTTGTTGCGTTCTTCACGTTGTCCGGCGCATTGTTGACGACGTTCATCGCCGACCAGATCCCGCTGACGAACGCGGCCGAGCGTCCTTCAAAATAATAAGAGACCATCGTATCGCCATCGACGGAGTTCATATCCTTGTTGAGGTAACCTGCCTTCGACAGATCCGACATCGTCGAGATCGCCTGAATGAAGCCCGCGTCGGTAAAGGCAGCCCCGTTGCCGGCCAGGATCGATTCCGTCCATGCGGGACCGTTGTACCGGTCGGTCAAGGCGCTGATCCAGCTCGATAGCGCATAGCCTTTGCCCTTGTCGCCATAGGAAAATAGATTGATTCCCTTGGCCGCAAGCTTGCTGCCGGCGTCCATCACTTCATTCCAGTCCTTCGGGAAATGGTCATAGCCGATGTCGGCGAACAGGTCTGCATTATAGTAAATCAAGTGCGTCGGCCCCGCTGCGATCGGAATGCCGTACACGCTGCCGTCGCGCGTGCCGGCATCCAGCGTTCCGGGCCGGTAGCCATCCCGCCATTCCGGCCGCTTATCCAGCTCCTCGTTCAAAGGCAGCACGATGCCGTTCGCCACGAAATTCGTCATCCAGGAACCGGGTACGATGAACACGTCCGGCATATCGTCGGCAGCTGCCAGCGCCTGCGCCTTAATGGAGTAGTCTTCGTTTTGCAGCTGCTCCTCCACGATTTCCACTTCGGGATGATCCTTCTTGAAGCGTTCCACCCCGTCCAGCACGGCGGTGTCCTCCGGGCTTTTGCCGATATTCGACGTTTGATATCGATGCATCAGCTTGATCGATACGGCGCCGTCCGCCGATTTCGATGAATTTGAAGTCGCCGCTTTATTTGAACATCCGTTCATCAGCATTGCGCACGTTACACTGACGCCAAGCACAGCCTGCCATTTTTTCATTTTCTCCGCTCCCCTTATCTGTTGTCTGTTGCAAGCCTTGCACAATTTGGCATCCAAAATTGGATACAATCGTGCGCAAAAAAAATTTAGCGCTGAAAAATATCCGTCAAATTCATTACGCTGCCCGTCTTCACCGTAAAATCAAGCGAGCGCTCGATTTGCAGCAGATGCTCCGTCATAATTCGGGAAGCGAGTTCCCCGTCCTGGAGCACGATCGCCTCCACCAATTGCTCATGATCGCGGCAGAAGGTTTCGCTTGAACCGTACAACGCGATAATGACTGCCGTAAGCGAGATCAGCTCCTCCAAAAAGGTGTAGTAGTAGCTGTTCTGAGCGAGCTCCGCCAGCTTCAGGTGAAAATCGACCGTCACATCGAGCGCCCCGATGACATCTCCGTCATGGCTCGCCCGGTGCTCCTCCTGCAGCAACCGCTGCAGCTCATCGATCTGCGCCTCGGAAGCCACCGCACATACTTTCCTCACCATGGAAGATTCAATGACACGCCTCATCTCGAATACCGACCGCGCATCCTCAACGCTTGGACAAGATACAAATGCGCCGCGGTAAGGAATGACCGTCAGCAGCTTTTCCATGGCCAATCTCCGGAGCACGTTGCGAATGGGCGTCCGGCTTACCTGGAAGGCATCGGCCAGCGAATCCTCGATCAGCTGCATGTTGGGCAGCAGCTTATGCTGCGTGATCGCCAATTTGATCTCCTTGTAGATTTCATGCTCCTTTTTTTTGCTCACCGCGGCCCTCCCTCTCATTAAGAATTTCATACAGCTCATTAATGAAACTCATACAGCTCATTTTGAAAATCACACGGCAATAACCATGTTAGATATACTGACATTCTAGATGCGGCGGCGGGTCCGGTCAATGCAGGTAGCGGATTTTCGTCAGCGCGCACATATAGGCATTGTCGGAAGCGACAGCCCGACCGGCGTGGGGAGCGCTATTCTCTCGGCGGCGCCTTAAGGCCTCGCCCCGCATATTTTGTCAAAATTTAAGCGCCTTCCGCGAAAAACGATGGTACCATGAATAGTTAGTACTACCGGGTCGGCGTGCGTTCCGGCACAATGGACGTAACAAAGAATGCGCCAGCCCGAAAGGAGCGTACACGACATGACGATGCGCAAAGTCGAAATAAACGGTACCGGCAAATACTTGCCCGGACGCCCGGTTACAGATGCCGAGATGGACGATCGGCTGGGCGTCGCCCGCGGATGGACGCGCAAGACGACAGACGTCGCCGTCCGGTACTTCGCGGAGGGAGAGACCGCGTCGGAGATGGGCGCGAAGGCTGCCTATGCGGCACTGGACGATGCAGGGCTGCGCTTCTCCGATATCGACTGCCTCGTCTGCGCCAGCGGCACGCGCGAGCAGGCGCTCCCCTGCACCGCCGTCTATATTCAGCAGGCGATGGGTCAGGAGCGATCCGGCGTACCCGCCTTCGACATTGACGCCACCTGCCTCAGCTTCCTCAACGCGCTGGATGTCATGTCGTGCATGATCGCGGCGGGCCGCTACCGCCGCGCGCTCATCGTGTCGACGGAGATCGCGTCGCTCGGGCTGGACTGGCGGCACAAGGAAAGCGCCGCCCTGTTCGGCGACGGCGCGGCCGCCGTCGTCCTGGGTCCCGCCGGAGAAGGGGAGCGATCCGCCATCGTGGGCGCATCCCTGCGGACATACGCGGACGGCGCCGCCTTCTCGGAGATCCGCGCCGGCGGCTCGCGGCGCCATCCGCGCGGGCTGCGGCCCGCGGAGCCGGAAGACTATCTGTTCCGCATGGACGGTCCCGCGATCTTCAAGATGGCGGCGCGCCTGCTGCCCGACTTCGCGGACGATCTGCTGCGGGCGACCGGCTCGCGCATGTCCGACTTCAAAGCTGTCGTGCCCCATCAGGGCAGCGCGATGGCCGTGCGCCTGCTGCGCAAGAAGCTGGGCATCGCGGAGTCGCAGCTCGTCTATATCACGCCCGACCACGGCAATACGATCGCGGCCTCGATCCCGATGGGCCTGCACGAGGCCGTCCGCGCGGGACGGATCGTCCGGGGCGACCGGGTGCTGATGATCGGCACGGCCGCGGGGCTGACGCTCGGAGGGCTTGTGCTTGATTACTGAGCCGCGGTCCGGCAGCCGGCGAATCCTGCTCACCGGCGGCAGAGCGCCCGCTACGCTGGAGCTCGCCCGGCTGCTCCGGGCGGCCGGGCATACGGTGTTCGCGGCAGAGAGCGCGCCCTATCATCTCTGCCGGGCGTCCCGCGCCGTGGAGCGCAGCTTCACCGTACCGGCGCCTGCGTTCGACCCGACAGGCTTCGCGGCGTCGCTGGCTCGAATCGCGGACGAGTGCCGCATCGACGCCATTATCCCGACGTGCGAAGAGATTTTCCACGTCGCGCGGGAGCTGGGCCGGTTCGCGGGCCGCTGCGAGGTGCTCGCCGCGCCGCTGGACGAGCTCGACAGGCTGCATCATAAAGGCGCGTTTATCCGGCTGGCGGAGGAAGCGGGTCTCCCCGCACCGCCGACGGCGATCTTCGCGTCGCCGGACGGCTGGCTGCCGCTGCTGGCGGACGACGCGTTCGCGCACGGACTCGTGCTGAAGCCCGCGTATTCGCGCTTTGCTGCGCGCGTCATCGCGGTCGAGCCGCGCGAGGGGCGCTTGTCCCCTTCGGTAAGGGAGGCGGTCCGCCGCAAGCTGGACGAAGCCGGCGGCGTATCGCCGCGCCGCCCCTGGATCGCGCAGAAGCTGCTGCGCGGCGAGGAATGGTGCACGTACGGCGTTGCGCACGACGGCGTGCTCGCCGCGTTCGCCGCGTATCGCAGCCGCTTCCGGGCCGGGCGGGGCGCCAGCATCCACTTCGTCGCCGAGGCGCAGCCGGCGCTGGCGGATTGGGTCGCGCGATTCGTCCGCCACGCGCGCTTCACGGGACAGATCGCGTTCGACTTCATGGCGGAGCCGGACGGCGCGGTCTATCCGCTCGAATGCAATCCGCGCGCCACGAGCGGCATTCATCTGTTCCGCCCGGGGGACGGGCTGGCGGAGGCGCTTCTTACGCCGGCGGAGCTCGCAGCGAGCGGGGCGGTAGCGACGCCCGGGCCCGGCGCCGGCGCCATGCTGTCTCCCGCGATGCTGACGTACGGGCTCGCACAGGCCGTCCGCGAACGCAAGATGCGCGAGTGGCTGCGCGCCTTCGCCGGCAGCCGCGACGCGGTGTACCGGCGCGGGGACCCCGCCCCCGCGGCCGAGCAGCTGCGGCTGTTCGCCTGGCTCAGACGGACTGCGGCCCGGCATGGCCTGACGCTTCAGGAAGCGTCGACAATCGATATCGAATGGAATGGTGAACGATGACCAGAGCGTTAATCACCGGCGCAACCGGCTCCCTCGGACGGGCAACCGCGCTGCGTCTCGCAGAGGCGGGTTGGACCGTGACAGGCGTCGGGCGCAATGCCGAAGCCGGCCGGCGGCTTGCGGCTTCCGGCATCGCGTTCCGCCGGATCGATATCGGCACGCAGCCGGAAGAGACCGCCGAGGCATGCGCGGGCCAGGATTATGTCATTCACTGCGCGGCGCTGTCTTCCCCGTGGGGCCGTTATCGGGACTTCGAGGCGGCGAACGTCGCCGGCACCGCCCATGTCTCGGCCGGTTGCCTCCGGCACGGCGTCCGAAGGCTCGTGCACGTCTCGACACCGAGCGTTTACTTCGATTACAGGGATCGGTTGAACGTGAAGGAAAATGCCGAGTTGCCCAAGCGACCCGTCAACGCCTATGCGGCGACCAAGCTGATCGCGGAGCAAGTCGTGCACAGAGCGGCGGGTCAGGGACTGGACGCGGTCATCCTGCGCCCGCGAGCCATCTTCGGGCCGGAGGACGGCTCGCTGTTCCCCCGGCTGATGCGGGTCAACGAACGACGCGGCATTCCGCTCATCGGCGGCGGGCAAGCGCTGCTCGACCTGACCTACGCGGACAACGTCGTGGACGCCCTGGAGGCTGCCTGTCTCGCGCCATCGTCGGCAGCCGGGCAGGTCTTCAACATCTCGAACGGCGAGCCGGTCCGCCTGATCGACCTGCTGCGCCGCCTGTTCGAGCTCCTGCAGCAGCCGCTCCGCCAGCGCGAGATTCCGCTGCGCACGGCTCTGGCCGCGGGCTCCTTGATGGAGCGCGCGTACCGGATCATGCCGTTCCTCGGCGCGGAGCCGCCCTTCACGCGTTATACCGTCGGCCTGCTCGCGTACAGCCAGACGCTCGACATCTCGGCGGCACGCCGGGCGCTCGGCTATGCGCCGCGCGTGAGCATCGACGAGGGGCTGCAGCGTTTCGCCGCCTGGTGGAGGGGGAGCCGATGAGCGCATTCACAGACATCGTGCCGGTAGAACTGAAGCTAATGGCGGCGGGCTATTGCGTGCACCCCGAGTTCGTGACGATCCGGGGCGGCTCGCTGCGCACGGCGGCGTATCCGGCCGGCTTTGCGCTGATCCGCCATCCCGTTCAAGGCTGGATCTTGTTCGACACCGGCTATTCCGCCCGCTTCGAAGCGCTGACGCAGCGGCTTCCATACGCGTTGTACCGCCGGCTCACGCCCGTCCGCTACCGGGAGGAAGACGCCGCAGTCCGTCAACTCGAGCGGCTCGGCATTCGCGCGGACGAGATCGGCACCGTGATCCTGTCGCACTTCCACGCGGACCACATCGCCGGAGCGCGGGACTTCCCCCGCGCACGGTTCCTGTATCCCGAAGCCGCCTATGCGCCGCTGCGCCGCCTCGGACCGGTGCGGTCTACGCGCGCGGGCTTCCTACCGGGCCTGCTGCCGGACGGCTTCGCGGAAATGGCGATGCCCATCGAAACGGCCGCCGCTTGGACGCCGCTGCCGGGCCCTTCGCCGCTAACCGGCGGCTGGGACCTGCTGGGCGACGGCAGCCTGATCGCCGTCAGCCTCCCGGGGCATGCCGCTGGCCAGATCGGCCTGCTGCTCCATGCTGCCGATTGGCAGCCGGCCACCGCCGCTGACGCAAATGCTGCCCCAGCCGCCCCAGACCGTGCGGTCGCAACGGACTCTCCCGCCGCGCCTCCGCCGCTTCCCGCCGCCCCGCCCCGCGCAGCCGGCCTGACACACTGCCTGCTGTGCGCCGACGCCGCATGGTCCAGCCGGGCGCTGCGCGAGAATCGCCCGCCGCATCCTGCCGCCGGCATCGTCATGGACGACCGGCGGGCTTACCGCGACAGCTTCGCGCTGCTGCGAAGCTGGCAAGCCGCAGATCCGGCGCTCGTCATCGTGCCGAGCCACTGCCGCGAATTTTTCCCCATCGACGACCCGGAGGTGTCCAAGCGATGAAAAGAGCCGCCAGCTTCATCCACCACTACCTGCTCGCCCGGCGCAGCGCCCGCCGCTGGCAGGACCGCGTCGCGTTCGACAGCTGGCGCGAGGCGCGCGTACTGCGCCATATTGACCGCGTGCGCCGCAAATCGCCATTTTACCGCGAGCTGTGGGCGGGCATCGCCGATGCGGATTGGCGCGCTTTTCCCGAGATCGACAAGTCCGCCATGATGGCCGGCTTCGACCGGCTCAACACCGTCGGCATCGCCAAATCCGAGGCGTTCGCCGTCGCGGAGGCGGCGGAGCGGTCGCGCGACTTCTCGCCCGCGCTGCGCGGCATCACGGTCGGCCTGTCGTCGGGCACCTCAGGCAATCGCGGTCTGTTCCTCGTGAGTCCCGAGGAGCAGGCGGCCTGGGCCGGGACGGTGCTCGGCAAGCTGCTGCCGGTCTCGCCGCTCAGCCGCTTCAAGATCGCCTTTTTCCTGCGCGCGAACAGCAACCTGTACGCATCCGTCGGAGGCCGGAGGCTAAAGTTCGGTTTCTATGACTTGCTCGATCCGATCGACGCGCATCTCCGGCGCCTAATGGCAGAGCAGCCGGATCTGATCGCCGCGCCGCCGTCCATGCTGCGCATGCTGGCAGACGCGGTCCTCTCAGGCAGCCTCGAGGGCGTCCGCCCCCGGCGGATCATCGCCGCCGCCGAGGTGCTCGACCCGCTGGACCGCGCCGCGATCGAACGGGCCTTCGGTCAGCCCGTGCATCAGGTATATCAATGCACCGAGGGCTTTCTCGGCTGCACCTGCGCGCACGGCACGCTGCACCTGAACGAGGATCTCGTCTATATCGAAAAGGACTACGTTCCTGACAAACCCGGCACGTTCGTGCCGATCGTCACCGACTTCTCGCGCCGGACGCAGCCGATCGTGCGCTACCGGCTGAACGATCTGCTCGTGGAACGTACGGCGCCTTGCCCCTGCGGTTCGCCCTTTACCGCGATCGAGCGGATCGAGGGGCGGTGCGACGACATTTTCTACGCCTCGGCCTTGCAGCCGGACGCAGCGGCCGTCCCCGTCTACCCGGACTTCGTGACGCGGGCGATCATGGGCGCATCCGTCGAGATCGAGCAGTACCGGGCCGTACAGACGGCGCCGGATCGCTGGACGATCGAATTCGACCTGCGGAACGGAGATCTGCGCCAAACTGCCGAGTCGCGCATCCGACAGGCGGTCGAAGCCCTGTGCGAGCGGCTCTCCTGCGTGGCCCCCGAGCTCTCTTTTACGTCCTATGCACGCACGCCGGGCGACCGCAAACTCCGCCGCGTCGAACGGAGGTACGCACCGTGAGCCTATCGGTCGTTTTTTACGACAGCACGAATATCGAAGATTGTCCCTGGCCGGACACGACATACGGGCTGTATGCGATAAGCTACCTGATCCCCGTCATGAAGGAGCGCAGCGAAGCGTTCGTCGGCAACGTGCGTACGCGCCTCCTCGTCATGAGCGTCGACGGCATCCCCGTGCCCGTCACCGTCAACGATGCGGAGTACGCCAACTCCTATGCGTGCTCGCCCTACACGCACTACGTGAGCTATGCGAAGCAGGAGCTCTCGCTGCTCCGCAATCGCGCGCTTATCGCCGCCTTGTCCGCGGTGCTGACCGGGATCGGCGGCCTGCTCAAGGCATCGCGGTTCAACCGCGTCGTGCACGTCAACAACTGGCTGCTGTCGACCAACCTGTATCCCGCGCTATCGGACGAGCAGTGGTCGGCGGCGCTGGACGGCTTGATCCGCGCGTTTCCCGGCCACGCCATCGCCTTCCGGTCCCTCAACGCGTCGCTGAACCTGCGCGAAATGGACCTGCTTCGCGAACGTCGATGCCGCCTCGTCCCCAGCCGGCAAATCTACCTGCTGCGAACCGGCGACTCCGACTTCGGGAACGCCAAAGCCCGCTGGCTGCTGAAGCGGGACCGGGCGCTGGCGGAACGGCACGGCTATGTCGAAGTCGGCCCCGCAGAGATGACGTCGGCGGACCTCCCGCGCATTGCGGAACTGTACAAGCTGCTGTATCTGGACAAATATTCGCTGCACAATCCGCAGTTCACGGCGCGTTTCTACGAGCAGGCGCTTGCCGAGGGCACGCTTGAGCTGCACGGCTACCGCGACGGCGCCACAGGCAGACTGGAAGCGATCCTCGGGTTTTACGCGCGGGAGGGCGCCATGACGACGCCTCTGTTCGGGTATGACACCTCGCGCCCCCAGGCGCACGGCCTCTACCGGATGCTGTCGGCCCTTCTGATCGGCATCGCCCAGGATCGCGGACTGCTGCTGCACGAGAGCTCCGGGGCGGCGCAGTTCAAGCGCAACCGCGGCGCGGTCGCCGACATCGAATACACGGCGCTGTACGACCGGCACTTGCCCGCATGGCGAAGAGGCAGCTGGTCCGCGCTCGAAGGACTGCTTGGCAAGATCGGCGTACCGCTGATGCAAAAATACAAACTGTAGTCGGGTCCGGAGGAACGAGGAATGGCGATGCATGGGAAGGTTGAGAAAACGGCGTTGGTAACGGGCGCGTCCAGCGGCTTCGGCTTGCTCATCGCGATCGAGCTGGCCAAGCGGGGCTACCGGGTGATTGCCGCGATGCGGGATCCCGAGAAGCAGGCGGCGCTCATGCAGGCGGCCGAACGAGCCGGTGCCGTCGGAAGCATTGCGGTCGCCAGGCTCGACGTGACCGATGCGGAAACGATTGATGGCGCTGTGGCGGACATGCTGCGGAGATACGGACGGATCGACGTGCTGGTAAACAACGCAGGCATGGCGGTCGGCGGCTTCGTCGAGGAGGTGCCGATGGCGGCGTGGCGGGCGCAGATGGAGACGAACTTCCTCGGCCTGGTGGCAATGACGCGCGCCGTCCTGCCGGCGATGCGGGCGCAGGGCCACGGCACGATCATTCAGATGAGCAGCGTAAGCGGCTTGTGGGGGATCCCGGGGTTCGGCGCTTATGCCGCGTCCAAGTTCGCGGTCGAAGGCTTCAGCGAGAGCCTGCGCCACGAGGTCGCGCCATTTGGCATCCGCGTCGCCCTCGTCGAGCCCGGCGCTTATCGCACGGCGATCTGGGCCAAGGGCTTCGCGGAGATGCATGGGCAGCCGGAATCGCCCTATGCCGGCCCGCTGAAGGCCGTGCTCGGCATCGCCCGGCGCACGGCCGAGACGGCGCCCGATCCGCGCGAGGTCGCCGAGCTCGTAGGACGCCTGGTCGACAAGCGCCGCATTTCGCGGCTGCGCTATCCGATCGGCCGCGGCGCGCGCCTGCTGCCGCTCGCCGGCAGGCTGCTGCCGTGGCGGATAATCGAGGCGGCGACAAGGCGGGTTATGCGCAAGGGGCGCTAGTCTATTTCACGGGACGAAATGGACCGTTATTTTATTCCATCGCAGGCGGCTCTACGCCAATATAGGTCGGCAAGCGCCAGGTCAATTGGCCTTCCGGAGCCGCTGTAGGCACGAATGCCGCGTAAAACTCGGAATCGCCCGTTCCGGTTCCCGTGAACGCAAGCTGAAAGAAATGATGCGGATGATAGAATCTCTCCATCCACTTCGTGAAGATACCCATCCTAGCGGCCGTTTCGGGATACTGAATCTGCGTAAAGCCTTCGGGAAAGCTGCTTTCCGGAAATTCATAACGGTAGCCTTGCTTCTGCAATAAACAGTCCGACCCGGGCTCTTGTACGTTAAATGTAAACGGATGGGGTTCGCAGCTTCGATTGTCCCGTGTCTTATAATCGCTCGAGACGCGAATCAGCATCCCCTGCCCCGGCTCGATCAACCGCTCCTCGAACGCCGGTCCCCACAGCAGCACGTCAAGCCCGCTGAAGGCCTGCCCTTGATTGGTCAATCCGCATTGGACCGTAGACGGAACGCCTGCGTCGCCCGACGCATAGGAAGCCCAACTCGTAAAGGCAAGCAGAGGCGCGTCGCTCGGCTCGAAATAATCGGAAAAGCGGAAGGCACTTCGAAAATGAAGGCCGAATTGTTGACCGTCTGCGGATAGGCCTGACGGGGACGCAGGCTCTTGCCCGTAGCCCCTCAGCGCCGCTTCGCGCGGAATGGCCAGCAGGTCGGCTGCCAGCGCCAGCGCATCGTCCGCAAAGACCGTCTTTTGCTCCCAGACTCCTTTCAGGTCATCGGTCCTTGCGCCCGGCTCACAAACCGCCGTCCACTTTGAAGGTACTCCGTTCCTTTTCCGTGGCCGGCTTCCGGCCAACATCTCATTGAACAGATCCAAGTCGTTTACGATCGTGTCCGCCAGCTTTCCGTTAAGGTACAGCCGCATCACGAGCAAGTCGCTGTCATGCAGAACGGCGCCGACCGCAGGGACTCCCAATCGAGCGGAGATTGCCTTGCCCAAAGCGTCCAGTTCGCCGATGTCCTGCTCGTCGAGCCTTTGATCATAAATAGAAATCCAGCTATCGGAGGAGACCTGCAGAAGAACGGAACGGTCCGCGGACGCCGGATCGTCCGTTTCTTCATAATCGGCTTCGAGGATTTTCTCTCGAACGACGCCCGCCAGCCCCTCTAACAATCGGTCGACGCCACCCGCCCCCGCCAATACCTGAATACTCGCTAGAAACGTCCCCATTTTTCGCCTCCGCTTCAAAAGTTTTTAAGCGTGCGCCAACATTTTTCCTTATACTGGATTATATAAAAGACACGTAACGGATGCACGAACAATTCCGCGCTGCAGCCGCTGGCGCAAGTAGGGAGATCATCGATGAGAGCGAGACTTTTCTGTATCCTTGTCCTATTGTTGGCCGCCGGCTCAAGCACAGCCAGCCAAGCGTATGCCGCCAAGCCCCAGCCCTTCCTTAGCCCCATCGAGCAGGGCTGGGCATTCTGGAACGGCAGCGTGCCCAAGGACCTGTCGGGACACTGGTCCGAACGGCTGTTCCAATGGGGCCTTCGCTATCGGTTCATCACCGGCTACCCGGACGGCTCCTATCGGCCCGACCGGCCGATGGCCGAAGCCGAGTTTCTGTTGATGCTGTATCGTTCATACGGAGCGACCCCTCTTCCATCCGTTATCAGCGGAGAGAAATGGAGCGACAGCCCTTACCGCCTGGCCGAAATGTGGAATCAGCCCGCGCGCGGCCTGGAAGACGAGACCGCCAGAACGGCGCCGATGAAGCGCGTGACCGCGGCGGAAATTCTGACAGCGGCGCTCGGCCTGCATTACGACGGCGAGAATGCGATCCGTTATCTGCTCGGCAATCGGCTGGCCAGCGGGAAAACGGCGCCGACGGTCCAGGGCTTCCGCGGCGAAGACACCGTGACGCGCGCGGAAGCGCTGCAGTGGATTCGGAACTTGAAGCTGAGCGGCGCAGCGCGGATCTCTGTCAGGCCGCAAGCTGAATCCGACCCCGGGCTGATACCGCCGCTGCCTGCTGCGGGAGAAGGCCTGCGCGATTTTCTGATGATACCGGGAACGCTTCAGGACCTGTCTCTGCTGGACAAGACCGGCCGCGCGTTCCCGCCGGGGACCGCCAAGTCTGCGATCGACGCGGCGCTTGGCGAGCCGGATGACAAGGACATAATGGGCAGGCATATGTACGGCCAGTTAGGTATCTTTTACGATTCGTCCTACAGGATGAGCGGTTGGTCGGTATTTCTGGATACGTTGGACGAGGACGCCCCCTATCTGACCGACAAAGGCATCATCGCCGGCGGCAGCACGCTTCGCGATGTTCTGCTCGCGTACGGCACCGCAGGTTACGGGAATGGAGGCAACGCCGGTTATTTTTACGAGCTCATCGACGGCACGCTGGTTCCGCGAATGGGAATATCGGATATCAAAAATCCGGATCGAGCTTATGTTGTTTCCTTCGGCACGACGGATAACGGCATCGTTCGCTCCATCTATGTTACGACATACAAAGTGGCATTCCCGCCGGTATAACCGGTAGACCTCAGAATATTAGGGATGCCTCTCCTTTTGTCCGAAAACAGCTCGACTAATCGACCCGTGCGCCTCACCTCGTAGCTCTATCGTCGTTTTAACAACCAAAATACATCTAATTCTACTCGCCTCGCCAGAAACGCCAGCCCTCCGACTACGTGCGCTTTCCTGCTCACAAATCGCGGGTTCGTGCCCTTATACCTCCTAATCTGCACAAAAAAGCCGGCTTCCGCCGCGGAACCTCCGCTGCGAATGCCGGCTTTTTCCTACATCTGATATTATCCCTCTACGGTCGCAGTCTCCGCCTTCACCGTCTCGGACGCGAGCACGGGATGAGGCTTCTTGAGCTTGGCGACGAACAGGCTGAGCGGCAGCGCCGCGAGCGCGACGAATGTCGCGATCAGGTACACGTCGTTGACGCTCATCGTGAACGCCATCATCTCGATATGTTCGCGGTTCTGGTCGCCCGCCATCGCCAGGTCGGTGCCGTGGTCGATGGAGCGCGAGGCGAGAAGGGTCGTGAAAATCGCGATCGCGAAGGAGCCGAAGACGTTCCGCGTCCAGTTCGAGATGGAGGAAGCGTGGCCCGAATTTTCCCGGGAGATCTCGTCCATGGCCGCGTTGCTCGACGGCATAACGACGAAGGCAATACCCAGGTTCCGCACGATCATCCACCAGATGACGTAAGTATGCGAGACATCGATGCTGAGCCAGCTAAGCGCGAGCGTGCCGACAGTCAACAGAACGATGCCGATGGACATCAGGACGCGCGGGCCGACGACGTTGTACAGCTTCCCGACGATCGGCATCATGAGCGCCATCGCGAGCGAAGCCGGGAGCAGGATCAGGCCCGTGTCCATCGCGGACACGTGCTGGATGCGCTGCAGGAAAACCGGCGTCAACAGCGTGCCGGAGTACAGGCTGATCGTGATGATGTTCGCGATGATCGTGTTCAGCGTAAAGCGGCCGTTTTTGAATACGCGCAGGTTGAGCAGCGGCGACTCCGCCGTCAACTCGCGCAGGATGAACAGCGCCAGCACGACCAATCCGAGCAGGAGCAAGCCGAGAACCTTCCACGATCCCCAGCCCCAGCTGTGGCCCTGGCCGAGCGCCAGCAGCAGCGACGTGCTGCTGACCACGACGGTGATGAAGCCGAGGCCGTCGAACGACTTGGGCACGCTAAGCCGGTAATATGGAATGTACAGGTATACGAGCAAAATAGCGATCAGGCCGATCGGCAGATTCATGATGAACAGCCATTGCCAATCGAAGTTCTGCAGCAGCCAGCCGCTGATCGTCGGCCCGAACGCCGGCGCCAGCATCGCGGACAAGCCCCAGAAGGCGATGGCCATCGGTTGTTTGCCGCGCGGGATAATTTGATAGATAATGGACATGGTAGCCGGGATGATCAGGCCGCTGAAGGAGCCTTGGAGCACCCGGAACAGAATCAGCGAAGCCTCGCTCCATGCGGCCGCGCACAGCGCGGAGGCTGCGGTAAAGCCGATGAGGGAGAACAGGTATAGCCTTTTGTAGCTGAACCGCTCGCCAAGGTAGCCGACGATCGGGGCGGTCGTGCCCATCGCGAGCATGAAGCCCGTGAGCGTCCATTGGACCGAGCTCAGCGTAGTGTGAAAGTGGTCCTTGAGCGGCTCAAGCGCGAGATTGATCGTCGCCGAAGCCAGGACGCACAAGAAGGAACCGATAAAAATGGACAACATAACCGGCCAAAAACGAACCTCCGGCGTCTTCTTTTCCGTATTCATAATAGCTCTCTCCATCTCCCAGCTTTATATGTCTATATTTACATATAGGAAAACGCCATAATATTACTACTCTTCCTCGTCTGTGTCAAAGCAATTTTGCTGATAAAGGAGCAACGATTTGAACACCCTCTCCTACGGTCTGCTGAGCTTGCTCGCGCAATCTTCTTTTTCCGGCTACGATCTGATGCTGCGGATCCAGCCGTTCTGGCCTGCCAAGCACAGTCAGATCTATCCGCTGCTCGCCAAGCTCGAGCAGGACGACTACATTCGCTTCGAGCTGGTCTCGCAGCGCGACAAACCCGACAAAAAAGTGTATTCCCTGACCGGCAAAGGCCAGGAAGCGCTCAAGGACTGGTTCGATCAGCCCACGGCCGAGCCCGCGCTTCGCGACGAGATGATGCTGAAGGTGTTCTGCATGTCGTACGCCAAGCGCGAGTCCGCCCGCAAAATGCTCGCCGACCGGCTGACCTTCCACGAGGAGCAGCGGCTGAAGTACGAGAGCAAGCTGGTTGAGCTGAAGGGACGGGCCGACTGGCCGGAAGCCGGCTTGCCCGAGCCTTCGCATCCGCTGTTCGGCGCCTACCTGCTCACGCGCAAGGCGATCATGTCGAACGAAACCAACACGGAGTGGTGCAGGTGGGTGCTGAGCCTGCTGCCGGAGAGCGATTGAGGGCGCGTTGACGCCCTCGCGCGCGCCTTACTCGAGCGCCGCCTCATTCGGCCCATCGCCTGCTCTACGAGAGGCGTTCGCCACCGCATCGGCCCCGATCCGGCCCATCGCCTGCTCTACGAGAGGCGTTCGCCATCGTATCGGCCCGATCCGGCCCATCGCCTGCTCTACGAGAGGCGTTCGCCATCGCATCCGCCCGATCCGGCCCATCGCCTGCTCCACGAGAGGCGTTCGCCATCGCACCGGCCCGATTCGGCCCATCGCCTGCTCTACGAGAGGCGTTCGCCATCGCACCGGCCCGATCCGGCCCATCGCCTGCTCCACGAGAGGCGTTCGCCATCGCACCGGTCCGATCCGGCCCATCGCCTGCTCTACGAGAGGCGTTCGCCATCGCACCGGCCCGATCCGGCCCATCGCCTGCTCTACGAGAGGCGTTCGCCATCGCACCGGCCCGATCCGGCCCATCGCCTGCTCTATGAGAGGCGTTGCCCCTCGCACCCGCCTCTTGCGCTCCATCCAGCCCCCCTCCGATTCTCGCTGCGCCCTACAGATCCACCTCGACCATCGATTGCGCCAGCGTCGGATTGTCGGTGATAATGCCGTCGACCTGGAACTTCAGCACTTCCTTCAGCGCCCGCCTGTCGTTGACCGTCCACACCCAAACCTCGCGGCCGCCCGCATGCGCCTGGTTTACGAGCTGCTTGGTCAGCATGATCTGCTCGACCGTGTAGAAGTCGACGTCCAGCGCGGACAGATTGCCCAGCGCGAAGTACAGGATTCGCCCGATCTTGATGTCGGGATCGATGGCCCGGATATGCCGCAGCGCGTCTCCGTCGAACGACTGGACGTAAGCATCCTGCTCCATCCCTGTCTCCCGGATCAGCCTGACGACCTCCTCCGCAAGCGGCTCGCCTGCGCCGTACGGCTTGAGGTCGACGATCAGCTTGATGCGCCCTTGCGCCTCGGACAGCACCTCGCCCAGCGTCGGGATTCGAACCGTTTCCCCGTTCTCGTCCTCCCCGAGGTCAAGCCTGCCGAGCTGTGCGTAGGTGAGGTCGGCTATGCGCGCGTTTTTACCGGTCATCCGGAGCAGATTCGCATCATGGAACAGCACCGCGACCCCATCCTTGGTCAACTGAACATCCAGCTCCGCCGCCGTCATCCCCTTATCGATCGCCGAGAGGATCGCTTGCAGCGAGTTCTCCGGGCTACCGGTCGTGTCGCCCCGGTGCGCCGCGATCAGCACGCTCCACTTGGCATAGACGAGACTGCCGTTCGCCCGCAAACCGATGAACACCGACAAGCTCACATAGACGACCGCCACGGACACGAACAACAGCCTTCTTTTTTGCAGCCCCTTCAAATAACGCCCGACGCGGCCTTCCAGCCGCCCGAGCCTGCTGCGATATATAGCCAAGTGATCCTGCGGCTTCACGCCATGGGAACGGCCGAAGTTGTAAAATAGCCGCGTCAGCAGGATGATGTTGACCGGCAGGAGCAGCAAGGCGAACATGTACGTCAGAATGGTTGACAATGTCAGCGAATAATGACGGGAAAAGATCGTCAGCACGTTAATGTTCAGCCAGGAAGGCAGATAGGACAGCGATGAGATTGCAGTCGAGCCCGCCGCGAAGACGATTGCGTTGAACAGGAACAGCGACAGGAAGAGCTGCGTTCGCCTGCCCCGCGTCAGCGCCTGACTGCTGCGAATCGCCTGGGTCGTCGTCTTGCCCTCCAGCACGATGAAGTGCAGCGCGAATATCCATCGCAGCAGCGCGTACAGCGCGGCGACGATCAGAAGCGCGTACACGAACGTCATCGTGAACGACGCATCCAGCACCTCGCGGTCCACGAAGACAGGAACGTTGAACAACGCGTAAAACGAAGCCGACAGCGGCGAGTCGATGAACGGGATCAGCACGAGCAGCATGAACAGCAGTTGAAAAATACCGAAGCCGAGCAGCCGCGGCGTTTGTCGGATCGTCGTTTTCACTGCGTCCGCAATCGCGATATTTTTGCCGAAATAATGCTGCTGCACGAGTACGATCAGCACGATCAGTTCGATCAGCACGGCGAGGGACGCGACCAAGCCGATCAGCGCGAGGCCCAGCACGCCGTTGTAGCTGAGCCCAAGCCGGTAGACATCCCCGTTGAGCAGGGAGCCGGAGCCGACGACCGTCAGAATCCGGTTGAACATGTACGTAATGACGGGTACGACGATGAAGCTCGTGGCCAGCATATACAAATATTCAAAAAGCAGGAGCTTCGGATACGTGGCGCGAAAATCGCGGAAGGCTCTGCCAAGCAGTCGGAACATATCGATTCATCCCAGTTCTAAAGTGAAGTATGAAGGCCTGTGAAGCCCGGGTCTTCTAATCATACCATCCTCGTAAAGTGCCCCCCGGGTTCAATTTTCCCGCCCTTGGAACGCCGGACTAGGCATACGCATACCTTATCCTATGTTCAAACAGACGGAGGTATCGCCATGAGCTTGCCTTACACCGCCGGCGGCGCAACAACGCCGCTCTATCAATGCGCTTCCCATGTCCATGAAGCGCTGAAATCCGTGAAGGACCATATGCACGGGCTGTGCGCCCAGCACGCCGGCAAGCTGGCCAGAGTCGAGACGCTTGAAGGCGACGTGTTCGAGGGACACCTCATGCACTGCGACAGAGGCATCCTGTACATGAGCATACCCGACACCCGTGCCTTCTTCCCCGGGCCGCAGGTTCCGTTCGGGAATCCCGGCTTCGTGCTGCCGCTCGTGCTCTTCAACCTGCTGACCATCTCGCTGCTCTAGTCGCAGCAGCCAGCCTCATTAATGACGAGGAGTGAGAAATAATGGCCTTTATGCCACCTATCGGACCGCAAGGCACGCAGCAGGCGCCTACCGCGCCGCCGCCGCAGTCTCCGCCGCCGAGACCGCTCACCGCATCCGCCCTGGCCGTCGACCCCGGCGCCATCCGCGGCTGCCTGTTCCGCAACACGTACATCTGGCCAACGAACGGCCAAGGTTTCTGGTTCTATCCGACGTTCGTCGGCAGAACCTCGGTATCCGGCTTCCGGTGGAACGGCTTCTTCTGGATGTATTCCGGGATCAGCCTGGACCGGATCGAGTCGTTTACGTGCTTCTGAGTAGGATTCGCAAAAAAGAAGCGGGCGCCGGATCGACCGGCGCCCGTTTTGACGTTTATGGCTGAATCTCGTCCGCCGTCCACGTGAACGCCCAGGGGCCGCGCAGAACTGCGGTCGGTCTCCTGAACGTCACGATGACCGACTTGGCGTCGGGCTCGACCTCGAACTCCATGTACGCGACCGCTCCGGTGCGTTCATCCAGCTTGGCCATCGAGCTCCTGTCGACATCAAGGTTATACAGCATGCGGTCCGGCTGCCCCTCTGCGTGAAGGTCCGTATAGATCCGCAGACTGCCCGGCTTCATGCGTTCGGTCTTCGTAATCGTGACTGGGTATCCCGCGATCTCGAACGTCTTGTTTAGCCCATTGGTCGTAACGGCCGGTAGCTTCACGGTCACCTCGTCAGGATAAGCGACGCTGATCTCCGGAATACTCATCGTATACGCAGCCCCTAGCCGGTCGCTTAGCGGAAAATAAAATTCGCTCTGCGGAGCGCCCGTGCCTCGCACGAACGATAGCTCGAGCGGTGTCCCCGTTTCATCCTTCACGGTCAGAGGATTGTTCGAGCCATATCGCGCCGCTGTGATAATCCCATAGCTGTCGATCCGAAAAGATGTCTGAGGCGGCGATACCAGCGCAATCCTCGCCCTGTCGCCGACGCGGTCTGCAATCGCAGTCACGGAGAGTCCGTTTACCGACGCAGTCTTGCCCAGCTCCGGGTAGCTAGCGGCGGCATCCGCCTGGTCGAGACGCGCCTCTACTTCCCTCACGGGTTGCAGCGGCAGCCGCAGTTTGATCGCGCCTTTGAGATCAAGCTTGCCTTCGCTCCAGAAGGAAGCAGTCCACTCTCCCGCTGCCCATGTGCTCATACTGCGCGGTATTTTGAACACGTCACCCTGCTCATTCACCAGTTCCAAACTCTCTACGCGCGGCGCCTGCTCTCCCGCCATCGTTATATATGTCATCTCTTTGTCGGACAAGATGCCGGTGATCGTGATTTTGCCTTGGCCAACGTTCAGCACAATCGGCTTCTTCAGCACGTACCGCTCGGACGGCGTCTCCTCCTCCGACACGATCCCCGTGCCCGGCGAAAATTGAAACGTCTTGCGCAGCGCAGCCCATACCCGGTCATGGTTCGCGATGCCCGCCGACAGGACGAGCAGCGCCAGCAGGGCGGCGGCGGTCGCCAGCGCGCGCTTGCGCCGACGCCCTTCCGGACGCTGCCGTTCCCGTGCCGCCGCCGCGATCCCCGCACGGCTCCGCTCGCGAAGCTCGTCCGGGAGGGGGATCGTCTCCATCAACCTTTTCATATCATCGGTAGGCATCCTGCCCCTCCTCTCCCGCTCGCTGCTTCAGCCTCGCCAGCGCGCGGTACAGCATCGTCTTCGTTGTTCCAAGCGGCAGCTCCAGCACCTCGGACACTTCGCGGATCGTCAGGTCGTAATAATATCGGAGCAAAACCACTTGCTTCTCATTCAAGTCCAGCGCCTCAAGCAGCGCTTGAAGCGAGAGCGCCAGCGGAATATCGGTCTCGTCTTCCACGATCAGCTTCGCCTCGTATGACGGATCCCACGCCGAGACGTTTTTCCGCCGCCGATAGATGTCCGTGGCGCAGCGAATCGCGATTTTCATCAGCCAGGTTTTGAAAAATGGCGGCTCCTTTAATCGGCCGATCGCCTTATAAGAGCGGTAGGCCGTCTCCTGCACGGCGTCCAGCGCATCCTCGGGGTTGCCCAGATACACGAATGCCGCGCGGTACAGATCGCCTTCGTACTGTCCGAACAGCTCCGCATACGCCTCGCTGTCGCCTTTTTGCGCTCGTTTGAGTAGCTCCAGAATCTCCATCACCCGCTTTGCCATTGCTACAGCTTCTATACATTAGACGCGCGGCCGGCGGATTTGGCTTTGAGTGCGGCCATGTCTCCCGTCCTCGCCAACAATTAGCTGTTAAAAGCATCTATCCGGATACGAATCCCTGCCTGCAAAGAAATAATGGCTCAAAAGCATCTAATCCGCCCGCATCGGCCGATTTTCATTCTTTTGCCGTAAATTAAATGCCTTCTAGCAACTATTCAATGCAGAATATCGGGCCGCGAGTAATTAACTGCCTTTTAACACTTATCGCACCTCTACGCCACGCCTGACAACGCAAAAAGCCGGACGCTCCCG
This sequence comes from Cohnella hashimotonis, assembly GCF_030014955.1. Classification (NCBI taxonomy): domain Bacteria; kingdom Bacillati; phylum Bacillota; class Bacilli; order Caryophanales; family Paenibacillaceae; genus Cohnella; species Cohnella hashimotonis. The sequence goes on from NZ_JAGRPV010000001.1 coordinate 7,514,577, forward strand.
CGCCCGACTCTTCATGTATTCCGTCCGTTCCGCATCGCTCGCTGCCCCGGCCCGATTCAGTCAGACGAAGTCCCGCCCTACTCCAGCTTCGCCGCCGACACCTCGCGGCGCGCCTCGCCGCCCTCGCCCGTGCCCGTGCCTTTGCCCTTGCCGCCCGACAGCAGCCAGCCGCCTACGGCAATCAGGATAAGCACGACGTAGAACGTCAGCTTCCAGGCCGCGGACTCCGCGAAGTCGTGCGGGATGACGTGCAGCGACGGATGCGCCAGTGTGTGCACCGCGAGCTTGACGCCGACCCAGCCGACGATGACGAAAGCGGCGATCTCGAGGGACGGCCGGCTCTCGAGCAGCTTCACGAACAGGTTGGCCGCGAAGCGCATGATCAAGAGGCCGAGGAAGCCGCCGAGGAAAATGACGGCGAAGTGTCCGCCGTCCATGCCGCCGATGCGCGGCAGGGTCGTCTCCGGCAGCGCCACTGCGAGCGCTACGGCCGCGAGGATTGAGTCGATCGCGAAGGCAATGTCGGCGACCTCCACTTTGACGACGGTCATCCAGAATCCCGACTTGGGCTTCGCGCCCGTGTGCGGCTCCGCGTCCCGCTCGCCCTTTTTCACGATTGCTTTTCTGAAAATATGATTGAGTGCGATAAACAGCAAATACAGCGCCCCGATCGCCTGCACCTGCCAGACGTCCACCAGAAACGAAATCGCGAACAGCGAGGCGAAGCGGAACACGAACGCCCCCGCCAGACCGTAAAACAAAGCTTTCTTCCGTTCCTTCTCCGGCAGATGCTTGACCATGATCGCCAGCACGAGCGCGTTGTCGGCGGCGAGCAGCCCCTCGAGCGCGATCAGCACGAGCAGCACCCAGCCGTACTCCATCAGCAATGCGAAGTCCATGATTGTGCCTCCTTCTAACTGAAGTTGTATCGGATCGCCGGCCTGCAGCCCGTTCTTCCCTCGAACAAAACAAAACGAGACCTCTGCCTTGTTCAAGGGCAAAGGTCTCGCTAACAATGCCATAGTCGGCAATGCCAATAAAGCCGGAGAGCAAGCTCTCGTATTGACGACTTTACTGTAACAGCTACTCCCCTTTGGAGTCGGTATGCGGTAAAAGATTGCGGCGAAGCGCGATCCTGAGTTTGTACGGCTTGGCAGGCTGGAGGTTTCAAAAAAATTAGCGCCGCTACAGCAGATGCATCTTCGCCTCCGCCTCCTGCCACGGCACCGTATATCCGCTCCCTTTGGCGCAAAAGATCGAAGAGGACGTGTACAGCGGATCCGCGTCCTTCCTGTAGCCTTTTCGATCGATGACCTCCTGCGCATTATGGCAGTCGCCGTAGCCGCCGAAGACGCAGCGGATGCTGCCCCGGCCGTGCGTGAAGGCGGCCAGCTCCGTCGCATAGTTCATAAAAGTGGCCACGGGCGCCCGACCGGTCACGATCGCATGCGTATCCGTCGTGTGCGGCGGCTCGAATTGTCCGCTGGCGCGCTGAATGTCGGACAACACCCGGCCCATCTCGTCGATGCCCACTTTAATTTTGAAATCGTAAAAGGGCTCGAGCAGCGCATTCTCCGCCTTCTCCAACCCCTGCCGCAGCGCCCGGAAGGCCGCCTCGCGAAAGTCGCCGCCGTGCGTATGCTCGTTGTGCGCGGCGCCCCGCAGCAGCGTAATCTTGAGGTCCGTGACCGGCATGCCCGTCAAAAGCCCGTGATGCTCCCGCTCGTAGAGATGTGCCCTCACGAGATTCTGGTTGCCCGTGCTGAATTCGTTGGGATGGCAGACGCTCGCGAACGCGATCCCGCTGCCCCGCTCTCCCGGCTCGAGCAGCAGGTGCACTTCGGCGTAGTGCCGCAGCGGCTCGAAATGCCCGTACCCTTTGACGGCCGCACGGATCGTTTCTTTGTACAAAATCTCCGGCGGCCCGAAGGATACGTCCATCCCGAACCGCTCCTTCGCCACCTGCTCCAGCACTTCAAGCTGGATCAGACCCATGACGTGCAGGCGAATCTCCTGCAGGCTCTCCTCCCAGACGACATTCAGAGACGGATCTTCGGCATTCAGCATCTGAAAAGCGCGCAGCACGTCCTTGACGTTCAGCGATGCGGGGTAGATCACCTTGGACTGCAGCGTAGGCACCATCTCATACGCCTGCTTGTCCGAATATACGCCGAGCCCGAGGCCGGTCTCGGCCGCTGACAGTCCGGTGACTGCGATCAGGTCGCCGGCAGCCGCACGGTCCACCGCCTGCGATCGACTTCCGTTAAATGTCGTCAGCCGCGTGACTTTTTCCGTGCAGCGGATGTCGCCGCACGCGTACGAGAGCTCGTCCCGCACCTGTAGCGTGCCGCTCAGGACCTTGACGAAGGTCAGGCGCACGTCGTTCGCGTCGTGCCGAATCTTGTAGACTCGCCCGCCGAACGGCGCCGCCTCGTCATAATCGGCCGTCGTCAGCAGATGCAGCTGCGCCAGAAATTCCGCCACGCCGGTGTCCTGCAGCGCAGAACCGCTCGCGCACGGGAAGAGTCGACCTTCGCGAATCAGCGTCCGCAGCGCCTCCAGCCAATAAGTCGGATCACCCCGTCCCTCCAGGAATGCTTCCAGAAGCGCTTCGTCCCGCTCAGCGAGACGCTCCCGCAGCGGTTCGCCGACGGTGCCTTCCGCCGCAAGGCTTCCCCCGATCGACACCGCGTCCGGCGTGAGATGCATGCGAATCTCCGCCAGAACGCCTTCCGCGTCGGCGCCGACCCGGTCCGTTTTATTGATAAAAAAGAACGTCGGCACGCGATGCTTGCGCAGCAGCTGCCAGACGGTCTCGGTGTGCCCCTGCACGCCCTCCGCCGCGCTCACGATGACGATGGCGTAGTCCATGACCAGCACGGCCCGCTCCATCTCCGGCGAGAAGTCGACGTGCCCCGGCGTATCGATCAGATAGTAGGTGTCGCCTTTATAAGCCAGGACCGCCTGGTCCGCAAACACCGTAATCCCCCGCGCCCGCTCGATCTCGTGGCTGTCCAGGTAAGCGTCCTTGTGATCGACCCGCCCCCGCGCCCGGATGCTGTTCGTATGATAAAGCAGCTGTTCCGCAAAGGTCGTTTTGCCCGCATCCACGTGCGCGAACAGTCCGATCGTCTTCCGCATGATGATGTGACCCCTCTTCCGTCGCTCATTCCAGCAAATTCGTTACCCCCATTAAAACATAATTGTCCTGAATGAGAATAGCGGAGGTGGCTTCATCAGGCAGGCAGCAGGGGATGACGCAGGTGCAGCGCGGGGTGCGGGCATGCAGGTGCAGCGCGGGGTGCGGGCATGCAGGTGCAGCGCGGGGTGCGGGCATGCAGGTACAGGTGCAGCGCGGGGTGCGGGCATGTGGCGGCAAATAAAATAGTTGTCAAAAGGCAGTTAATTTCCTTGCATCGCGACTCTGCAAACCGATAAGTGTCAAAAGACATCTATTTCCCGATAAACGCCGCCCCAGTCCCGATATACCGCCAGATAACTGCCTTTTGACAACTATTTCTTCTCGGCTGCCTCGTAAGCGAAAAATAACTGCCTTTTAACCACTATCATGCCCGTAGCGCGGCCCATCCAGCCCATTCGAGCTTCGCCCAAGCCCCTCAGGCCGGCAGCCCCGGCCCGCCCAGCCGCTTTTTCAGCCGGGTCGCAGCGTGGTACGCCATGAGATAGATGCCCGACAGCAGGAACAGCCCCCGGCTGTTCAGCAGCGCAAAGCCCCGCAGCGGCAGCCAGGTCCCCGGATCCCGCGCGATTCTCCGCATGCTGTCATAGAAATAGGCGCGGCGGCTGGCCTGCCTCAGATCGTTACGCAGCCTGCCCAGGCCCGAGCGGTTATCGAGATTGTGCAGGCTGTTGTCCAACACGCGGTCGAACAGCAGCCCGGCCGTCATCTTATCGGTTTTTTCCCGGTCCTCGTAGGCTTCGTAATAGAGCCTGAACTTCTCGACGAGGGCCAGCTCCTTCTGCAAATAATCGGGCTTGAAGCTGTGCATCAGGGAGCCCTCGCGTTGATAGTAGTTGTACAAAGCCGCGGGAACAGCCGTCACGATACGGGTATGCAGCAGGTAGAACAAATTAAACAGCACGTCCTCGCTGAACACTTCCCCGTGCGCGTCGAACCGGATGTCATGATCGACGATGATGCTCCGCTTGTACAGCTTGTTCCAGAGAACGACCGAGAACTTCTTGTCCAGCCAATAGCGGTCGATGCCGCACTCGGCGATGCTGACGGTCCTGTCGGTCAGGCCGAGCGCCTTCGGGACGGCCTTCCGGTCGTAGACGAGGCTGTAATCGCATGCGCAAATATCTGCATCCGTCTCAAGCGCACGCCGGTACAGCGTCTCGAACATCGCCGGCTCCGCCCAGTCGTCCGCGTCGACGAAGCCGACATAAATGCCGGTGGCCGCATCGAGCCCCGTGTTCCTCGCGCCGCCTTGTCCCTGGTTGGCTTGACGGATCACCCGGATCCGCGTGTCCGCCTCGGCATAACGCGCAAGAATGTCGGCCGAACGGTCCGTCGAGCCATCGTCGACCACAATGATCTCGATGTCGCTTAACGTCTGTCCGATCAGGGAATCCAGGCACCTCGGCAGATACCCGGCAACATTGTACACGGGCACGATAATACTGACTGCTGGCTTCATGGGCATCCTCCATAAAATAGAAATGTGTAAAAAGGCCCGGATCGGCGTTCTTTTATGTATGTAAGCGCGGAGGGGAACTCCGGGATTTCTCGCGTGGATGAGCTGGATTTCGAAGAAAGAGCTTTTATTATTTAAACCTTGAAAAGAAAAGTTAAACGATACGATTAATTCGCGAGACCTATACGCGTGCGCCCATCCGAACTTGAGGTTGATTCTGCCCGCGTACATGATTTACAATACGGGTACATCAACGGATTGGAGTTGAAGAATGAATGTGATTTTTCTTGCCTACGCGAAGGAAGACGGCGATCGTTCGCCTGTATTCTTTGCCATGCAAGAAAGTTACGTTCTTCTTCGCTCGATCGGCGGGCCCTGATCCAACCTTGGATCGGCGGATTTTTCCTGTACCCATCGGAGCTGCGAGAAGTAACTTTCTTGCGGCTCTTTCTATTTTCCAAGGGAGGAATCCGCCATATGTCATTAATTCAAGTGAAAAACCTGACGTTCGCTTACGACGGCAGCTACGACAATATCTTCGAGGACGTGAGCTTCCAGCTCGATACCGATTGGAAACTAGGCTTCACCGGCCGCAACGGACGGGGCAAGACCACGTTCCTCAACCTGCTGCTCGGCAAATACGAATACCGCGGGCACATCTCGGCTTCCGTCAGCTTCGAATACTTTCCTTTTCCCGTCGCGAACCCCGAGGATCTGACGCTGTTTGTCATGGAGGGCATCGTGCCGGAAGCCGCGGAATGGCAGATCAAGCGGGAGCTCTCGCTCCTCAAGGTGTCCGAGGACGCGCTGTACCGCCCCTTCGAATCGTTGTCCAACGGAGAACAGACCAAGGTGCTGCTGGCCGCTTTGTTTCTCAAGGAAAACAGCTTCCTGCTCATCGACGAGCCGACCAACCATCTCGACGTGCATGCCCGCAAGCTGGTCAGCGATTATCTGCGCTCCAAGCGCGGCTTCATCCTCGTGTCTCACGACCGTGCGTTCCTGGATAACTGCATCGACCACGTCCTGTCGATCAACAGGGCCGATATCGATATTCAGAAAGGCAACTTCTCGGATTGGCAGGAGAACAAGCGGCGGGAGGACGACTTCGAGCTGGCGGAAAACGACAAGCTCAAAAAGGACATCAAGCGCCTGTCCGAAGCGGCCAAACGCACGAGCGACTGGTCCGACGCCGTCGAGAAAACGAAAAACGGCACGCGCGTCGGCGGTCTGCGCCCCGATAAAGGTTACATCGGCCACAAGGCCGCCAAGATGATGAAGCGCTCCAAAGCCACGGAGCACAGGCAGCAAGCCGCAATCGATGAACGGGCGGGGCTGCTGAAGAATATCGAGAGCGCGGAAAGCCTGAAGCTCGCGCAGCTCCCCTATCATCAGGACCGGCTCGTCGAGCTGGCGGGCGTGTCGATTTTCTACGGCGAGAAGACCGTGTGCGGAAATGTCGCATTCGCCGTCGAACGGGGCGAGCGCATCGCGCTGTCGGGACCGAACGGCTCGGGCAAGTCGAGCATCCTCAAGCTGATCTGCGGGGAGGACCTGACCTATACAGGCACGCTGAGGAAGGGAAGCCAGCTCAAGATCTCTTACGTGTCGCAGGACACCTCGCATCTGCGCGGCAACTTGTCGGACTATGCCGCGGCGCACGGGATCGACGAGAGCTTGTTCAAAGCCATTCTGCGCAAGCTCGATTTCGCCCGGGTGCAGTTCGAGAAGGACATCTCGTCCTACAGCGGCGGCCAGAAGAAGAAGGTGCTGATCGCCAGAAGCCTGTGCGAGCCGGCGCATCTGTACGTCTGGGACGAACCGCTCAACTTCATCGACGTTCTGTCGCGCATGCAGATTGAGGACCTGCTGCTCGAGCACGCGCCCACGATTCTGTTCGTCGAGCACGACAGCGAGTTCTGCAGGCGGATCGCGACGAAGGTCGTCGAGCTGTAAGACCGGGAATTGTGCGAAATGCGGATTTTGTCGAAGGAATTCAGGCTCCGTGCATCGAAATTAAGGGGATTAGAATAGCTCGGCGAGGCTGAGCGACGGAGGGTCCCCATTGATCGTACGCACCAAGCTCGCGATCCCGCAGCTACGAAGCGCTCCCGTTCCAAGGCCCAGGCTGATGCGAAAATTGAACGAGGGACTGAACGCCAGGCTGACGCTCGTGTCCGGCCAGTCCGGCTACGGGAAGACGACGGCGCTGAGCCAATGGGCGCGCGAGGCGAATCTTCCCGTGGCCTGGCTGTCGCTGGATCGGCAGGACAACGATTGGATCGCGTTCTGGAGCGGCGTGACGGCAGCCATCGAGACCGTCGCGCCGGGCTTCGGCGCATCGGTCATGCCGCTGGTGAAGGAGGGGCCGTCGTCCGCCGCGGCATCGGTCTCGGCGTCGACACCCGCCTGGTCGTCGGAGCCCGCGATCAAGGCGCTGCTGAACGCGCTGCACGACCTGGCGGGCGAGCTCGCGATCGTGCTCGACGATTATCAATTCATCGAGCTCCCTGCCATCCACCGCTCCTGGGCGTACTTTGTCGAGCGCTTGCCGGATACGGTGTATCTCTACGTGGCGAGCCGCGTCGATCCGGCGATCCCGACGGCTAGACTGCTGGCCAGACAAGAGCTGCGCCGCGTGACGACGGACGATTTGAGATTCGATGCGGACGAGGGACGCGTCTTCTTCGAGCTTAAGGCAGGGCTGGCGCTCACGGGCGAGCAGACGTCCGCGCTCGTGCGCCAGACGGAAGGATGGATCAGCGGACTGCAGCTCGCAGCCATCTCGCTCGGACGCAGCCCGGACCCGGCCTCGTTCATCAGGCAGTTCAGCGGCCGGCAGCAGCACATCTCGGATTACTTGCTGGAGGAGGTGCTGCGGGATCTCGAGGAGCCGCTGCAGGCGTTTCTGCGCGAGACTTCGGTCCTGGCGCGTATGAATCCGCAGCTGTGCGAGGCCGTGACGGGCCGGACCGACTGCCGCGCGCTGCTCGCGAGACTGGAGCAGTTGAACCTGTTCCTGATTCCGCTGGACGAGGAGCGGCATTGGTACAGGTATCACCACCTGCTGTCCGACTTTCTACGGAACCAGTTCGCCGGCACGGATCCCGAAGGATGGGCAGCCGCGCATGCAAGAGCCGCGAGAGCGCTGGAGGGACAGGGCTTCGTCGAAGAAGCCGGCGAGCACTATCTGGAGGGACGGCAGTATGGAGACGCCGTGCGGCTGATCGAGCGCCATCTGCCCGACCTCATCCGCAGCAGGGGAGCGACGCTGAGCCGCTGGGTGCTGCGGCTGCCCGAAGGCTGTCTCGAAGGGAAGCCGATGGCGGAAATGTTCTATCTGCTCCTGCTCACCGGCAGCGGGCAGAAGGAGCTGGCCGCGTGCAAGATCGGCGAAGCGCGGGTGCGTTACGAGGCGCTGCAGGGCGCGATGGACGAGACGGCGTGGCGCTCGGTCATGGGCAACCTGTATTTCCTGAGCGGCGTTGCCTGTTATCTGCTCAAAGACCTGGACGGCGTAACCGCCTACTTCGAGCTTGCGGAGCGGCTCTTCCCCGAAGCGCGGCTGCTGCGCTCCGTCTCGTTCAACAACAACCACGTGCTCGATGAATTCGACGATCATATGGGCTACCTCAACGACTACCATGCCGCACTAGAATTCATGGACCGGTGGCTGGGCGTATGGGGAGACAATCTGGCGCATCCGTTCGTCCTGTCGCTGCAAACCTCATTCAGTAAGTTGTTGTACGAATGGAACCGGCTCGAGGAAGCGGAAGCTTGCGTGCGACGGTTACTCGGACGCAGCGATACGCCCCCTGTCGCCCGCACTCTGTTATATCTGTACGGGAGCGCGTCGCGAATTCTGCAGGCCCGCGGCCGGCCGGCCGAAGCCTCGGACCTGCTGGTTCAGCTGCGGGCGCACGTCGACTCGCCGGACTACGATCTGTACATGCGCAGAATCGGGGCCGAGGAGGCCTGCCTGCGCTTGCGGCAGGGCCGGCCGGATCAGGCAGCGCAGTGGCTGGCGCAGTGCGGCATGTCGCACGCGGACGAGGTGTCGCTCGGCAGCGTCGCGGAGCAGTTGGCCCTGGCCAAGGTGCTGGCGGCCTGCGGGCGCGAAGCGGAAGCGCTGGATCTGGCGGAGCGGCTGTACGCGCTGCTGTGCAGGGAGGATCGCCTGCGGGACCGCGTGCAGGCGCTGCTCGCGCAGTGCGCGGCGCTGCGCGGTCTCGGGCGGACGGACGAGGCATTGGTCCGGCTGGATACGGCCTTGCGCCTGGCGGAGCCGCAGGGCTTCGTCCGCAGCTTCGTCGACGAAGGCGAAGGCATGGCGGAGCTGCTCGCCGCGTATGCCGGGACGGAGGCGCGCGGGAATGCGGGCGCCTTTGCTTACGCGAGAAGGCTGCTGCAGGCGGTGGCGGACGAAATGGCCGGCAGGATGGCGGTGCGCGCGGCGGCGGATGGCGACGGGGCCGACAGGCCGACGGTGCGCGAGACGGCGGATGGCGACGGGGCCGGTAGCCCGGCGGTGCGCGAGACGGCGGATGGCGACGGGGCCGGCAGGCAGACGGTGCGCGAGGCGGCGGATGGCGATGGGGCCGGTAGCCCGGGGGAAAGCCGAGGTGCTGCGGTACGCGCCCAAGCGGCTGTCCGCGGAGCGGCCAAAACCGGCGGCGCTGCGGAACGCACCCAGACGACGGGAGACGACGGGACATACGACGGAATGCTCTCGGTCAATTGCTTTGGCAGGTTCAAGGTAAGCGACCCGGACGGCCGGGAAGTCCGGTGGCGCACTTCCAAAGCGGAGGAGCTGCTGGCCTACCTGGTGCACCACCGTGGAGAAGCGGTGGACCGCTATCGCATCATGGACGCGCTGTGGGACGACGACTCTACCAAGACTTCCGCCAATCTGCATACGACGGTGCACCTGCTTCGCAAGACGCTCGGCAGCATCGGGATCAAAGACGTCGTTCAGCACAACCGCGGCTTTTACCGTGTGGACACGGACATCCTCGATTGCGACTATCTGACGTTCGAGGCATGGGTTTCCGCCGGCATGTCCCTGACAGAAGACAACATTGACCGTTGCGAAGCGATCGCCAAGCTATACGCGGGGCCTTATCTGTCGGACAACGGCTATCATTGGTCCGATCCGATCGGCAAAAGCCTTGAAAATGAATTTTTAGCGCTGCTGCTCCAGATTTACGATTATTACATGGGCGACGGTAATTATCCCGCTGCCATTGCGGTCATGAAAAGAGCGCTCAAGCACGCGGCATGGCGCGAAGACGTTCACGTGCGGCTGATCCAGGCGTATCTGGCGAACAAAGATCGGATCGCGGCGCTCAAGCAATACGATGCGTTGAAGCGGATGCTGCGCGTCGAGTATCGGCTGGAGCCGGGAGATGAGGCTAAGCGGCTATTGAACCTGCGCTAACCGTCCGACATATGACGTCAAAAATCCAACAAATCCACGGTTTCTAAATGCTGGGAATTGCAGCGATTTTCGATGAAATCCCTTGTGTGGTCGGGCATTTTGCAGCTCCGTATAGGCATTCGAATATCATATTTTGTTTAGTATTTTTTGCTACCATAGGCTCAGCTTAACTAGAACACAGAGGAGGCCTATCGGTTCACGATGAAAAAAAGAACGGTTAGCTTGTTTCTCGCTTTGTCCATGTCCCTCCCGAGTGCGGCCGCGTTCGCGAAAACGTCTGCCGACTTCGCCGACCTGAAGGATTTGGACGCAGCGACGAAAGCCAAGTTCGACGCGCTGATCTCGGCGGGCATCTTCGACGGCGTATCCGACACCACCTTCGGCTTAAGGGAGGAGATGAATCGCGCCCAATTCGCCAAGGTTGCCGCCCTGATCTACGGTCTGGAAGTGGACACGAGCTTGAAAACCTCCAGCTTCAAGGACGTCAAGGCCGACGATCCGGCGAACGGTTATGCGCTGCCGTACATTGAGGCGGTCAAAAAAGCCGGCATCACAGACGGCTACGGTTCAGGCGTATTTGACCCTGCGGGAGATGTCACGAAAGAGCAGCTCGCAGCGTTCCTGATCAAGGGGCTCGGACAAAAAGAAGAGGCGCAGAAAATCCCTGGCGTAAAAGACGCTACCGTGTCGGACTGGGCCAAGGGTTACGTCGCGCTGGCATTGGAAAAGAAACTCTTGTCCAACGGCGCGGACGGAAAGTTCGGTGGCCAGGCGAACGCGACCCGGGATTTGCTTCTCACCGGGGCTTATGAGGCGAAGGCGCAGTACGTTCCACCGGGATCGACGCCAACACCAACGCCTACACCGACTCCAACACCGACACCGACACCAACGCCGGTTTATCAGACACCTGCGCCGACGGCAACGCCGACGCCAACTGCAACACCGACGCCGACTCCGACCGCGACGCCTACGCCGACGCCGTCCCAATCGCCGTCACCGTCACCGTCACCGTCTCAGTCTCCATCGCCATCGCCTTCCCAATCGCCTACGCCGACGGCTGCCCCAGCCATCGCGAATGTCGCGGTTGCACAGGGAACCTTGGCATACTCGACTAGCATCACCTACACGGCCGGCCAGGGCAACGTGCTGCGGATTAAAAAGCAAGCCGACGCTTTCTCCACTCCGAAAGTCGGGGATGACGTGAGCGGGATTACCGAGGCTTATCAATCGGGCGCCAATATCGCGAATGTCGAAGCTGGCAATCATATCGGTCTTTACGAAGTCGATGGTGTGACCGGCACTGTGGTTCGATTCCGTGATATTACGATTGATGAGGAAAATATCGGGGAGGCGCCTTACGAACTGTATTATCCAGCCAACTTCTACGAGCTGGAACCTGGCTCTGCACCCAGCACCGTACAGCTTGCGGCACTGAAGAACTTGCCTCAAGATGCGACAAAGTGGCAGATTATCGCAGGCGAGAACGGTATTGACGTGCCTGCTGCCGGAGCCGTCTTTAATGGCACAGATTATACAGCCGGAGATGACATTCCTTTTAACGGCACCAGTATCGTCGTTGCCCTGGCTGCTACGGACGCCCAAGGTCATGTCATCGGATTTGCGCATCTCGCGTACTCCACGACGACCGATTCGCTTGCTTCGTTAGAATCGTTGTATGCGGGACTAGGACAAAACACCATTACGATTCAGTTCGGCGATGACTTGGATTCGACAACCATGAATAAGACGAACATCAGTGATTTGATCGAGTCGATTGTCATTAACCCGAACAGCCCCAATGCTGCCACGGTTGACTTGGGCGCCAGCAGTTTCGAGTGGATAACCGATCCTAATTCAGGCCCTTCGTTTCCACCGAACTTTCCGCCGATAACGGGATTCCCTTCGTCGGCGCCTTCGGCAAAAATTACGGTTCCCGCTATGAACCTGAACGTGGGAGACGTGGTTCGTGTTAATTTCCAGAATGGCGCAGTGAAGAATACCTCTGGAAAAGTTCAATTGAACTGCATGACAACTGTCCAATCGCCCCGTACTTAATATCGCGTTAAAACAAACCGTCAGGGACATCCTCCTGACGGTTTGTCGTTTCCGTAGCTCTCGCGTTGAAATAGCTGCTGAAAGGCAGTTATTTCAACGCCGAATCCCGGTCCCGCCTCGATTAGTTGCTAAAAGGCATTTATTCTCAGCTTGGCGGCCTTGAATTGCCCCATGCAGGCAAAAATAACTGCCTTTTAACACTTATCGACTACAGGCGGAAGGATCCACGAGATTTTAACTGCCTTTTAGCAACTAATCGCGAACCCTCGCAGGCTGTCGGCATCTAGGCAGACCGCGCCGCGGGCAGTCAGCAGCGCTTACCCCTTTCACGTCAACACAACGGCAAATGCCGCCGCCAATACCAGGCACAGCGGGCTTTACAGCCTCGTGTCGTACTCGGCGAACGCGGTGCTTTGATTCTTTTAAAATCGAACAAATCGCACACCTTGATGATGATCTCGATGCTCCGGATCATTTTGTCCGAGCCTTTATACGCAAAAATGCAGAGCCTGCAGGGTCTGCCGCGCTCCTGCCACTCTGCATCTGTGTGCATGCTTATCGACCGCTTTTCCGCACAAACGCCAGCACCTCGTCCACCTGTTGCTCGACGCGATGCGCCTCCGACGAGACGCTCCGGAACAAATCACCGACCGTCCGCAGGCGCTGCGGCACCGTCGCGATCGTGAAGTCACCAGGCTCGAAGCCCTCCTCCACTTCGTCCCAGGTCACCGGCGTCGACACGGTTGCAGCGCGCGTCCCCCGCACCGAATAGACTGCGGCCATCGTCCGTCCCCGCCACAGCTGCAGATAGTCGAAGTACAGCTTGTCTCCCCGCTTCTCCACGACGCGCTCGAGCGTGATCCGGTCCGGCAGCTGCTCCTGCATGTACCGGGCGACGAACGCGTTGATAAGCCGGGCTTCTTCGAACGTATATTTAGGCGCGATCGGCACGAACACCTGCAGCCCCGTGGCGCCGGACGTCTTGGGGAAGCTCGCGAGCGACAGCCCGTCCAGCGTCTCCTTCAGCTTCAGCGCGACCTCGCGCACCGCTTCGAATGGCATGCCCTTCGCCGGGTCCAGGTCGAATACGAGCTCGGTCGGCATATCCTTGCGGTTGTATCGGTCGATCGGCACATGGAACTCGACCGCGCCCCGGTTCGCGAGCCAGGCCAGCGTCGCCGCATCGTTGAGCAGGATCCGCTCCTTGCCGCCGTACGCGATCCGCGGGAGCCAATCGGGCGCCTCGCCGTGAACCGATCGCTCTTCGACCCGCTTCCCGCCGATTCCGTCGGGATAACGCCAGACCATGAGCATGCGATCGCGCGTATAGGGTAGCATGTACGGCGCGACCTCCATTAAGAAACGGATCAGGTCCAACTTGGCGATGCCGGCTTCAGGCCAGACGACACGGTCCGGGTGCGTGATCTCGAGCTCTCTTCCTTCGATCGCGTAGCGTTGCTTTTCCATCGGGAAAAAACTCCTTTTTGGCACATGCTGGTCATTAATTTGCGCTCGGCGGTCCACATTATGTAGGAGGCGAGGCCGATTAACGGGACGGCATATCGATCGTTACTTACCATGATCAGAGCAATGCCAAACCGCGCATAATAAAAAGCCGCACACTGCGCGGCTTTTTAGATTCTTCGCGTATGTCGGCTATTGCTAACAATGGCGGAATTAGACCGAATCGGCACGAGAAAGGCTGAGATCCTCGTCGGCCGGCTTCCCAAGACCGGCAGTAGCGGCGGACGAACGCTTGAAGTGGGCGACATTGGCAGGGCGGCGTTGATGAATGATGTCGCGCCAGTGGAAATCCCCACGCTCCAGCGAATGAACGAGCAGCTCTGCGGTCGCCATGTTCGTCGCGACGGGAATGCCGTATACGTCGCACAGTCGAAGCAAGGCGGTGATGTCCGGTTCATGAGGCTGCGCGACAAGCGGATCGCGGAAGAAAACGAGCAGATCCAGCTCATTTTGCGATACCATGGCGCCGATCTGTTGGTCGCCGCCGAGCGGTCCCGATTTGAAGGTCATGATGTCCAGATCCGTATTTTCCATGATCAGCCGTCCCGTCGTGCCCGTCGCGAACAGCGTATGCGGTTTGAACAAGGCTTGGTAAGCGATCGTGAACGCAATCATCTCTTCCTTCTTGTGATCGTGCGCGACAAAAGCAACATTCACCTCAATCACCTCTGCATTCGATTTTATGTTAGTTATTATTACATAATACTATCATTAATCTTATTTTTCGACAACAACCCATGCAAAACAAAATTAAATGTCATATTTATTGCCGCAAAGGAGATCTCCATGGAACCCGTCCGCCTTTAATATAAGTGATTGATAATATAACGAACCAATTATATAATCAGTTGTAAATATTTAAAGAACTGAAGGAGTGAGATAGTTGGTAATCAATCAGACATCGATTGCTGAAATGGCAGACACGATGAAACTTCTTTCAGATAAGACTAGACTAACGATCGTCGCCTTACTTAAAGAACGTGAGATGTGCGTTTGCGATATTGTAGACGTTCTGGAAACGACACAACCTAATATCAGTCAGCATCTGAAGAAGCTTAAAACGGGTGGGATTGTGAATGAGACACGCCGAAGCCAGTGGATTTATTACTCGCTAAATGTGAATGACAAACCCTATTTAAACGAAATTATTAGTCAATTACCTTCAATGAAAGATCGAGTAAATGCGCTCCAATCCAATAGCTGCTGTTAACTTGGAGGTCCTATGCTAGCCATTGCGTCTATCATTTTTCTTATAACACTGATTTTTGTGATCTGGCAACCAAAGGGGTTGAATATCGGTTGGTCAGCCTGCGGCGGCGCCATAATTGCACTGATCTTTGGAGTCGTCAACTTCCAGGATGTGTGGGATGTAACGCAGATCGTTTGGAATGCTACGCTTGCCTTCGTCGCTGTCATTTTGATCTCTTTAATTCTTGATGAGATTGGTTTCTTTGAATGGGCGGCGCTTCATATGGCCCGCGCAGCCAAGGGTAACGGTAATTTGATGTTCGTGTATGTTATCTTGCTCGGAGCTGCTGTTGCCTTTTTCTTTGCCAACGACGGTGCCGCACTCATCTTGACTCCGATTGTTCTTGCCATGGTCAGAGCACTGAAATTCGACGAGCGAATGATTCTGCCCTTCATCATGGCAAGTGGCTTCATCTCGGACACGGCTTCACTTCCGCTTGTAGTCAGCAACCTTGTGAATATCGTCTCTTCCGACTTCTTCGGCGTAGGATTTGTTGAATATGCCAGTCGGATGATCGTTCCGACCCTGTTCTCCGTTGCGGCCAGCCTTCTCGCGCTTTACTTGTTCTATCGTCGAAGCATTCCGAAGCAGTACGATTTGTCACAGGTGAAGAAGCCGGCGGAAGCGATTAAGGATTTACGTATGTTTAAAATTTCATGGGTTATCCTGGCGGTCCTTCTAATTGCGTATTTGATTAGCGAGTACATTGATATGCCGGTGTCCATTATTGCAGGCGCGGCTGCGATCATCTTCTTGCTATTGGCGAGACAAAGCCGCGAGGTGCATGCCTGGAAGCTCGTGAAAGGCGCTCCTTGGGCCGTTGTCGTTTTCTCCATCGGGATGTATGTCGTCGTCTATGGTTTACGGAATGTGGGTCTTACAGACGAGCTGGGCAGCGTTTTTAAATGGGTAGGCGATCAAGGTCTATTTGTGGCCACGGTGGGCTCCGGTTTTATCGCCGCTATCCTCTCCTCCATTATGAACAATATGCCGACGGTTATGATCAATGCTTTGGCCATTCAGGATACGAACCCTACAGGTATCATTCGCGAAGCCTTTATCTACGCCAACGTTATCGGCTCCGACTTAGGACCGAAGATTACGCCGATCGGGTCATTAGCTACGCTGCTTTGGCTGCATGTACTCTCCAGCAAGGGCGTTAAGATCTCTTGGGGAGCTTATTTTAAGACAGGCATTATTCTTACCGTCCCTGTCCTGGTCGTCACGCTCTGCGGATTGTTCCTCTGGCTAAAAGTAATCGGTTAAATCCATAAACCAATCCATCTTAAAAGGGGTCATTCAAATGTCTAACAAACCGCTCGTTTACTTTCTGTGTACCGGCAACTCCTGCCGCAGCCAAATCGCTGACGGCTTCCTGACCGCGCTTGGCGGAGACAAGTATGAAGTTAAAAGTGCCGGCTTGGAGGCACATGGACTTAACCCTCGAGCCGTTCAAGTCATGAAAGAGGCTGGCGTCGATATCAGCAACAACAGCTCCAACGTAATCGATTCGGAAACGCTGAACCGTGCGACCTTCGTCATTACACTCTGCGGCCATGCTGACGAGCATTGTCCGGTTATTAGCAACAAGAATGTGATCAAGTGGCACTGGGGCTTTGACGATCCGGCCAAAGCGACCGGCACGGAAGAAGAAATCATGGCACAGTTCCGATCCGTACGCGACGACATCAAGGCTCGGATTGAGAAGTTCGTTCAAACCGGTGAATAAGATGACAGCTACAATCAAGCTCATGCATGTCACTGTAAGATTGATATCAATCCGATTCAAAAGGAAGCATTAAAAAAGATATTTCAGTAAGTAACAGAAGGAGATGCTCTTCAGTGGAGCGCCTCCTTCATTTTTATTTTCGGCATCCTTTGACTCAATGACCCATAGGCTCTCCCCAATGTAAAAATAAAGTTCAAATGGAGATACTACGCACTAACGACCGACAGGAAAGGGCAAGGATAATGAAATTAAATCCGGTAATACCTTTTGAACCTATACTGGCAAACAAAGCTCCTCGGGGGGACAATTGGATATCACAGATCAAATGGGATGGCGTTCGCATGCTCGTCTATTGCGATGGCACAGAAACTCGCTTGGTAAATCGCCGACTAAACGATCGGACGCAACAATACCCGGAATTTCTTCTGCCCAATCAATACTGCGCTGCTTCCTCCTTTATTTTAGATGGAGAATTTGTGGCGTTTGATGAAAAGAAACCATCTTTCCATGAAATTATGAAGCGCGATCGTCTCCGGAAAAAGCAAAGCATTGAGTCAGCAATTACTCAAGTGCCTGTGACCTACATGGTTTTTGATATTTTGTTTTTAAATGGCAACTGGGTAACCTCGGAAAGTTTAAAGCGAAGACAGGCGTTGTTAAACCAAGTAATCACACCTACTGATAAAGTTCAGATTGTCCAGAATTTTTCTAACGCTGATGCTTTACTTGATTTGATGAAGGTTCACAATATGGAGGGTGTTGTCACTAAAAACTTGGATAGCAGCTATGCTATTAACGGTAAGGATTCCCGATGGCAAAAACGAAAATTGAATAAAGATTTATATGCCGCCATTGGCGGGGTTACGTATCGTGGAGGGACAATTAATGCGCTCTTATTAGGTGTCTATTCTCAAGATTCGTTTATCTATATCGGCCATTCGGGAACAGGAAAGTTAACCAATGCTCAGTGGAAAGAACTTACTCGAAAAGTGGAACCCTTTATCGTTCCATGTTCGCCCTTTGTGAATATTCCCGATCGACATGAAGAGGCGATTTGGGTCAAACCGCAAATCGTCGTAAAAGTTCAATTTTTTGAATGGACCCCTGCAAATACAATGAGGCATTCAAGCATTCAGAGCGTTATTGAGCGTATGGTCCCGACCGAATGTACCTTCGATCAGGTTACTACATAAAAACACTCGCGAAGTCCCAATTACTATCATCATAAGCACATCGGCCATACCGGAACGGGCAGACTGACAAAGGGCGAATGGCGAGTGGAGATGGCGGGAAGGCCGCGCGCTGCGCCAGCCTTCCATTCAAGCGTTCGTGAATGCGTCGCCGGAGCAATGCAAGCTGCCTTGGGTTGAATGAATATGGCTTGATCGGCCCTAAGCTCCCGAATCTCCGGTTACGCAAACTCCTTTTTCCGCTTCAGGTATTGGAGGTAGCTGTAGAGAGACATGACGATGGCGATCCCGAAGATCCAGGCCGGCAGGAAGCGAAGCATCGCGAATGGGGTTTCGAACAGAAAGGCGCGCCAGAAAGCCGCCCCTTCCTTCTCCCACAAGCCCTCGGTTAAATAACTCGCTTTGACATCGAACAGGGCGGCAAAAATATTCCCGTTGAAGATCGCGCAGGTGTAGACGAAAAAGAGACATGCCGTTGTCAGCGCATAATGCGTCAGGCGCTTGTAGAAGGCGACCTGCGAGCCGGCATCGGAAAAAATCTCGTCGCGGCCGTCCGCGGGTTTCTGCCAATACTGCACGCTGCCCCAGCGACTGCCCTTCAGATGCGCCCATCCGAAATCCGCGTAGGTTGCCTTATACTCCTCGTAATTCTCGACGCTCATCTGACGCTGGTAGTCGAGACGGATGACCATCTTGCGATCGGAAGGTTCAAAGACGTATCCGCCAAGCGAGCCGATCCTGCGGCAAACGTAGCCTTCGGCCAGTCGATCGTTCAGCCACTTCTCCTCTTTCAGCAGGTTAGCGAACCATTTCCGTTTTTTCACCTTAATCCCTCGTTTCATAGAGTGATAGCAGATGCTCTACCCTTCTCCGCTCGATGGCGAGGATGCGCTCCCCGTCCTGCGTGATCCGGTATACCTTCCGGCGGCCCGTCTCGCCCGGCACCGGGGCGATCCAGCCGTGCTTGCTCAGGTTCTCCACGGCGCCATACAACGTCCCCGCCGCCAGGATGACCGTCCCTTCGCTCATCTCCTCGACCGTCTGCATGATCGCATATCCATGAAGCGGCTCCTTGAGCGCCAGTAAAATATAATGCATCGTTTCCGACAGTGGCAGCAGCGGATGCTTCATGCGGCGCCCCCTTTCTATATACAGTCTAACTGTACAGTTGAACTTAATACGATTATATACAGTTCAACTATACATTTCAACTGTATATTGAAAATCTGGCCTTTACGAACGAAAGACGCCAGTCGCCCCCAAACAGCAAGGGCAAGCTGGCGCCTCTTATCTCTCGGCTCTCACGATTTAACGTCAACATCGTCGATATAATACGCGAATATGGGTTCGATCGGCTTAAAGTACAGGTAACCATCGTCTTCCCAATGCTGAAAATGCAGATCCATCCGCGCGTCGCTCCAAGGCTCGGGCGTGCCCTTGGTGTGGAGACGTCCCGGCAGCACAGGCGCCTCCGTCACGGCCGGAAACTCCTGATACCCGAACAGCAGGTTCTCGTGCATCGCGATAATCTCGTATTTGGGTCCGTGGAACGCGCGCTCTTCCTGCAGCTGATAGTGATAATAAATGTAGCTGGCGACCATCTCCGGCTTCAGATGCGCGACTCTCCCCGCCCGCCGTTCGACCGGGTCCTTGCGCAGCCAGTGCTCGACGCTCGCGGGCTCGTTGAAGCGGAAGACGTCGATCATCGGGATCCACTTCCGCGGCTGCGCTTGCCCCGGCCATTCCTTCAAGCAGGGCGCGGCATCACCTGCGATCTCCTCAGGCGCTACAGGGCTGTCGATGCATTCGTAGTAGAGGAACAGATTGTTTGTCCAGTGAAAGGCCGCCGCTGTCATCACCCGCCCGGCCCGGATCAGACTCAGCGCCTGCCCGCTTTTGACGAGCGTCTCAATGCCCGTTTCCTTTTTCCCGTCCGACCATTCGGCCCGGTAGATTCGCCGCTCGATCACAAGCCGCACCTCGCTTCATCCTTGATCGACACCGTTCGCACGACTCGACAACCATTATACCTCACGAGCAGCCTTCAGAGCCGTCCGATAATCACGAGTACCGCGAGCGCCAGAAACACGACGTTAATGCCGATCTCCCGGTATTCGCCGCGGAAGATATGGAAGAGCGCGCCGAACAGAACGACGGCGGCCAGCGCGATCGCCGCGATCGGCGTCAAAGCCGGCGCGATCCCTGTCGCCTCGGGCAGGATCAAACCGAGCGCGCCGAGCAGCTCCAGGACGCCGACCGTGACGACGAAGCCTTTTGGCACCTCCTTGACCCAGCCCCATGCGGCAGCTCCCTTTTCATACTGGACCGCCTTCATCCATCCCGCGTATAGAACCCCCACCGCAAGCAATCCCTGCGCGATCCATAATACGATATTCATCCTCCGATTCCCCTTATCCCGTGTGTCGTCAACCCTCGTCTATAGCCTATAATAGGAGGTAGAACGACGCGCCGGAAGAAGGCACTTAAACCATACAAGGTATAGAAAAGAAAACCTTAGACCACGACTGGAGGCCGCGGCATGACGGCTTATTGCAAATTCGAGACGACGCTCGAGATTCTCATCGGCAAGTGGAAGCCCGTGATCCTGCTGCGCCTGCTCGCGAGCGGCACGATGCGGTTCAGCGAGCTGCAAAGGTCGATTCCCGACATCACCAAAAAGATGCTCTCGCAGCAGCTGAAAGAGCTCGAATATCATGATATCGTTCACAGAGAGGTCTATCCGTCGATTCCGCCCAAGGTGGAATATTCCATCTCGGAATACGGGCAGCGCTTAACGCCGATCCTGCAAGCCATGAACGATTGGGGCGTCGGTCATCTCGCGCATTTGACCGAGCTGTACGGGGAGGAACGCTCTGCGGAGTGATCCGCGCGCGTTAGTCCCGATCGTCGCGGCCCGTATCGTTCGGCAGAGGAACGGCAGCGGACTTAAACAGATCCTTGCGCCAAAATTCGACGACGGTATGGTCCGCCAGCTCCATGGATGCCCACGAGTTTTTGTATCTCAGCCCGTACCCGTCCATCATGTCGATCGCGCTTTGAACGTCCGCGTTCCCCACCCGCAGCTCCATCGACACCACTTGGCCCATCATCTTCAACAGCCGTTCCAGCTCAGCGCTCATCCGCCGCTCCATCCTCCGATCATGTTTCCCTTTAATGACAGGGTTTCATGATCCCCTCTTTTGTGGTAAATTATTCCCCGTAATCAACCACTTCACTGCGGAAGGACGGATATTGATGAACAACGGCGCCTGGGAAAAAATGAAGAAGCTTGTGGCCGACGCCCGTATGAAAGTCGTGTACGGCGGCATCGCGATGGCCTACCTTTTCCCGATCATCTACGGCAGCGACTGGCCTGAAGTCGGCTGGTGCTAAGCGAAGGAAAACGGGTTCAGGCGGGATTTGTGCAAAGAGAAAGGCGGCCTCGTTAGAGGTCGCCTTTAACATTTCCTTTTTTCAATGCAAGGCCTATCGACGCTCGGTTAAATCGCCCCTGCATCTCTTGCCGTATAGAACGACGGGTAGATCGGACGGAAATTCAGCTCTTCCCGAATGCGCGTCGTATCGACGATCATATCCCACGGATCGAAAGGCTGCTGCTCCGCCTCCGGTGCGCCCTCGCCGCCATGGAGCTGCCGAAGCTCCTCGGCCGTAATCGGCGCATCGTCGCCCACATTGTAGATGCGGCCATCAATGCCTGGCGTGGAAGCTGCGAGCAGCAGGGCTTGGCCGACATCGGCATGATGCGCCATATGCATGCGTTTGGCCGGATGCCAGCTTCGAATGTATGGGAGTATCTCCACGATATGCGGATCGCCGTCGCCATAGACGAAGGGCAGCCGAACGATCCGAACGCCCAAGCCCTGCTCGCGATGAAGCCGCAGCAGCACCGCTTCGGCCTCCACTTTGCTTTGCGGATAAGCCTGGGTCGGGCTCAGCTCGTCGTCTTCACGGCTGGGCCGCGTGCGGACCACTGAACCATAGACGTTGTTTGTGCTGGTGAAAACAAACCTGGGCACTTCCGCCTGCAAGGCCGCATGAGCCAGCGCGATCGTGCCGTCCAGGTTGGCCGTTCTGGTCGTCTCCTCGTCCACGCCGCGGAATTGCGCCGCCAAGTGAATCACCGCATCCTTCCCCCGCAGCGCGGCGATATAGCCGTCCGGCTGCAGCAGATCGCCTTCCACGATCTCCGCCCCTTGCCGGCGAAGCCCGTCCGCCTTTTCGGCCTTTCTCACCAGCAAGGTCACGCGATGACCGCGCTGCAGCATACGCTGCGCAAACCGGCTCCCCACTTTACCTGTAGCCCCTGTTATAAAAGCGTTCATTTTAAGCCCTCCTACGTTTTTTAGTTGCTATACGGGCAGTATAATAGAAGGAGCAGTCGGCTTCCCTCCTCCGTTTATCGTAGGTTTGGGAGTGTCAGGATACGGGGAGGAATGGAGATGGAAGTGGTTGCTTCCAGAAGGTCGTTGGGCGAATTTCTGCGCATACGCCGGGAGCGGCTGACGCCGGAAGAGGTCGGACTGGTCTCTTATGGACGGCGGCGGACCGCGGGTCTTCGGAGGGAAGAGGTCGCCCAGCTCGCCCATATCGGCACGTCCTGGTACACCTCCCTGGAGCAGGGACGCAGCGTTAACCCGTCCGAGGATGTGCTGAACAATATCGCCAAGGCGCTGCGATTAACCGAGGACGAGCGTCGCCATCTTCACCTTCTGGCCAGATCGGATCAACAGGAACCGGAGGAAGAAGACCGCGATATCGCCACGGGCTTGGAACGAATGATCCAGGCGCTGGACCCGCACCCGGCGTTCGTGCTCGGCAGATACTGGGACCTGCTGCTGTGGAACAAGGCGGCTGAGCTTGTTTTTCATGTGCCGGCCTTCTCCAAGGACACAATGCCAAACTTCAATTGGATGCGGCACCTGCTGACGAGCGACAAGCTGGGGCCCGACCTTATGGACGGAGCGTCGAGAACGCGCGTGTTGATCGCGCAATTTCGCGCGGATTTCGCACGCTTTCCAAATGATGCGCGGTTTAAGACGCTGATCGAGGAGTTTATGGAAATAAGCCCGCTGTTCCGCGAGCTCTGGCCGATGCATGATGTCGAGACGGCGACCGATCACCGCAAGCAGAAGTACGATCCCAGGATCGGAGAGATGGCGTTCGAGCATTTAACCTTGCAGCCGCCGACCCATCCGGATCTGAAGGTCATCGTCTTTACGGCGTCGGCGGATACGGCGGCGAGGTTGCAGCGTTTATTGGATGCATCGGAAGGTTGAACCAAGGAATGCAATCGTGATTCTTTGTGCCAAACAGTTTTAAGACGGTCGAAAGTGCAGGATGGCACTAACGCCCTTGCCTCTCGGCATACCACGCCAGCGCCAGCCGCTCCATCTCGCTGACGAACGCCTTCTTGGCCGGACTGTATTCGTTCGTGCGCGCGTGGCGCTCGGCGAGCTCCTCCTTGAACCGGCTGTACCTCGCAGCTTCCGCCGGATGACACCGCAAGTAATCTCTGAAGACGAGATGCCGTTCAATCTGGGGGTTATCCGTCTCATAAAAATGAATGTGATGCGTCCGTTCCTCGCCGCCTTTGCGCAGCAGGCGCCTGCCGGGAATGCCCCACTCTCCGGCGATGTCGTATCCGAGCAGGCGCATCCGGTCGTTATACGCATCGATCCGATCGATGTTCCGCACCACACCCATCATATCGATGACGGGCTTCGCCTTCATGCCCGGCACCGACGTGCTGCCGAAGTGCTCGAAGCGCACGATCTCATCCCCGAATATCGCGCTTAGAAATGCGACTTCGTTCTCGTAAAGCCGCGCCCATTCCTTGCTGTAATCGCTCAGCCTAACCTTCATCCGACACGCTCCTTGCAAGCTTGGGCTAGAAGTGCCCGCGCGGTTTTTTCCCGGCCCAGCGTTCGTCGATCTTCTCCTGGGAGGATTGATACCGGGTGTCCACGCTCAGCCGATACTGGTTCGTCGTATTCTCCAGCGAGCAGTGCAGGAGGAACATCCCGAAGATCATCACGTCGCCCGCCCGGTACTCGGTCGTCGCCCACTTGCCGCCATATTTGCCCGTAATGACGAGCGGATCGTCCGTGTAGTTGTTCACTTTGTCCCAATCCGAATCCTTGGTGCCGTAGGTGCGCTTCAGCTCCTCAAACCGGTGCGAGCCCAGACACATAGCCAGACCGCCCATCGCGTAGCTGATGTCGCCGATCGGGGACCAGACGGTGTACAGGTTGTGCGTGCCGCGGCCCATATACACGATATCATAGTGCGCGCCGGTGTAGTCGCCCTTGCCGACCGCGCGCAGCCATTTGTAATTATAGGTCAGCGACTTCTCGCCAAACAACTCATCGAAGAAGCTCATGATCCGCGGCCCGTTCAGCACGTCCAGCAGCTCCGGTAGATCCTCGTTCGTCCCGCCAAAAAACAGCGTTCTGCTGCCGTCCGCCATAACGCCGTCCTCGAGCAGGGTATCCCTGTCGAGCTTGCCCATCTTCTCCATCTTGCGGAGAACCGCGCGCCTGGCGTTCAGCACTTCCTCCCGATCATGGAAGTCGCGCAGCAGCAAATAACCGTCCTCCGCCATTCTGGCGCGCAGGGCGTCGAAGTCATGCCTGATATCGTTCGAATCCCTCAGCTCCGTCAGATGCTCCCCGCCGAGCTCCAGCTCCCGGCTCCCTACCTTTACCATCATGCGCGTCTCACTCCTGTCGTCGATTGTAGCTTCAGTATAGGGAGAGACCGCGGGGACTTCCATTGAAGACCGTTGCAAATGCATGTATAATCGTACAAAATGTTTATGTGAAAAAAGGCGGCGGGACGATGGCCACGATGGATATTCCTTACGAATTGGGCGAGGACTTCGTTGCGCCGGCTTTCCGTTTCCAGTCCATCTGGAAGGTAGAGGCCAACGATGCTTACCATTCGTTCAAGCCGCATGGCTTCATGAGCGCGGGGCTCTTCGTCACCTACGATGGCAAAGGGAGCATCATGTACGGGGATACAAGCGAAGTCATGGAGGCGGGTACCTACCTCCTCGTCTCCGGCGACGTGCCCTGTTCGTACCGCTGCTTGGACGACGACTGGAAATTCTACTTCCTGCACTTCGACCCGCTTGATGTAGCCGAGTTGCTAGGGCTCGCTACTTGGCGGCCGGTATCGACCGGGCGCATATCCGATGCCGTCCGACTGTGCGAGCGCCTGATCGACAGCCTCATTCTCCAGCCTGCCGGCTACGGCATGGCCGTACACCTGACCGCTCAGGAGCTGCTGCACCTGTTCGCGCAGGAACGCACCGCCTACGGCCGCAGCCGCCATCCCGAGCTCGACGACATCCTGTACCGGATGCACAAACAGATCGGCTCATCGGTCCCGGTGGACGAGTATGTCCGGCTGAGCGGACTTTCGCGTACGGCTTTTTACACCAGATTCCGCGAGCGGACTGGCATGTCCCCCACCCAGTATGTGCAGGAGCTAAAGCTGGCCTCGGCCAAGGCGACGCTGGAGACTACGAATGCTACGGTTAAGGAAATTGCCGCATCGCTGAAGTTTTATGATGAGTTTCATTTTTCGCGGCTGTTCAAGAGAAGGTATGGAGTGGCGCCGAGCGCTTATCGGCGGGGATTGTAGCGTGAGGAAAACCCGCCGGGGCTGGAGAGCTGCGGCGGGTTTTGTTGTTAATGCGCCTTCAATTATCTAGTGGCACTCTTTTTAGCGATATTATCGCTAAAATCATACGGCGTCCCTTCACTAATCTATACTTTCGCTTAGTGTGCATCGTTATTGGCGTAAGAATGAAGTGTGTACGGAGGAGAGAATCATGCGCAAACTGCTTGAGCAGCTATATAACGGGCAACTCATTCCCGTCGAACAGATTGTCTCCAATGATCCAGCATACCGCGCAGTCAATCAACAGATCACAGAAACGATGAAAGTATGGCAAAAAAGACTGGATGGAGCAGAATATGAAAATCTAGAACAGCTGCTAGACTTGTTTTCACAACTGGAAGAAGCAGGCATGTCAACTGCGTTTGTATATGGCTTTCAGCTGGGTGTTTCTCTGATTTTGGAATCAGCGACGAGTTTGAAGGATGCAGAATAGTTATCACTTACATTCATTGCAGACAGGATTATTCCCGCATTCAACGAATATGTAAAATATTGATACTTTTTGGAAGTGTAAATAAGGCCTTAGCCAACTTATTAAACATCTAAATGAGTACATGGAATCCAGTACAAATAATATGATGAGGTGCTCCAGATGAGTGAGTTTAGTGCAAGTTATCATTTAAAAGCTAAGGATAGAGAACAAGCGATAAAGCTCATTAAGGACGCTGGTCATCAGGGGTTTGTATTTAACGAAACGAATGGATGGGTTACTTTCCTCATAAAAGGACAGGTTTTTGATATCAGTGAATCCGTCATTCAATGCAACCGCGGACTGCTCGTTCATTATATTTACGCAGAGGATCATGGATGGGAGTTTAGAGTGTTTGAAAAGGATCGTAACGTTTTTGAGTACACCTGCGATTGGAGCGATGAGATCCATATCGAAAAAAATAGGTTCGATTTAGATGTGATTAAAGAAATGGTCTCGTCTCAAGGCCATGAAACGAGTGACTTAGAAGAAATTTTTGAAATGGATGAGTTCGATTATGAACATTCTCCGGCCTATCAATTAGCTGAAAAAATCGGATTGGTTCACTATGAATGGCTATCGGCAGACTATATAAACAGTGACGATGAGTTGGAAGAGAGAGGTTTGATCCTCGTAGAATAATGTTAGTCTCAAAGAGGTGGGAATCAATCAAACCTAATTATGATGATCTTGGTCTGTCCATCACAATGGGCACGCAGCTCCGGAGTGAAGTAGAGCGCCAATTGTTGAAGGAATTGCTTCTTCACCATAGTTTTGAGAATAAATTGTATTTTGACTGGTCTGAGAGTTGTATAGAAGGCAAATCGTTACATTTTTTAGACGGTTCTTTAGATAGATATTCAGGAATCAGTATTTATGATGAAAACAATGAATTCGTTGCAGACGGTTGGATGGATTTTGAGTTCGATCCTAGTTCCAATCAATTGTCTGTTTACTGGAGTTTCCTAGACATTTACTTGAACGGACAAAAAATAAAATCAATTCAAATGGACAAGATGCCGACGTCAAGCGAGAACCGACTTATGGAAAGAACCCAGGAAAACGATTTTATTTACTTCGGCTTTTGGAAACGCGTATTAATGAGAATCATCGATTTTGGCATCATCTTCATTCCACTGGGTCTCTTATACCGTTTTGCAGTTTATGAATCCGTCCAAATGAACTCTATCCTACCGTATATCCTGATGTGGATCGTTACATCGGCATATTATGTCCTGACCCTTTCAATCTTTGGAGGAACCCCGGGAAAGTTAATCTTGAAGGCCAAGGTCGTAGATCATTCAGGAAATCAACTATCCTTTTATCAATCGCTACTTCGAAGCATATTTTATATTTTATATGCGGTAACCATGATTTTTGCATTCAGCGATGCGAACTTTAAACCTATAAATGCGCCATTTGACGTCATCGCCCAGCTCATAGGAGTCGTAACGATCTTATCGGATTTGATTGTATTGTTTAATCGCAGGAAGAAAGCGTTGCATGATTATATCGCAGGCAGCGTGGTTATCAAGCAGCCATTCTCTCAAAAAAAGGATCGCGCTTCGTCGAAAAAACGACCGTTAAGCGATGGGCGGGACTATACCTTTGGAGAGATAAA
The DNA here is from genome assembly GCF_030014955.1 of Cohnella hashimotonis. NCBI lineage: Bacteria > Bacillati > Bacillota > Bacilli > Caryophanales > Paenibacillaceae > Cohnella > Cohnella hashimotonis. Next base: position 7,542,216 of record NZ_JAGRPV010000001.1, read on the forward strand.
GAGATAGCAGATACTGTATTTTAAAAAACCAAGGGCGGGCGTTCACTTATCGTGAACGGACCCGCCCCTTATTTTTTCTTTACCGCGCACCATTCGCCCATTCGCTAACTCCCCGTTAGATCACCGACGTTCCCGCCATCAGTTCGGTCAACGTACCCCGGACAACCGAGGTCGGAATGGCAAATTCGATGCCTTGAGCCTCTGCGTTCACGGCCGTATTTACTCCGATCACTTCCGCCTTATCATTAAGTTGCGGTCAGTCGGAGTTACCGGGAATTAAAGAGGTCCATCAGATGCTCGTACGTTAATTTTTCCACTCACTGTACCATTAGCTGTATTATAATTCACATAAAAAACATGTCCACTTGCGTGAGTAACATTAATAGTCAAACTTCTATTTGCGCTAACGGTTCCATTATAGATCTGTTGTTTGCTACCATTTAAATCGTATGATAAGTAGACATTTAGAGTTTGGGATTGTGAATTGGAAATATACACTTGGGCATAATCGTATCCAGACTGCTGGGACCAAGAGCTTCCACCATTATTGAGATTCGCATTATTGATAGTTAAGATGTCAGTGTATGGAGAATCAGCAACGGCTGAAACGGACGACAACGACATCAATGCGACTACGACGGCAAAAATAAAAAAACTCCTTTTGAATCCTTTCATTGTCCTTCCCTCCGATATTCAACTACCGTGTTAGGGGATAGATTTAAATTACCATATATATTCATTAATTTTCTATTGATTCCCAGAATTTCAAGTTTAGCTCGTTGCAGATGCGGCAAGGATCAACTTGCTCATCGGAAGTTTGCATGGCGCCCGTGATTACAACACCACTGCCAATTGCAGGTGGCATAACAGTATAATACGTGTATAATAAGTATAAGATAAATAAGAAGCCAGTGCCGCCAGCACTGACTTCCCGCACAACTGCTTCGGCGGGGGTGCCTCCAGTCGATCGCTGAAGAAATGACCCGTTATCCCGTGGCGAGTAACCTAGGGCGGGTCATTTTCTTTTATTCAGGTAAGTAAGCAACGCCAGGATAAACATACCAAGCATCATTACTTCCTGAAAAGAAAATGTCATAGCCTCACCTCCGATCTGGAGGCGGACTACCCCGACTAGGCGAGTCGTACTGGATTAGTATACCATTTTTTCCTCCCTGCATAAATTAAAAAGAGAGCTCCAAGATTCATCGTCCGAGGACGAATAAAGGCAGGATACCGATGTTGCCACGCCAGTCGGTAGTACTATGAAATGAAGAGTTGACATCATGACTCGAAGAGACATGGTTTTTTTACGCAAAAACGCTTGCCTGCATGCAGGACAAGCGTTCTTACTCATACTTTCATACGATCACCAAGCAAATACGCCTTTCTCATCCAAAAACTCGCCATTATGGCGCTGGCCATCCGTCGCATATCCGACTATAATCGCAGCGGCGGCTTCCTTCGTTTTCCCGCCCGCCGCATTGCCGTTCAGATCGGTGGTCGTGAATCCCGGCGTGACCGCGAATACTTGCGCGCCGCTGTCTCGGACTTCATAAGCCATCGACAGCGTCATGGCGTTGTTGGCCGTCTTGGACGAGTTGTAGTCGAAGGCGTTCAGCGTGAACGCGGCATTTTGCATATGGTCCAGGGATGCCATGTCGGTCGAGACGTTGACGACGGTCCCTTCGTTCGCCTTGATCAAAGGGAACAGGCGCTGGTTCAGGCGGAAGGTGCCGAAGAAGTTGACCTCGAAGGCGTTGCGCAGGTCTTCTTCTTTGGTATCGGTAAACGAGCGTGAGAACGCGCCCGGCATGCCGGCATTGTTGATGAGCAGCGTGAGCTCGGAGTGGTTCTTGTTAATCGTGTCGGCGGCCTGTTCGATGGACTCCAAGTCGCTCATGTCGATCGCCACGAATTCGACGTCCAGCCCTTTGGACGCCAGCTGTGCGACGGCCGCTTCGCCCAACTTGGCGCTGCGCGCGCCAAGGAGAACTTTCCAGCCTGCCTCGCCCAACTGCTTCACGACCTCATATCCGATTCCTTTATTCGCGCCGGTGACGAATGCGGTCTTTTTCATGCGAATCCCTCTTTCCGTAAGTGGTTTTCCTTTAACGATTTATAAGTTACTATGCTACACTTAGTGTAGGTCAACCATGATTTTGAGATAAGCGAGGGCGCGTATGCTGACGATCGGTGAAGTGGCGAAGGACGTCGGAATCAATATCGGAGCCATCCGTTTTTACGAGAGAAAAGGACTGCTGGAGCCCGCCGCCCGCAGCGAGCAGAATAACCGTCTTTACACGGAGCATGATCGGAACTGGCTGCTGTTCATCAAGTGTCTTCGCGAGACGGGGATGAGCGTGGAGGACATCAAGACGTATTATGACAAGGTAAAGGAAGGCACCTCCACCCTGCCGGAGCGAATCGATATGATTCAGGCGCAGAAGGCGAAGCTGCTGCAGGACATCGAGGAGAAAAACGCGCAGCTCGTTCGTCTGGAAGAGAAGCTGGAGCGATATTACCGCGGAGAAAATTACTAAAAACCTCCTGCACCGCATGATGAGCGGTGTTGGGTTTTTTTTGTCGTATAGGCAACGCAGGAATTCAGCGCTACTTGTCGAAACCTAAAACAATAAAATATTTCCAGTTCAATTTTGGAAGGAAGTTTAATGGATGTACTGTTACAACGATGGTCAACCTGCCGTAGGAACTTGTACGTATTGCGGAAAGTTTTATTGCAAAGATTGCATGGTCGACGTGAAAGGAAAGTTCTTTTGCCGAGAGCATGTTAACAATGCGTTCGATGAGGCCAGGCAGCAAGCGGCGGCAACGCATTCTCCCAACATCGTTATTAATAATGCAAACAACAATATAAATCGAAACATCAACACGTCAGGCGGCTATGCTTATCCCTATAAAAGCAAAGGAATCGCCTTGTTGCTGTGTCTCTTTTTTGGTTGGATAGGCGCGCATCGGTTCTACGTCGGTAAGGCCGGCACGGGCGTGTTGTATTTTCTCACCGGAGGATTTATGGGAATTGGCGTCGTTTTGGATTTGGTCTTAATCATTGTCGGGTCATTCCGGGACAAGGCCGGTTATCCGTTGCGTTGAGGCCGGTACGGCGAGATCGGAACGCAGTGTTCGTTCTCTCCTCCTGCTGTTCAGATGAACATCGTCGAAAATGTCCTCCACCAACCTAAAATCCTCCGACGCCTCGACCGATGCGGTGACGGAGGTTTTTTCTTTATTTCCGCTCAAACCCTAAGATCCGGTCCCTATCGTCGGAAACGTCATCATGATCGGTCGATCGGTCATCGACACTCCTAATCGCCTCATCTTACTATAAATAGGAACGCACGGCACCAAGACAGCACGAATGGGCCCGCCATAGAAATCGGATTGGAAGCGTTGCCAGAAAGGCCGTTTGAAGCGGCGAAGGCCAAGGAGACGGAGGTGAAAAAGCAGACTTGTTGTAACACAGATTGCCGCAAAGGAAACAACATCTGCGAACGACAATAGAGGAGGAGTAACGGAAAAATGAGGAATTCGATCATACAACGAGCGAAAAAGGGCTTGGCCGGACTCGTCGCGGCGACCCTGCTGGCGTCGGTATTGCCTATGACGTCCTTCGCCGCCGACGACGTACCGACAGCGCCCAGCTATGCGATATTAGGGTCCAAGGTCGAGGCGAAGTTAATGAGCGTACAGGCTTCGCCTTACCCGGCGGGAGAGGCCAGAGTCGTCACAAAAGACGGAACGGAGGGCTGGGAGCTTACTACGGACGAATGGCCTGGATTTATCCGCGTGAACGTCGACGACGCCTATATCTTCGGCGGCAGCAACCGGGTGGAGGTCGACGTCAAGTATTTCGACGAGTCTGCCGAAGACGGCGTGATGGGTAAGTTCACCATCGCCTACAATTCGGTAGATGCGATTTGGAAGGAAGCGGAGACTGTCCAGTTGACGGGAACGAACAAGTGGCTGGTGCATAAGTTCATCCTGGAGGATGCCAAGTTCGCCAACGAGTCCGAAGGCAACGACTTCCGGGTGGCCTACTGGGCACAGTCGATGGGCAAGAGTCCGAAGCCGATCACGATCGGATCCATTGCCGTCGAGAAGCTGAAGAACTCTGTAACAGCGCCCAGCTACGCGATATTAGGGTCCAAGGTCGAGAAGAAGTTAATGAGCGTAGAGGCTTTTCCCTATAATGATGTCGCCAAGGTCGCCACCAAAGCCGGCAGGGAAGGTTGGGAGCTCACGCCGGATGAATGGCCCGGATTTATTCGTGTCAACGTCGACGACTCCTATATCTTCGGCGGCAACAACCGGGTGGAGGTCGACGTCGAGTATTTCGACGAGTCGTCCGACGACGGCGTGCCAGGGAAGTTTACCATCGCTTACAATTCGGTAGAGGCGACCTTCAAGGAAGCGGAGACCGTACAGTTGACGGGAACGAATAAGTGGCTGGTGCATAAGTTCGTCTTGGAGGATGCCAAGTTCGCCAACGAATCCGAAGGTAACGACTTCCGGGTTGCCTATTGGGCGCAGTCAATGGGCAAGAGTCCGAAGCCGGTCGTGATCGGGTCCATTTCCGTCGAGAAGCTGAAGCGAGTTTCAATGACCGGCACATCCGATAAAGTCGGCAATATTTTTGACGTGAACGAAGATCCGACGATTAATCTGGAGTTCGTCAACGAATACGACCAGCCGGATACGCTGGCGGTTGACTATCAGGTGTTTGACGCCGCCTACGGCCGATTGCTGAAGACCGGCTCCGTTTCGGTAGAAGCGGCTCCCAATAGCGTGAAGACGATAGAAAAACTGAAGCTGGATATCAAGGATAAAGGCGTCTATACGCTCCTCATCGATGCGAAGGATGCGGACGGTTCGACGAATATCCATCAGGATATTCCGTTCAGCATCATTCAGAAATTGGATCCAAGCAATACGCTCCCGAACAGCGTTTTCGGCGCACAAACGCATCTGGCCTGGGGAGGCATCTACAACGCGGAGAAGATCGCGCCTCTCTTCAAGGATATCGGGGCCAAATATGCGCGGGACGAATACTACTGGAGCAGCGTCGAAACAACGAAAGGGGTTTACACGTTCCCCGAAGGCTACGACCATTACATTGATACGGAAATCCAAAACGGCATCGTGCCGCTGATCGAGCTGAATTTCGGCAACAATTTTTACGATGGCGGCAAGGCGCCTCACACGCCGGAAGCCGTCGCAGCTTACGCGAACTACTGCAGAGCGGTCGTCGCGCATTTGAAGGGCAAGGTCAAGTACTTCGAGATCTGGAACGAGTGGAACGGCAGCTTCGGCAACGGGCTTGGCGTCTCGGAATACTATACGCTTCTTAAAGAAGCCTATAAGGCGATTAAAGAAGCCAACCCGGATGCCGTCGTATTGGGCGGCGCGGTGGCCGCTTCCGATTACGGCTGGCTTGAGTCGCTTCTGAAGGCGGGCGGCGGTGATTATATGGATGTCATCTCTTTCCACCCTTATACGAATGCCGGTCCGGAGGGCGCGAAGTTCGCGGAGACGATGGTTCGCGTCAAGGAATCGTTCAAAAAGCTCGGCTTCGACAAGCCGATGTGGGCCACGGAGATCGGCTGGAGCTCGGGCAATCACACCGAAGTCGAGCAGGCGGCGTTCGCTACGCAGATCAAGACGCTGGTGCTGTCGATACCCGGCGTCCTCGATAAAGTTCTCTGGTACGACTCGCTGAATGACGGCATGGACAAATCGGACTACGAAAGCAACTTCGGTTTGCTTAGCCAAAGAGGACCGTATTCGGCGAAGCCGGCGTACGTCGCGCTCTCGGCCAACGAGAACCTGCTTGGCGACGCGAGCTTCGTCAAGGAATACAAGCTGGACGACAATATCCGCATTCTGAAGTTCCACAGCACTGCCAGGGGCAAGGACATCCTCGCCTTGTGGACGAAGAACAAACCGCAAACGATCGGCTTGAATCTCGGGACCGACACGTTTAAGACCGTCGATCTGTTCGGCAACGAAACGGATACGACAGCGGCCCAAAACATCCTGTCGACGACGTTAACGGGCACCCCCGTTTATTATGTCGGCAGCTTCAGCGACCAGCTGTCGCTGGCAACGCCAAGTTTTAAAGCACAGAGCGATGAAATCAACGTCGCGGCCGGCGATACCGTCACGGTGAACATCAGCCGTTCGGCTGCCGCTGCCGCCATGTCCGGCAAATACAGCGTGAGCATGCCGGCAGGCTGGACACTGGCAGAAGACGGTTCGTTTAAAGAAGGGCAGAGCGTCGACACGCTGACGTTCACGGTGCCAGCCGATTACGCGAACGATTCGGATACCATCGCGATCATCGCGAACGACAGCAGCGGGAGCAAGGTTGGCGACGTAAAGATCAACGTCAAAAAAGTGATTCCGATCGTCGTATCGGTAACCGCCAATCCGGTGAATCCGGCAGATCCCAGCAAAAAGTGGGAACTATTGGTGGAAATTCAGAACAACTATTCGAAGCTGGCCTTGTCGGCCGGCACGCTCAGCGTGACGGAGCCTGTGGGCTGGGCTGATACGCAAGCCGTGCCTTATGACGCGATTAATCCGAGCGAGTCGCGCGTCATCAAGCTGCCGATTCCCGATGGCGCGATCAAGGAAGGCACGCATGTCAAATTGAACGTCCAGCCCGATTCCGGCGATGCGATCGTCATCGATCAGATCATCAACGATCTGTCCGTAGCGACGTACGCGCAGGCGTCGGTGACCGTTGACGGAAATATTACGGAAGAAGAATGGGACAATGCCCAGACGAAGACGATCGATCAGGCTTCGCAGGTTGAGGGCATCGCCGACTGGGGCGGCCCGAGCGACTTGAGCGCGAAGTTCCGCACGAAGTGGGATGAGGAATATCTGTACCTGGCGATTCAAGCGACCGACAACGTTCATAACCAGCCTTATACGGACGGAAGCACCTGGCAGGCGGACGGCATTCAACTCGCGATCGATCCGGGCAGAATCTACGGCTCCGGCTCCCGCGGCTACAATGAGATCGGCTTTGCCTTGAACAATGACGGCACTGTGCAGAAGTATCGTTGGATCGCCGTCCCCGGGCAATTTTCGGGCGCGTTCGACGATATGAAGGTGGCCATCAAGCGAGACGAGGACGAGAAACAGACGAACTATGAGGTGGCGATTCCCTGGGCGGAGATTATGCCTGAAGGCATGACCGCCAAGTCCGGTACGGACATCGGATTCTCGTTCCTGATCAACGACAGCGATGGAGGCGCACGCCGCGGCTGGATCCAGTACATGGGCGGTATCGGCGGCGATAAAAATCCGAAGTATCTCGCGGATCTGGTGCTGAAGGGCGTTCCTGCCGTCACGGGGATCAATCTGACGTCCGACGCGGCAGATGCGTCGATCGCGGCCGGCGAATCCTTCCGCCTGACGGCGGCGCTGGACCCTGCGGATGCGGCGATCAAATCCGTCGTATTCACGTCCGGAGATGACAAGGTCGCCTCGGTGAGCGATGTCGTGTACGACGCGGCGACTGGAACCACAAGCGCCAAGATCACAGGTTTGAAGGCTGGCGACGGCGTCATTACCGCGACCGCGGGGGATGGGGGCGCGAAGGCCGAGTATCGGTTCGTCGTAAAGGAAGCGACCGATCCGGGCACCGGCGGCGACGAGGCGCCGGGCAAGGTATCGGCAGTCAACGTCGCGTCCTCGGACGGCAAGCTGACGCTGACCTGGGACGATCCGACGGATGAAGATCTGGCCTACGTTCGCATTGCCGGCGAATCCGCCGACGGTAAGCCGATCGCGGTGCGCCAGGTAAATGCGGGCGTTCGCCGGGCCGAGCTGGACGGATTGACGAACGGCGTAAACTACCGTCTGAAGCTTACGGCGGTCGACGCGGTCGGCCATGAATCCGAGGCCGTGTCCGTCGAAGGAACGCCGACAGCGCCGTACATTCCCTCTAATCCGCCGGCCTCGCCGACACCGGATCCGTCAAAGCCGGTCGTCGACAGCCGCGGACTCACGGTCGAAGCGAAATCGGACGCCTCCGGTCTGGCGAGCGCAGCGTTCAGCGCAGCGGATCTAGAGGGTGCGATCAAGGCGCTCGGCGGCTCCGAGCTTCGCATCGCGGTGAAGCCGGACACCGGGGCATCCGGCGTGCGCGTCGCGCTGCCGGCCGACGCCCTGCTCACGGCCTCGTCCGCCGGCACGCTCTCGTCGATCGTGATCGACAACGGACTGGCGCCGGTGACGCTGGACGCCAAATGGCTGGCGACGCAAGCCAAGGCCGGCGAGACCGTCACGCTGACGGTGGCCAAGGCGGACACATCGAAGCTGCCGCAGACGATTCAGGATCAACTGGCCGGACGTCCCGTCTACGACTTCAAGCTCGAGGTTGGCGGGCGTCGCGTGGAGCAGTTCGGCAAGAGCGGCGTTGTCCGCGTCGCCGTTCCTTATTCGCTGAGCGCAGGACAGCAGGCCGGGCAGGTCGTCGTCTATTCCATCGACGACGAAGGACGCCTGACGCCGGTCGTTAACAGCCGATACGATTCGGCGACGGGTACGGTCCGGTTCGCGCCGGCGCATTTCAGCCTTTATGCGGTATCGTATGCGAAGACCCTCTTCAACGACTTGCAGCATTATGCCTGGGCGATTCCCGCCGTCGAAGCGCTCGCTGCTCGGGGCGCGGTTCGCGGGGACGGCAACGGCACGTTCCGACCGAACGGCATCGTGACGCGGGCGGAATTCGTAACGATGCTGGCGAACACCTTCGGGCTGGCATCCGAAGCGGGCTCCGACGCACCCACATTTACAGATGTAGCGGCAGGCCAGTGGTATTCGGACACCGTTGCCTCTGCGGCTAAGCTCGGCATCGTGACCGGGCGTGCGGACGGCTCCTTCGGTCTCGATGCGCCGATCACGCGCCAAGAGATGGCTGCCATGCTGTACCGCGCGGCAAGCCAGCTGAAGCTTGACCTGAACGCTTCGTCGGCCGCGCAGGCCGCAGCGTTCACGGACGCGGACGCGATCGCGCCGTACGCGCGGGATGCGGCTGCTGCCATGCAGCGTGCCGGCATTCTTCAAGGCACCGGCGCGGGCGCCTTCGCTCCGGCAGCTTCCACGACGAGAGCGCAGGCCGCAACGGCGATCTACCGGCTGTTCGAGCGGCAATAAAGAAGCGGCGGCGCCGGCCGATCGGAGCGGTCTCCGGTCGACGGCGGTTGCCGCCGCCATATAAGACGCCTTGTGGCCATCGACGAGATGACCGCAAGGCGTTTTTTGGCGGAATGCCGCACTCGAAAAAAGCTCGCCTGACGCAGCGATTCGCGCGCCAGGGAGCTTTTTGTGCGATGTTGTCGGAAGTCGGGCGATCCTTCAGCCGTCGGCACTAGGCCGTAAATTTGTTTTCTTTTCTCCAAACCGCGGGGCTGACGCCGTATCGCTGCTTAAAAAAACGGCTGAAATAATGAATGCTTTGGAAACCCGAAGCTTCGGCAATGCGCTGGACGCTCATCGCGGTCGTCGATAAGTAACAAAGAGCGGCGCTAAATCTGAGTTCGTGCAGATATTGCAAAGGGGTCTTGCCGCAGAGGCTGCGGAAGGCACGGATAAAATAGTTGTTTTCCATATTCGCCGCAATGGCCAAATCCCGTATCGACAACGGTTGATGGTAACAGGCCTCCATTCTCCGCATCGCCTCTTGCAGCCGCTCTCGCGTCTCGGTCCGTACATACGCCGTCTGCGGCCGGTCTCGGGTTCCCCCCCTGCATACCCACGAATAGTGTCGAATCAGCAGCAACAGCTTGTTGATATCGTACTCGACCAGCTCGGATCGGATAGCGGAATATGGCGGGGCGATCTGCGAGCTATCCCAAAGCTGGCCGTTGGCCGTCCGGATCGGAGCGCATTCAGGGCGCGCTTCGTTCAGAACCCCGGTCTGATTCCAGTCCGTCGAGGCCGAGATACTCGGAAATTCGAATTCGCCTTCAACCTCCAACTCGACGAATCCGAAACGGCAAGATTCCGACAGTGGCAGCAGCAGGTGGGGCGTGTTGGCCGGAATCAGAAACAGTGCCGGCGCGGCTGCCTCGAACCGCTCGCCCATCCAGTGCAAACGCACCTTTCCTTCCAAGACGGACAAGATCTCGTGGTAGGGATGAATGCCCCCGCTGCCGTTTTGTACAGGAGACGAGCGGTTCATTTCCACCAACTCGATTTTGCGTATCTTCACTTGGCTCCCCTCCTTTCTAAACAATGCCAACCGCAATTGCCCCATGCGGAGCACGGTAGTCGATTTTGTACAAACGCGATTCAAAAAAACGCTGTGCTGTCCGCACCATTTGCTCGTCCATATCTTCCAGAAAGGCCGTAGCGTGCAAAGACAAAACGGGCCGCATTCGTTAAGCTGTAGCCATCTTCCATCTTACCCGCAAAGGAGCGGTTCATCATGGTCACACAGCCGAAAACGATGAAGGCATTGCAAATCACAGGCAAGGAAAGCTACGCCATCGCGGAAGTTCCGATTCCCGTTCCACAGGACCATGAGATATTGGTTCAGATCGACATCGTCGCGACATGTCCCCGCTGGGATATGAACATGTACGGCGGCAGAGACATGTTCGACTACAGTCGTTCGCCGCAATATCCCCTCGCTCCCGGATTTCCCGGGCACGAAGCCGCAGGTGTCGTACGCGCGGTAGGAAAAGGGGTTACCGGCTATCAGGTCGGCGACAGGGTCGCCGCCCTCGAGCATATCGAAGGCAATGGCGCTTATGCGGAATATATCTGCTATCGGGAGCACGAGGTGCTCAAACTGCCGGATCATATCTCGTTCAAGCAAGCGGCTTCCTTCGAACTGTTGAAGTGCGTCATGATCGGTTTGTCCCAATTCGGCGATCTGCGCGGTAAATCGGTGCTGGTCTCGGGCCTCGGGCCTGCAGGCATGCTGGCGATCCAGGCAGCCGCCATCTGGGGCGCCTCCCGCGTCGTCGGCATCGACCTCAATCAGGCCCGTATCGACGAGGTGAACAGGCTCGGGCTCGGCACTGCCATGCATGCGGACCAAGTCGCTCCCGATACGTTCGATTTGGGCTACGATTGCGTAGGCGCGTCGGCTTCGGTGCAGTATTTGCTGGATAACGTGCGTTCTCACGTCGTCATTTTCGGCGTTCTGAAGGGCTCGGTGCAGTTCGACGAGCGGCTGTGGCTTCGCGGAACAAAGCTGGAGGCGTACCGCTACCGGAGCTTTGGCGAACGCGACCGCGAATTGCTGCTGGACGCCGTCGGCAACAAAGGCCTGAACTGCAGCTGCCTCTTGACGCATCACATTCCCTTTACGCGTTATGAAGATGCCGTCAAGCTGTTGCAGACCCAGCAAGCCGTCAAAGTCTACTTCCATCCCGGCTCCGATCTGGGACAGGAGGACGAAGCATGAGTCTGCAGGGAAAAGCCGTCGTATTCACCGATCGGCAGCGGGTCGAGGTGCGCGAAGTCCGGCTGCCCGCGCCGTCTGCAGACGATGTGGTCATCGATGTCGAGATCTCCTGGATCAGCAACGGAACGGAGTCCTCGTTCTTGCGGGGCGAACGCACGGCGGGAGACACTCCCTATGCGGAAGGCAATCCATGGCCGTTCCCCATCGTAGCCGGATACCAGAAGGTCGGCACTGTCCTGCAAGTCGGCTCGGCCGTATCGGCCTTCAAGCCCGGCGATCGCGTCTTCGCCACGATCAGCAAGGTAGAAGGCATGTACGAGCCTTACGGCGGCCATGTATCCCCGGCCGTTACGGCCGCAGATCAGGTCTGGAAGCTGCCGCAGGATGCAGCCCCCCTTGATTACAGCGGGCTGGTGCTCGCCCAGGTCGGCTATAACTGCGGGGAGCGGCCTCCGATTCGCGAAGGCAGCCGGGCGCTCGTCATCGGCGACGGCCTTGTCGGACATTGGGCGGCGCAGACCCTTCACCATCGCGGGTCGCGGGTGACGGTGCTCGGTCGGCACGAAGACCGCATGCGACTGCTTCCCGAGACGATCGGACATCTACGAAGCGGGCGGCAGGATACGGGAGCCGCGCTGCGCCGACTCGCCGAAGCGCAAGGCCTCGATATCCTCGTAGATACGGTCGGAGATATGGATGCAGTCATGGCCAACCTGCCTTTGCTGGCACACGACAGCCACTTCGTATCCGCCGGATTCTACGGGAACCGCGGTCTGGTGGACATCCAGGCGCTGCGCGACAAGGAAATCACGCTGCATGCGCCCGCTGGCTGGAACAAACGGCGCATGGACGCCGCTCTTGAAGGCATCCGTCAAGGCTGGCTGCAGACCGGCAAGCTGGTCACGCATCGGTTCCCGGTCGATCGGGCTGCGGAAGCGTGGGAATTGATCGTCGGCAGACACGAGCCTTACCTGGGGGTGGTGCTGGAATGGCGCCAACCTTGATCGAACGACTCCAGGAAAAAAGAACGGATGCCGGCGCCAGAGCGGTGTTGTACGTCGCGTTGGGCGACAGCGTCACGCAAGGATGCATGCAATTCGGCGCTACCGAGTATGACCACGTCTATCATGCGGTCTGCAAGCGGGAGCTCGAACGCCGCTGCGACGGCGCTATTATCAATGTAATCAATTCCGGAGCAAGCGGCGATACGATCGCCGCCTCCCGCGTCCGTTGGGATCGCGACGTTTTCCCGTACAAGCCCGATCTGGTGACGATCTTGTTCGGCCATAACGACGCGCATGGCGGCGAAGCCGGGCTGAAAGGCTTTGCGGCGGCGCTGGATGAGCTCGTAAGCCGATTGCGGGCAGAGACGGAAGCCGTTATCGTCCTGATCACGCCCTGCATGATGATGCGACACGATAACGCGAACATCGCCGCCGAGAACCGACAGCATGTGCCCGCATTTTTACGTCTTGCCGAAGAAAAAGCATTGGCGCAATATGTCGCGTGCATACGCGGCTACGCGGCCAGAAACGGTCTGTTGCTGGTAGACGCTTATGCGATGTGGGAGCGGATGGAGGAGAACGGCGCCGATATTCATGCCCGTTTATCGAACGGTATCAATCACCCCGACGCCGCTTTCCACATCGAGTTGGGAGAGGCTTTGGCAGCTGTCCTGCTGAGTGGCGGATGACCGGCTGCGTCGGACGAAGCGGACGGAGAGCAGAAAGCGGCGGAACAGGGAATGCCTGCTCCGCCGCTTCCGCATTCTGCGGATCTATGAATCTATGGATCTATGCAGAACCCGGTTACGCCTGACGCGCCTTCCGGCTTCGTTCAGCTTCGGCTGAACAATCTGTAGATAACGGCCGCCGCCTGTGCGCGATTCGCGTTCTGCTTCGGCGCAAAGCGTCCCGCGCCGCCCCCGTCGAGCAAGCCGGCCGCGCGCATGCGGTCTATCGCCTCGCGCGCATAGCCGGGCGCCTGTCCCAAGTCCTTGAACGCCTCCGATGCTCCTGTTGCCCCCTCGCCGGGCTCGATCTCCAGCAGGCGATAAGCCCGATCCAGCAGAACCGCCATATCGAGGCGGGTGATCGGCTCGTTCGCCCCGAACGTGCCGTCCGGCTTGCCCGAGACGATGCCAAGCTTGTGCGCGGAGGCGATCGAGCGGTAATGCCAGTCTTCCTCCCGCACGTCCTGGAAGACCGCGGTCGCATCCGCGTTCCCCCACTCAAACGCATTCACGAGCATCTCGACGAACGCTGCCCGGGTGACCTCGCGGCTTGGCTCGAAGCGATCGCCTCCCGTTCCTTGCACGATGCCTCTCGCCGCCAATGCCTCGATGCTGTCCCGAGCCCATGCCGACTGCGCCAGATCCGCGAAGGAAATATCGGCGTAGGCTGCGGCGTAACTGCTGAAATGCTCCGGGATAAAGACTACGCTGCCTGTCTGCGCCTGATATTTGCCATTGACGACGGCATGCAAGCCGTCCACTTCATTGATCAAATACACCACGACGTTGCCTGGCTTCTGATCCGCTTGAAGCCTGTATGGCATGCGAACCTCCACTTGGCCTCCGAACGAATTCAGTGCTGTCCCGTTCACGAGTAAATGAAACTCGTAAGCCGCGCCGTCCCCCAACTTCCGTCTGGAGGATTCCGGCAATTTCGCCGTGTCCAATTGTGAGATGCGGATCTCCAGCTTCCCCGACGCGGGCTGGCCCTGCAGCAGATCCGGCCGAATCGAGACAGAAGCAAACCCGGTATCGACAACAAAAGTCTCTACGTTTGCTAGCTTCGCCGTCTGCATCGGCCCGACAGGCAGCTCCAGCCGAATCTCCTTCGCTTGCCGGTCCGGCTTCGCTTCAATGCGAACGGTCCCGGCACTGCCGTCGCCGATGGCCGCCGTCAATTGCTGTGCGTCGAGCTTGCCTGCGGCGATTCCCCGGCTATCCGTCGCGATACCGACGACGGCTGTTCCCCGTTCAATCGCGACAGTCTGCTGAGGCACCGTGCCGGACCCGGTCGGGAGGCCGGGTTCGCCAGGCGTTCCCGGATCGACCGGCCCCTCCGGTCCTCCGGGCTCCGTCGCGATCGTATAAGTCCCCACGTCGGCCAATTCAAAGGCAGGCACATCCGTCAGCTGCGTATTGATCCCGAGCTGCACGCTCGTCAGCCGATCCAGATCGAGCCGATTGTTCGGATCCGGCGGACCGAAGGTGGCCAGCACGAGCTGCCTGAACGGCACGATATACGTGTGCCAGCCCGCCTTGATCGAGAAGCCGTTCAGCGTATAGTAGCGGCTCCCGTTGTCCTCGTTTACGATCAGCTTCAGATCCGTCTGCGGGATGTCCGCCTCGGCGTATACTTTGAAGGCCATTCCGCTCTTGCCCGAGAAGGCCGCGCTCCCGCTCACCTGAAGGAACGGATAAGCCCACTGATTGGTCTCGCCGAAGCTGTACTTGTAGCGAACCGCACCGGCTGCGGAGCCCGCTTCAATAACACCCGTGCCGGAAGCCGCGATCGCATCCGTCCTCTGCAGGTCCCATTGCTGCGGGTCGCCGCCGCCGGGAAGCGGATCGATCTGAATCCGAGAAATGCCGGTGAATACGTAGGCTGCGGAAACGGTCGTGGAATCGCCACCGAACGAGCCCCTGAAGCTAACTTTACCTTTCTCCATGGGCCGAACCTGGGCTCCGGCTTGCAGGCTGAAGGTGACCGTCTTCTTCTCGCCCGGCGCGAGCGCGACCGTCTCCACCTCGTGATCCAGCACCCAGCCGCCCGACGCCACTCCGCGGATTTCCCCTTCCATGGCGGTCTCGTTGAAGTTGTAGATCTCTAGCTCAATCGTGTTGTCGCCCGTCTCCTTCAATGCGTACGCGCCGAACAGCTTGGCATTGGAACGGGCTTCGTCCTCGTAATTCTGCGCCAGCACGATCCGCTGGGCAGGCGTTAATTCAGGCGCTTCGTATACAGGCTTCGCAGCACGTGAGAACGATGCCACCGGCACCGACAGCCGCTCGTCCTTCCGGATAAAAATCGGATCCGGTCCGATCTCGAAAGCGATCTTGCCTTCATGCGCTTCCGCCGTGCGGCCGCGTCCCATCAAATCGAACCACTGCGCCGCCGCGCCGGTCGAAGCCCACTCGACAGTCTCCGGCCGCTCCGACCAGACGACCAGCACCTGGCCTTCGCCGCTGTCGAACAGGTGACCTTCCGCGCCTTCCGGCAGCCCCTGAACCTGGCCGGCATAGAGGCCTTGGCCCAGCAGATCCGTCACATTTGCAATCGCTTGATAAGCCGCATAAGGCGCGTTATTCTGGCTGAACATGCCGTACTGGTTGCCTTGCTCCAAGTAGTAGGGCATCACAAACCAGAAATGCTTGTCCACCCCGGCTGCAAGCGATTGTACGGCGGAGGTCGCCATATACCGCGCTTGCGCCTGCTGCTCGGCAGCCGTCAATTCGCGCAGCGAGCCGGTCGGAATGGTGATCCCCGCTTCCGTCAGCCATGCGTTCCGGTTGCCCGCGGCATTGCTGTCCATAAATTGCAGATGCTTGCTCGCATTGTCGGGAAACGGGATGACCTCGGTATCGTACGTGCCGTATGGCAAAGGGTAAGCATGGAAGCTGTACGTATCCGCATAAGGAAAAACCTCGTTATCCGCCACGGTCTGCACATAATCGTCGGGCACGCCCGCCATTCCCGCCACCGATACGGCCGGCTTGGCTGCGCTGTCCCGGTAGCCGATCGCCATCGCTTTCATGAACGCGGCATACTGGTCGCCCGTCTCGTTTACGCCGGTGAACCCGCCGTCCGGCTCGTTCCATATCTCCCAAGCGGATACGCCGCTGCCGAAGTGATCCGCGGAATCGCGCGCGAATCGATAGGCCGCGGTCAGATCGTCCGGCAGTCGATCCTGCGGCCCGTGCGTCCAATCCGGCGCATCCCCGTATACGTCCAGCGTGCGAATGCCTTTGGACGTCACCGCCCGGTTGACCGGGTCAAAGGGGGAAAAGTCGTATACGCCGGGAGCGCTGTTGGCGCTTGCCCAGTGAAGCCGGTCGCGCATCCACTTGACGCCGGACAGCTGCAGCGCCTTGGCAAAATCCTCCGTCTGCGACGGCTTGACCAGCAGCGAGGCCGCGGCATCGACGGCAAACGGCGAGTCCGACAGCTGCTGGCGGGACGCATAAGGCGTGACGACGGACAAGTAGGTTTCCTTGACGACGTCGGTCCCTGACAGCTGCGCCGAGACGGTGTAATGTCCCTTGTCCAATATCCCCAGATCGACCTCGACGCGCTGATCGCCTTCGTCGATCGGATAGGCCTCGGCAGACACCGCCTCCTGCCAATAGTCGGTTACGGTCACGCTTACGGATGCCGAAGGCCCGGCCGGCCCGAGCAGATTCACGGACAGTCGAACGGGCTCCCCCGCTTCGAATACGTTAAGCGGCGCTGCCGTCTCCAAGGACCGAACGCCTGCCGGAAGCTTGCGGAACGACAGCCGGTCCAGATATAAAACATAATCGCCGTAGCTTCTGCGGTCCTTCACCCGGAAGGTGACCGTATTGTCGCCTTGCTTCAGGAAGAAGACGCCGATATCGTATTTGCGCACGGTATCGTTCACGTTGCCGACCTGCAGGGCGTTTCTTACGGGCGTTTCTTCCCCGTCGTTGACCTGAATCGAGTAAGGCGAGGTCCATACTTCCTCGGGCGGCGTCGATGCGACGATCGCTTCATAAGCCCCCGCTTCCTCCGCATGCAGAGAATAAACAGCCTCGTATCCGCCGGCCGGCGCCTCTTGGGACGTCTCCAGCCGCAGCAGCTTGCCGCCGCTGAACAAGCTCCCCTCGAGTACGTCGGTGAAGTTGTGAGCTGCCGCATCTTCTCCCTCGACGGCAATCTCGTATGTGCCGGGGTCCGCGCGCTCATCCGCCGAGGCCGGGTTCATGCCGGCAGCCCACGAGCAGAGCAGCGACAGGACGACCGTAATTCTAATCCATCTCGATGCCGCGGCATTCAATCGCTTCATAAACAAAGAAGCGCCTCCTCCTCATCTTGTGTGAACCGCGAAGGCCTGCCTTAATGGACGATCGTACCGTCCACGATCATATAGGTGCCGCTTGCCTTCACGACCTTCAGTCGGTGGTAGCCGATCGTAAGTCCGCTTTGACTGAACACGCTCTGCATCGCCTGTCGCGGACCGGATGTATAGGCGTCGATCCGTTGAACGAACACGCCGTCCACATAGACGTCGGCCAGACCTTGATCGCCGGATCGCTCGGACAGCAGTTCAATCCCGCTGCCGTAGAACGCGTAATCGAAGCTGTCTCCGTTCTGGGACGCATAGTGGACATCGTCGCCGTAATCCCCGACGCCTCGCGCATTCGAATATCCCCAGGCGCCGATATATTCCGCCGCCATCGTCGCATCCGTATCGTTGACATACTTCGGCACCGCGACAGCGTCAATCGTCATATAGGTGCCGCTTTTCTTGACGGCCTTCAGCGTATGCGTTCCCGGAGACAGGCCTCTCTTGACGAATACATGCTGCTGAGCCTGCCTTGCGGCAGCGTACGTATCGATCGTCTGGACCCATACGTTGTCGATGTACACGTCCACAAGACCTTGATCGACGTTCATCTCGCCGATCAGATCGATCCCGTCTCCCGTAAAGGCGTAGCTGACGCTGTCGCCGTTCTGCGTGGCATAGTGGACATCGTCCAGATAATCGCCGACCTGGCGATTGCTTGAGACCGCCCAGGACGAGCCCGTGTAGGAGAGCCCGGAATCGTTGACGACGGAGGAGACGACGCCCGCTACAGCCGCTCCGTTATACGCGCCTCTGTTCGGCTGCGCAGTCGCAGATACCGGATTCCCCCAGTAATCTTGTCCGCCGTTGTAAGAGACCGGCGTTCCGCTCGCCAGCGCCGGCGACCCTGCGGCAAGCCTGAAGCCCGATGCCGCATCCATGCCGTCCATCCCCGGCACAGGCGCCTGGAATTGAGGATCGGCATTCAGCTTGTGAGCGTCGGCCGGGCCGGTGAAGCCGTGGAACAAGTTGTAATCGTAGCTGTAACCGCTGTCAAAATTGCCCTGGCTGCCGACAAAAAGGTTGTTCCAGAAGTACACGTTTTGCTTCAGCGCGCTTCCGCATACGACGCTCGGGTCCCCGAGCTGGCAGTACGCCTGAATGCGGCCCGTCGTATAAATCGTATTGTTGTAGGCCTGCACGCCCGGCTTGTCGATCAGGAATCTGGCGCCGAGATCGGTCCCGGCCCCATCGTTTACGCTGATATTGTAGCGAAAGACAAGCCAGTCGGACCGCGTATTTTCTTGCTGCAAAATGATGCCGCCGGCATTGTCATGGCTGTAATTGTATTGATAGGTTACCGTCCCCGTATTGCCCCAGTCATTGTCCCAGGCCTCTCCATCCTGGCCCGGCCCCATATCCGCGATCCGCGCTACCTCGTTGTATTGAAAAAGCGGATTGCGGCTCACGAAAGCGAACATGCCGGCGATCAGCCGCTGGTCGCTGACGCCGTTGCGGCTGATATGCCCCAGATCGTACGCGCTATTG
Organism: Cohnella hashimotonis; assembly: GCF_030014955.1. NCBI lineage: Bacteria > Bacillati > Bacillota > Bacilli > Caryophanales > Paenibacillaceae > Cohnella > Cohnella hashimotonis. The sequence continues at coordinate 7,561,243 of NZ_JAGRPV010000001.1, forward strand.
CGTTCGATCACGGGGGCGTCCGCGCCGCCGATCACGATCGCGTCCCTGCCGATGTTCCGGATCGTATTGCCGGCCACGCGCACATTCGTGCTGTAGTGGAAGTTCGCTTCCGGATTGGCCGTTATCGGGCCGAACCGGTTCATCATCAGAATCCCGATCCCCGTAGAATCGCGGATGGTATTATTCTGAATGAGCAGGTCGTCGAATCTGGCGTTCGTCACCGGAGATGGGGACTGATGGAAGTTGTTCGGGTCCTCCTCGGTCATCACGTAGATCGCCGCATTATTAAATGCGCCGACCGTCTGGCCGTTGCCATCCGTGCATTCCCAGCAGGAAATGGATTTGACGTCGGCGACTTCAAGGTTAAGCAAATGAATGCCGCCGTACGTCCCGTTCTGGCTGGCATGAACGTAGACGCCGCTGCGCTTCCAATTATCGTTTCCGGCAGCCGGAAACGTAATTTTTAAGTTTTGCACCGTCCAATAGCTTTGGTTCTCCAGCTTGACGGCCGCCGATAGACTAGCATCCGTCGATCGGTCCCCGGCAATTACGGGAGCGGCGCCGCTCCCGTAACGATCGATAACAACGGGATTGCCGGCAGCGCCCGAGCCCTTCGGCCATAGCTGTCCTGTCCATACGCCGCCGGACTTGAACAGAATGCGGTCGCCCGGTCCGAATGTCGTACCGTTGATTTTCCCCAGCGTCCGCCAAGCAGTCGCCGGGGTCGTCCCGCTGCCCGCATCGTCTCCGGCCGGATCGACATAATAGGTCATACTGCTCGCGAGAACCGGAGACATCGGAAGCGACAAGCCCGACAGGAGCAATAACGCAGCAAGCATGATCCGTGTTGCCATACCGTTAACCTGCAATCCCGCACGCAACATTGGCAGCAATCTCCTTCATGTAGGTAGTGAACGCACGCGCCTAGCCTTTAATGCCGCTGAAGTTGAAGCCCGCGATGATATAGCGTTGGAAGAACAGGAACAGAACGGCCGGCGGGACAATGGAGAGGGTCAGCGCGACGAACATGATGTCCATTGGCGCCGAGCTTTTCAGGTTAAATATCGCGACCATCACCGTCCACAGCTCTTGATCCTTCAACACCATATAGGGCCAGAAAAAATCCGACCAGGCATTGTTGACGGTAAGGATGGACACCGCCCAGAGCACCGGCTTGCTAAGCGGCAGCGCGATCCGCGCGAACAAGCCCATGGAAGTGCAGCCGTCGATTCTGGCCGCTTCGATCAGCGCCTGCGGGATGCCGTCGAAGAAGCCTTTGAAAATGATGATAAAATAAGCGTTGGCCCCCGCCATCAGCCACATCGGCCAGAACGAATTCGTCAGATTCAGCCCGAGGATCGGGAAGTGGACGAGATTTTTGAACACGCCCACCATACCGACCGTGTTCGGCAGCAGCATGGTCCAGAGCACAAGCGTCATCAGTACGCCGCTGCCAAGCGGCTTGAGCCTGGACAGGACGAACCCCGTAACGCCGTTGAACAGGATCGTCGACACCAGGGTGCCGCCCGTAACCGCAAGCGTGTTGCCGTATATCGTGAGAAATCGGTAATCGCGCCAGGTGGAGACGATTTTGTCGACCTCGAAGGATCTCGGCACGATCGTCGGCGGGATGGCGAAAAACTCCTTCACGTCCTTCAGGCTGGACAGTAGCAGCCAGACGGGCGGGAACAAGCAGACTGCCGCTACCGCCAGCATCGCGAAGAACATCGTCCAGTAGAGCAGCTTGATATGCGGCAGCTTGATGTCATGCATGCCGATGATGCCGTTGTAATTAGCGTTCATACTGCTGGTTCTTCACTCCTCGCGAATTAATCCGACCGCCGGTTGACCCTGAAGTACACGAAGGTCAGTACAAGCAAGATCATGAAGGTCATGCTCCCGATCGCCATCGACTTGCCCGCATCGAAATAGCGGAAGGCATAGAAATAACTTTGCAGCATGAGGGACATCGATGAGTTGCTCGGTCCGCCCTCCGTCATCGTCAAGGGTTCGTACATCACTTGAAACACGCCGATGATCTGCAGGATAAACATGATGCCGATAATATTGGAAATCTGCGGAATCGTGACATTTCTAACGCGCTGCGCGACCCCGGCGCCGTCCAGCGCGGCGGCCTCGTACAGCTCGCGGTTCACGCCCTGCAGGCTGGCCAGATACAAGATGACCGAGCCGCCGAACGACTTCCAGGTCATGGTCACGACAATCAGCGGGATGCTCCAACCGGGATCCTGCAGCCACGGATACGGACCAAGTCCGATTTTGCCGAACAGCATATTCAGCAGTCCGCCTTCACCGGGCTCGAACATGAACATCCACATCATCGCAGCCGCGATTCCCGGGACGATCACGGGAAAGTAAATCGAAAACTTGAAAAACGACTTGAAATGAACCAGTTCGTTCACGATGATCGCGATGACGATCGGAAGCGCGAATCCGATCGCCAGCGACCATACGACATAAGAGAATGTATTGATCAGCGTCTGCTGAAACTCCGAGTTCTGGATCACTTCGACGTAGTTTCTGATCCCGACGTACTGCTCCGCCCGATATCCCTTCGTTTTGAAAAACGACAGGTAGAGTCCCGAAATCAGCGGCTGCCAGGAAAAAATGATGAACAGGAACAAGCTGGGCAGCACAAGGCCCCATACGGGGATCTCTCTCCAAATTCTTCTGGCGATTCTCATTGCCGGGCCACCGATTACGCCTTATCCAGGTAATCCCGTTGGAAGTCCGCTACCGCTTGGTCGAGCAGCGCCTTCGGGTCGGCGCTTTCCTTGGTCAATACGGCCTGAATCACGACGTCGAGCGCCTTGTACAGCTCTTGAGAATTGATCGGCTCTTCCGGTCGGATCGTGACGCCTTCATTGCTCATATAGCTGTTCCACAGGTCCATGTTGACGTTCGTATACTTGGCGCGAATCTCGTCCTGCGTCTTCACCACTTGCGGGTCGGCCCACAGCGACATGCTGTGCGGGCCTACGACGCGGTTCAGCTTCTGGTCGTTCGCCAGCGACTCCTCGAATACTTTAAGGGAATCTGCGGACGTATCGGGCGAGTAGCCGCGGTATTTAAGCCATTTGAAGCCTGCGTCGATCTGCTCGGGAGAGCTGTTGTTAGAGAACATGTACAGCGAACCGCCCATCAGCGAATACTTCCCCTTCGGTCCGGCCGGCACCGCCGCCATCGCCTCGTCGTCCTTGCTCATCTTGTAGTCGTTGATCGGCTGATTCGCCCAGTCCGCCGTGCCGAAGCCCATGCCCACCTGATCCGTCCCGATCATTCGGAACAGGTCGCTGACGTCGACCAGATTGTTGTCGGTCAACACCTTGTATTTCCACTTCAGGTCCTTCACGTATTGCAGCGCCGCGACCGCTTCCGGGCTATTGAATACCGCCGTCCACTTGCCGTCTGCCTGCTTCTCGAACTCCGCGCCGAACGACCAGGCGATGTTCATGAACTGCCAGCCGCCTTGTCCGTTCTTGGTCGGGAGGAAGAAGCCGGCTTTTCCTGTCTTCTCTTTGATGACTTGCGCGGTCTGGGCCAGCTCGTCGTAGGTTTGGGGATACTTGGGCACGCCCTTGTCGTCGACGAGACCGGCCTGCTTGAACAGATTGACGTTCAGCCACAGTCCCATGTAGTAGCCGCTGGTCGGAAACCCATAGATCTTGCCGTCCTTCTTGACCAGGTCGAGCATGCTCGGGTTGAGCGACTGATCGTAGCCGTACGCCTTCATCGATTCCGTCAGATCGGCCGCATAACCTGCATTGATGATCTTCTGGGGCTCCGTGAAAAACGTGCCGAAGAGGTTGGGGAGCTGTCCGCTCTCCGCTTTGGGCAGGAACGTGCTGGCATCGTACGGATAAGGCTCGGTTTCCATCACGATGTTGGCGTTGGCCGCCTCGAACGCCTGCTTCCACTTTTCGAATTGCGGGAGCGACTGGTCGTTCGTCTGCGGCCAGTCCCCGTTCACGAACGTGATTTTCTTTCCGCTTGCCGGCGAGGAAGAAGCGGTTGCAGACGCCTTGCCGCCGGAAGCTTCCGAAGCATTGGGCTGGCTGTTGCCTTTGGTCGTACATCCGGTCACCATGACTGCAATCATCGAGCCGGCGACCAAACCCTTCATAAACTTGTTCAAATCCGTTATCCCCCTCTGGTAGAATAGCTTTATGATAGCGCTTTAATCGCATGCGCTCCTAGGCGGCAAACCTGCCTTTTATTCTAAATTCGTGCCCAATCTCATGGCTTCGAAAGGGAGGCCGTTCTCATGTTCCGGAAGCTGAATGTCAGAATCGTATTCCTCGTCTGTCTCTCGCTGTGGCTGACTTCGCTGACGATCGGGGCGTTTGCCTATCTTTATGCCAGGAATACGATGAGTCAGCAATTTCATAGCGTATTCGACAGCTACTTCAAGAGCAGCGCGGACAATCTGACGCATGATCTGAATTATACGGTGGAGATGCTTCGCATGATCGGCGCGAACTCGCAAGTGCGCAAGGCGCTGGACAGCCCCGATTACGATTCTACGCTGCCGCATCAGTTGGACGCGCTTATCCTTAACTCCACATTGCGCATACAGGGCATGACGCTTTATACGTCCCGGGGACTCGTTTACGCGACGAGCCTGACTTCCAATCCGCCTGCGCTGGCCCAGCTGGCAGCCCTGCCCAGGCTGGCCGTCTGGATGGCCGATGCCGGCGATGACCCGCTCTGGACGTGGCGCAGCCCTGATGAAGTGCGCGACTTCTACAATGGGAAATATGGAAGCGACGGCGTGCTGACGCTGGCCATCAAGCTCTCTTCCACCGCCTCCCGGCAAGCCGGTTATGCGGTGATCGACTTTAACCCAGATTATCTGTTCCAGTTTTTCCAGACCAAAAACGCCTCTCTGAAGGGAGTAGGCGTCGGTATTGCGGATGAACGCGGTCAATGGCTGGCCAGCAACCGATCTTCCCCGGCCGAGGGCGTTCGCGCCGCCTTTGCCGTCCGGCATCCGATTCAGAACGCGGGAGCCGTATTGGTCGCGGTCGTTCCTGAAGCTGCGGTGCGGGAGCCCCTGCATGCGCTGCGTACTTTTCTGGCCGTATCTTCGTCGGTCTTCCTGATCATCTCGTTGGCCGTCAGCCTGTACCTCAGACATTTAATCGTCGCGCCGTTAAGCCGTCTTTATCTGAAGATGAAAAAATTCAAGAATCGCCCCGTCCAAGGCCGATGACCACCGTCGCCGTCGTTCCGCTCCCCGGCACGCTGCGAATGGTAATGCCGTATTGATCGCCGTATTCCATGCGAATTCTTTCGTCCACGTTCGCGATGCCGTACCCTCTCCCGCTATACGTCTTGGGCGCGGCGTACAGCACCTGGTCCGAATCGAATCCGATGCCGTCGTCGGTAATGTCGAACCGCAGCGCATGGCGCTCCATGGCTCCCTTGACCGTGATGGTGCCTTTACTCGCTTTAGGCCCTATGCCGTGAACGATGGCGTTCTCGATCAGCGGCTGCAGGATGATCTTCAGCATGGGAAACGGCAGAATCTCGGCTTGTATATCGTAGTGCACTTCGAATTTGTCGGGGTAGCGGAACTCCTCGATGGCGACATAGCTTTTAACAATGCCCAGTTCCTCCTCGACCCGGATGAACTTGTCGCCTTTATGCAGGCTCAGCCGATAGAAGCTGGCGAGCTCGAGCACAAGCCTTTCAATATCCGGCTGCGCGTTGATCTTGGCGATCCAGCCGATCGCGTCCAGCGTATTGTACAGGAAGTGCGGATTGATCTGTGCCTGAAGGGCGACCAGCTCGGATTCTCTCTGCTTGTCCTTGGACTCGTTGTTGTTGGCGATCAGCTCGTCGATCCGTACGACCATATCGTCGAAGCTTCGGGACAGCACCTGCAGTTCGTCTCCGGACGCCCCTTCGGCATGCTTTTGTTCGGGCGCTTCCGGCGCCGTTTTCCCGAATCCTTTTATTTTACCGATCAGCCCATTGACCGGTTTAAGCGTCGTTGCCGCCAAGTACAGGGCAAATCCTAAGGCCACGACAAAAACGAGCCCTTGAATCCAGGCGGACAAGCGTTCCATTCGGCGAATGCTTGCGTATAGCTTGTCCTCGGAAGCAAGGTTTACGATGCTCCATTTCAAGCCGATCCGCTCGAGATTGCCGGTGAGCGGGTAGGACGACACGGCATAAGTCTCTCCTTCGGGCAGCGCAACCTTGATCGTCGGGTGTCCGCGGTCCATTCCTTCCCCGCTTCGCTGTCCCAGCACCCAGTCGAACATCACGGCGCCGAGCTTGCTCTTGTCGCCAGCCGATATGATGCGGTCGCCGTCTACCAGCATCGAGTAGCCCCACGGATGAATCGTATTTTGAATCAATTCGTAAAGCGCTTCTTCTTTAATCTCCACGATCAGTACGCCAAGCTGCTGCCCCGTATAGAAGTTCTGGAATTTGCGGCCCAGCTGCAAGTAGGCCTTGCCTTCCTCATCCTTGCGGATATCTCCCCATACCGGCGTTGACGAAGCGAGGATCCTGTCGACAAAGGCTTGATCCGGCGCCTCGATCGCGACAGCTGCGGGATAGCCGTAATAGTCTGCGCCGTCCGTTCGGATGAACAGTTTCCCGACCACGCGCCCGTCTATCATCGTATTCGCCAGCAATTCGTTTAGCTTGGACTGCTTGTCGGCTTGATCCCCTTCCGGGCCGTTCAGCAGGTTGTATATTTTTTGATCGGTGAGCAGACGGATGGACAGCATATTGACGCCTTGAACAAGCAGCTCGATACTGTTGCCGATCTTCTCGTAATTAATCGCGATCTGGTCGTCGATCGTGTTTTTCATTTGACGCTGCAAGTAGCTTTCCGTGCCTCTCAGCGTTATCGTCGAAAAGACGAGCAGCGTGGGCACCAGGATAAGAAACAGCTTGGTTCGCAGACGCATTCGGCCAAAGCTCACGGCTCTGCGCCTCCCTGAAGCACGGAAGCCATCTGCTGGTACTCTTTTGGCGTCATGGCGACGATCTTTTTGAACACTTGACTGAAATACTTCGGATCGGGGAAGCCCACCATGGCGCCGACCTCGTAAACTTTCGTACGCCGGTCGGCCAGCAACCGCTTCGCTCGCTCCACCCGATACTCCGTCAAATAGGTATTAATCGTTTTGTTCTGGCGCTCCTTGAAGACACGCATCATATAGTACGGGCTGATGTGCAGCCGATCGGCCAGCAGCTTCACGCTCAAGTCCTCCATATAACAAGACTCGATGACGCGGAGCACCTCCTCTACGAGGGCGTGCGTTTGACCCACTTTCCGGATCCGAATCTCGTTCAGCAAGGAAGCAAGCCTGCCGATCAGCCGCTCCCGATAGAGCTGCTGCAGCAGCGAATCTTGCCGGATCTCCTTGGCCAGTTTGTCCAGCAACGCCACAAGCTGGCTATTGTCCACCGGCTTAAGGATGTAGCCGTCCGCGCCGTAATCGACCGCGCCCTTGGCATAAGCAAAATCCTCATAACCGCTAATGACAACAAGTCTGGTTTGCAGCGCTTGTCTTCTAATTTCGCGCATGAATTCGATTCCGTCCATCAAGGGCATTCTGACATCCGTAATCACGACGTCCGGCTTCAGACTCCCAACCAATTGAAGCGCTTCCAAACCGTTGGAGGCTTCGCCTGCGACTTCATAGCCCAAGCTTCTCCAATCGATCGTCATGCGAAGTCCCTTTCGCACCAAATGTTCGTCATCGACTATCAGCACGCTGATCATGATCCAACCCCCGAAGCAGTCTTATACGCGTCCCTTCGCACTGCGGCTGAATCCGCCGCTTGCATCACACGAAAAGTCTACCATGTTTCGGGCCGGATTGCAGGATAGCAAAAAACGCCGCTGGCGTGAGCGCGCCGCGGCGTTTTTGCAAATCAGACAGGATTGGTTATTCCCGGCCAGCTTCGTGCCACATTCGATATGGCAGAAGAGCCCTCAGACCGCCATAAATCCGCCATCCACAAACAGTTCGTCGCCTGCGATGAAGCTGCTCTCGTCCGATGCCAGGAACAGCACCGCTTTGGCGACCTCATCCGGCTGGCCGAGTCTCCCGAATGGCGTCATTTGCTTCATCGCCTCCTCGGCGCCTTCATTGTCTCGGAGATACGTCTCGAGTGCCGGCGTGAGGATCACGCCGGGGGAAACCACATTTACGCGGATGCCCTGGCTTTTAAGGTCGGTCGTCCACGTGCGCGCGAACGAGCGGATCGCGGCCTTCGTGGCACTATAGATCGACAAACTTGGAAGCCCTTTGCTGCCCGACCCCGATCCTGCAAGGATCACCGTGCCTCCATCCTTCATGAGCGGCAACGCCTTCTGAACGGTGAAGACCATACCCTTTACGTTCGTGCTGAACACGCGATCGAAGTGCTCTTCCTCGATGCCGCCGAGCGGTGCGGACTCGGAAATGCCTGCGTTGGCAAACACGACGTCCACCCTGCCGTGATCACGTTGGATCCGCTCGTAAAGTCGATCGAGGTCGGCGAAGTTGCCGACGTCTCCCTGGACGCCGACGGCACCGCCGCCGATCTCCTTCACCGCCTCGTCCAATCGTTCTTGCCGACGCCCCGTGATGTACACTTGCGCGCCTTCTGTCGCAAAAAGTTTGGCCGTCATCAAGCCGATGCCATCGCTGCCGCCCGTGATCACGACGACTTTGTTCTCAAATCGATTCGACATTTCCACTGCCCTCTTTCCTTTTAAGTGGAGGATTACTCCACTTATTATACGGAGGAACCCTCCACTTTTCAAGTGGCAATGGAAAACACCGCTGCTTTTTAGCCTCTTTATCCCTTTTGACACTTTCTTCGACGTTCATTACACTGAAGAAAGCAGAGAAAATGTCGGTAAAAAGACGTAGGGGGGAACCGCATTGACTGACATCAATCCACTGCGGGCAGACGCCCAACGGAACCGCGAACGTATCCTCGCCGCAGCTGAAGATGTCTTCTTGGCACAGGGTGCCGGCGCCTCCCTGGAAGACGTTGCAAAGCGGGCCGGCGTTGGAATCGGGACGCTCTACCGGCGCTTTCCTACGCGCGATGCGCTCTTGGCTGCAACCTACAGCGACCGTTTCTTGTCATTCGCGCAAGCCAGTCGGGAAAGATCTGCCGGACTTGATCCGGCAAGCGGGGTACGTGCCTATCTTGAAGAACTCGCCCTGCACACGAGCATTTATCGTGGCCTTGCCGCTTCACTAGGCACTGTTCTTCAAGTCGGCACGCCAGGTTGCCACGCGACAAACGAGGAGGGGTTGCGATTACTGGACCATGCGCAGAAGGCGGGGGCTATTCGTCCTGATATCACCCTCGATGATCTGGTGTACGTTGTAACCGCGATCTCCCTGGCTGCTGAAGGCGATGACTCGCCGAAATCCCGCATTGCTCATTTGGTCAGCTTGTTCCTCGACGGCATCAGCGTGCGTTGAAGGTCCAGAATCTCATTTGATGACGAATGTTTTTCTGATGCACAAAAAAATGCACCGCCAGAGCAAGCGTATGCCCGGCGATGCATGTGCTTTATTCTATTTAGCCGCGACACGCTCCTCCGCCTCGATGTCCGCAAAATAACGCGCGCTCTCCACCATCGGCGTACAGTCGGAATGATCCCCGCTAAGCGTGATCTCGAAGATAAAGTCCTTGCCCAGCACGAGCGGCTTCACCATGCGCCAATCGATCTTCCCCAGGCCCAGCTGCAGCGAATCGTGCACAAGCCCCATGCTGTCGACAAGATGGTAATATTGCGCGTATGGCGCGGTGCGTTCGAGGATGTCCCGCAGCCGCTCGTTGTCCCCGCGATAGCTGATAAACGTATGGCTCACGTCGACCGTCAACGGAAGCGCCAGCGGCTCGATCACTTCTTCTATGAGATACGGATTGCAGCCGTAGGAAAACAGCCCCTCGGTCGAATCCTCCCAGACGAACACATCCCGCGAATAAGCCATGACTTTGCGAATTTCTTCGCGCAGCAGCGCGGTTCGCTCCCGGGTAACGTTGCCGCAGCTGGCCGTATGGACGTAGTGGGCATGCACGACGCATTTGGCCCGCTCCTCCGCGCAGATACGGGCGAGCGCTTCGCACGATTCATGGTAAAATCGGCGCGCATCCGGATCTTCGCTCAAGATGTCCAGATACGTCCCGCGGTACGTCGGCGGATGATGCAGATACGGCTTGACTCCACGGTCGTGAAGCTGGCGGATTCGGTCACGGATAAGTTCCTGATCGCCCAGATCGCGCTCACTCAGGTAGAACTCGATAATATCCGGCTCGTAAGAAAGGCGATTGTCCAGATTGCGCTGCTCGAGATTCCCTTTCAAGCGTATAAACTTCATCAGGGTAACACCTCCGTAATCATCTTACCCTACCCGTGTTAAAGGGGCATTATCGCCTCTCTTCGATCGAGGGAACTTCCCGTCTTTTTCGGTATTATTTTCTAAGACAGGACGAGCTGAGAGATGCGTTGCGGGTCAGGTTCGGCGGAGATCAAACGCGTGTGGCGGAAAGGATGGCGAATTCGGAGCATGCGGTCGTGGCAGGTTTCTCACAAGCATCTTTTACCGGCCGCCGAACACCTCCTCGACGAGCCTCGGAATCGCCTTCTGGAACGCCGCTGCCAGGGACATGGCGACGTCGTCCACATAATTCACGGAGGCGGTCAGGGTCTTGCTGCCGTCGGGCGTGCTATACATCAGCGCCGCGTAGCCCGAAATGCCGCCGTTGTGCGTGATGATGGTAACTTCGCCGTTCGGACCGGCGTTCTGCACGAACACCCCCAAGCCATAGCCGACCTTGGGATGCGGCTTGCACATCTCGGCCAGCAGCGGGGCCGGGAGGAGCTTGCCGCCCATCAGCGCGGTGATGAACGTGTGAAGATCCCGGGTGGTCGAGATCATGTCGCCGCCGGTGGAGATCCAGGAGGGGTTCTGGCGGGAGATGTCGACCGTCTTCTGCTCGCCGGCGTCCTCGTAGCGGTAGTAGGCGTGGGCGTGCGGCTCGGGGATCTCCGGCTGGGTGTCTGGTACCACGGTACCCGACAGCCCAAGCGGTCCCAGAATCAGCCGCTGCATCTCCTCGGCGAGCGAGCTGTCGGTGACCTTCTCGATCAGCAGCCTGGCCAGCACGTAGTTGGTGTTGGAATAGCTCCAGTCCGTGCCCGGCTCGAATCGCGCCGGCTTGGACAATGCCAGCTGTACCAGCTCCTCCGGCCGGTAGGTCTTGAACCGGTTGTCTACCCACTCCTGGCCCTGCCAAGTAATCCCGTTCACGACCGTCCCGTCTTCGTAGTACTCGCCGGTGTAGTTGAACACCCCGCTGGTGTGCTGCAGCAGCATTCGCACCGTGATCCGCCGGTCCAGCCCGAACTCGGGCAGATAGTCTGCCACCGGATCGTCCAGCCCGAACTTGCCTTCGGCAACCAATTGCAGCACCACGGTCGCGGTGAAGGTCTTGGTGTTGCTGCCTATCCGGAAGTGCCCGTTCGTAGGCGGCTTCTCCGCCTCGCCCAGCCTGCTCAGCCCGGCGCTGCCGACCCACTCGCCCTGCTCATCGTTTACGCGCAGCTGCACCCCGAGGAAACCGGAATCGACGATGTCCTGGATGGCCTTCTGCAGCTCCGAGCGATCCTGCCCGGCAGCGAATCCTTTTTCCTTCCTATTTTCCGACGAACCGAAATTTTCCGTTGTTATCTTTTCCATTTTATTTCCCTCACTTTATGTGTTTTATCCGTTCAATTGTTTTAATTTAACGCTTATTCATACCAACCGATGGTATGTATAGGCTTAAAAATAAGCTGCCTTTCGGCAGTTTAGTTTTCTTGGCTGACTTCTCTAGCTGACAAACGAGACAATTCCTCGAATCGTTGAAACAATTGTTCATCGAACAGATCAAGCCCCAGGCCTTTCAATATTTCATCGAAAAACCTTAACTTGCGCACCAGCATCTCGGGCGAAACTTGGAGGACCGCCGGGCTTAGCCATATGTTGGTGAGAATCATCAGCACTTCGCTAAGCTCCCTTGGATAGTCGGTTCGGATCGATCCGTCTCGCATACCCTGTTCGATGATGGGCTGAATATAGACGGGTACGGCTTTATTGATGATGTTCTCAATCTGTGCCGCCAGCATCTTCGGATTGCGCAAGAGGTTCGGTGCCACCGATGCCAGTTCGTCTTGAGCGGGATTGTCGAGAGAGACCCGGGAAATCTTGCGAAGCTTTTCCAGTCCGTTCAGCGAATTGTCATCCCGAACACCGGCCAGCATCTCGTCAGCGCCTTTGAACAAGTGGCTGGTGACGGCTTCCAGGATCTCCTCTTTCGACTTGAAGTGATGGTAAATGGCGCCTTTGGTCAGTCCGCCCAGCTCGTTGATGATATCCTGAATGGAGGTCTGCTCGTATCCCTTTTGAATGAACAGGTTAAGAGCTGCAGTTAGTATCTGGTTGATTGTTTCTTCAGGATACTTATTCCTTGCCATTCGTCCTCCCCTTTCATACATTCGGTTGGTATGTTTAAAATGTATCCGATCATCCTTTTAATGTCAACACCAAAATCAAAATTCCCTAAGCGCCAACATTAAGCCACTTGCCGATTATAGGCTCGCACCGCGAATACGTAGGCGACGATCAATATACCCAAGCACCAGGCCAGCGCAACCCAGATATCGTTACCTACCGGTTGGTTCGACAGCAGCGCGCGGATCGTTTCCACGATGGACGTCACCGGCTGGTTCTCGGCAAAAGCGCGTACGACGGTCGGCATCGATTCGGTCGGCACGAACGCCGAGCTGATAAACGGGAGGAAGATCAACGGGTAGGAAAAGGCGCTTGCGCCTTCCACCGACTTGGCGGACAGTCCGGCAATGGCTGCGATCCAGGTGAGCGCCAGCGTGAACAGCACGAGGATGCCTGCTACCGCGAGCCAGGACAGGATCCCTGCCGAGGAACGAAAGCCCATCGCGAGCGCTACGAGAATGATGACGGCGATCGAGATAACGTTGGATACGACCGAAGTCAGCACATGCCCCCACAGCATTGTAGAACGCGCGATCGGCATGGAGTTGAACCGCTCGATGATGCCCCGCTGCTTATCCAGGAACAGGCGGTAAGCGACATAGGCCACCCCGCTGGCGATCGCCATCAGCAGGATGCCGGGCAGCAGGTAGTTCACGTAGTTATCTGTGCCGGTATCGATGGCGCCGCCGAACACGTACACGAACAGCAGCATCATTGCGATCGGCGTGACGCAGACCGTAAAGATCGTATCCACGCTGCGGAAAATATGGCGCATGGAACGTCCGAGCATGACGCCCATATCGCTGAAAAAGTGGCTTTTTGCCGTTTCCATTTAGATGGCCTCCTTTTTGCCGATGATCGCGAGGAAGATTTCCTCTAACGTCGGCTGCTTTTCCACATACTCAACCTTTGCTTGGGGAAAACGCTTCTTCAGCTCCGCCAGCGTGCCGCCGGCGATGATCCTGCCCTCGTGCAAAATGGCGATTCGGTCGGCCAGCTGCTCCGCTTCCTCCAGATACTGCGTGGTCAGGAATACCGTCGTGCCGCCGTCGGCAAGCTCCTTGACGATCTTCCACACCTCGATGCGCGCCTCCGGATCCAGTCCGGTGGTCGGTTCGTCGAGGAAAATGATCTTCGGCTTGCCGACCAGGCTCAAGGCGATGTCGAGCCGGCGGCGCATGCCGCCCGAATACGTGGACGGCTTCCGGTCGGCGGCGTCCGTCAGGCCGAACCGCTTGAGCAGATCGTCCGCCACTTGGCGAGGCTGAGCGAGATGACGTAGCTTGGCGATCATGATCAAGTTTTCCCGCCCGGTGAGCACCTCGTCTACCGCCGCGAACTGCCCCGTCAGGCTGATCGCATGCCGCACCTGCTCGGGTTTGGACGAGACCTCGAAGCCGTTCACGACGGCGTTGCCTCCGTCAGGCTTGAGCAGCGTGGCGAGGATTCTCACCATCGTCGTCTTCCCCGCGCCGTTGGAGCCGAGCAGGGCGAAGATCTCGCCCCGCTTCACCTCCAGATCGACGCCCTTCAGCACTTCCTTGCCCTTGAAGGCCTTTTTAAGGCCTTTCACTTCGATTGCTTTTTCCATGCCGATCTCCTCCTTTATTTCTTCTTGTCCGTCACTTTTTTCATGGCCTTGTTGACAGCCTGATTAGCGGATTCCTGCGCGATGTCGGCGTACGTTTTTGAATCCTTGATCAGCTCGTCGCAGAAAGCCGCCACGTCGCTGCCCGTCACTTCGAGCACGCCCTTGCCGGAGGCCGCGCCTTCTTCGAAAAGATCGACGATCCCCGACAGCAGCCCGTTTCCCTCGGTCAGCTCGACCGGTCCGACCTTAAAGAGATATTTTTGAATCTCTTTGTAAACGATCTGATAATCCTGCGGGAGCGCTTTGACCCGCGCCACGTGCGCCCGCCATTCTTTTTTGCCCTCGATGATATCGCGAATGTTCATTTTCATTTCCTCCTATTTGCCTAATTTTTTGGCTACGTTCTGGTTGAGCTGCTCGCGCCATTTGTCGCGGTAGGACTTTGCCCCTTCTTCGCCGGCCAGCGCCGCGCAGAAGCCTTTGATATCGTCGCCCAGCACTTCTTGGACGCGCTGGCCGTCCGCCGCCGATTCTTCGAGCAGGCCGAGCACGCCGTCGAGAATGGGCATCAGGTTGCGACCGCTGAAGCTCGAGTAGGACCACAGATTGGCGTTCAATTCTCCCCATGCCGCTTGATAATCGGCCGGCAGCTTTTGGGCTCGCGCTTCAAAAGCTTTCATTTCCTTCGTCATGTCGCTGCCAGTGATCTTTTCCCAAAAGTTCATTTTGTTATCTCCTTTAACTCGTTCATTTTGGATGATACGAACTCCCACTTTTCCCAGAACTTCCGAAGCTCCGCGCGGCCGGCGTCGTTGATGGCGAAAAACTTGCGCGGCGGCCCTAGTTCCGAAGGCTTTTTGGTGATCTCTACCAGCTTGTTTTTTTCAAGCCGGATCAGGATGGTGTACACCGTCCCTTCCACGACGTCCGCGAAGCCGAGCGCGTTCAGCTGCCGCGTGATTTCGTAGCCGTACGTTTCTTTGCGGCTAATAATTTCAAGGACACAGCCCTCAAGCACGCCTTTGAGCAATTCCGTTAAGTTTTCCAAGACAATCACCCTTCACTATTCTGTATGACTGGTATGCAGTGTTACTTACTACTGCTATAAAGTAACACGTAGTAGCTCGTGTTGTCAACAGTCTTCGTTTCATTTTCCTGCCCATTTATAACGTGCGCGGATGGGTTGTGCAAAAACGATCGCTTGGTCACCCGGAATCGAGCCATAAAAAAGGAGCAAGGGATGAGTCCCCTGCTCCATAGACCGTACACACCGATTACCATCTTCTCATCTCCGTAAAGCGCCATGCATAGGTTTCTTTCTCGGCCTGATACATCCACTTTTCCTCAACGGTTCGCGTTTTCCCACGCTTAGGCGTAACGGAGGTTTGCTCCATAACATAAATTTTCACAAGCTTCGGCGAAACCTGCTCCGTATGATCGATCTTATAAGTTTTGCCGAACTGCTCTTTCGTACCTGAGCTATACATACTTTTGGCAAATTGGCGCTGCTGCTTATCGATCGTACTTCCTGGCTTAAGCATATCGTCCAGCGCGCTGAGGCGGTTTTCGTTCACTGCCGTAGAAAGTTTGCGATAGTAATCCTGCAGCAAGTCATTGACATAGATCGTCCGATTCTTGGTCCGAGTAATCTTGACGGAAGAAATGGATCCTTTGTAAGCAAAGGAGATCGCGTTAAACACGTCTCCGGTTGCCGGATCGACCAAGTAGGTTGTGTAATTTGAGTTGTAGTTCGCTACCATCTTGCCGGTCTTCGCCGATTTAATCATCGAGAACACGCCGATCTCGATACGTCCCTTCGAATAATTGCCGGTGGCTTCGACCGTCTGATTGGCCGGCACCGTCTTCAAGAACCGCTCCTTTAGCAGTTGTGCGCACTGTTCGGGGGTAAAAGGCGGATCATGCTTATCGACCATCAGATTATCGATGTATTGATCGTCCAGATAACCGTATACGGTGCCGGATTCCGGATCGATCCTGAAGATCTCGCTCTCGCCGAGGGCTTCGCCCCTGTTCATATTGCGGAAGACGTAGCCGCCATCCGAATACATAGACGAATACCCGTACTCGCCATGAACGTCGTTAATCTTCATTCGCACGAGCGCCAGCGCTTCATCGATGGTCAGTGTATTCGGATCTCGGCTGGCATCGTACTGCTGCTTCGTCATGATCGTAATCTTCAAAGAAACGACGCTCTTATCCGGCATTGTCGCTTGCACGTTAACAATACCCGCCTTTTTGGCAGTGACCGCTATTCCTACGGCACTTTGTTTGGTTATCGTCAGGTACGCAGAATCGATCTTAAAAATGGCCTGATTTGCTAAATCGCCGTCATCGGAGAGATAACCGCAATAAACAGACAAAAAGGCATCGCCCAAATAAGGATCGCCTATCACTAACTTGGCACCGCTGTTCGAGTCAATCGAGCATTTGTCTGCCTGCTTAGCCGCGGATGCGGCAAAAGAATTTAAATAAGGATTAGGTATGACCCCTGAAATAAGTACCAGCATCAGCATCAGCATGAAAATAAACTTTGCTTTCATTGTTTCCAGCCTTCCAGCAATGGAATGTCCTTCACAATGATTTTGCCATAAATTGGACAGCCTGTACACGGCGGGCTTCCCTTCCCTGTTGCCAGCATGCAAATTAGGCCGCGTTGGGGAAGCCCGGCCATGGCAATTCGACTGCTCGCCTGAGAGCAGTCGCGACTTTTGGCTATGCATCTGTCACGTTGCTCTTTAGCTGCAGTACCTGCAAAAATACATCTATTTTCGCGCATATCGACCATTCCGGCAAGGATAGATGCAGATATGCATCTAATTCCTTCATTCCAGCGCATTTCCGGTTCATGCTTTGAATTTACCTGCATATTAAGTCAATTTCATAAACATTTTTTACCAGAATAATTCCGAACTTTTAATACAAAATAGAACCTCTGAGATTCGGAAAAAAGCCCAAAACCGAACGTTATTCGTCAAATCTTTGATTAGGTTTGTTTAAACTAGCGATTTTTTGAATTATGAAATTGACTTTATTTGCAGTTATTTCATCAGGCATCGCTGACTGGTGAAAATTAGATGTACATTTGCAGTTATTCGCCCCGCACACATCCGAATTCGATCAAAAAAACGCCCCGAGTCCCGCTCGGAGCGTCCAGTCTACTCTATTTCGTCGATGCATTCTCTATTCCGTTGACGCCTTCTCTATTCCGCCGACTCCTTCTCTATTTCGCCGATGCCTACTCTATTTCGTCGATGCCTTCGCATCCTGCTCCGATAACTACGCGTCTTGATCCGCCAGCTTAGCGACGGCGCGCAGCGCCGCCTCGATCTCCCGCTCGACCGCCTGTGCGACGACATCGGTGTGCGGGTCGTATTCGGCCGCGAGATCGGCGTCCGCGTAGCCGTCCACCGCCAGGATCGCGCCCGCCCGCGCGCCGCGCAAGCTCGCGATTACGTACAGCGCGGCGATCTCCATCTCGACGCCGATGGCGCCCGCCTTTTTGTACGTCTTGTGCGGCACGTCCAGCGCGCCTTCGAAAAAGACGTCTACCGTCACGGTGATGCCTTTGCCCACGACGCCGCCGAGCTCGCGCGCCGATGCGTCAAGCGCCTCGACGATGCGGCTGTCCGCGACGGCCGGGAACCCGTCCGGCACGATTGACCGGGTAAGCCCGTCGGTCCGAACGGCCGCCGTGCTGACGATCAGGCTGCCGGCCGGCGTCTGCTCCGAGTACGAGCCGGCGGTACCGACGCGAATGAGCGTCTTCACGCCCGCGCGGATTAGCTCCTCGAAGCAGATGGCCGCGCCCGCCGAGCCGACGCCATGGCTGACGACCGCAAGATGCACGCCTTGGTAGTCGCCGACGAACGTGCGGTATTCACGGGCGAATGCCAGCTCGCGCGCGCCTTCCAGCTTGCGCGAGATGACTTCGGCCCGGCGCGGGTCGCCGCAGACGATCGCATATTCGGGAATGTCTTCGGAATGAATCTGCAGGATCGGCAAGTACATCGTTAATCGAACTCCTTTTTCGTCCATTCGTCTTCGGGAATCGGCAGCGCCTCGCCGGAAAACCGCTCTTCCGCAAACGGGTCGGCTTCGTTATGAAATCCGTTGCGCTCCCAGAAGCCCGGCCGGTCCTCGCTCATGAACTCGATACGGCGAATCCACTTCGCGCTCTTCCAGAAGTAGCGGTGCGGGACGAGCGTGCGCAGCGGCCAGCCGTGCTTGTCGGTAAGCGGCTCGCCCGCAAAGCGGTAAGCGAGCATGACGTCGTCCTTCAGCAGATCCTCAAGCGGCACGTTCGTCTCGTAGTCCGGATCGGCGTGGAACATGACGTACTTCGCTTCCGGCTTCACGCCGAGCAGCGGCAGCAGGTCCTTGAACAGTACGCCCTCCCACTCGGTGTCGAGCTTCGACCAGCGCGTCACGCAGTGAATATCCCGCACGACCTTGGTCGCGGGCAGCCGCAGGATCTCCTCGAACGTGAAGGAGCGTTCCTCCTCCACCTCGCCGCACACCGTCAGCCGCCATTCGTTCATATCGTAGACCGGCACATCGCCTTCGTGCAGGATGGGGAACTTCTCCGTGACGGTCTGCCCCGGGGGCACCCGATGGCGAAGCGCGGGATCGACCTTGCCCGACGCGGCCGGCACCTTGGCTTTTTTAAGACGGTCCGCTTTGTTGTGCATCTTCGGTGTTAACCTCCTCTGGCGTCCGGCATGACTATCTGGAGCTGGAGCCGGCGTTTTGCGCGTCTTTGATGAATCCTTTGTCCCGGAAAAAGAACATTGCGATGATCGTGACGACGTATGGAACCATCTGCGTAAAATGCGACGGCCACGATACGCCTTGCAGCCGGATGCTGAACGCGTCCATGAAGCCGAACAGCGCGCTGGCGCCGAGGACGCCAAGCGGCCCGGATTGGCCGAGCATCGTCGCGACGAGCGCGATGAAGCCGCGGCCCGACGTCATGCCTTCGGTGAACATCGTCACTTGGCCGAGCGACAGCTGCGCGCCGGCGAGCGCGCACAGCACGCCGCAGGCGATCATCGCGCCGTATTGGTAGCGGCGAACGTGGATGCCGATCGTACGGGCGGCAAGCGGGTTGCTGCCCGCGGCCAGGAACCGGAACCCGTTCACCGTGCGATAGAAGTAGTACCACAGCAATCCAGCCAGCACGATCGACAAGTAGACGAGCGGAGAATGCCCGGAGAAAATGTCCCCCACGACCGGAATATCCTTGATGAGCGGTATGTTCCACTTCGGCAGACCGACCATTTCCTTATCGTAGTATGCGCCCTTCACGTGGAAGATCGTCCGCAAGCTGAACGTCGTCAATCCGAGCGCCAGGAAGTTCATCGCGATCCCGACGACGATGACGTTCGCCTGCAGATGGATGCTGAGAAACGCGAAGAGCAGCGAGAACGCGCATACGCAAACGATGGCGAACAGGATGGCCAAAAATGTATTCTCGAAATAATGGTTGCCGACGATGGCGGTGAAGGCGCCGATCAGCATCAGCCCTTCGAGACCGACGTTGAACAGGCCGACGCGCGCGCATAGCGCGCCGCCGAGCGCCGCGAGCAGGATCGGCGTCAGGATGCGAAGCGCCGAATTGAACAGGGCCAGATCAAACAGCTGATCCATCGACGATCGCTCCTTTTTTGCGCCGCATAAAACGCCAGCTGAATTTGACGGTAATGAACAAGATGAGCACCGCTTGAATAACGGATCCGATCTCCAGCGGCACGTCGGTATTGAGTTCTACGCCCATGCCGCCCGTCTGAAGCGCCGCGAGGAAAAAGGCGCCGACGGCCGAGCCGATCGGATTGCCGTTCGCGAGCAGCGCCGCCATAATGCCCGTCCAGGCGTAGTCCGCCGAAGCGAACGAGCCGTCGATGTAGCGGTACTGCGAACCCAGCACTTCGGCCGCGCCGGCAAGGCCCGCCAGTCCGCCGCTCGCGAACATCGTCGTCAGCATGAGCGACGTCCGCCGCACCCCGCCGTAGACGGCAAACAGGGGATTGCCGCCCAGCATGCGCGCCTCGTATCCTTTGACCGATCTGGCCAAATAGACGTACAGGATGACGACGGCCGCGATCGCGATGATGAACCCGGCGTGCACCGTCATGCCCTTGAACAGCTTCGGCAGCCAGACCGCGTGTTCGAGCATTTGCGTCTGGGCCATCGCACCCGCTCCCGTCTTGTCTTTGAACGGATAGGTGACCAGATAGCCTGCGAACAATGACGCGATATAATTGAGCAGCATCGTCGTGATGAGCAGATTGACGCGGAAACGGACGTCGAAGTACCCGGCCATCGCCGACCAGAGCCCGCCCGCGACGATACCGCCAAGCATCGCGACGATGCAGACGAACCAGCCCGGACCCGGCACGTGCAGACCGATGAGCGCCGCGCTCAAACCGCCGAACGCCATCTGCCCCTCCGCGCCGAGGTTGAAAAAGCCCGAGCGGAAGGCGACCGCGGACCCCATGGCGACGAGGATGAGCGGCGTCGCGCGGGACAGCGTGCTCGTGAAAAAATAAAAGCTGCCGAACGCGCCCTTCCACATCTCCGTATACGTCTCCGCGATCGAGCCGCCGGCGACGAGAATGGCGATCGAGCCCGCGAGCAATCCGATTATGATCGCGACCAGCGGCCCGCGCAGCGACAGCAGCCACGCACCGATTTTATTCATGCCTCGCCCCTCCTCCCGCCATCAGCAGGCTGAGCTTGTCCTCGCTCGCCTCGTCGACGCGCAGCTCTCCCGCGATGCTTCCTTCGTACATGACGACGATCCGATCCGACAGCTTCAGGATCTCCGACAGCTCCGACGAGACGAGCAGAATCGCCCCGCCCTCGGCGCGCCTCCGCAGCAGCTCGTCGTGAATTGTCTCCATCGCGCCAATGTCGACGCCCCGCGTCGGCTCCGCCGCGATCAGAAAGGGCGTATTCTGCGCAAGCTCGCGGGCGACGATGAGCTTCTGCAGGTTGCCGCCGGACAGGTTCTGCGTCTTGTTGTCGAGCGAGCCGGCTTTGATCGCATAGCGCTTGACCCAATCCGATACGAGCGTCTTCATCCCTTTGCCGCGCAGCATCCCATAACGACCCAGCCGATTTTGGTGCCCCATAATGCCCGTCTCGGCGACGGTCGCGGCTTTGCTGGCGCCCCAGATATACCGGTCTTCGGGAATATGCGCCAGCCCGGCATCCCGCAATGCCCGCGCGCTGCTGCCCGTCACGTCTTTGCCCAGCAGCGAAATGGTGCCCGCATCCGGCTTCATGAGGCCCGCGATCGACTGGATCAGCTCCGATTGACCGTTGCCGGAGATGCCTGCCACGCCGACGATCTCGCCTTCGCGCACGGTCAGATCGATGCCGCTGAGCGCCGGTTTGGGCCCGCTTCCGGCGAGGGAGACGTCCCTGAGCTCCAGCACGTTCGCTTTGGGGTTGGCCGGCTTCTTGGTCGAAGGAGCGAGCTCCCGGCCGACCATCAGCCTCGACAGCTCTTCCACGTTCGTATCGGAAGCGTTCAGCGTGCCCGTTACTTCGCCGTCGCGCAGCACCGTGATCCGGTCGGCGACGCTCATCACTTCGTTCAGCTTGTGCGTGATCAAGATAAAGCTCTTTCCCATGCCCGCCAGCTTCTTGATTGCTTCAAGCAGCTCGCCGACCTCCAGCGGGGTCAGCACGCCGGTCGGCTCGTCCAGAATGATGATCTCCGCGCCTTGATGGAGCACCTTCAGGATCTCGACGCGCTGCTGTACGCCGAGCGGGCAGTCGCCGACCTTCGCCCGCGGATCGACGCGGATGCCGTATGTCCTCGAGAGCGCCTCAACCTGCGCAATCGCGGTCTTGCGATCAAACCGGACGGCGCCGGGCTCGCGGCCGATCACGATATTTTCCGCCACCGTGAATTCCGGGAACAGCATGAAGTGCTGGTGCACCATGCCGATGCCGACGCCGATCGCATCCTTCGGATCGGCGAAGCGCATGTCGCGCCCGTTCAGCTTGATCGTACCGGCAGTCGCCTGCTCCATGCCGTACAAAATGCGCATGAGCGTCGTTTTGCCCGCGCCGTTCTCCCCGACGACGGCATGCACTTCCCCGGCCTTCAAGTTAAAGTCGATTCCCTTGTTCGCGATGACGCTGCCGTAGCTCTTCGTGATTCGTTCCATCTCGAGCAGCATGCGAGCCCTCCTGTCTGCGGTCCTTATAAGCATAGGAAACCGGCTGCTCGGGGCAGCCGGTTATGGATAATTATAGGTAAAGGCGACGTTTATTTTTGCAGCGGATTTTTGACCACGATCGTGCCTGCAATAATATCATCGGAAATCTTCTTGAGCTTGTCAACATTTTCTTGGCCGATCGCATCGCTCAGCGGGGACTTGCTGTCTTTGTTGACGTACGTCAGGCCGACGCCGCCTTCTTTAAGCCCGTAGTCGCGAACGCCGTACGAGAAGTTGCCTTCAACGAAGTCCTTGACCGTCTCGTAGGCGACGGCGTCCGTGCCTTTGAGCTGCGCCAGGATGACTTGCTTGCCGTCGGTGTTGTCCGTATCTTGGCCGGACGTGTAGAAGCTCTTTTCGCCTGCGGCTTCGAAGACGCCGAGGTCGCCTGCGGCCGACATGCCGGCGATGAAGTCCGCGCCTTGCCCGTTTTGCTGCAGGGCCAGTTCCTTCGCCTTCGCAGGGTCGGTATAGCCGCCTACGTAGCCGACCAGGATCTTGATGTTCGGGTTGATCGACTTGGCGCCTTGCTCGAAGCCGCTCGTGTACTTGGAGAGGAGCGGAATATCCATGGCGACGACGTTGCCGACCGTGCCGCTCTTGGACACGAGCGCCGCTGCGGCACCGAGCAGGTACGAAGCTTCGTATTCGCGGAACGCGATAGAGCGAACGTTAGGCAGATCGACGACCGTATCGATGACGGCGAAGGCCTTGTCCGGGTATTCCGGCGCGATCTTCTTCAGGGCATCTTCGACCTGGTACGTCGAGGTGATGATTAGGTCGTAGTCGCCTGCCGCGGCCGTACGGATGTTCTGCTCGATCGAAGCCGGGTCCGTGGACTCGAGCGTCTTCACTTCTACGCCGAAGTCTTTACCGGCTTTCTCCAAGCCTTCTTGCATCAGCACGAAAAACGCGTTGACGCCGATCGGCTCGGGCGTGATGAGCGCGATCTTCTTCGGCTTGCCGTTCGAAGCCGCCGGCGCGGACGCGCCTTCGCTTGCCGTTGCGCTTCCGCTTGCCGGAGCGCTGCTGGAGGCGTTGTTGCCGTTGTTGTTTTTATTCGAACCGCATGCCGCCAGCACACCTGCGATCAGGACGAACATCAGAACGAGCGATAATGTTTTTTTCAACTGTCTCTCTCCCCCGAAAATACGTGCTTTTTAATTTCATATGTTAATATCCTAGAAGATCACTGGGGATTTGTCAATTCCATCTTCGTGGGATTCGACCCTATTTTCGACAAAATTCGATTTTTGGTCAAAACCTGCCTCCTTAGATGAACCGGGCAAGCGCTGGGGAACCATATTCCTGAAACGGTCCTGAATTCTATGTACGGATGCTCGTAGGCGCGTGCTTGCGCTGAGATTCGTGGCAGGTGTATGCGCAGTACAAATTTGGATATAGTATGCATGGATTCTCACTGCCGGGGGGTACACCATGAACTTGCAAACGGGAACCTATTATTGGCCGATCACCTTTCCCGAAGCCCCGTCCTTTCCCTCTCTGGAGGAAAATCTCACTTGCGACGTGGTCATCATCGGGGGCGGAAGTTCTGCCGCACAGTGCGCCTATTATTTGGCCGGCAGCGGACTTGAGGTCGTTGTGTTGGAAAAAGGGCGCATCGGAGGCGGCAGCACGAGCACGAACACCGCGATCATTCAATATTCGGGCGAGAAGATGTTCACCGCTCTGGTTAACACCTTTGGAGAGAATTACGTCGGGCGGCACCTGAAGCTGCTCAAAGAAGCCATCGACGAAATCGAGGCTGCCTCCCGAGGCGTGGATATCGATTGCGAATTCCGGCGCAGAGACACGCTTTATGCCGCGAGCTGCTCCGAGGACATCGACCGCTTGCGAATCGAATACGAATTCATCAAGCGTCATGGCATCAAAATCGATTTTTGGAATCGCCCTCAAATCGAAGAAAAATACCCGTTCAGCCGAGACGCGGCGATCTACTCCTATGACGATGGCGAGCTGAATCCATACAAATTCACCCATGCGTTATTTCAATTTGCGGCGAATCGGGGAATCCGCATCTATGAACATACCGCGATGAACGGCCATCGTTACGACCGGCAGCGGCAGCGCATGATCGTCACTACGAACACAAGGAAAGAAATCAACGCACGACATGTCATCTTTGCGGCGGGCTATGAGAATATGGAGATTCGCAAAGAGAAGCAAGCCTCTTTCGTGAGCACCTACACCGTTACGACCCAACCTGTGGCGGACCTGTCATCCTGGCACAACAGAACGCTTCTGTGGGAGACGGCACGCCCGTATTTGTATATGCGAACAACGGTCGACAACCGGATCATCGTCGGCGGCCTGGACGAAAATACAGCTTATCCGGAGCGTCGAGACAGCAAACTGATTCATAAGAAGGATATGCTGCTTGCCGCGTTCAATCGCCTGTTCCCCGACATTCAGGTAGAGCCGGCCTTCTATTCTGCCGCTTTTTACGGCGGAATGGCGGACGGTCTGCCCATCATCGGGAAGTACGAGGAATATCCGAACAGCTACTTCTTGCTCGCATATGGCGACAACGGAACCGTATACAGTCAACTGCTGGCCAAGCTTATCGTTCAGGAAATCGTCGAAGGGCATAGCCCCGACTTGGCGCTATATTTGCAGGATAGGCCTCTTTTGCAGGCTTTAGTCGATCAATGATGGGCTAGCCTCTCTTCGTTGACTCGCACCAATTAAGGCCGAGCTAGTCGCAGAAATGGCGGCTGTCTCGGCTTTCTTTAGTTTCGTTTGTTGCGCTGATACCTAGCGGATGAGGTGCGTTCTTCAGCGCGACACACGCTCGGGGCCAGGCAGCGTCCTCTGGGTAGCGTACCGATACTATGCTACACTTCGTTTAGGTCAATCATGATGCGATACCGGAGGAGATTCGCCATAGCCAGATCCATCGCAAAAACGATATATGCGGGCGCTGTATCCGGCATCGTGCTCGGTGTCGTCTTAAAGCTCGTCGAGCAGGCGACCGCGAAGCCCGTCTATACGCTGCTGCTGAACGTGGACTACGTGCCTGTCGTCAACCGAATCTCACTGCCAGAATGGGTAGCGTTCGCGATTCATCTGTCGATCTCCGTCGCGCTCGGTCTCTGCTTGTCTTGGTGGATGAACCGCAAGAGCGTAGAGCCAAGTCGCATGACGCGTTATGCGACCTGCGTCGGGCTCGCCGTCGGACTCTGCCTGTACCCGACTTCCGCCCTGTCCGACCGTACGCCGATCCTGACCGACGGGTCCGCGTTCCTGTACTGGATGGCCGCTCACACCCTGTACGGCGCGACGCTGGGCACACTGCTTACCCGGACGGCGAGACGTCAATGACGATCTGAATTATTGAATTGGCTTGTGATACGGTTCTCCGAGCTGTCTGTAACGGCAAGTTTTTTCGCTTCCGCCTTTTCGAGTATGGACTTCCATGGAAAAAACCGCTAAAACCTTCACATGAAAGCATATATAATGATCGTGCAACACAAAAGCCCCCTTTCACGAAGTTTCAACTTTTTCAGGAGGGATGAACATGTTGGTCATCTCCGAAAACGAGCCTCTTGCGGTCACCTTGGTCGAGGCAATTCGCACAGGCGATGTCCAGGGATTGCAGAAACTGCTCACCGGGAATCCTGGACTTGCTACGGCGAGAATTATTGGAGCAGATACGTGCAACGGGAACGTGTCGCGTACGCTGCTGCATGTGGCTACCGACTGGCCCGGCCATTTTCCAAACGGTGCGGCGACGGTGGCCGAATTGGTCAAAGCTGGTGCTGAGGTGAACGCTCGAATCACCGGCGGCACTCATGTCGAGACACCTCTTCATTGGGCTGCGAGCAGCGATGATATCGAGGTGCTCGACACGCTTCTCGATGTCGGCGCTGATATTGAGGCGTCTGGTGCGGTCATCGCCGGTGGAACACCGCTGGACGATGCAGTGGCGTTTGGGCAGTGGAAGGTTGCACACCGGCTGATTGAGCGCGGTGCAGATTTCACGCTCTGGCACGCGGCCGCGCTTGGACTATTGAATGACATGGAAGCCCACTTTGCCGGGACCACACTTTCACGGCGATATCCGTGGGGAGCCAGCCACAATCCACCCCCGGACGAAGTTACCGTCGCCTTCTGGTGCGCTTGCCACGGCGGACAGCGACACTCTGCCGAGTATTTGCTCGAACGAGGGGCCGAACTGAACTGGATTTCCGTATGGGACGGACTGAGCCCTTTGGATGCAGCACAACGAAGCGCTACCGGCGAAGTGGTTCAGTGGTTACGCAACCGAGGCGCTAAATCCGCCAAAGAACTGCATCGTTAAGACATCGTAAATAGTCCCCTCCTGGCCATCAGATGGGGACTCGGGGATCCTATTTGTAGTAGAAAAACGCGACAGGTTAGAGGAAGCAATGCATCCAGCGCACTGGCAGCTTGCGGGCCGGGCAACTGCGGCAGCTTCTCCAACACATACAGCTCGCAGAAGCCGCTTGCGACATAAAAATACACCGCCTGCGTCCTAAGTCCACATGGCGATGTATTTGATGAAATAGTACTGCTATTCGTCTTTTGGGTTCTCTTCGTCTCCAACCGCAATCGGATTCTCCTCATAACTAATCCAATCGCTCCAGCTCCCTGCGTACAGCCTCACGTTCGTGTAGCCCGCCTCCTGCAGCGCCAGCACGTTCGGCGTGGCGGTGACGCCGGAGCCGCAGTAGACGATGAGCGGCGCGTCCTGCGCCAGCCCCGCGAAGCGCGCGGCTTGGGCGTTCTCGTCGCGCCAGCCGCCCCGCTCGTCCAGCGCGTCCTTCCAGAAGCGGTTGATCGCGCCCGGGATATGGCCTGCGGCCTTGTCGAGCGGCTCGACCTCGCCGCGATAGCGCGCCGGCTCCCGAGAGTCGATCAGCGTCGCCTGGTCCGTGCCGAGCAGCTCGCGCACGTCGTCGACCTCGGCGAGCATGCTGTGCCGCACCTCGGCCAGGAACGGCGCCGGAATGCGCACCTGCTGCTCCGCATTCACCGGGAAGCCGGCATCGCGCCAGGCCGCGAAGCCTTGATCAAGCACGAAGACCTGGTCGTGCCCGAGATACTTGAGCAGCCACCACAGCCGCGAAGCCATCGCGCCGCCCTGATCGTCATAGGCGACGACGCGCGACGTGTTGCCGATGCCGACGCGGCTGAAGGTGCCGGTGAGCTGCGCGGCGTCCGGCAGCGGGTGGCGTCCGCCATGGCCGTCGGCATCGACCGGGGCGGACAGATCCTTTTCAAGATCGAGGTAGACGGCGCCCGGGATATGGGACGCTTCGTAAGCCTCGCGGCCCGCGTTCTCCTGGCCTTTGCCCATCTGGAAGCGGCAGTCGACGATAACCAGGTCCGATTCGTAAAGACGGGCCAGCAGCCATTTGAGCGATACGATATGATTCAAGGAACAACGCCTTCTTTCCGATAGGGGTATACAGGCATTATACCGGATCGGGCAGCGCCGCAGAAAGGCCGGGGCGGGATATGCCGAAATGCCATCCCAACGCAGGCGGACAAACAGCGCGACGATGCGGCGTGTCAGCTTGGGTACGGCAAGCCAGCGTGTGTAAGGCGTGTCAGCGTGGGTACGGCGCGCCAGCGTAGCCACGCGTGTCAGCGCAGCCGCGCCGTTGCTAGGCCGCGAGCCGCGCCGCCGCACGTGCAGCCTTACGGCTTGCCGCCGTAGCGACGGCAGCCACAGCGAGCAACAGCAGCGCGAAGCCGGCCAGCACCCACCGCGACTCGTCGCCGCCCAGGGCGTCCAGGCTCCAGCCGACGAGCTTCGGCAGCACCGCGCCGCCAAGGAGGCCGCACGCGATGAGCAGGCTCGTCGTGCGCTCCGTCATGCCGGGCGCGTAGCGGTTCGCGAAGACGAGCGCGATCGCGAACATACCGCTCATCGCGAGGCCCGCGACGGCCGCCAGCGCGAACATCGGCGCCGCGCCGCCGAAGAAGCCCATCAAGATGAAGGCGAGAGCGGCGATTCCGCACATCGACATCAGATAAGACGTGCTGCCGATCCTGTCGGCCAGATGTCCGGCGAACAGCCGACCGATCGTCATGGCGCCCCAGAACACGCCGAGCGCCAGCGCCGCGGTCGCCTCCGTGATGCCGCCCTCCTGGACGAGCAGCGTCGGCAGGTAGTGGGCGTAGCTCATCTCGAAGCCGACATAGAGAAAGAAAAACGCAGTGCACGCGATTAGCACCCAGCGCGCCGGACCCGTGCCGAGCAGCGGGAGCCTCGCAGGAGGCTGCCGTCTCTTGCCGGGCGCATCCGCTTGTGCGGCGCCGGCCGGCGCGGCGTCCAGAATCTTCGGCCAGAAGATAGCCCACAGGATGACAGTCGCCGCCGCCAGAGCGCCCACCACGCCGAATGCGAGCCGCCACCGGTCGATGTCGATGAGCAGCGCCCCGACGAGCGGCATGACGAGCGCGCCCAAGCCGAACGATACCTCGACGCGGCTCATCGCCACGTTCGCTCGCTCGCCGGCGGAGCCGATAATAAACGAGCCGACGACCGCTTCCGTAATTCCGAATCCAAAGCCCGCGACCGGTCCCAGGACGAGCATCGCGCCCCAGGGCGGCGCCAGCGTATATGCGATCTCTGCCGCAGCGCTCAGCGAGATCGCGCCGAGCAGCAGCGTGCGTCTGCCGAGCCTGCGCATCAGCCAAGGCGCGAAGAGCGTACCCGCGAGGCCCCCGAGAAATTGATTCATGACGAGCTGACCGCCGTCCCCATAGCGCACGCCGTACGCGCCGACCATCGGCTCCATCACCGCGCCGACCACGAGCTGGCCGAGGCCGACCGTCAGATACGCCAGACATCCTAACCAAATAAGCCGAATCATGAAAAGCAAACTCCTTCCGACCCGCCGCCTTCCGGCGAATCTTTTCCGTCGAGCCCCTCCATCATAGCACGGCGTCCGCGCGAAGGTCATGACGCATTTGGCCGTTCCTGTCGCCGATTTTGATCGCCGATGCGTCTTCGCGCCCTGTCCCGTCCGGACGTTCCCCTTTATAATAGATACCGGACAGCTTCACTCCACGGAGTAACGATCAGACAGCTAGGGGGCCCGCCGCGATGAACAAGCCGCAATTCCATATCTGGCCGATGTCCGAATCGGACGCCGCGGCCATATGCGAATGGCGCTACCCCGCGCCGTACGAGCAGTTCCGCTGGCCGTCCTGGCATGCCATGACCCGCAGCGGCAAGGAGTTCGGAGACCCCGAGATCCGCAGGCGGCAGTACGTTTCTATATGTGACGAAAACAGCGCGCTCGTGGGATATGCCCAGTTCTTTCCGATGGAGGGTGTCGTACGTCTCGGGATGGGCATGCGTCCAGACCGCTGCGGGAATGGCGGCGGCGCCGACTTTGCCCGCGCGATCGCGCTGGAAGCCGGACGCCGTTATCCCGGCGCGCAGATCGACCTGGAGGTCGAGACCTGGAATACGAGGGCGGTTCGGGCCTATGAAAAGGCAGGCTTTAAATGCACGGATCGATATTCGCGCCAATCGACCCAAGGCGAGGTCAACGTCTACTGCATGGTGTTCGGCGGTTAATGCCGTCGTCGCATAGAAAAACCCGCGCATCCATCCGATGCAGCGGGTTTTCTTCGTACTAGTCGAACAGGTCGCCGAAGACGTCCAGAACGCTCTTTTTCTTCTTTTTCTTATAATAATCGCTGTTGTGCTTGCCATAGGGCTGCTGGTGCGAATCGTAGGACGGCTGCGGCGGGTAATTCGACTGCTGGGCGTAGCGCCTGCGATCGTCATCGTCGTCCCGGTAATGCCACTCGTTGTATTCGGCGCGCACTTCCCGTACGTCGTTCATCAGCTTGTCCAGCTCTCCGCGGTCCAGCCAGACGCCCTTGCAGCTCGGGCAAACGTCGATCAGAATTCCGTTTTTCTCCACCTCGCGCATGCGCGAATCCTCGCAAATCGGACAATTCAACTTGATCTGCCTCCTTTGCCTGTTTTCCACTACTACGGATGAATGCGCTATCGGTTGCAGATTGCCTTGCGCCGCCTTTTTTTATTCACAAAAACATATCTTCAACCTCTAACAGTTTGGTTGGAAAATGTCGATAAACCTATTACCGTGTCGCTGAAGGGCCCTCTTCCGCCAGGACTAGAAATCTATAGAACATTCGGGGTGCGAACCATATGAAAAACTCTACGCTAATCGGACTCGTGCTTGGCTTCGCCTCATTGATCATCGGTATGATCCTGAAGGGCGCGCCGCTGGGATCGCTGATCAGCAATCCGGCTGCATACGTCATTATCGTCGCAGGCACGATCGCTTCCGTCTGCATGGCCTTCCCGATGCGCGACCTCGCGAAGGTCCCCAAGCTTTTCAAGCTCATCTTCTCCGAGCCGAAGCTGCTCTCCCGCCAGGAAGTCATCGGCATGTTCGTCGACTGGGCTTCGATCACCCGCCGCGAAGGCCTCTTGGCGCTTGAAGCCCGCGTCGAAGAGATCGAGGATCCTTTTCTGAAAAGCGGAATGCGCATGATCATCGACGGCAACGACCAGGATTTCGTGCATGACGTGCTGCTCGAGGACATCTCGGCAACCGAGGATCGGCACAGATCCGGCGCCCTGATCTTCTCCCAAGCCGGCATGTACGCGCCGACGCTCGGCGTACTCGGGGCCGTCGTCGGCCTGATCGCCGCGCTCGGTCACCTTGAGGATATGGGCGAGCTCGCCCACGCCGTCGCCGGCGCGTTCGTCGCGACCGTACTCGGTATTTTCACCGGCTACGTCCTCTGGCATCCGATCGCCAACAAGCTTAAGCGCTTGTCCAAGCGCGAAGTGCAGCTGAAGCTGATGATGGTCGAAGGCCTGCTCTCCATCCAGTCCGGCGTATCAACGACGGCCATCCAGCAGAAGCTGTCCGTCTTCCTGACGCCGACCGAACGTCTGGCCATGGCCCAGAAGGAGGATTCGGACCGTGAGCAAAAAGCATCGGCATGAAGAACACGAGGAGCACGCGGACGAATCCTGGCTCCTCCCTTACTCCGACCTCATGACGCTGCTGCTCGCGCTGTTCATCGTGCTGTACGCGGCGAGCTCGGTCAACGTTTCCAAGCTCGAGGAGCTTAGCCAGGCGTTCAAGACCGCGTTCTCCTCCGGCATCAGCATCCTGGACAAGTCCGCCGCCGTCCAGAGCGACGCCAACGACCTGGGCAAGCGGCAGCGCGAACAGCAAGCCGATACCAACAAGGATCGCGATTCGCTGACCCGTACGGAGCAGAGCGCCCGCCAGACGCTCGCCAAGCAGGAGCAGGAGAATCTCGAGAAGCTGAAAAAGCAGCTCGACCAATATATTAAAAAAGGCGGCTTGTCGAGCCAGCTCGAGACCAACCTGAACCAGTCCCAGCTCATGATCACGATCCGGGACAACGCGCTGTTCCCGTCCGGCACCGCCAACGTGAAGCCGGAGGCACGCAAGCTGGCCGTCGCGATCGGCAACATGCTGAAGGCCTATCCCGACTATGAGATCATCGTATCGGGACACACGGACAACCAGCCGATCAGCACGTTCGAATTCGCCTCCAACTGGGAACTCAGCTCCAAGCGCGCGATCAACTTCATGAAGATCTTGCTGGAAAACCAGGCCTTCGACCCGCGCAAATTCAGCGCGATCGGCTATGGCGAATATCGGCCGCTCGACTCGAATGACACCGATGCCGGCCGGTCCAAAAACCGCCGCGTCGAAGTCTCGATCCTGCGCAAGTACACCGACAACACGACGGAGAGCATGAAGCTGGACGCCATCGCGCACGAAGCCTCCGCCATCAGCGTCAATTAACTGCTTAAGACCCCTTCAGTCTTCGGACGGAAGGGGGTTTTTATGTATTTGAAGTCAGCCGGGAGCGACCGGTCGACGCGAGGGCGGCGCCTCTCGCAGAGCAGGCGATGGCGCCGTTCAGCGCCACCGCTTCCCCGAGCGCTCAGTCCACCTGCTCCTTCGCTTCCGCCTCGGGCGCCGAAGGCTCCAAGCGCTGCGCCCCCGCGCTTGCTTCCCATCTCCGCAGCAGGCCCGCCAGCTCCGCCCAGGTCACCGCCCTGCCCGCGGCCGGCGCCGGTCCTTGTACCAATCCGCGCGCGAGCAGCCACTGCAGCTCTGCCCCGTCCGCCACGCTCATGCCCGTACGAAGCTCGTCCTGCGCTCCACCTCCGGCTCTCTTTTCCGCTTCGCCGACGCCATTCCCATTGCCATTCATTCGGCTCTCTCCTCCTTTGCCTGCCCATTCCAGCATCCGCCGCCAGATCGCCACCGTACCGCTGCCGTCCCGGCGCACCGGGTGGAGGATGCCGTCCAGGTCCTCCCAATAAGTCCACTTCCGATAAATGGCGGACCTCCCTGCGGCGTTCTCCGCCGGCTCGCATCCATGTACGAACCGCTCGGGTGAGGCGTACCGCGCAAGCCTCAGCATATGCGACTCGACGGCTTGCTCAATCGCTTCTGCCTTGGAGTCGGTACGGCTCCATCCCACCCCTTCTACGCCCGCCCCGCCGGTTCCCCAGCCGAGCTCCTCTACGCCTCTCCCTCGCCACGCATTCGTTTCGTGTACGGCGTGACAAAATGCCAGATCCCCGCGCAAGCCGTGCCGCTCGCCCGCCTCGAGATAACGCACGGCCAGGTCCGGCGCCTCGGGATTGCGCCGCGCGACGTAGCCCCGCATCTCCTCCGCCGTGCAGCGAGCAGCGCCGAGTATCGGCGTCTTGCCCGCGGCCGTCAGATCGGTCGCCTGCCTGAACCGCTCCGTCCATCCCCTTTTTCTCAATTCGCATGCCCCCTCCTCCGCCACCAGGGCGGCTCGTCTACACGCCTATGTATATTCGCGTCCGGCCGCTCATTTGAACTTCTTTTGCACTCTGTTACAATAAAAATCAGTTATACCCACACCCTTGCACAATATGTGAATAACTCTGTGGAAAAGCCCCGAGTTATCCACAAATCTATACACACCATGTTAACAACGAATGCATGTTCGCGGGACGAGTGAGAGGAGAACACGGTACGTGACGGAAGACGAGAAGTGGATGCTGGAAGCGATCAAGCAAGCGGAGGAGGCGGAAAAACTAGGCGAGGTGCCCATCGGTGCGGTCGTCGTCAAGGAGGGGCGTATCGTTGGAGCGGGGTATAACCTGCGGGAGACGAGCCTCGATCCCACGTCTCACGCGGAGATGGTCGCCATACGGCAAGCCAGCGACTCGCTGGGCGCTTGGCGCCTGCTGGGCTGCACGCTGTACGTGACGCTCGAGCCCTGCCCGATGTGCGCCGGCGCGATTCTCCAGTCCCGCGTCGAACGGGTCGTGTACGGCGCTCCGGATCCGAAGGCGGGCTGCGTGGGCACGCTGATGGATCTGCTGCAGGACGCGCGCTTCAACCATCGTGCCGAATGGACCTCAGGTGTGCTGCAGGAGCCGTGCGCAGATTTGCTCAGGCTTTTTTTCAGGCGGCTGCGATCAAGAAAGTGAAGGCGGCGGCTCCCCGTCGGACTTGGCTTCGATTTTCTTCAGGCTTTGCCCTTCCATATGCATGCGCTGCAGCTGGACGATGAGGCGGTCCGCCTCTTCGCTGACGGCGACGATCTCCGGATCGGTCAGCTTGTCCAGCTGGGAGGCCATCTCGCACAGCCTGCGCTGGAGCAGCTCGAGACGATAGATTAACGGGTGGGGATCCAATGGTTCAGCCCCTTTCTGTAGTGATCGCTAAGATGCATAAGCAGCCTTGCAACCGTGCGAATGAGTATACTTATTATAAATGAAGAAGTTTTCGATTAATGTTGAATAATGTCGAGCAAAACGAGTAAATTTCTCTCATTTTTTGACACCTATTTTCTTTCAAATTTCGCAGCCTGTGCGGAATAAAGAGAGGAGCTTCGCGCGTGAATCGACATCTTTTGCTGGTCGAGGACGACGCCTCCCTGCATCGCGGCATCGCGTTCACGCTGAGGCAGGAAGGCTTCGACGTGACCGGCGTCTACAAACTGGCCGAGGCCAGGTCTGCGGTAGCCGGAGGCGGACAGGCTTTCGATCTGATCGTGCTGGACGTCCAGCTTCCGGACGGGAGCGGCTTTGACTTCTGCGCGGAGCTCCGCGGAGCCCGGAACGAGACGCCGATCGTCTTTCTGACCGCGAGCGATACGGAATTGGACGTCGTGCGGGGGCTTGATCTGGGCGGGGACGATTATATTACGAAGCCTTTCCGGCTGCGAGAGTTTCTGTCCCGGATTCACGCGGTGCTAAGGCGGCGAGGCCCGGCAGCGGATCCGAGGTCGGGGGAAGAGCCGGGGCTGTCGTCCGGCAACCTGCGCCTGCATCCCGCGGAGATGCGGCTGCTCAAGGACGGAAGCGAGGTGACGCTCAGCGTGACGGAGTTCAGGCTGCTGTCGCTGCTCATGGCCCATCCGCGCGCCGTACTGTCCAAGGAGCAGATCTTGCGGCAGCTCTGGCAGCACGACGGGGCGTTCATCGACGACAACACGGTCGCCGTCAATGTCCGCAGGCTCAGGGAGAAGATCGAGGACGATCCCCAGCAGCCGCAAAAAATACTGACCGTGCGCGGCGCGGGGTACAAATGGAACGGATAGCGGACAGCCAGCGTGACGGTGGACAAGAAGCGGGCGAGAATGCTGCGTCGGCGCAGGACAAGCCTGTCCGCACGTTCAAGCCAGGCTGGCGGCGCATGTGGCGCAGCGCGGGCGTCCGGCGATTGGTTGTCATTTTCCTGCTGGCCTTCGGAACGGCCGCGCTCCTGCTGTGGGCGTACTCGGCGTACAGCGCCGACCGGCTGCGCAAGGAGTGGATCGCCCGGGAGACGGCTGCGCTGGGCGCGCTTGCGGCGCGCGACCCGGCGCTCGCCGAGGCCTGGGCCCGGCAGCTCGGCGCGGGCGACGCCACCCCAGCGGAGGCAGCGATTGGGCGCGAGCTCGCCGCCCGCTACGGCATCGACGGCGAGCTGGACGCCGCGCTGGTCCCGCTCGTAGAACGGCGGCGTTCGCGCGAGTGGCCGCTGCTTGCCGTCGGCGTCTTTGGGCTGCTCGCCGCGCTGCTGCTCGCCCTGCTGCGCGAATCGCGGCAGCAGCTGGCCGAAGTGCGCGGCCTTGCGGGTTCGCTGGAGGCGGCCGTCAAGGAGAACCGGCCGATGAAGTTCCGCATTTACGCCGAAGGCGAGCTGGGGCTCCTGGCGCATCAGGTCCAGGAGCTGTCGCTGCGCCTGCAGGAGACGATCGCGCAGCTGAGCCGGGACAAGGACTTCCTCCGCGATACGATCGCGGACATTTCCCACCAGCTCAAGACGCCGCTCGCCTCACTCACGGTCTACGTCGAGCTTCTTCAGGGCGGCGGGATCGGTCCGGCGGAGCAGGAGGAGTTTCTGCGGACGTGCGCACGCGAGCTGGAGCGCATGGATTGGCTCATCCAGATGCTGCTGAAGCTCGCCAGGCTGGAAGCGGGCAGTCTCCCGATGCAGCTCGAACGAGCGCCGATGGCCGACACGGTACGGATGGCGACGCATGCGATCGGTCGCCTTGCCGAGGAACGGAAGGTGGAGATCTCCCTTGATGGGCCGGCCGAGCCGGTCGTTGTGCCGCACGACCCGAGATGGCTGTCGGAAGCGTTAGCCAATCTCGTCAAGAACGCGGTCGAGCACAGCCCGCCGAGCGGCGTCGTGAAGATCGCTTGGGAGACGACGCCGATTTTTGTCCGCCTGCGGGTGACCGACCAAGGCGCCGGGATCGATGCGCGAGACGAGCCGCATATTTTCAAGAAGTTCTATCGCGCGGCATCCGGCCAGGCAGGGGGCAGCGGCGTCGGCCTCGGTCTCCCCCTCGCCAAGACGATCGCGGAGCGGCACGGGGGGATGCTGTCGGCCGGGAAGGCCGAGGGAGGCGGCACGGTTTTCACGCTGACCCTTCCGTTGACGCAACTGCCCGTTTCGTAGCTTCCTTACAGATCTGTAAGCGGCGGCCCCTTCTCCTGTAAGGTTGAGCCCCTATACTGAACCTCGTGATCAGTTAGACTGCAATCGCGAGGAAAG
Organism: Cohnella hashimotonis; assembly: GCF_030014955.1. NCBI lineage: Bacteria > Bacillati > Bacillota > Bacilli > Caryophanales > Paenibacillaceae > Cohnella > Cohnella hashimotonis. The sequence continues at coordinate 7,597,703 of NZ_JAGRPV010000001.1, forward strand.
GATGATCCACCCTATGAATAACGTCATTGAAGCTGCCGGCTTAAGCAAGTCCTACGGCAAAGACAGCACGCTCGTCGAAGCGCTGCGCAACGTCACGTTTTCCATCCCCCAAGGCGAGCTCGTCGCCATCGTCGGCGCCAGCGGCTCCGGCAAGAGCACGCTGCTGCACCTGCTCGGAGGTCTCGACCGCCCGACCGGCGGCGTCGTCCGCATCGACGGCGAGGATCTCTACGCGCTGAAGGAGTCGCAGCGGGCGGTATTCCGCCGGCGCAAGATCGGCTTCATTTTCCAATCCTACAACCTGATCCCCGTCCTGAACGTCGAAGAGAACATCATGCTCCCGCTTCTGCTTGACCATCGTCAGCCCGATAAGGCCTATATCCGCGAGCTGATCGATACGCTCGGTCTCGGCCAGCGCCGCAAGCATCTGCCCTCCGAGCTGTCGGGCGGCCAGCAGCAGCGCGTCGCGATCGGCCGGGCGCTCGCCTACCGTCCCGCCATCGTGCTCGCCGACGAGCCGACCGGCAACCTCGACAGCGCGAACGGGCGCGAGGTGCTGGAGCTGCTGAAGCTGGCCGTGCGCCAATTCCACCAGACCGTCGTCATCATCTCGCACGATATGAACGTCGCCGCCGAAGCGGACCGGGTGCTGCGCATGCAGGACGGCCGTCTCGTCGGCGACAGCCGCGGGGGCGTGGTCCAATGAACGGCTACGGCGCGCTCGCAGGCAAGTATCTGAAGCAGCAAAAAAGGCGTACGGTCCTGACGATCGTCGGCATCCTCCTCTCGGTCGCGCTCATCAGTGCGCTCGCCACGATGGGCCAGAGCATGAAGGACAACGTGGTCGATCAGACGATTTATGACTATGGCGCTTATGAGATCGGCTACAGCTCCGCAACGACTGAGCTGCTGGAGACGCTGCAGCATCATGCGCTCATCAAGAAGGCCGGCGCGATACGCAAAGGCGAGCTTACGGAACTGGCGAAGGGTTACACGCTCCAGCTCTCGGAGGCGACGACCGCCGGCATCGAGCTGGCGCCGATCCATCTGCTGAAGGGGCGGTTCCCCTCGACAGCAGGGGAAGCCGTCGTCGAGGAGTGGGCGCTCGCCCAGCTTCCGGGCACGCCGGGACTCGGCGGCAAAGCCGAGCTCGCGAAGCCCGACGGCACCAGACAGACGTACGACATCGTCGGCGTTCTCAACAATCAGCGCAACAATATGACCTACGGCACCGGCGGCGCCTACACCTGGATCAGCGACGAAGCTGCGCTTACGGCCGTGCCCGGTACGCATTTGTCCGTCGCGGCTGTATTTAAGAAAGGCGTCAACATCAGCAAGCATCTGCCGGAATTCGAGAAGCTGGGGCCGGACAGCTATTTCGGCACGAATACGCAGCTGCTCGCCCTGAAGGGGGAGACCGCCGACCGGGGCCTGAACATGACGCTGATCGTCATATTCGGCGTGCTCATCGGCCTTGTCGTCCTGTCGACGATCGCCGTCATCTACAACGCCTTCAACATCGCCGTGCTCGAGCGCATGCGTCACTTCGGACTGCTGCGCACGATCGGCGCGACGCCGTCGCAGCTGCGCGGCATCGTGTTCCGCGAGGCCGGCCTGTTGGCGGCGTTAGGCATCCCCGCCGGTCTCGTCGTAGGCTACGGCGGACTCTGGCTCGTGCTTGAACTGATGACTGCGGCTGGCGCGGACATCCTCACCTTCGAAGGCTTCAAGCTGACGCTGCACGCCTGGATCATCGCCGGCAGCGCGATCGTCGGCCTGCTGGCGGTAATGCTCGCGGCCTGGCTGCCCGCTCGCAAGGCGAGCCGCGTATCGCCGGTCGATGCGGTCCGCGGCACGGGCAATATCGTGCGCGAGACGTACAGGCGCGTCCGGCTGCCTTCCGTCCTTCGCATGCTCGGGATCGAGGGCGACATGGCGTCCAAGAACATCCGGCGCAACCGCTCCAAGTTCCGGATCACCGCCTTCTCGATCGTCGTCAGCATCACGCTGTTTATCGTATTCCATTACTTTGCGCAGGAAGCGTTCAAGGTGGCCGTCAACGACTCGCGGGACGACCAGGTCGCTTTTCAGATGCTGTCCTCCTTCACGCAGACGCAGACTTCGGACAGCGATCAGTCCGGCAACGTCTCTCAGTCAAAGGAAGACGCGTTCGACGCAAAGACGGTTGCGGACATCGCGGCGTTATCGGGCGTAGAGCACGTCTACGGCCGCTATAACATGCCGGACGCGACGGTCTACCTGCCGACATCGAGACTGAATCGCGAATTTCTCTCTGCGATGGGCGACGACGTCTTCGCCAAGTCGACGCTCGGCGGCGAGGAAGTGCGCTTCGTGCCCGCCTATACGACGCTATACGATGAAGCGCGTCTCGAGCAGGCTGTTCCGTATCTCGTCTCGGGCACCGCCGATCCGGCGAAACTGTCTGAGGCCGGCGCCGTTCTCATCGTCCAGCGGGTGAAGCCTTTCGTCATCGCGGAAAACAAGAAGATCAACCTGAACCTCTCCGATTTGAAGATCGGGGACACGCTCTCCCTGAACTTCGGCGATCAGGAGAAGCCCCTGATGCGTCAGGTCAAGGTCGGCGGCATCCTGAGCCAGGCGCCGTTCAACCCCACGCTGCAGGACAACAGTCTGTACGTCATCGGCACCAAAGAGACGTACGCCGCGCTGCTCAAGGACGTGCCGGCGGACAAGGCGCCTTACGGGACCGCCCTGCGCGGCCTCGACATCGCGCTGGCCGACGGCGCGGACGGCAAGCCTGTCAAGCAGGCGCTGCAAGCGATCGCGGATCAAGACCCGTCCATCCGGCTGGTAGACTTTGTCGAGGAGCAGCGGCAGACGCGGCAGTTCAACGTACAGATGAAAATTTTCATCTACGGCTTCCTCGCCGTCATCGGCCTGATCGGCAGCCTGAACATCATTAACACGGTGCAGACGAATCTGATGCTCCGCCGCCGGGAATTCGGCCTGCTTCAGGCGGTCGGCATGACGATGAAGCAGCTGCGGCGCATGGCGACGCTCGAGGGCGTCTGGTTCGGCGTCATCGGCTCCTTCTGGGGCCTGCTGCTAGGCGTCGGCATCTGCTTCCTGCTGTACCGCCAGATGAATAACATCGAGGGCATCCCGTTTTCGTTCCCCGTCACGGGCGCGGCCATCTCTTGCGTCTTCGCGCTCGGCGTCGGACTGCTGTCCGTGCAAGGCCCGCTGCGCAAGATCGCCAAGGCGAGCGTCGTGGAGGAGCTTCGGGAAGAGGCGTGAGTCTTAGAAATAGACCAAAAGGTACGAAGCAGAGGCGTTTCCTGCTTCGTACCTTTTGCATTTCGAGACTATACAGCTTGCACGCCGTAAACGGCGCTCCCCCACCCGTCGTCGCACCAAGATAGCGCAATATTGCGCTATTCTCGTACACACGGACCTCACATCGCCCGCCCTCCGCTCACGCGACACTCAAGATAGCACAATATTGCGCTATTCCCGTACACACGGACCTCACATCACCCGCTCGCCACTCACGTGAGACTCAAGATAGCGCAATATTGCGCTATTCCCGTACACACGGACCTCACATCACCCGCTCGCCACTCACGTGAGACTCAAGATAGCGCAATATTGCGCTATTCCCGTACACACGGACCTCACATCGCCCGCTCGCCACTCACGTGAGACTCAAGATAGCGCAATATTGTGCTATTCCCGCACACACAGGCCTCACATCACCCGCTCGCACTCACGCGAGACTCAAGATAGCGCAATATTGCGCTATTCCCGCACACACAGGCCTCACCTGCACGCACTGGCCTCACCCGTACAGGCCTCACCCGCACGGCCCCCATTCGCCCGCCGCTTGCCTGGGCTTCACGCTTCGCCCTGCTTGCTCCCAAAATGCGAGGCAGCGATATCGCTGCCCCGCCGCTTCGCGCCGGAAGCCCGAAACTCGCTGGGCGTCACGCCCACGCTCGCTTTGAAGGCCCGGCTGAACGGATGAATGCCGGAGAACCCTACGTCCTCGGCGATTTGGGTCAGCGTCAGCCGGCTCTCCAGCATTCGCAGCTTCGCCTGTTCGATCCGGACGTGCGTCACGTATTTGTGGACAGTGGTCTTGAGCTGATCCTTAAATAGCGCGCACAAATGATTGGCGGAAATGCCCGCTTGCGCGCCGATGCCGGCATTATCCAACTGCGGATCCCCGTAGCGCTTGTTGATGTAGGCCAGGCTTTTTTCGATGGACACCCAGCTTCTGGTCATCTTCCCCTCGCGGCCCTGCCCCTCGGCCTGGCACTTGAAGAACGCGTACAACAGCTCCGTGCAGAGCGCCTTCAGCAAAAGCGATCCGTGCGGGCCGCCGCCGTCGGCATGCACCTGTAGCATCGTCATGAGCCTGCGCTTCAGCTCGAACCGGTCCTGCGGCCGCACATGGGCGATCGGCACGATCGATGCCAGCGCCGTCTCCTTTTCCGCGACCGCCCGCTGCCTGTCCGTCATCGTGCCAAGCTCTCTCCACGTGCTCCGCTCTTTGTCATAATAAAGATCGAAGTGGCAAACCCACTGAATCAAAGGAATATCCGAAGCCGAGCGGATAATATGGGGCATGAAGGACGGCATCAGCAGCAGGTCCCCCTCCTTGACCGCATACTTCACCCCGTTCAGGATGAAGTCGGCCTCCCCCTGCTCGACATACGTAAACACATGGTCGTAATCGATCCACTCCCCGTACAGGGCAGCGGACTCCGACACTTTGACCGCCCGCACGAAAGGAGAGACGGTATGCATCCAAGCTTCCATCGCCCGCCACTCCCCATTTGAAAGGCGCTATCCTGTCCCGATTGCTACTGCCGCCAATCGAACAAGACGCCGTGATAACGATCCTTGTCGAATCGGAGCCCCTCATACGCGGACGGCGCTTCCTCCGGTTTCAACACGTGGCTGATCAACGGCTCGATCTTCAGCTTGCCGCGCTGCATGAGGTCGAACACGATCCGGGAATTGCGCACCATGGAATGCTTGACGAACGGGTCCGGCTCGACCGGGAAACGCCACTCGTGCGCGCCCTTGAACGTGATGCAGCCGCGATCGTTCAGGTGGCAATAGTTGAGCACGTCCGTCAGGTCCGCGTTGTGCGCGCCCCGCGGGCTGCCGAGCAGGATGAGCTCTCCCGACCTGGCGATCCAGCCCAGGCTGTCGGCCGCGACCTTGGATAGTCCCGTCGCCTCGATATGCGTCGAGACGCCGACGCCGCCCGTCCATTCGGCCACCCGCGCCTTCCCCTCGCCCAAGCTGCTATCATAGGTCTCGAACAAGCCGCAGATCTCGGCGATGCGCCGGCGCTCGGCGGACAAGTCCATCCCGATGACGTCCGCGCCTTGCAGCTGGGCCAGCTGCGCCGCCATGTTGCCGATTAATCCGAGCCCGGTGACGCTGACCGCATCGCCAAGCTCTATATTAGAAACCCGTACCGAGGTGAAGGCTACCGTCGCCATGCGCGTGAACGGCACCCACCGCAGGTCCAAGCCAGCGGGAACCTCCAGAAACGTGCCTCGCGTCGAGACGACCTGATAGCGGGAATGGTCTCCGTAATGAAAAACGATATCCCCTCTGTTCCAGCGCCGCTCATCCCCGACCGTCTCGACGATCTCGCTGACGGATGCGTAACCCGGCGTTCCCGGCATCCCGAACCAGCTCTCGTTGCCGGACAGGCAGGCCAGCTCCGTGCCCGGGCTGATCAGCGTATACAGCTTCTTGACGACGACCTCGTCGGCCGCCAGCGCCGGCGCGGCGAATGTTCCCTCTTGGACCTCGACCTGCCACGGCTTCGTGAACGCGATGCTTTGGTTGATCATCGTTGCCACACCCTTTAGTTTACTTTAGTTTGCGTTCCTTTCAATGTAACCATTTCGGGCAGGGAAGTCTTTAAGATAAACCCCGATCATTTATCAAAAAGTAAGGGACGGCCTCCGGATTCAAAAGCGAATCCGGAAGCCGCCTGCCAGCTTAACCGACCGCAGTTACGTCCATAACCTCGCTCTCCGTCTTGCCCGCCGCATTGATCAGCTCAGCCCGGTAATGATAGACGCCCGGTGTCCTCCCGGACACGGCGGTCACAGCCGTCTGCGCGTCAGGCGTATGACCGCTCAGCGTCTGCTCGTCGATCAGCTGCCCGTTCTCGTAGAGCCTGTACTTGGCGCCGTTGGTCCCCCACCACATATTCATCGTGACCTTGTACGTCCCGTCGCCGTCCCAGTTGTCGTTCGCCAGCGCCGGCTTGCCCGGATTGGCGTCGCTGACGATGACCGTATGCGGATCGCAGGCGGTAGAGCCGAGTGCATTGACCAGCTCGCAGGTATAGACGTAGGTGCCGTTCTGCCTTCCCGTCAGCTCGATCGTCGCCTGCTGAGCGGCTGGAGAAGCGTCCTTGAGCGCCGTGATATCGATCGGGACGCCATTCTCGTACAGCTTGTATTGCGTGCCGTTCGCGCCCCACCACATGTTCATGGTGACGGCGTAGCTGCCGTCGCGCAGGCCGCTATAGCCGCCGGTGTCGGACAACGCCGGCTTCCCCGGCTTGGCGCTCGCCAGCACGGCCGGCGTATAAGGCCCCGTGCGGACGAACTTGATGCCGTCGGCCAACACGAAGTTGCTGGTGAGGTGACCGTTCGCGATAGACACGCTGCCCGTGGAGCCCTGCAGGAACGCGAAGGTGCCGATTTTGTTCCACTTCCCCCCGTTCTTCGACTGATCCACGAGAATAGCTGTCGTCCCCTCCGCGTCGCGGATCGTGAACGGCGCGTCCGTCGGACCCGCGGTCGTGTGATGCCACTCGTACACGTCGTACATGCCCGCTTCCGGAATAGGCGGCGTATACGTAGCCCTTGCGCCTCCGCCTCTTGTCGTGTTCAGCGCGAAGTCCCCTTTGAACGCCCCCGCGTTCACGCCGGTGTTCCGCCAAGAGGCATCCGAGAAGACGACGCCGGAGGCATCCTTGTTGTCCATCTCGATCGTTACGTTATCCGGTATGCGCGCAAAGGAGACGTTGTCGAACGACACCTTGCCGCTGCCGGCGCGAATCCCGATCCGGACGGAGATGTCCGTCTTAGCCGGCACGACGACGGTCTGCGCGTAATAGGCGTATTGGCCGGTCAGCGTAACCGAAGGAAGCAGGTGCAAGCGATTCCCGTCCGTCACGTCGAGCGCGGGACGAACGCCCGTGCCGCCGTCCAGCTGCTTGATGTAGGCCGACAGCGCGTAAGTGCCCGGTTCGAGCGCGGTAAACGACTGCGTCATATCGGTACACCCGCCCGGTGCCCCCGCCGAGTCGAACGTCAGCGCATACGCGCCCTGGAACGGGCTCGTCGCGTTGACATACGCGTTCGTGCCATAGGCGCCCTCGCCCATTTGCCAGCGGCTCAAGAGAGCGGAGGCGGGGTTCCCCGCGGGATCGCCCGATAGCGACTCGAAGTCGCCGTTGGCGAATTGTGGAAGCAAGTCGCCCGTCCTGACCAGCTTGATGCCGTCCGCCAGAATAAAGTTGCCGGTAGTGGCGGCGAAGTTATTCGTAATGACGATACTGCCCGTCGCGCCCGCTTCGAAAGGATAACTGCCGATGAGATTCCATTTGCCGCCGGTGGTTCCCGTTTGATTTACGGTCGTCTGCGCAGTTCCGTTCGCGTGGTGGATCGTGAACGGAGCCGCCGTCGAACCGGTCGTCACGTGATGCCATTCGTAAACGTCGTACATACCTGCAAGCGGAATATTCGGCGTATACGTGACGCTCGCATTGCCGTCATGGCTCGTATTCACCGCAAAGGTGCCCTTGTTCGCGCCGGCATTCGTCTTCGTATTGTCCCATGCGCTGCCGGGCACGGTACTGGCAAACGTCACGCCCGACGCATCCGAATTGTCCATCAGGATCTCCGCGTCATCCGGCACGCGCTCGAACGACACATCGTCGAAGTCGAGGCGGCCGCTGCCGGACAAGATGCCGATATTGACCGTCAGATTCATCGGATTTTCGACGACGAACGGCTTGGCATAGTACGCATACTCGCCCGTCAGCGCGACCGGCGCCAACTGATGGTCGTTCGTCCCGTCCCAGACGTTCAGCTCGGGCTGGACGTCCGCTCCACCCGCCGACTTGCGGATGTGCGCGGACAGCGCATAGGTACCCGGCTCCGAGACGGCGAACGATTGGCTCATGAACACGCGCCCCGACGCAACGCCTGCGGAATTGAACGCCATGGCGTTCGCGCCTTCGTGAGGACCGTTTTTGTTCACGTAGGCGTTTGTCCCGTAAACGCCCGCGACCATATGCCAGTTGTCGGCCGTGACGGCCGCCGGGCCGCCCATCGGATCGCCCGACAGCTGCTCGAAGCCGCCGTTGTGGATCCACGGCCCCACGGCGGCATCGAGACCGGCAATCTGCAGCGGCTCGCTGCTGACGATGAACAGCGTATCCTTCTTGAACACCGAGCCGTCCGCCTGCACCGGCACGGCGTTCCCGTAATTGTCGACCACCCGGAGGATCTTATTCGCGTTGCCGATCATGACGTTCATCGGCTGGCTGTCCGCCGACAGCACGCTCAGGTACTTTCCGTCCGTCCGGAGCATGTAATGCTTGACGGGAAGCAGCGCTTCTTTTGGAAAGTTAGAATAAGAGCCGACGTAAGCGGCGACCTTGCGTATTTCGTTTTGCAGCACCGCGGTCGTCTGAAAGACTTCCGACGGAGACAAGGTGAAGCGGTTGACGAACATATTATCGCCAGGATGACCCATCGTGAAGTACTTGTCGAATCCATTGCTCAGGAAGTCCAAGTACTTGTTGACCGTGTCATACAGCTTCTTCGCCGTGGTCAGAGCCGTCAAAGGGTAGTACTCCCCCTGCCACAGCTGCAGGTCGGGATGATTCGCCTTCGCATCCCGGTAAGCCGCCAGCACGTCGTTCTTGATGTCCCCCGTACCTGAATAGCCGTGAATGTTGAAGATGTCGTAATAGCCGGCATAAGGCTCCTGGAGCGCATCGATCGTCATCTGGCGGTCGGCGGACGTGCCCGCGACAGGCGAAAAGCCGCTTGTCGAGACATACAGCTCCAGCGCTTCGCCCGTATCGGCTTCGTACTCGGACTTCACCCGCTCCGCCTGCTCGTGGGCGAGCTGGAGCATCCGGAAATACTCGGCCTTCGTGCCCGAGAAGCTGGCCGCCAGATAGGGCGGATGGAAGTTGGCTTCGTTGCCGATCTCGAAGTATTTGACCTTGCCCGCGTAGCGCTTCATCGTCTGATAGACGTAATCCGCCCAATCGTCCCCCGCGCCGGGGACGCCGTTCTGGGACAGAACGTCTTGGGAAACGTAGCGGTCGGCGATGTATTGGTAGTAGGACGGATATCCCGCTGCCGGAATCGCGCTGACCGGCGACCGCGTCGACGCCCAGTTCGGCGGATTGCCGAGCACGGCCAGCACGTCCATGCCCGCTTCGTTCGCGGCGTCCACGTACTGATCCGCGTGCTCCCAAGTGTACTGCCCTTGCGTAGGCTCGACCGCGTACCAGAGGAAGACGCGCGAGTCCTCCCAAGCCCTGGTCGCGTTCGTGTTGATCAGGGCCCAAGGCGACATGCTGTCCTTGTAGTCGGAATGCGTGCCGTAGTAGTCCGCATACACGCCGTCGGCAACCGAAGTCTCGTTGGCAGGCAGTTTGGATATTGCGCTTTTGTAGACGATAGCGTCGCCGGCACCCGAGCTGACGGTCGTCTCCAGGTTCCAGAATCCGACCTTGCCGGCCAGCTCGGGCAGCGGAAGCTCCTCGATTCTATACAGTCCGTCCGCCGGCACGGTCACGGATTGCGTATGGGTAAACGCCACGGCGCCTTCCGGATCGGTCGCCCGGACGGCGACATCGTACGTTCGGGCCGCGGTGCCGTAGTTGACCGTCATGACGGGATAGACCGCCTCTGCCTGTTTGGCGAACACTTGCTTGTCGTTGCGGAAGGCCGGCTTGGCGACGCTGTAACCCGACGAAGCCTGCCAAGGCGTCTCGAATTTCTCCGTCTGCGCGGGTTGGCCCAGCGTAATATCGCCAAGCAGAGACGTATCCGTGCCTTGGCTAAACGAGGCGGTGCCCGTCTCGAGCTCGCTGGCCGCGAGCGCCCGCGTCGAGACTTTCAGGTTGCTGACATTGTAGAGCGCGCCCCGCTCTACGGTGAATTCGTAGGGCATGAATTTCTCCTGCACCGGATCGATGTTGTACGATTGCTTGGCAAGCTGTTGGCCATCCTTATAGATCGCTGCGTAGCCGTTGGGCCCCAGCTTCCATACGAACGCGAGGTTAAAGGACTGGCCGACCGTATAGTTCAAGCTGGCAGGCTGCGCGTACGCGAACGCCCCCGTCGTGCCGGAACCGTTCTTGACGAAAAAAGTCAGCGGCTGTGCGTAGTTCGTACCCGTCGGCTTGCTGGTTGGCGGAGGAATGTGCGCGTTTATCAGCGTATTGCCGGGTCCGCCCTGCTCTGGAATGACGCGGAACAGGAAGTCGTACCAGTCGCCGAATTCCTCGTACGGCTTGTCGAGACGCACCGTCATCTCGATCGTGCCTTCATTGGGATTGAGGATGCCCGGCGCAAAGTCGCGGTACCAAGTCTCGTTGGGGATAAAGTAGTCGGCTTGGTTCGGGACGCTCGTCGCAAGCGTAGAAGCAGCTGCCGATGCCCCCTTCTGCACCGCCGTTGCCGGCGAGACAATCGTCAGCAGCAGGAGCAGACAAACTGCCAACCGTGCGATTTTCCCCTTGCCAGCCGCTGACCGTAAAGCTTTTTTCTCCATCTTCATTTTCCTCCGTTTCGGTCGGATGTGTGGCCCGCATGGAGGGTGAATGTAATCGCTTCCATTTGGACATTCCCACTATAAGCAACGGCGGAACCTGCGAAAACGGGATAAAGCTACGATTAGGTGGCGAAACTTATCGACCTTGCGCGGTTTTTCCGGCTAACTCGCCGCTCCAGGCCCCCTCCCCCAGCTATCCTTCCGCCCCAGTCGCTAGCTTGAAGCCGCAATAAAAAATCCCGGCCCCCTCGCTTGGAGGGCAACCGGGATCGCAGTCTTTACGTGGCAACCCTACTACGCAACCTTTACTACGCAGTCTTTACTACGCAGCCTTCACTTCACGTTGTTATAAGCGTCGTTCAAAGCCTTCTCGACGTCTTCCCCACCCGCTTGCTTCCACTTCTCGAGGAATTGGTCATAGGCGGTCAGCGGCAGCGCGCCGGTGATGATCTTCAAGAAGTATTGGTCGCGCAGGTCCTTCAGCTCCGTGCTCTTCTGATCGACCAGCGGGATCGGCGCGACGAGATCGACGACGTTCACGTACTTGGCCACTTTGGAGACAGGGGTGAAGTATGGGCTAAGGCCGGCGTTCTCCATCCGCTGCAAGCCCAGGTCGACGGTGTCGAACATGTTGTAATACACCTTGTAGGCGATGTTGCTCATCTCCGGGAGCGCTACGTTCTTTCCGTTTTCCTTTTTAAAGTGCTTGCCTTCGATCCCGAACGAGATAAAGTCGATGACGGCCGGATCCGAAGCCTTGTTCAGGAACTGAACGACTTCCTTCGCATGCTTGCTCGCCTTGGGAATGATGAAGTACTTGGAGATCGTGGACGAAGCGCCCATCCCGAACGAGCCGTTGCTGCCCGTCGGCGGATCGATGTACGCCAGATCGCTGTTCGCGTTCTTCTCCTTTGAAGCGGTGACGATCGCCGGACCCTCCCACCAACCGAGCGTGGCCAGCGCCGCCTTCCCGTTCGACAGCTTCTCCTTCACGTTATCCGTCTTGTTGACGACGGACTCCTTGTCGATCAGGCCTTCCGCAAACAGCTTGGAGGCAAAGGCCAGGAAGTCCTTCGCTTCCGGCTGCGCTGCCGTGTAGACGACTTTGCCGTCCTTCTGCACGTAGTCGACGGGCGGATAGAACATGCTCGCGATCGCCTCGAGTCCGGTCAGTCCTTCCGACAGGTTGGCCGTATAAGGCGCCATGTCGGGCTTCTTCTCTTTGATCGTCTTCAGCGCGTTGTAGAATTCATCCTGCGTCTTCGGCAAGCCAAGTCCCAGCTCCGCCAGGACGTCCTTGCGCGCCGTCAAGCCATAGGATGCATTGCTGTAGCTGAACGTGCGGATGGCGTAGATCTGGCCGTCCCACATGGCCGATTTCCACTGCTCCGGCGTGAGCAGCGACTTGATATTTGGACCGTCCTCGTCGAGCAGCGCGTCCAGCGGCGTTAGCAGCCCTTGCTGCGCGAAGTTGCCAAACTGCGCCTTCTCGGAGTTGCCCATGATGATCAGGTCCGGCGTATCGCCCGAGGCCATGAGCACGTTCAGCTTCTGGTGAAGCGCTTCCGCATCCTTCGGCATGAGTTCCCATTGCACGTCGAAGCCCGTTCTCTCGCGGATGCCGTCCGCGATCTCATTGTGGTTGACGTCCTTCCCGCTCGGGAACTCGGCGATATTGTTCGGCACCAGAATCTTGAGCGTGACCTTCTGCCCGCTTGCAGCCGGACTGCCGGAGGAAGCGGAGGACGCAGCGCCCGAGGAGGAAGCCGCCGAGGACGAGGCAGCCTCGCTGGCGGACGAATCCGAGTTGGCGTTGTTCCCTCCGCAGCCGGCAAGCGCCGAAGCCACCAACGGTATTGCCGCAAGCCCTACTGCCGAACGCATGACACGGTTGAATTTCATATCCCTGTCTCCCCTTTGCTTATAGTTGCTATATTAGCCTTTTACGGCGCCAAGCACGATCCCTTTGACAAAAAAGCGCTGGAGAAACGGATATACGAGCACGATCGGCAGCGTAGCGGCCACGACGACCGCGCCGCGGATCGATTCCTGCGCCACCTGCGTCTGGGCCATCATCTCGATGTTGTTGCTCGCATCCGACACGCTCATGATGACTTCGCGCAGGAACACTTGCAGCGGAAGCCGCTTCGCGTCGCTGATGTACATCAGCGCATCGAAGTAGCTGTTCCAATATTCGACCGCGCAGAAGAGCGCGGTGGTTGCAATGACAGGCGCTGCCATCGGCATCATGATGCTGAACAGAATCCGGATATTGCTCGCGCCGTCCATTTTTCCCGATTCCTCCAGACTGTCGGGGATATTATAGAAGTACAGACGCACGATGATCATATTGAACGGACTGACCAGCCCCGGCAGCATGAGCGACCAGAGCGAATTGATAAGCCCCAGATTCTTGATCACTAGATAAGTGGGCATGATGCCCGCCTGAAACAGCATCGTGAAGACGAACAGCATCATGATGAGCTTCTGCCCCGCCAATCGGCTGCGGGATAAGGCGTAGCCGGTGAAGACGGTCAGCGTGACGTTGATCAGCGTGCCGACGACCGTAATCAGGACCGAGTTGCGGAACGAGCTGAGGAACTTCGGGCTGCCCAGCACGATGTTGTACGCATCCGTCGTAAAATGGACCGGCCAGATGCCGACGTCGCCCGCCACGACGTAGCTCTCGCCGCTAAGCGACTTCGCCACGATATTGAGCACGGGAATGAGGCAGACGAGAATGCCCAAGACGAGACCGGCATAGACGCAAATTTCGTAGACGACTTCCCCTTTGGTTCTGAGCCTCATGCGGCCACTTCCTTTCTGCCTACCAGAGGCTTCGCTCCCCGTACTTTTTGCTGAAGTAGTTCGCCGTGAAAATCAGCCCCATGCCTACGACCGACTGGAAGAGCCCGATCGCCGTCGTGTAGCTGTACTGCAGGTTGCCCAGGCCCATGCGGTAGACGAACGTGCCGATAACCTCGCCGACGCCCGCGACGAGCGGATTGTAGAACATCAGCACCTGCTCGACGTCGTTGCCGAGCGCGCTGCCGACCCGCAGGATGACGACGAAGAAGATGACCGACCGGATGCCCGGCAGCGTGACGTGCCAGATCTGCCGGAAGCGGCCGGCGCCATCCATGCGGGCGGCTTCGTATTGCTGCGTGTCGATGGAGAGGATGGCGGACAGGTAGATGATCGAGGACCACCCCGTCTCCTTCCAGGCCGCCGACATGACGAGCACGCTGCGGAAGAAGCGTTCGTCGGCGATCATCATCGTGTCCTGCATCCCCAGCAGGTCGAAGAGATCCTTCAGAATGCCCGTCTGCGGGGATAAAAGGTTGATGAAGATGGTGCTGATGATGACCCAGGACAGGAAGTGCGGCAGGTAGGTAATCGTCTGCGCGGCCCGCTTGAACGCGACGTTGCGCACCTCGCTGATCATCAGCGCGAGAAGGATGGGCAGCGGGAACTGGAAGATGAGCTTGTACAGGTTGATCAGCACCGTATTGCGCAGCACCTGATAAAATTTGTCGTCGTGCAGCAGCGCCTCGAAGTTCTGCCAGCCGACCCACGGGCTGCCCCAGATCCCTTCTCCGAGCCGGTAATCCTTGAACGCGATGATCGCGCCGAACATCGGGACGTACTTGAAAATCAGCAAAGCCGCGAGACCGGGCAAGAGCAGCAAGTACAGGTCGTAATCCCGAAGCGCGGCGCGCAGTCGGCTTCGCTTGCTCATTTACACACATCCTTCTCCTTGATGGAATCGCTTTCAACCCTGTGGCTTCAGTATAAAAAAAGAGAGCCGCCCCTTAAACGGGACAGCTCTACGAATAGGTGGCGGATCTTACGCCGTTGCGCAGCGGGTCGACGGGGGCGGTCTTCAGCTTTAGGCGCACGACCGTGCCGGCCCCCGGTTTGCTGCGAATGGACACCCCGCACGCGGGGCCGTAATACAGCTGAAGCCGCCGGTGCACGTTGCTGAGGCCGTACCCGCCGACCGTGCCGTCCAGCACGCCAGCTGCCGTCTCCCGGTCCATGCCTGCCCCGTTGTCCGCGACCAAGAGGACGATCTCGTCGTCGACCAGCCGGCCGCGCAGCAGGATCAGGCCGTCCCGGCCGCCCGCTTTGTTGATGCCGTGGATGATCGCGTTCTCCACGACCGGCTGCAGGATCAGCTTAATAATCTCGATGTGCTGCAGCCGGGGATCGAATGAGAATTCCGTGCGCAGAGCGCCGCCGAACCGGACGTTCTGGATATCGACGTATGCCCGGACGTGCTCGATCTCCTTTTCAAAAGGGATTTTATCCTTACCCCGGTTGAGGCCGATGCGAAAAAACTTGGACAAATCCGTTACGACCCTGGCAATGTCCGGCGCGCTCGACTTGAGCGCCATCCACTTGACCGAGTCGAGCGTATTGTAGAGGAAGTGGGAGTTGATCCGTCCCTCCAGCACCTTCATCTCCTCCTGCTGCTTGTGCTGCGTGACGCGGTACACTTCGCCGATCAGATTCTCGATCTGGCCGGACATCTTGTTGAACCGCCGCTGCAGCAAGGAGATCTCGTCGCGCCCTTCGATTTTTACCGTTTCCCCGAAATGTCCGTGCTCGATGCCCTTCATCTTATCCGCCAGAACGGACAATCGCCGCGTGATTCGGCCCGACAGCAGAAAGGCGAGCGCCGTGGCCAGCGCGATCAAGCCGATCGACAGGAGCAGGATGTAAACGCCGAGCATGTCGCTCTGATCGGCGATGTTCACCGTCGGGATAAGCGCGACGATTTTCCAGTCGACGTTGTCCAGCTGCTGGACCAAGTACAAATACGTCTTGCCGTCGTATTGAATCGTCCTCGCTTCCCGGTCCGTTCCACCGCCGAGACGCAAAATGTCCGAGAGCGGCGCCTTGTCGATGCCCAGCCGCTCCGGCTCGTGGGCGTAGGAAGCGATGACGGATTGATCCTTGATCAGCATCGCCTTGTACGGCAGCGCGAGATTCATGTTTTGCAGCACATCGGTGAACGTTCGCTCCTCCACGTCGATCGCGATGACGCCGAGCGAGGTCGTGACGTTGTTGAAGTCCTTCATCAGCCGCTGCAGCGAAATAATGCTTTTCGTCCCGGCGTCCAGATACGAGGTCGGACCGAGATATTTCCAGGCCATCATGTTTTTTGCCTCGCCCAGCTCCCGGCGGTAGCCGTCGAATTCACTGTCGCTGAGTCCGAAAAGGCTGATGTTCTCGGTCGTGTACAGCGCCGTGCTGGGCACGAGCAGCCGGATGCGGAAGATGTTGCGGCTCGTCTCGAGGTTATGCAGGATTTCCTTGATGTCCTTGTAGTCGTCCATGACCTGCCCGGTCGTCAGCTCGGACGCGCGGGCGCGCCTCAGCATCTGCTGCAGCTTGTCATTGGTGTATACGATGTACGAGATGTTCTCCACCTCGGTCATCCGGTAGGACAAGTTGATCGACGTCTGCCGCAGCGCTTCGAGGTAGGCGCGGCTGGTCTGCTCCTGAATGATCGAGGACGATTTGCGGTAGGAAAAAAAGCCGATCGCGACCGTCGGCACGAGCACGAGCAGCGCGAACGCCACGAGCAGCTTGCTGCGGAGACTCGTGCGCGAGTCGAACCGGCCGATCCATCGCCACATCCGCTTCACGCCCGATCCCTGAACTCGCTTGGATTCATGCCGACTTCGCGCTTGAATAGCTTCGTGAAGTATTTGCCGTCCTTATACCCGATGCGCTCCGCCACGTGCTGCACGAGCAGGCCCGGCTCCTCTCTGAGGAGCCGCTTCGCCTCGGCCAGACGGATCTGCGTGATGTAATCGTTTACAGTACTGCCCGCATTTTTCTTAAAAAGGTTGGCTAGATAGTTGGGCGACAGATGAACCGCTTCGGCCACCTGCGCCAGCGTCAGTTCTTCCCGGAACGCGGATTGAATGTACGCCTTCACGGCCCGCACGGCTTTGCGTTGGTCTGAGCCGTTAAGGGAAGCGAGCTCGCCCCCAGCAAGCAGGTCGTCCAGCTCCGCATAGGCGTCCAGGCCCGTTGGCTTCGCCGGTCCCGCGCTCAAATTTTCCACCAGCCGATCCCGGACCCACGCCTGGGACAGCTCGTTCCTGCGCTCCAGACTGCGCAGACGCTCCTCCCGGCTCCGCTCTTCGTCCAGATCGCCTACGACCTTGCGGACGACCTCCGCGAACTCTTCCTCATGGAAGGGCTTGAGCAAGTAGTCCACCACCTGCAGCTTGAGCGCCGACCGGATATAATCGACGTTCTCGTGGCCGCTGATCATGATGACCTTGATCGCTTTGTCCTTGATGTCGGCCTGCATCCGGCGCGCCAGCTCGATGCCGTCCATCTCCTTCATGACGACGTCCGTGATCACGATGTCCGGCCGGATCCGGCCCGCCAGCTCCAGCGCTTCCTTGCCGTCCGAAGCCGCCGCCGCCAGGTTCAGCCGGTAGGACGCCCAGTCGATGCCGAACCTCATTCCCTCGCGGATGACCTCCTCGTCTTCGACGATCATGCAGGTGTACATGGCCGCTCCCCCTTCCCGCTGCTCTCCACATAATATAACGTCCGGCCGGTCTGCTTGTCATGCCGTTCCTTTAGCGCCCCAAACGGCGCAAAGACCTTCTCCGTCCGGAGAAGGCCGCCAGCCTTACAGCAGATAGTACTCGCCCGCGTCCTTGCCGATCAGCGAGTAGCGCTGGAAGTGCTGGTAGTGCGCCTTGTACAACTCGCCGTCCTTCGCGGGAGAGTAGGTCAGGAAGAGCTGCTTGCGGCTGTATTCCGACAGGTTCGGTCCGCTCTGATGCGGCGTGAACGAGTGGAAAATGATGACGTCGCCCGGGTTCGTCGCGACGATATGGCCGGTGGCGGGATCGATCTCGGCGATCTCCGCCGCGTTCATGTTGCGCAGCTCGCCCGCCGTCGAGCGCAGCCTGTCGTGGTAGCCGGAGAACAGCTCCAGTCCGCCGTTCTCCGCGGTGGCGCCGTCGATCGCGACCATGACGGAGATGAGTCCCCCGATCGGGAAGCCCTGCCACCAGGACGCGTCCTGGTGCATCGAGTACCCGTTCGCGCCCGGCAGCTTGAAGATCAGCTTATCCTTGAAGAGCTTCGGCTCGTCCAGGTAGATGTCCCGCAGCGGCGCCAGCAGCCGTTCGTCCTGCACGAGGTCGGCGAAGACCGGGGAAATGTCGTGAACCGGATCGAAGCGCTCGATCTTCGTCTCTCCGTTCGCATAGCTCTTGTACCCGGCGCGGATGTTTTTCGGATCGGTGTAATCGGAGAGGGTGAGCAGCTTGTCGCATTCGATCTGCATCACCTTGGCCTCTGCTTCGGAGAATACGTTGCGCAGGACCAGGTAACCTTGGCGATTATAGTCTTCCAGCTGCGTCTTGCTCAGAAAGTTAAGCTTCTGTCTCATTTTCGTCAGCCTCCATTTTTTTCTCTTGGTTATTTTCTGATCGCTTTCTACAATGTTATGATATGCCTTGGATTGACGTATCTCCATGCATTGGATTCACCAATTTCATATACTTTTTTTCTCTTGCGGGAAGGGGCAAGCCGGTGGAGGTCAAAACCTATTATTATAGTGCGGGCGGCATGACGCAGTTCCGTTATCCGGAAGCTGCGTACGAGGGATGGGTCGTTCTGGCGCCGCAGTCCGGCCGGTTTTCGTTCGCCATTTACGGCGGTGACCAGGCTGAAGAGCATGCGGCGGCTGGCGGCAGTGCTGGTACTGGCGGGACTGGCGGGTCCGCGGCGGAAGGGGTTGGGTTCGGGCGGGCTGGCGCTAGCGGGGCTGGGGCGAGAGCAGACCGGTCGGATGCTGAACGGACTGGCGCTAGCGGGGCGAGCGCTGACAAGGCATCGGCCGTTGAGACGACGGCTGCGGCTTGCAGCGGCGAGGCGGCGTTCGGCGAGCTCGTGATTTGCCCGCCCGGCTTCGTGCTGAAGCGGTCCATGCTGGAGCCGACCGCCTTCCACTTTGTCGAGCTGTCGGGGTTGGGCGGACTGGAGCTGCCCCCGGGCAAGGTGCGCATCCGTGACGTGCAGCGGCTCGGTTCGACCTTCGCGTACCTGGCCCGGCTGCGCGCAGAGCAGTCCTACGACGACATGACGGAATTCGACCATTTGATTCGCGACCTGCTGTTTCTCGTGCGGCGGGCGCAGGCTTCCGCCGCCGCCTCGCGGCGCGAGACGACCGAGCCGCTCATGCATCAAGCCGCCGCGCTAATGGAGCGCGGCGCCTGCGAGCCCGACTTTTCCCTGCAGGACATCGCCGGGCAATGCGGATTGCGCGCCTCGCAGCTCAGTACGCGATTCCAGGCGGCCTACGGCATGTCTCCGATCCGGTTCGCTACCTCCGTCCGTTTGGCAAAGGCCGCCAAGCTGCTCGTCGAGACGGACCTGACGCTGGACGACATCGCCGAGCGCTGCGGCTACCAGAACGCGTTTTACTTCAGCCGCGTCTTCTCCAAGCAAATGAAAATAAGCCCTTCCTTATTCAGGAGGGCCAACCAGGTGTGAGCTTGGGCGGGTTTTTGGGGCTCGGCAACGAATAGCTGTCAAAAGGCAGCTGTTTCGGCGATTTTTCGCGACAAACAACAAATAGCTGTTAAAAGGCAGTTAATCGGCTTCATTTCTCGCCATTCCGGCCGAGAACCTCCAGATAGATGCCTTTTAACACTTATTCCAAGAGCTCGTTCACGTCTCGGGGAAAATAGTTGCCTTTCAGCCTTTCAGCGGCTATTTCGCGCATGGGATGAGAGGAGCAAGCGCACTTGACGAGCCAGCCAGTCGGACGGAGAATCCGCGGCGGCACTAATGCTCTCGCGGCGCCGGGCCCGTCGTCTCGCGCACGATGAGCTGCGTCGGCAGAATGACCGCGGGCGGCGGCGCCTCGGGCTCGACGATCAGCCGATCCAGCAGCTCGATCGCTCGGCGGCCGAGCGCCGGCATGTCCTGCCGCACCGTCGTCAGCGACGGATGCACGACCCGCGCCTCGTCGATGTCGTCGAACCCGACGATCGACAGCTCGTCCGGCACCGCCACGCCCGCCTCGCGGGCCGCCTGCAGGGCGCCGATCGCGCTCTTGTCCGAGCCGCAGACGACGGCGGTCGGCCGCTGCGGCAGCGCCAGCAGCTGCCGCATTCCGCGGTAGCCCGTCTCCTGCGTGAAGTCGCCGACAACGATATTTTCCGGATGCACCGTCAAGCCCGCCGCGTCCATCGCCTCATGGAAGCCCGCAAGCCGCCGCTCGCCGACATACGAGCCCGGCAAGCCTGCAATGTTGGCGATCCGGCGATGCCCGAGCCCGTGCAGGTAACGCACGGTGCCTTCCACCGCCTCCTTGTTGTCCGAGGAAATATAGCCGGCCCGCTTGCCCGTCAGATTCAGGTCGATGAACAAGGTCGGGATGCCGGACGCCACCAGCTTGTCCGCGTCCAGCTCGCCGAGCTGAAAGCCGAAGGCGAGCACGCCCTCGACGTTGCGGCTGCGGCAGTGCTGCACGAAGTTATACTCGGGATGCGCGGACAGCTGCGCCAGATAGATCAGATCGTAGCCCCGCTCCTTGAGCGCCTCGTCGATGCCGCCGAGCAGATGCACGAAAAAGGGATTGGAGAGGCCCGACGTGAGCAGGATCCCGATCGTCATCGACCGCCTGCCGACGAGCGAGCGGGCCGCCTCGTTCGGACGGAACTGCATCTCTGCGACCAGCGCCAGCACCTTCTCCCGCGTCGCCCGGCTGACCGTCGAGTAGTCGTTGAGCACCTTGGATACGGTCGCGACCGACACGCCGGCCGCCTTTGCGATATCGCGTATTGTAGCTGTCATGCCGCAGCCAGCCTCCGCCCTGCCCCGCCCGGCGTCCGGGCGATGATTTCCTCCTACCATATCGCGAAGCGGCTTTTTTGGCAATCCGAATCCCGTTTGATCTCATACGGTCCCAGGTAGAATTTCGTTTTGGCTCTCCGGAGGGATTATGCTATAATGAATTTTACTGTGGCCCCGTAGCTCAGCGGATAGAGCACACGTTTCCTAAACGTGGTGTCGGATGTTCGATTCATCTCGGGGCCGCCAGTTTAATCTCGCACAAATGCCCGCAGGCTGCCGGATCGTTCCGGCAGCCTGTTTTATATTCGCACCCGCTCGCCCTCGCTCAACGGCTCCTCGCTCTCGACAATCATCCGATCGCCTTCGAACAAGCTGCCGGAGACGGCGGACATACCGTCGCCCGTCTCTTTGACGGAGACCGATCTGCGCGAGGCGTAATAGGCGTTGCCCAGCGGTCCCTGGCGCTCCTCGATCACGAAGACGTAGGTACCGTCTCCGTCCCGGTGGACCGCCGCGCTCGGCACGAGCATCGTATCCGTCTCCGAGGCTTCCTTCTCGAGATGGACCTTGACCGTCTCGCCGCCGCGAATCGAGGCGTCCGTCAGCTTGACGACGATCCGGTAGCCGGGCACAGAAGAAGCGGCCCCGTCTTCCTCTTCTCCTGCTCCGCTCCCGTCCAAGCCGGGCAGATCCTGCAGAATCTCCGTCACGACGCCTGCTACCGTTTGATTGTCGCCGCCTTGCATATCGCCTTTCATCTGGCCTTGTTCCTCGCGTTGCGCCTTACCTTGCACTTCGCTTTGCATATCGCCTTGCTTCTCTCCTTGCAACTTACCTTGCTTCTCGCCTTGCGCCTGCACCTGCACCTCCAGCTTGTCGCCCACCGCCAGCGTCTCTGCGAGCGAAGCCGGCGGACGCAGCTCGAACCGGTACCCGTGACCGCTGCTCGCCAGCAGCACGTCCGGTCCCGCCGACACGCCGGCCGTTCCTGCGAGCGCATGCACCTCCTTCACAATCCCGTCCACGGGCGCGACGAGTTTGCCCTTCTCCGCCATGTCCGCCTGCAGGCCGGCGATCAGCTGCTGCTGCGCGACGATGTCGATATCCGCGCTCTCCAAGGCGGACTTCGCGCCGGCTACGTCCGCCGCGTCTCCATCCTTCGCCGCCTGTATATACTGCTGCTGCAACAGCGCGATCTGCAGTTGCAGCTTCTTCAGCGAAGCCTGCTGTGCCTCGATCTGCTCCCGGGCATCGCGATCGTCGTAGGTAACGAGCGCCTGCCCCTGGTGAACCCGGTCGCCCTCCTTCGCAAGCACCTGCTTGACCTTCCATCCGGCGGGATTCGGCAGACTGAGCGTCTCGACCGGTTGGACGACCGCCGTGCCGTCGTATTGGGCCTTCACCCGGCCGCTCTGAACCGGCTGGACGGCGACCTTTGGCAGCGTCAGCGCCAGCAGCGTATTGCCTAGCAGCGTCAGCACGACGAGCAGCCCGGCGAATACGCCAGCAGCCATACGGATGCGACGCTGGCGCAGCTTCTGCCCCGCACCCGTCGCTTCGGTGTCCATCGTATCCCTCCCTTCGCATAACGCATTTGCAAAGCGCGCACAGCACCATATCCCGGCTTTTCCACGAACAACTTCGGCACCTCGCGCAGCTCCCGCGCAAGGCGGGGCGGCATGTGCCGGCTGTCAATTTCCCGTCCGCTACCCTTTGATCCCCGACAATTGAATCCCTTGGACAAAGTAGGACTCCGCATATAGATAAAGCAGGATCATCGGCGTCATATACAGCACCGATGCGGCGAAGCCGATGCCGCGCGCTGTCCGGTTGATATGCGCCAGATAGAGCGACAGCGGCTGCTTGAACGTATCCTGCAAAAAGATGAGCGGCTGCTCCACCATATTCCAGTAATCGACGAACAGCAGCACCGTCAGCGACGCGACACCCGGCATCACGAGCGGCAGGACGACCCGGGCGAAAATCGTCCCATGACCCGCCCCGTCGATTTTCGCCGCCTCGGTGTAGGTGCCTGGAATATGGAGCATGAACTGGCGCAGCATGAATACGCCAAAAGCGCCGAAGATGCCCGGCAATATGATGGAAGCCTCCTTGTTCAGCAGCCCGAGCTTGTCGATCATGATATAGTTGGGCACCAGCGTCACCTGGAACGGCATCAGCATCGTCATGAGGTAGACGAGGAACAGCTTGTCCCGCCCGCGGAAGCGCAGCCTGGCGAACGCATAGGCGGACAGCGAAGCTACGGCCGTCTGACCCGCGACGATGGGCAGCACCATGCCGGCCGAATTCCAGAACATGCGCAGGAACGCCGGGTTAAAAATCAGCACCTGCCCGTATTGCGACAACGTCAGCCAGTCGGGCAGCAGCTTCAGATTAATGAACAGGTCTCGCCCGCCTGCCGCGACATCGGTCATCTCGCCGAGCAAGCCGTAGTTGGCGCCGATCTCGCGCTCGGTCATCAGCGAATTGGTGAAAGTCAGCGCGATCGGCACCAGCGCGACCGCGGCGATGACGACGAGAAGCGCGCTCAGGCCCAGCCTGGCGATCAACTTTCTTTTCTCCAACTGCAGCGGCCCTCCTCTCCTCCGATCATTCCATCCACGATCGGAACCGCTTCTCCGTCGCCAGCAGCGAGCCGGCGAGGATGACGATGCATCCGACCATCAGCGCCGCCGCGGAGGTCAGCTTCTGAATGTCGAGCGAGAAAAACATGTTGTTCATATAATGCTGCAGCATGTAGATGCGATCGTAGGGGTAGTCGCCTGTGAGCAAATACGTCTCGCGGAACACCTTGAACGAGTTGATGATGGAAATGAGAATGACAAACACCGTCGTCGGCGTCAGATAAACGAGCGTAATATGCGTCAGTTGCCGCAGGCGGCCCGCGCCCTCGATCCGCGCCGTCTCGTAATACGACTGCGGGATCGACAGCAGACCCGCGAGAAAAAGAATCATGTCGTAGCCGACGTTTTTCCATACGTACATCGCCACGAGCGTCGGCATCGCCCAATCGGATTGGAGCCAGTCGATGCGCCCGTAGCCCAAGCCGTGCAGCCAGGCGTTGAGACTGCCGTTCCAGTCGAGGAAGATCTGCCAGATGGCGACGACGGAGGCGACCGGCACGACGAGCGGCAGCACGAAGGCGGTCTGCAGCCATCTGCGCAAAAACAGCGGCCGGCTGAGCAGAAGCGCAAGCCCGAGCGACAACGATATCAGGATCGGCACGCTGACGCCCGTGAACAGCAGCGTGTTGGCCGCCGCCTTGCGGAACGAGCCGCTCGCGAGCAGCGCCTCGTAATTGGCCAGTCCGACGAAGCGGCCGCCGATCGTCCTGTCTGTCAGCGAGTACCACAGTCCCATCGCGAACGGGAACAGATAGAACAGCGCGAAGCCCGCCGCGCCTGGCGCCAGGAACAGCAGTGCCGCCGCCCCGTCGCCGCCGCGCCATAGGCCCCGCAGCCGCCTACTCATTAAGATAAGTCGTCACTTTGTTCTGAATCAGCTTCGCGACGGCTTCTGCGGACTTCTGTCCGGTAAAAAAAGCTTTGCTCTCTTCGCTGATGATATCGCCGATCTTGGTCGACTGGCCGACCGGATGCACCGCCGCCGTCACGATACCGTCGAGCAGATCCAGATGCGCTTCATTCACCTTGAAGGGATCGGATTCCGCAGGGCCGTTCTTGTAGCCGGGCACCTCCCCTTCGTCGCGCAGCTTCTCGATCTCCTTGTCGTAGGCGATTCTGCTGATCGGGAATCCCGTATGCCCCAGCGAGATATCGGGATCGGCCGCGCCCTGCTCGGAGAGCAGGAACTTGACGAAATCCCACGCCTGCTCCTTGACGGGCGAGGCGGCGTTGATACCCATCGTCTGATTGGCCGCGAAGTAACCGCCCGGTCCCATCTCCTTCGCATGCGGCTTCGTGTAGACACGGGCATTGCCGTCATATTGATCCATCAGCATTAAAAACTCCATGGGCGAGGGGATTTGCGTGCTTTGGAAATAGGTATTGATCTTGGGGTTGTCCGCGAGCGATTCGCTCCGGAAATTCGCCTTCATTAAATCGATCACCACGCCGTCGTCGAACAACTGCTTGACCTGCGTCATTAGCTCCGCGAATCCCGGCGAATCAAAGCTTGCCCGGCGGCCCGCTTCGTCTACGAATTGCGCGTACCGCTCGTCGACGAGCTCCGACAGCATATAGTCCGGCGTGTTGGCCAACGCATGCGGATGGGTGCCCTTCTGGATGAGACGCTGGGCCGACTCGGCGAATTCGTCCCAGGTCCAGTCGCCATCCTTCACGCCGCCGTCCTTGTCGATCGCGGCTTTGTCGCCAATGAGGGTGACCGGATAGAAGGACAGCGGCATCGCGTAGAGCCCGCCCGCGATCTGCATATTGTCCAGCACATTGGCGAAGTAATCTGCCTTGTTAAAGGCCGCATCCCGATCCATCCAGTCGCCGAGATTGGCCAGCAGTCCCCGGCCCACCAATTTTTCTTTGGGCAGCAGGTCCAGCTCCATGACGTCCGGGCCTTTGCCGGACAGCAGCGCCGTATTCGTCTTCGCGACATACTTCTCGATATTCGCGATCTGCGAATCGAGATCCTTGAATTCCGTCTGGGCGGCCTGCAGCTCGACCGTCACGTTCGTATGCGCCTGCTCGTACTTCTTGACCGCCTGCTTCAACTGCTCGCTCGGCTCGAACGAGGCCACGACGAGCTTGACCGGTCCGGTCGGCAGCTTGATCTCTTCCCGCGCGACCGCCGGCGCATCCGTCCCGGCGCCCGCGCCCTTGCCGTCCGTCGACGCTCCCGTCTGCTGCGCGCCGGCGGAAGGTTCGCCCTGTCCGTTCGCGGCGCTTGGCGAACTGCCGACATTACCGCCGTTTCCGCTGCACGCGGAGACACTAAGAAGCAGCACGCTGAGTGCCGTCATCAACCCGATTCTTTTCATCGCCATCCACCTTCCGATATTCAGCCTGCGGCCGAATCGAGCTTTATTTCCGGCCGCCCGTTCAATGTAATACACGGATGTGGACATCTCTTCACCGACTTGTGAACAAATTGTCTCCAAACGAAAAAATCCGTGAACGGCGCCGGATCAGGCAGCCGCTTCACGGATGGGGAGACAGGAGAAAAGCTAGCGGAATTGCAGCACGAACGAGGCATAACGGCCATCGGTATCTTCCGCCGGCGCCGGAACCGCACGCTCCTGCGCATAAGGCGGCTTCGTCCCTTCGAGGAGCAGCCTGTCGCCGTCCGGACTCCAGGCCAGCAGCATGGGGACGATCCCTTGATAGACGACGGCTTCGTTCAGCACGTTGTTGCCCTGCAGTCTGCCGGCCACGACCGTATCGTCGCCGCGCGAGAAGGCGATCGTCTGCTTGTCCGCCGACAGACTGAACAGGCCCGTCCCTTCCGCGAGCACGGTCAGCGCGCCATTGCGCGCGTCGTAGCCGAACAACGTATCGTCGGCGCCCGCGAAGACGATCTGGCTGTCGTTGACCCAATCGGCCGAGCCCGCGCCGGAGAGCGGATGCGAATAACGGCTCTCGAAGGCGCCGCCGGCTCTCTCCGCGAGCATCACGTAACTTCGGCCCTCGCGCAGCTGTCCGTCCTGGCTCTTCTCGTCGTCCTTGTAGACGATCAGCGCTTTCGCGCTGTCGTTCGACAGCTTGACCGATACGATCGCAGCCGATGAAGACGTGTCGGCAGTCCATTCGTAGCTTGCCGTGCCGCCGGTCTTCGCGTCGTAAACCTCGATGCGGTCGGCGCTCGCTTCGGGCTCCCGAACGCTGTACGCCAAGTATCGGCTATTGTCCGACCAGGTGAACGGATACTTGCGCCACTTGAGCGCCGCGTACGGGATCGCCGCTACGTCGCGGCCGTCGTCGGCCGCGAGCAGCTTCAACTTATAAGCGCTCCCTTTAGCGTCTGCGTCTTTGGCGAGGCCGAGCAGCAGAAGCCCGTCCGGCGAGACGCCCAGCGGGATGATGTAGGGGTCGCTCAGCACGGCCGGATCGCGATAGGGGGTCGCAAGGGATACGAAGCCGCGCTCGGTATCGTTGGCATACCCGATCAGCCGGCCGCCGGCCGCCCAGCCGAGCGGATAGCCGAGGGTCCGCTCGCCGAACGAGACCTTGAAAATCGACCGCACCTCGAACGTCGTATCGATGCCGTCCGTCGACGCAGCCGACGCCGCGTCGGGGATGACGACCGTCTCCGAGCGGAGGCGGCTCGCGCAGCCTGCCAGCAGGGCGAACGCCGCCGCCAGCGCGAGCGCGAGCATCCCGCCGCGCAGCGCTTTTCCCGTCTTGCGCCATGTCACAGACCTCATCGCCCGAACACCCCCCTCTCCGCGGCGTATGGCAGCGCGACCCGCACCGAAGTCCGCCTGTCTTCGCTGTCGATTCGAATCGTGCCGCCGTGCCGCCCGACGATCGCATGGCTGATGCTGAGGCCCAGCCCGACGCTGCCGGTCTCCCCCGAGCCGGCTTCGCCCCTGTAGAACGGCTCGAAAATCCGCGCCAGTTGCGCGTCCCCGATCGGCTCGCCGATGCTGTCGATCCGGCAGCGAACCGTCGCCGCCTCCCGCTCCGCCCGGACGTCGATCTCCGTTCCCGCGTCGCCGTACTTAATCGCATTGTCGACCAGATTGATGAACAGCTGTCTGAGCTGATCCGCATCGCCTTCGACGAACAGGTCTTCGTCGGCCGCGCACGCGATCGTCTTCCCGTACCGCTCCGCCTTGAAGGCCATCGACTCGCACACGTCCCGCAGCAGCCGGGCCGCGTCGAGCCGTTCAAGCTCGTCCGCCCGCAGCTCGGGCCGGGGATTGGACTGCTCCAGCAGATGCACGACCAGTTCGTGCAGGCGGCGGCCCTCTTGAACGATATGGTCCATGCCCTTGGCGAAGAAGGCCGGATCGTCCGCCCCGTTCGACCGGATCATCTCGGCATAGCCGATGATCGACGTCAGCGGCGTCTTCAGCTCGTGCGTGACATTGTCGAAAAACTGCTTGCGCTGCGCATTAAGCGCCTTCAGCCGGTCGCGGTCCGACTCGATCGTCGCGATCTGTCCCCGGATTTTTCCGATCATCGTGTTGAAGTTGTCGGCCAGCCTGCCGACTTCATCCCGCCGCCGGATCGTGAGATTGACGTCCAGGACGCCGTCCGTCACCTGAGACGAAGCCTTCGTCAGCTTGACGATCGGCACGGTGACGTGGCGCGACAGCAGGTAGGCGAACAGGAAGGCAGCGGCAAAGACGGCCAGCGCGATGTAATAGAGGGAATCGAGAATGCGGCGGCTCTGCTCGTAAAGTGGTGAGTAGTCCTTGGCGAAACGCAAGATGCCGACCTTCTTGCCGTCCACGACGACCGGATAAGCGTACAGCACCGAGGCCGTGCCGTGTTCGTAGGATACCGAGTACGCCGTCTCGCCGCTGACGGCATGACGCAGATCGTCGGCCGTCCCGCCGGAGAACGCCGCCTTGTCGGATGCGTACAGCAGCTCGCCTGCCGGCGAATACGCGCCGACATCGTCCGAGGTGGCATGACGCAGATCGCCGACCATCTCCTCGGCCATCTGCGCGAAGTAGATCTCGTCGCTTGCGTAATGATTGATGAGAAACGCCTGCCGGACGTAAACGCCGCTGTTGTTTTTGAGGCCGATCAGATCGTCCGTTATAATCTTTCGGTTGCCCGACGCGATGATGCCCGCGATGATCTGGTTCAGCAGCAGGAACGATACGCAGAAAATAACGAAGAAACCGACGGCGAACTTGGTGCGGATCGTCCGGAACATGGCTAGTCCCCCCGCTTCTCGAACTTGTAGCCGATGCCGAACACGGTCGTGATCCAGTCGCCGGCGTCCAGCTTCTTGCGGAGCCGAAGCACATGCGTGTCGACCGTCCGCGTATCGCCCGCAAAATCATAGCCCCACACCAGATCCAGCAGCTCCACGCGCGTGAAAATTTTGCCGCGGCGGCCGTGCAGCGTCATCAGCAGATCGAACTCCTTGGGCGTCAGCTCGACCGTCTCCCCGCCTTTGCGCACAAGCCGCTCGCCGACGGCGATCTCCACGTCGCCGAAGCGGACGGGCGCAGCCGCCTCGGGCTCCTCGGCCGCGCGGTTCGACTGCGCCACCCGGCGCAGAATCGTCCGGATGCGGGCCACGACCTCCCGCATGTCGAACGGCTTCGTCATATAATCGTCCGCCCCGAACTCGAGACCCAGCACCTTGTCCGTAATATCCGACCTTGCCGTCAGCATCAGGATCGGAATATTGCGCGCCGCCGTCACGTGCCGGCAGAGATCGAGCCCACTCATGTCGGGCAGCATCCAGTCGAGCAGCAGCAAGTCCGGTTCGAACCGCGCCGCCTCTCGCAGCGCCTCCGCGCCGGTGCCGGCCGTCTGCGTGCGGAAGCCCTCCCTTGCCAGTCCGTATGCCAGCAGATCGGCGATCGCCGCTTCGTCTTCGACAATCAAAATTTTAGTCCCGTTCATGCTCGCACCCTCGCCGTCCGTTTTTACTTATTTTAACCGATCGCGGTCCGGCTTGCCCGCAGGGCGATTCGATGAAGCCGTTTCCTGACGCCGGCCCGCCCCCAACGCGCCGTGCCTATGACTTTTATGACAACAGGTCATGACCGCGTCATGCCAAGTTTGGGTACGTCGATCCTGACGTACGCCGAGCCGTCCATGAGATGATGGCAGGAATACTGCGATACGTGTCGGTATCCTAGGAGGAGGAAGATGCAATGGGACGGGCATGGAGGAAGATGCGGACCCTTACGGTTGTTATCTTTGCACTATCGCTTCTGCTCAACGGAAACTTGAATCCATTGTCGGCCGCGCCGGAGGCGCTGGAGGCGGACAGTTCGGCGCTGAATCGGTCGGGGCTGTCGCGAACGGCTGGCCTGGCTGAACAATCAATTAATCATACGGTGAAGGTCGCCGAGATGGTTGCGCCGCCAAGCGGCGACGGTCTTCCGCATGAAGAGACGGGCCCGGCGCTCGGCGTCTCCGCCGCGAGGGACTGGAGCCAGGGCGAAGTCCATTTCCGATGGGAGTTGGCGGCCTCCGATGAAATCGAGATTCGTTGGGACGCGTTGACGATTCCCGATCCCAATGATCCGAATCAGCGGATTCCGGCGGAGGGGGTCGACCACTATGCGCTAAAATGGAAGGTTGGGGGCGCGTGGGTGACCCTCAAGGAAACGAAGGACGATTTCTATTTCCTGCATGCGGGCTTACCTGAGGCGAGCTTTGCGGACTACAGACTCGATGTCTACGACGAGACGGGCGAAAGCGAGTATTTCTTGTTCACGGCAGCGACCGATCATAAGAACGAACGGCCGATCCTCTCCGGCCTCGAGCTCGGCCTGTACGAGGAGACGATCAGCGCGGACGGCTCCGCGGTCGTCTTCATGGCGAGCGGCCAGGACCCGCAGCTTCCCGGCTCCGCGGACGGCAAGACCGGCTTGTATCTGTATCGCCAGGCGGGGAACGGGAGCATCGTGCGCCTGGACGACGCCGCCTCCGATATGGGCGGAGCGGGCCCGGCGCTCGCGATCAGCGGCGACGGCAGATATATCGCTTACCCGAAGGGAAGCTACGATAAGGGGTACGGACTGTATCGCTTCGACACGGTTGCGGGCACCAGTCAATTGGTCGCTCTGCCGGGCCCGACCGGCTTCGAAACCGTCGGTATAAGCGGAGACGGGGGCAAGCTGGTGTTCGACTCCTCCTCGACCGACCTTGTTCAGGGAGATACGAACGAAGTGAAGGACGTTTTCCTGTACGACTTCGCGCTGCCCGAAGCCGAGCGGCTCCGCCGGATCAGCCTGACCACCGACGGCGGGCAGGCGCAGGATGACAGCCTTCAGCCCGCGATCAGCGCGGACGGGCGCTATGTCGCGTTCGTATCAGAGGCGTGGGAATACGTGCCGGACAAGGACGACAGCGGCGCAGACCGCAGCCGGCTTTACCTATATGACATGCACGCCGTGACGCACCTCGAGATCGTGGACGAAGAGACCGACTCCGGCACCTTTACCTGGCCTTCTTTGTCCGCGGACGGCAGTAAAATCAGCTATCTGAACGAATACAACCGACGCAAGGTCCGCATCGGCGTGTACGACCGCAGCCAGTCCGCGGAGATCTGGCATCTGGGCACCATCAACAACATTTCAATGGATGGCCCGAAGCTGACGGGCGACGGGAATTTTGTCTATGTCAAGCTGCACAACGCAGACATTTATTCCCCGGCGGAGCCTTATCGATCGCGCGCTTACGTACGGTACGATATTCGCGAGGAGAATACGTACCGTTATGTCGGCAGGCCTCTGGCCGACAGCTCGCTCAGTCTGAGCGAGGACGGAACGAGAGGCGTTTTTGCATATGAACGTTATCCGAATCCGGATAACGAAGAGGTTTCGAGCGAACCGCAGGGCATTCACCTTCGCTACGTATGCCTGGCCTCCTGCTCGGACACGCCGCCGCCCGGGGATGCGGTGACAAAAGCGAGCATCGAGCTGCCGCAGCAGGTGAACGGCGCCGTTCCGATGAACGGCCCGGTGATCATTCGCGCCCTGGCGCAGCCGAATCTGCAGCTGCAAGCGAACATTGCCTACAAGTTAGCGGGGCAGGACGACAGCCTTACCGCCACTGTGCCGCTTGTCGCCGCCGCCGATGAGCCGCGCGCGTACCGGGCGGACTGGACGGTGCCGGCCGGCGCGCGCGAGATCGTGTCCGTGCGCGTGCAACCGAAGGACAAACCCGAGAATGGGAAGACAGCCGACGGCGTACCGGTGGAAGTCGCGGGCGCGCTGAAGGTGAAGCTGACCACGGCGGACGCCGCCCAGCTGAAGGGCGCTCGCGTGAGTTTGTGGAGCCCGACTGCCAAGCTTGGCGGGTCGACTGCATTTTCGGATAAGCTGGATGCCGTAATCGCGGCGAGAGCGGCGTCCGACTATACGCTGCGCGTGGTCGACGCCGATGGACGGCTGCTCAAGGAGATGACCGGCATCGCAGTGAGGGCGGGGGAACAAAGCGAGCTGTCCGTCGCTGTCGTCGCTGCCGCGCAGCTTGTCGTCGCAGCGATTGACGAAAGAAGCAATCCGGTTGCGAATGTGCAGGTGGAAGTCCGCGGCGCTGACGGCGGCGAATTGCTTTACGGCGGCAAAACGGCCGGAGACGGACGGCTCGCGATTGCGGGCAGCTACTTCTCCGGACAGGAGGTCCAGATCAAGCTGACCGCTCCCGCTCCCTATCAATCGCCTGCTCCGCAAAAGGTTACGCTGAAGGCGGGTGGTCAGGAACACGAGATCAAGCTGGTCAATCTCGACTTCGGGACGCTGGAAGGAACGGCGCTCGTTGGCGGCAAGCCGGTTGCCGGCGTGACCGTCAAGCTGCTGGCGAATTATGGCGGCATCCTCGGCAAGACCGTAACGGACGCGCAAGGCCACTATGAGCTGCGGGCGCCGGCTGGCGAGTACGCGGCGGTGGGCGAACGAACGGAAGCGCCGCTGTATCTAAGCCAGCAGCATCCGGTGACGCTGCGGGAAGGACGAACGGACACGCTGAATATTCCGCTCAGCGATCAAGGCTTCGGCCGGATCAAGCTGGACGTTAAGGTAAGGCATATCGACGGGAGCGTGGAGCCGGTCGCCATCACGGACTGGCGGGCGGCCGTCCACTACAGCCTGCAAGTCAAGGCGCTTAACGCCGCGCAAGGCTACCGCCTGAATGCCGTCGACGAACGCGGCATACCTGTGTATGGCACGCCGGGCGATACGCTCGAAGTATGCGCCTCCGGGCAGGAGGCGGGACTAAGCGGCGCTTGCGCGCAAGTGACGTTGAACGACGCCAGGGAAGCCGTGGCGACGCTTGTGCTGAAGGAAGCGGCGAGGCTGTCGGGCAAAGTCGTCAATTACACGGCCACGACCTACGGCTTCTTCCAATGGCGCGAAAACGAAAGCGAATATTGGCGCTCCGGGAAAAGCCTGATCTTCAACGACAAGGGCGAATATCTTCTTACGATGCCTTATGCGGGTCAGTATCGTCTGAACATTAAAGACAATGGCGGGCTTGCCTATCAATTGGATGGCGCAGCCGCGCAAGATCAGTGGGTGCGCCTTCCCCCCGTTACGCTCACTGCCGACACCTTGCGGTTCGCGGAAAAGCCCGGCAACGGATACGCGCAGGACGATCTCCGCGCGGCGCCGAGCGGCACGGCGTCCTTGCAGGCCGCCTATCGGCTTGACGGAACCGTGGCGGTCGACAATGCCGCATTGATCGTCTCCGTTCCGGCCGGAACTTCTCTGCTGGCGGGCAGCGTGATGCTGAACCGGACGCAGGTCGCCGCGACCGATGAAGGCGGCGGGACATACGCGATCGCGCTGGGCCGTCTGGAGCCGGGCGCGCAAGGGACGTTGTCCTATCGGATCTCTCTCGACGAAGCGGTCCCGGATGAGACGCTGCACCAGGTTTTCATCCGCTACGGCAAGCCGTCGGGGGTCGGCACGAACCAAGAGACGATCGGTTCGGCCTACGTCCGCACCGCCGATATTACGCTGGAGGCGCCGGAGACGGCGAGCCAGCGGTCGTTCACGGTCAGCGGACGGGCCCCCGCCGGCAAGCGGGTGCTTGTCTATGCCGACCGGGCGCTTGTCGGCAGTGCGCAGGCGACTGCAGGAGGCCTGTGGTTTGCCAAGATTGAACTGCCGGACAGGGCGTCCGATCTCGTCTGGCGGCAGCAAGGCGCCTACCGTCTGACCGCCGGCGTCGAAGAGGAGACCGGCTATGCGGAATCGCGCCCGGCGCTTGTGGAATTCGATCCCGATGCGCCGGCCGTCGTCGAGATGTCGATGCGCCAGGATGGCGGACGCGCAGCCACATTCAGCCCTGCAGACGGTATAGCCCGCTTTCCGTTCGTTATCGTACCCGGCCAGTCGATCTTCATCGATATGCGCATTTCGCATGCGGAACGGATCAGCAATCCGACGGTCAAGATCGGCAACCTGACGGCTGAATTGACGGAGAGCGAACCCGGGCAATTCCAGGCGGTCATCGTTCCCCAGTATAATCTGGGAACAGGCGTGTTCGTGAGCTACGACACGGCGCCCGCGGCTATCCAGGCAAGAACGGAGGAACCGACCGCGGAACAATGGGAGGCTCAGCAAGCCGCCTTGGCCGCCGACGGGGGACCCGTACAGGGCGACGTCTTGAATCCAAGTACGGACGGGCCGGATCCCGAAGCGGCGTATACGCCGACGTACAAGGTCGTGTTTCCGGACAAAGACCATACCGAAGCGCATGTCCGAATGAGCCTTAAGGCAGAGCGGCTCGGGGGCGATCCCGTTCCGTACCGCGGCTTCGAGCCGACCCTGGACTCGACGGGCGTACTGACCGTGAAGGGCAGCATTTCCCGCGCCGCCTTGACGAATGATCAACTGCGCGAGCTGGCCGCTTTTTCGCCCAAGCTGCAGTCGCTCGCAGACCCGGGAGACCCGCTGTCGACCGACTACCTCGGCATCACGCTCGCCGTCGCCTTCCCGAAGGCGGAGAAGTTCAATACGGCGTTAGGCATTCTAGGCGGTCTGAAAAGCTATGTCAGCGACACGATGGATTTTATGGACTATTCCGACCAGCTGCTGCAGTTCCAGGACTATGTCGTTCAGAACGAATGTCATGCGCCGAGTGTCAAGTATTTCGTCGACCAGACCGAATTGCTGTTCGATATGGCCAGCTCCGGCCTCGTCGTCAAAAACGCCATCACCGGCATCGGGCTCGTGGCGGGAGTTGCCTTGTCCAAGCTGCCTGCATGGGTGACGGGCTCCGCCGGTTTGTATATGACCGCGATCAACGACGCCGTCATGAGCAATTGGAACAAGCGTCTGGACGACTTGAAAAAAGAATTCGAGGACAACAAGAAATGGCGCGACAAGATGGCTGAAGCCGGCGCGATCGATCGCTGTAAAAAGAAGGAAGAGAAAGAGGAAGAGCCGCAGAAAAAGGTGGCCGATCCGGTATGGATCTGGGACCCGAGCGGTTATGTCTATGAAGCCGTATCCGGCAACCGGATCGAAGGCGTGACGGCTACGCTGCTTCAGGAAGATCTGTCGCATGCGGGCGATTGGAAGGAATGGGATGCCGACTGGTACGGCCAGACCAACCCGCTCGTCACCGACGCGCAGGGCAAGTACGGTTGGGACGTGCCGGAGGGCAAGTGGCGAGTCCTATTCTCCAAGGACGGTTACCTGCCTGCGCAAAGCGAGGATCTGACCGTTCTGCCGCCTCACTTTGACGTCAACGTCGCCATGGTGTCGCTGGATGCCCCGGTTCCGGCTGCAGGTCAAGCTGTGGTCGGCAAGCCGATCGGCCTTGCGTTCAGCAAATACATGGTCGCGGATACGGTCATATCCGGCGGCATTATCATGGAAAATGCCGCAGGGGATCAGGTGAACGGCCGTATCGAAGCCGTCGATCCGCAGACGGACGAGGCCGGTCAGACGCTTGCCCGCAGCTTCCGTTTCGTGCTTGACGAACCGGCGGCTGCGGGGGAAACCTACCGAATGCGCGTACTGGCGCACGTTCAAACCTACGCGCATGTAGGGATGGATATGGAACGGGCATTTGATCTGACCGTACTGCCCGCCGATACCCCCGTACAGGAAGCGGCAAGCGGTTTGAAGGCGATCGCCGGTCAGCGCGAGCTGCTGGCGGAATGGAACAGGCAAGGCAGCGCCGATGCCAAGCTGTATCGGCTGACCGCCACGCCGCAAGGCCGTTCTGGCTGCGAGCCGATTGCCGCGGAGATCGGCGCGGACCGCAGCAGCGCGTCGTTCACCGGGCTTTGCCCGGGAACGGATTACGCGCTGCGATTGACCACGTTGGACTTTAACGGCGCGGAATCGGCCGGCATTGCCGCGACCGTGCGGACGAAGGACGCGGCTGCACTGCAAGTGGATACGACGCCTCCGGGCGAGCCCGCGAACGTTTCGGCCCAATGGGCGAACGACCAGTTGAGCGTTGCCTGGACAGACCCCGCCGATGCGGACCTCCGCCACGTGGAGGTATCCTACAGAGTCAAAGGGGAATCGGAGTTCGGCCATGCGTCGTATGCGGCCAAAGGCGAGCAGCGGATCCGCTTGACGGGGCTTGATGCCAGCAAATCCTATGAGATCATGCTGCGTTCGTTCGACCAGCGGCTGAACGGCTCGGCCGGCGTCATCGCGAGCGGCACTTCGGAGCCGGGCGGGAATCCCGGGGGGAATCCGGGAGGCCATGGCGGAGACGGCGATCCGGCGGATCCCATGCTGACCGAGATCGACCTGGACGCTTCGAAGGGCGAGCATTCGCTGTTCGAGGGCACGCTGCGGCTCACCTACCCGGCCGGCGTCTACAAGGAGCCGCGCAAGCTGAAAATCAAGCATCTGCCGATCGGCTCGTACCCGCACGCATCGGGCTTGATCCCGCTCAGTCCCGCGTTCTCGCTGACCTTGGATCAATCCGCTGCTGCGCCTGCGAAGCCGACAGTACTGCAGATCAAGTACGATCCCGCACTTCTGAAAGGCCAAGATGCGCGCAAATTGGGCGTGTATCGGCAGGACCCGGCTAATCCCGCGAACTGGGTCTATGTCGGCGGCGTCGTGGACGTCGGCGCCTCGACGGTTCGGGCGGAGGTATCCGAGTGGGGCGCGTACGCCGTCTTCCTGCGCGACATCTCGTTCGCGGATGCGCAAGGTCATTGGAGCCGTCCGGAGGTGGAGGTGCTGGCGAGCCGCGGCTTGCTGTCGGGCGTTGCCCCGGGTCGGTTCGAGCCGAACCGGCAGTTGACGCGCGCGGAGGCGGTGAAGCTGCTGCTCTCGCTGCTGCGAGCTTCCGGCAAGCTTGAGGAACCGCAAGCAGGCGCCGATGGCATCGAATTCGCGGATGTGCGGAACGATTCGTGGTATGCGGCCGACGTCAAGCTGGCCAGCCGCCTCGGCCTCGTTCAAGGAGCGGGGAGCCGATTCCGGCCGAACGATCCGATGACCCGCGAGGAGCTTGCCACCATTGTCTACCGAGCCTCGATCCGGCCCTCCGAGGAAGAAGGCGCTAACGGCGACGACTGGATGTCCGGATACAAGGACGCCGCTTCCATAGCAGCGTGGGCGATTCCAGGTATGCGGGCGGCGGTCACGGATGGCTGGCTGAAGGGGCGCACCGCGTCCACGCTCGTGCCAAAGGCAAATATCACGCGAGGCGAAGCCGCCGTCATCCTGTATCGCCTTTTGGATGGGGCAGGTTTGATCGAGGATCAAAATTAAGCTTCCCGAACGCCTGAACGCACGACAATCGGCGCCAACTTCTCCGGGGCGGCTCGGCTGCGAGGTGCGATGCGGCGACGCCATCCCTGTGCGCGCTCCCCTTGCGCATCGCCCGACGATGCGCGAGGGGACAGATATGCGAGATATAAGCCGTGAACAACGCCAGGCCCGCGGGCTTGGCGTTGTTGCGCTCTCCGCAGCCGATCAGCACGCCGATTAACTGCTGTCCAACAGTTATCGCTTTGCCGGCATCTCGAGAAACATCGCAGGCTGCAAGTCCTCGGCATGATCCGGCTCGTTCGTGAGTCCCGCAGGCTGCGAGCGCGGGCCGCATGCAGGTCGCAGCCGCCAGCTTGCAACTTAAGAAGCGTCCGCTACGGTATTGACGAACCTCCTTATTAAAAATATGATCCGTATAGATAAACATAGAGGAGACTTGGCATGTACGGTACGCGCATCGGCGCCGGAAGAACGGCCGAGATTTACGAGTATGGCGAGCAGCGCGTTCTCAAGCTGTACCTGCCGGGCATGCCCGAGCCGCAGGTGGAGGCAGAATACCGGATCAGCCAGGCAGCCTGCCGCGCAGGCATCCGGACGCCAATGGCGCTGGCCCGCGTACGGCATGACGACAGGCACGGAATCGTATTCGAGAAGATCGACGGCGGCACGATGCTCGCAGCGCTCGCGCGCCGCGACGATAGCGTAGAGCGGGAGTCCGCGCGAATGGCGCAGCTTCACAGTCAGATTCACCGCATAGCGGTACCGGGATTGCCCGACCAGAAAAGCAGTCTCCAGGATCGGATTGCGCGCGCGCCCCTGTTGAGCGACGAGGTAAAGAAGCGCTTGGCGCGGATGCTGCGAGATCTGCCCGATGACGACCGCCTTTGCCATGGCGATTTTCATCCCGACAATATTATGTGGGGCAATCAGGAATGGATCATCGACTGGATGACGGGGATGAGCGGACATCCGGCGGGCGATGCGGCCCGAACCGCGCTGCTGCTCCGATACGGGAGCTTGCCGGACGACGCGCCGGCCGGAGTCGCCGAATGGCTGGCCGACATGCGTGCCGAGCTGCTCGACGGGTACCTGCTCTCATATGCGAATCAGACCGGCACGACGCGCGAGCAGATCGAACGCTGGATGCCGCCCGTCGCCGCAGCCCGCCTGTGCGAGGGGATTCCCGAAGCGGAAAAAGAAGCGCTGGCGACATTTGTTCTGCAATCTCTGGAAGGGTGTGAACCTGGATGACCGCGCGTGCGTGGCTGTTTGGCGCGGGAATCGCGGTCGCGTTCCCGGCGCT
Organism: Cohnella hashimotonis; assembly: GCF_030014955.1. NCBI lineage: Bacteria > Bacillati > Bacillota > Bacilli > Caryophanales > Paenibacillaceae > Cohnella > Cohnella hashimotonis. The sequence continues at coordinate 7,636,009 of NZ_JAGRPV010000001.1, forward strand.
GGTTCATCTGCTGCTCGCTGCCGCATCGCGAATTTTAAGCACGAACGATACTGGCGACTTTGCTTATCACGATACGACGTTCGTCGTTTACCATATTGGATGGGCAGGAAACATCGCCTTAGGGCTTGTTGCGTTTATCCTATACATGCTGATGTTTGTGCTCTTACGGCCCAAGTAATAACGACACCACACTTATTCGTTCGATACGGAGGGAAGCACGCTCTATGCCGAAGCATATGAAGCTCGTGACGGCGCTGTCGCTCATGCTCATAATGCTCGCTCAACCCATTTATGCCGCGGAAAAGTCGGTCAAGATCAAGGTAACGGTCGTGTCGGTCAAGCTGGTCGAAAACAATCACGTGGGAAATGAGTGGCTGACCGCCGCTAAGATAAACGGGAAGGAAGTATCGGCAGGTTCCTCCCTTACCTTGACGCTCAAAGCCTCCGAAACGATCCATTTGAACGCTTATGCGGAGGAGCAAGACAAGATCCCCGAAGACGGCGAGGCCACGGCTTCCGTCAAAGCTTCATCGATCGCGAAGACGACAAACAAGGCGTTAAGCGTGGTCGTGACGGAAAACCGAGGCCGCTATTCTGGCGAGACTGCGACATGGAAGTTTACTTTTAAGCTGCAAAAGCTATCCTAGCGGCTCAGCCGACTTGCGACGTGCGCTTCACGATCCTGCGGAGGTAGAGTCGCTCTCCCGTTTCAAACAGCAGACGTCCAACCGATATGGAAAAGCCGAGAACCATGCCTCGCTGCGCCATCGCTCCCCCTTCCAGCACGCCTAGCAGCAGCCCTAAGACGACGGGAATCAGAATCAGCTCCCAGATGAAGCTTCTATGCCACATTCGTCCGGCGTTTTTATGCAACGCGTAGTCTTCTCGCCTGATATCCTGCCGATACCGGAATCCGATGCTCGTCAAGATCACGATCAAGGACACGTACAGATGATGATCCACCCCGTCCGCCGCGTAAAAAGTCGCGACCATCGGGACGCTAAACAGAACGAGATAGAGCAAATAGAGGACGTATTTGTCGGTACGCTTCACAGGGCAGCCTCCCCGATGCTAGATCAAATATCGTAAATACACATACACGCTCGCGATCACCACGGACAGCAGCATCAGCGGGAGGCCGACCTTCAGGTATTGCACGAACCGAATCGGATGTCCTTCCTTACCTGCCATGCCGGCCACGATCAGGTTGGCGCTCGCGCCGATGAGCGTGCCGTTGCCGCCGAGACAAGCGCCCAGCGCCAGACTCCACCAGAGCGGCTCGAGGTTGCTCACGCCCATCGTGCCCATCTCCTGAATCATCGGGATCATCGTCGCCACGAACGGAATATTGTCGATAAAAGCGGAGGCGATCGCGCTCAGCCACAGGATGAGCATCGAAGTCGCGACCAGGTCGCCACCGGTAAGATCGACCGCCCGCTTTGCCAGCTCGGCGATGACTCCCGTCTCGACGAGCCCGGATACGAGCACGAACAGGCCGACGAAGAAGAAGATGGTCATCCATTCGACTTTGGTCAGCGCCTGCTCCAGCTTATGCTCGCCCGTGAGCAGCAGCAGGAGAAAAGCGCCGGCAAGGGCGACGGTCGCGGACTCGAGATGGAGCATCTGGTGGGTGAAAAAGCCCAGCAGCGTCAGCCCGAGTACGGCGAGACATTTGCGCAGCAGCTTCGGATCGGTGAGGAGCTCCTTCTCGCTCATCTCCATGATGCCGCGCTTCAGCTCGTCGGTCGTCCGGATTTTTTTGCGGAACATCCAGATGAAGAGCGGCACGTAAGCGGCCATGACCAAGATGGCGACAGGCGCCAAATTCTCGATAAAGGCCATAAACGTAAGCTCCGGGACGGCGCTGCCGATCATAATATTGGGCGGGTCGCCGATGAGGGTTGCAGTCCCGCCGACGTTGGATGCGATAATCTGCGTGAGCAGGAAAGGCGCCGGATTGACGCGCAGCTGCCGCGTGATGCTGAAGGTCACGGGCACGATGAGCAGCACCGTCGTCACGTTGTCCAAAAACGCGGAGCATGCCGCCGTTATTAACGACAGCAGGACGAGAATGCGGATCGGCTCGCCCTTCGCCTTTTTGGCAGCCAAAACAGCGATGTACTTGAACATGCCCGTGTCGGCCGTCGTGCTCACGATGATCATCATACCGATAAGCAAGCCTAGCGTGTTGAAGTCGATATGATGGATCGCCGTCTCCTGATCGACGATGCCGAGGACGACCATGAGCAGACCGCCGATCATGGCGACGATCGTCCGGTGTATCTTCTCCGAGATAATAAGCGCATAGATCACTAGAAAAATGCCGATTGCCCAAACCGCTTGCTGTTCCATTCAAGTCCTCCCGTGAATTTGAATACCTTCATCCATTTTGACCGACAATGGGAATAAATATGGATGGGAGGATCAACATGTATCGAATCCTCGCGGCGTTGGCCGCCTGTGTGTTGTTTGGATATTTCCCTGCCCCGATCGCCGTCGCGGACGCGGATCCTTATGCCGCGCTCAAGCGTTTGTCCGCCGGCGGCGGGACGCCACTGGAGATCCGAATGGACGACCGCACGCATACGCCAGCCCTGCTCACCGGCGCATTGTCCAAGCCCTCCAAGCATACGCCGGCGTGGATTGCGCTTGAATTCGCGAACAAGGCCAAGCGAATATACGGCATTCAAAGTCCCCATTCCACGATACTGGTGGCGGAGATCGGCGAACCGTCGGCGTCGATTGTCCGTGTGCGGCTGGTCCATCTGCTTTACAAGACGCCCGTATGGGGAGACGAGCTGCGAATCGATATCGATAAAGCAGGAATCATTCGGCGCGTAGAAGGACGAATACACCCGAATCTGGCGAAAGCGACCCTCAACAGGCCGCGTCATGCCGCCGTCAGCCAAGTGGAAGCCTTGCGCATCGCAGCGGCCGGGGCCGGCATCGGACGCGCAGATGCCGGCCGTGCCGAGGTTCGTCCTTATTACCTCCCCGACCGCGCCGGCATCCCGCTCGTATACGCCGTAACTTTTCAACGATCCGGCCAGTCGCCGCTGAACCTCACGATCCATGCCTTGACCGGCCGCGTCATTCCGCTTTAGTCGGCCCACTCCACGCTTCGCAGCACGCGCTGCTTCATCAGCTCAAGCACGAAGTCCACGTAATAGTCTTTGCGAACGATTACTTTATATTCGTGATTCGGATAATGGTAGAACAACACGTCCGTATACACGCGATTCTCGTCGAATTCCTGCCGCACCCGCTTGAGTCCTTCGAGCATCGGAGAATGGTCCGACACGATCGCGATACGGAACTCTACGTCGTTCTCATTGGCGGATTCTTCGATGCGCAGCGCGGTTTCGTCAAAACGATATTTTAACATATCGGATGCCCCCTGAACCTAGATTAAATAGCGAAGATAGACGTACGCGCTTGCGATGACGATGGACAGCAGCATCAGCGGGAATCCGATCTTCAGAAACTGAACGAACCGGATCGGATAGCCTTCTTTCCCCGCCATGCCTGCGACGATCAGGTTGGCGCTCGCGCCAATGAGCGATCCGTTGCCGCCCAGGCACGCGCCCAGCGCCAGGCTCCACCAGAGCGGCTCGAGGTTGCTGACGCCCATGTTGCCCATCTCCTGGATCATCGGGATCATCGTAGCGACGAACGGAATATTATCCAGGAACGCGGAAGCGATCGCGCTCAGCCACAGGATAAGCAAAGACGTCGCGACCAGGTCGCCTCCAGTCAGATCAATCGCCCGCTTCGCGAGCTCGGCGATGACGCCCGTCTCGATCAGGCCGGATACGAGCGCGAACAAGCCGACGAAGAAGAAGATCGTCATCCACTCGACCTTCGTGAACGCCTGCTCCATCATATGCTCGCCAGTAAGCAGCAGCAGCAGGAAGGCGCCCGCCAAGGCGACGGTGGCGGACTCGAGATGGAACAGCTGGTGGGTGAAAAAGCCGACCAGCGTCAGTCCCAGCACGATCAGACACTTGCGCAGCAGCTTCGGATCGGAGATCAACTCCTTTTCGTCCATCTCCATGACGCTGCGCTTCAGTTCGTCGGTCGTTTGGATCTTTTTGCGAAACATCCATACGAAGAGCGGGATATAGACGGCCATGACGACAACGGCGACAGGCGCTAGATTGTTAATGAACGCCATGAACGTCAATTCCTTAACGGCGCTGCCGATCATGATGTTCGGCGGGTCGCCGATCAGGGTCGCCGTGCCGCCGACGTTGGATGCGATAATCTGCGTCACCAGGAACGGCACCGGGTTGACGCGCAGCTGCCGCGTGATGCTAAACGTCACGGGCACCATGAGCAGCACCGTCGTCACGTTGTCCAGGAAGGCTGATCCGACCGCTGTAATGAGCGACAGCAGGATCAGGATACGGACCGGCTCTCCTTTCGCCTTCTTGGCCGCCAGCACCGCGATATACTTGAATACCCCCGTCTCGGCCGTCGTGCTCACGATGATCATCATGCCGATTAACAGCCCAAGCGTGTTGAAGTCAATATGATGGATCGCCGTCTCCTGATCGACGATGCCGAGGACGACCATGAGCAGTCCCCCGATCATGGCCACGATCGTCCGATGGATCTTCTCCGAGATAATAAGCGCATAGATGACTAGAAAGATGCCGATTGCCCAAAATGCTTGTTGCTCCATAAGGCCCTCCCTCATACATTTGATGGAAATAGGATGTCCGCAACCGCCCGGCGTATGCCCTTCATTCCCATTTGGAGAGGCCGAAAAAAGCAAAGAGAAGCCCACCAAATGGCAGGCTCCTCCGGTAAATCCCGATATGCAGTTACTATCTATCATAAACGACGAAGCGACGGTTGTAAACCCGAACGGCCTATTCCGCCGGTCTAAGCCTCCGGATAAACGATCCGCGCGTCACCCCAATCCGCGTGATCCCAGTCGCCGCCGGCGACGCCGTTCGTGACGACGAGCTTCAGCTCGTTTGCGCCGCCGATGTCGAGGTCGATCAGCTGCGTCTCGGAGGTCGCCGTCATGACGCCGCTGTCGAACGCCTTCACGCCGTCCAGCCATACCTCGAAGCTGACGTCGCCGTTGCCGTAGGTCTCGTCGTCGACGCCGACCGCCGCCTGGAACCGTGCGTAGGCACCGCCTAGCGTATAGACGATCTCGGAGGCGGCGTGCGTGCCTAGTCCCTTGGCGTAGACGACTTCGTTCAGCGTGATCGGCTTGCCGTCGGAAGACTTGTCGCGCTGGATGTTGCCCCAGCCGGCCGTGCCGGAATCCCAGGCGTAGTCGCTGAGATACACGGTCGAAGACGCAGGCGGCGCCAGCGCGGCGACGGCCGGGTCGCTGGCGGCCGAGCGGTTGCCAGCGGCATCCCTCGCCTTGACGGTGAACGTCTGCGACGTGCCCGGGAGAAGGCCTTCCGCGGTGTACGAGGTGGCTGCCGCGCCCGTCGTCGTGCCGACCAACGCGCTGCCGCGGTAGATTTCGTAGCCCGTGACCGCCTTGTTATCCGTGGAGACCGTCCAGGAAAGGCTCGCGCTCGTGCCGGTGACTGCGGTCACCGCGAGACCCGTCGGCGCCGTCGGCGCTTCGGCGTCCGGCAGTTCCGTCGTCACGGCGAGCGGCGCGCTTGCGTCGGAGACGTTGCCCGCGGCATCGCGCGCGCGGACCGTGAAGCTGTACGCCGTGGCAGGCGAGAGTCCTCTCGCGGTGAAGGCGATCTCGCCGGGCGCCGTAGAGCCGGCCAGTGTGCCGTCGCGATAGACGTCGTAGGCGACGACGCCGACATTGTCGGAGGCCGCGCTCCAGGTCAGACGGACGGCTTCATCGGTCTTGGACGCGACGGCCAGGTTGGTCGGCGCGTTCGGCTTCTTGGTGTCCGGCGCGCCGGGCCGGACGAGGATGACCTTCTCCTTCAGGCTCGCGCGCCCCTCGTTGTCCCAGACGACAAGCGTCACCCGGTACGCGCCGGGCAGATCGTAGACGAAGGTCGGACGGATAGCGGCGCTCGGCAGTCCCGTGCCGAAATCCCACAGGTATGTCGCGATCGACCCGTTGTCCGTCGACTTGCTGACGAACGTCGCCGGCTCGCCTACGCGCACCAACAGCGGGCTGTCGAAGTCGGCGGTCGGCTTGGCGTCGGCAAACCCGCGCGAAGCCGGCTGCGCGTTGCTCTTGTTGCCGTACACAACGTTGTTCGCCCACTCCAGGTGCTGCGCCGCAGCCGGATACGGGTCGATGGCCACATCCTTGTTGCCGTAGATGATATTTTTCGTAAAGCTGAGCCGGTCGACGCCAGGCGCGTCCGTGATCTCGATCCCCTTGCGGCCGTTGCTTGCGATCAGATTGCTGTCGAACGTCAGATTTTGCGCATTGCCGTGGATGCGGACGCCGTTGCCCTCGTAGCCGGGGTAAGCGGCCTTCGGATTGCCGAGCTGCGTGTCGATGAAGCTGTTGCGGTAAAAGTATTGATACTGCTCGGTCTCGCCAGACCCCGCGCCCTGCAGCTGCATGCCCCACATGACCATGTTTTTGACGACGTTGTAGCCCCACAGCTGATGCCCTGTTCCCGGCGACTGCTGGATGCCGACCTGCTGACCCCCGTCCACCACGTTGTCCGTCGTGACCGCGTTGTCCGCCATGATCTCGAGGCCGATCGAACCGACGCGGCCGTCGGTCGGGTGCACGACGTTGCGCCGAACGGCGATTGTCTTGGAGCGGACGGCGCTGATCCAGAAGTCGACCTGATTATCCTCAATGATCGAATTGTCCACGCTCGTGTGCAGCTCGATGGACAGGCCGTGCTCCTTGAGCCCCGATCCCGTGATCTTGTTGCCGCGGACGACCGCGCCCGGGCTGCCGTCGTTCACGAAGATGCCGCCGCGTCCGGTATTGGAGATGACATTGCGCTCGATCAGGGCGTCCGACGAGCCCCAGCCTGCGCGGACGCCGGCGCCCCAGATGGAGCCGATGCCGATGTTCGCTATCTTGTTGTCCGCGATGCGGACCTTCGGCGAGCCCACCGCATACAGCGCATGCGGCCCGAAGCCGTCGGTCGCCGCGAAGTCTTTGACGACCAGACCGCTCAGCTCGTTGCCGCTGCCCCCCTCGGACACCGCCGCCGACATCGCGACCGTGCTGTTATTGCCGTCGAGCGTCATATTTTTCACGGAAGCGCCCGTCACGTTGTTCAGATAAAACATATAAGTATCCGCGCTGTCCACGTACTTCACGACCGTCCCGCCCTGGGACTGGCCGCGAATCGTCACGCCGGACTTGCCCCTCACCGTGCCGCCGAGATAATAAGTCCCGTTCGGGATCAGCACCGTATCCCCGGCCGAAGCCGCGTCGACCGCCGCCTGAATGCCCGCACGGTCGTCGAGCGTGTCAGAGCCGCTGGCCCCGTAGTCCGCAACCGATAGCGTAGCCGGACCTGCCGCGCCGGCGGACAGCGGGACCGCCGTCCATGCCAGTACCAACGACAAGCCGAGTCCGATGGCCGTTCTTGTGGATGCCTTTCTTGAGGCATTTTTGGTGGAAGGATGAAGCTTCATTGCTTAATTCCTCTCCTTCGCGCGATATGTACGGACTCCCGGGAGCCGTCGTCTCTATCATGCGGGAAGAATGTCCGCGCCGTTACTGCACAATGTTCGAAACGCTTGCCCGGGCGACTGTTCCTTTTGGGAATTGTTGTGATTTAATTGAATCCGGCCCGTTCCCGCGCGCAAGGATATGCGTTATGCTAGTTTTACATTTGTATAAAACAGGTAAATTTGTGCTGAAATACTCAAACGATACCGAGAGAGGAAGCGAGACCATGAAGAAAAAAATCATCGTTCCGATCGTCGCAGCTGTCTTTCTGCTGGGCAATGCAGCCGGCATCTTGGCCGCTTCGCAGTACCAGACCGTTAAGGCCTACCTTTTCCCCGCGTTAAAGGTGGAATTGAACGGTCAGACGGCAGAGCCGGTCAAGGCGCTAAATTACGACGGCACCCTGTACTTGCCCGCCAAGTCGCTATTGTCTTACTTCGGACTGAACGAAGCCTTCGAGTACGACAAGAGCAACAACACGCTGAAGATGGGCGGCCCCCGCTATCTGAACCTCCACCAGCGTTATGCGCCTCATATGTATCAAATAGTTATCAACGGAAACTGGCATCCGTCCGTCGTCACGGAAACGCGGCAGATGTACAGCAATTCCTACATGGGGATCGACTTCTCGCTTGAGACATCGAAGGATACCACGCTGGAGGCGTATGCCAAGGAGGCGCTGAAGGATCAGTTCAACTATCTGAAGACGGACAATGCGCGCGCCATTCAGCTCGACGGAGCCGATGCGCTGCTCTACGACTATACCATGAGCGATTCCGTCGGCCGGCTGGTCATCGTTCGGAACGGCGACGAATTCGTCACCCTGGCGTTTTTCGTGGATAAGACGAGATACACCGCGGCAGATATGAAGGAGTTTGATAAGATCCTGGACACCTTTAATATTCAGTAGGCTGCTGAGGGGGCTTGGAAATGAAAAAGTGGCTGTATCTCCTGATACTGGTGCTCGCGGTGGCTGTTGGCGGGTGTACCTCGCCCCTTTCCCTGAAGTCCTACGTGGCGGACGGCAACTCCATGTCCCCCACCCTGAACGATGGGGACAAGATGCTCGTCAGCACGGACTTATCCGAGGAAATCAAGGTCAACGATCTGCTGATTATCAAGGTCAACGGAAAGGAGTATTGCAAGCGCGTAATCGGCGTGGCGGGCGACAGGATCGAAGCCAAAGAAGCGGGCGTATACGTCAACGATCGGTTGCTGTACAAAACCGATTTTATGCCTGACAGTGTCGTCAAGCCGGAGATCACGCTCGGCGAGAACGAATTGTACATGCTAGGCGATAATATCGACAACAGCCTGGATAGTCGAATGTATGGACCGATCCGAAGAGATCAGGTCATCGGGCGCGTAACGAAGGTCGTGCCGAAGAAATGAGGGTTGGTCGCAAGTTATGAAACTACTGTTCGTGTGCAGCCGCAACAAGTGGAGAAGCCTTACGGCCGAGCATATTCTCAATGCGCTCGAGGGTTATCAGGTTCGATCCGCAGGGACGGAGGATGCCGCGCGGATAAAAGTGGACGAGGGCCATATCGGTTGGGCGGACCTGATCTTCGCGATGGAAAAGAAGCATGTGCGGCGGCTGCAAGAAAAGTTTCCGCACATGCTGCAGGGGAAGCGGATCGTCTGCCTCGGTATTCCCGACGAATACGGATATATGGACGAGGAATTGATCGAGACGCTTCGGTCGGGTGTATCGGAATATATCGAGATGCCGTGAAAAGGGCAGATTCGTTTAGACCGACGGCTTGATCAATCCCTTGCGGATCAGATTGGCCGATACCGGTGCGCGTCCGATCTCCCTGGCCCATACGGACAACTGCCCGATATGGTGAATCTCGTGCGCGATGACGTGGCGCATCACTTCGCCCCAAGCATGGACCTCCGAGGTGCCGTCCGGACGCACGTCGTACAGCGGCCGCGTCTCCATTGACGAATCCCATGCCGTTACGAACGCCTCGACGTCGTGCCGCAGCCTGCGGTCCAGCGTCCGGACTTGATCGAGCGAGCCGTACATTTCGAACGAATCCTGGAAATCCGGCCCGCCCAGCATGAATTGAATCCAGCTGTACTCCACGTCCGCGATGTGGAACAGGGTCTTCAGTATGCTGCCGACGCCGCCCGTACGTGCCTTCAACAGCTCCTCGCTGGGCACGCCTTCGCACCATTGGTACCATTGCTCGCGTACGATCCAGTTGTATCGGAAAAAGGTTTGCATCGTTGACCTCCTGCAGGATTGATTGGTCTCGGTCATTTAGCTAAATTTAATTCTACTATATCCATTCTAACCGGGGTGTCTTATGGATCCAAGCGTCATTAATCAAGCAAAAACACTGGCAGAGCAACTCATCCGGCAGGCGGGAGCCATAGCGCTGGAGCGATTCGACGATATCGCGGAACTGACGGACAAGGACGAACACGGGGACGTCGTCACAGAAGTCGATCATATGGCGGAAGCAGTCATCCTTGCGGGGATTCAAGCGGTATTCCCGGACCATGCCATCCATAGCGAGGAAGCGGGGAGTCTCGGCGGAGAGAGCGATTGGCTGTGGCTCGTCGACCCGCTGGACGGCACGAACAACTTCGCGATCGGCCTGCCCGTCTTCACGACGTCGATCACGCTCATGTACAAGCGCGAGCCCGTACTGGGCGTCATCTACGAGCCGATCACCGACAGGCTGTTCGTCTCGGCCGCCGGCGAAGGCGCCTTCGTCAACGAGAAGCCGATGCACCTCAAGCCGGCCGCGCGTCTCGCCAAAGCCAACATCGGATGGATACAGGGCCACGCCGTTCGCAACGACCCGCGCGCGGTCCGGCTGCGCCATCTTCTAGACGTCAGTTTCAAGCGAATGATGCGGCTGTGGGCGCCGACGCTGCAGTGGTGCATGCTCGCCAAAGGCGACATCGACGGCATCGTGCTTTACAACTCCGAAGGCGACGATCTGTATTCGGGCATATTGATGGTAAAAGAGGCCGGAGGCGTCGTCGTAGACTTCGAGGGAAGGCCGATTACGGGCATGCAAAAGGAACCGTACCTAATTGCCTGCCATCCAGACAATCAGGAAGAACTGCTGCGGACGGTTCGGGCGGGATTGACCAGCGAGGACGGAATCGCGCAACGCACGGACGACTGAACTGGACAAGCTCGAATTTTATCGATCGCTGGACGAGTTTTTCGGAATAAAATGTCGGACTGCCGTGTTCGTCTGCCTCATATACTTCTGCGATGCGATTTGAATCGCCTATGCAGGAGGTATGATAGATGTCTTACGCCGAATCGACAGTGCTCCAGACGTCGGCGCCTCAGACGGCCGTGCTTCAATCGCCGTCCCTGAACCTGTCTGCCGACTCGACCCAGAAGGTCAATTACGCCAAGAACGATCAAAACGTCATCACGCAGCTGTTCGCCGATCAACTGCCTGCCGTCAGAACCGGATTTTTCAATATTTATATGAGCCAGGGCGTCGTGGTCTCGCCGCACTGGCACACCAACGCCACTGAACTCGTCTTCCTGATCAGCGGCGAGATCCAGACCTCCGTCTTTAATCCGTTCACCCAGCAGCTCATGACTTATCGGCTCAAGCCCGGCCAAGTCTCGCAGTTCCCGCTCGGCTGGTTCCACTGGCTGGTGGCGTTGACCGACCATACGCACCTGCTGACGATTTTCGACGTCCCGACGCCTGATATCGTGTACGCGGGAGATTTCTTGCGGACGCTGCCGCCGGAAGTCGCGGCCCGCGCATACTGCGTAAATCCCACAGCCTATGCGCAAGCGGTAGCCCCGATCCAGAAGCCGGTCATCCTTGGCCCGCCACCCGGCTGCTCCCCCGCAACCGGCGCAGTGCAGGGCGCGTCCGCGCAGGCCGGCTATCCGCATGCGGCGGTGCAAGGCGCGGCCTCGCCAGGCCCGATGTATCCGGGCACGATGCCGGGCGTCATGCCCCAGAGCGTCATGCCGCAGCAGGGAGCTGCGGCGGTTCCCTATCCCCCCGGGTCAGGCTGGAGGTAGGCGCTAGGCGAATATTAGTAAAACAGGACAACAGAACGAGGCCTGCGGCGGTTGCCGCAGGCTTTTTTAATCTATAGTGTGAACCGCCGGTACGGATTTTGGAAGCGGGCGAGGTAAAACACCGGGTCGAAGGTGATGGAGGCCGAGAAAGTACTGTCGCAGGAAAGTACATGCGCGAGACTGCACGCGGAACCGGGAAAGTACTGTCGTTGGAAAGCACATGCACGAGACCGCACGCGGAACCGGGAAAGTACTGTCGTTGGAAAGCACATGCACGAGACCGCACGCGGAAACGCGAAAGTACTGTCATTGGAAAGCACATGCACGAGACCGCACGCGGAAACGCGAAAGTACTGTCATTGGAAAGCACATGCACGAGACCGCACGTGAAACCGCTAAAGTACTGTCGCGGGAAAGCACATGCGCGAGATCACCCGGGGGAACCACAAAAGTACTGTCGCAGAGAAGCACATCGACGAGATCTCTCGTGGGAGCCGCGCATATGCCGGTACGCTCATGTCTTGTTAACATCCCTCCAGCGGCATACTACCAAGACGCCTCGCGATTCGCTAACCGCGTCCCGAGGTACGCTTATAGAAAAGGGGGAATGCTTCATGAATAGGCGTAGCCCGCACAGCCGACATACATACCCGCATATCTACGCTATGATCGCCGCATCGTTCATTCTTGCGCTGATACCGGCGCTGTCCCTGGTTCCCGCCCATGCTGCCGCCGCCAGTTTTATGGCCTCCTGGCCCTACAAGGCCGGCGTGCTCGGCGCAGAGCAGGTCGTCGTCGTCGAAGCCAAGTCCCTTCGGGCGCACACCGGCGTTCTCTCGCTGCGCGAGAAGCGGCCGGACGGCGGATGGACCGTCGTCCTGTCGGGCATTCCCGTCGCGCTCGGCAAAAACGGCATCGCGAAGACGAAGGAAGGCGACGGCCGCACGCCCTCCGGCGTATATCCGCTGGGCGAAGCGTTCGGCACGGCGAGCAAGCCGAAGGGGCTCAAGCTCGCTTACAAGCAGACGACCAAGCAGGACTACTGGGTCGACGACCCGACGTCGGCCGACTACAACCGATGGGTCGCCTATGGCGGCAATCCAGACCGCAAGTGGCACTCCTACGAGCGTCTCTATCAGCCGCTCTACAAATATGCAGTCGTCGTACGCTACAACGACGAGCCGATCGTGCCCGGCCGCGGCAGCGCCATCTTCCTTCATCTGTGGCGAGGAGCGGACAAGCCGACTGCCGGCTGCATCGCCATGTCCGAGCCGAATCTGCTGAAGCTGATGGGCGCCCTCGATCCCGCAAAATCGCCGGCCATCGCCATCGGCCTTGCCGGCTAGCTGGAGCCGGGCTTTCGTCCGGTGAAGCTCGTCGTCAGGCGAAGATCGCCGCCAGCACGACGATCGCGATCGGCACAAGCAGCATCCCCGCAAAAATAAGGATGCCGAGCGGGTGGGCGAAGTTGATCGTCCAGCCGACGCCGTATCTTTTTTCCACCATAAGGGCCGGGTCCGCCTTGTTGTAATAGAAAACTCCGCCGCGCCACGCTTCGTCCTCCTGAACGTGCGGGTCACCCGTCGACTCGTCGAGGCCGTGTCTCGTCACGTACCAGACGAAGCCGAAGACCGCCAGGATGAGCAGCGCGGGCAGTCCCAGCATCGCCGGGCTCAGGCGGTTGGCCGGCCAGCCGTATAGCGTCACGGATTGGCCCAGGCCGAGCATCACGATAACGAACAGCGAGAGCGCGTAAATGAACACCGAGTTCGCCTTTCTGAATTTCAATTGTTTCTCTCTCGACGCTTCCGGGCGCGCGGGATCAAGCTGCTGCCGCGCTTGGCGAATGGTCATATTGACCAACACGAATACGCCGATCAAGCCGAGCTGGACGATATTCAGCATAAACACGGCGCCAAAGCCCTTGGGAGAATACTCGTCTGCCTCTCCGGTAATTCCGAAGTGCGTCGGCACCGGGTCCGGGATGACATCCCAATGCAGAATGGCCGAAACGACGCATGCGACGACGATCGCCAGCTGGACCAGAAACCAGCCGTTGCCCACAAGCCGTTGACGCTGGCGGAACAGCAGGTCGATGACGATCTTGGACGGCTTTTCCGCGCTCCAGTTCCGGGCTTGCTTCAAACGCAGCGCTTGCCGGCGTCCCGAGCGCCAGACCGGGATCAGCCCGCCGATTTGGATGATCAGCGCCGTCCCGATCGCTGTCTCGGGGCTCCCGCCCGTTCCGCCGCCGCTCCAAAGACCGGCGACGGCGCCAACGACAGTACCGAGCACCCAAACTGCGATCATCGCTCCATAGTGCCGGCCGCGGATGCGCCCGACCTCCGCGCTGCCGCGATCCGCCTCGGGTACGTACAGGCCGAACAGCAAATGCTTCGGCGACAGAAACACAGCCCCGATCATCGTCAACGAGATCAAGACGTCTAGGACGCCCATAACCAGCCATTCCGTTTGCGTCGCGTTCACTTCGCATCCTCTCCCTTCGTCGTCAACTGCCTGTAGACGGCAGCGCTCTGCTCGGCGAACTCCGTCTCCGACATCCCGCGTACCGCCGCTTCCGCGGCGAGCGACCGAATGCCTCTCGCCAGCTTGGCGCGGAATGCCGCATCCGTACCCGGCATCCCGCCAGGCTGTACGACGACCCCCTGCTTGCGGTGCACCTGGAGAAATCCGTCCTGCTTAAGGACCTGATAAGCCTTGTTCACGGTGTGCAAATTAATGCCCAAGTCTGCCGCCAGGCTTCGTACGGACGGCAGCGGATCCCCTGGCTTCAACTGCTCCGAGGCGATGCCTTCGATCAGTTGATCGACGAGCTGCGTGTAAATGGGTACTTCCGATTGCAGATCGATCTCCATCCACATGCCGCATCCTCCTCCGCTTATCTGTTATATTCATTATATAACAGATAATTAAACAATAACAGATTATATGCCATACTTAAACCTAAAATAAGCCTAAAACTGTTCTTTGCTTTTGAGCCGGGCTGTGCTATACTTTTTCTTGCCGCTAATTTTCGGCATCTTCGAGACGTGGCTCAGCTTGGTAGAGCGCTTGCTTCGGGAGCAAGAGGTCGCAGGTTCAAATCCTGTCGTCTCGACCATCCAATACAACGACAGAAGCCCTGGATTCCAGGGCTTTTTTTTATTTTCAGTCCAACTTGTAATCCCCCGTACATATACGGTACAAATGGAAACGATACGATAAAAAGAACGAACGCGGTCAGCCGCAGACGGAAAGGAGCGCCCTTATGACAACCGTGATGGTCGTGGACGACGAAGCGCATATCCGGGAGCTGGTCCGGCTGTACCTAGAGGACGAGGGCATGGAGGTCGTGGAGCAATCGAACGGCGCGGCGGCTTGGGCATACATGCTGAAGCAATCGGTCGACCTCGTCGTGCTCGATGTCATGATGCCGCAGATGGACGGCTGGGAGCTGTGCCGGTTGATCAGAGAGAATGGCGATACGCCGATCCTGATGGTGACGGCCAAAGGCGAGCCTGCCGAGCGGATCAAGGGCTTTCGATTAGGAACCGACGATTATCTGGTCAAGCCCTTCGATCCCATGGAGATGGTGATGCGGGTAAAAGCCTTGCTCAAGCGCTATCGAATATCGACTTCGCAAACCATTCGCCTTGGAAGCGTCCTGCTCGATAAAAAAAGTTATCTGGTAGCTTTCGAAAATGTCGGACAGACCGCGACGCTGCCCATGAAGGAGTTCGAGCTCCTGTATATGCTGGCCAGCTACCCGGGACAGCTATTCACCCGGGATATGCTGATTCAAAAAATATGGGGGATGGATTACGACGGGGACGAACGGACGGTGGACACGCATATCAAGCGGCTGCGGGAACGATTCGCCGACTACGCCGCCGACTTCAAGATCGTGACGCTGCGCGGACTCGGTTACCGGCTCGAGGCTTATCATGATTAAGTCGCTATACGTCCGCATCGTACTTACCTTTCTGGCCGCGGTGGTCGTGAGCCTTTTCCTCTCGCTGTTGTTAATCGTGCGTCTATTTGAGACGCGGATCATCGGCTATGTCCAAAACGAGATGATCGCAAACGGCAAGGACATCATTCAGTCCTACATCGGATCCTATCCTGAGCATTCCGAGCTGCTTGCGAAGGGAATCGCCGTGACCGCCACTGTCAATTTTTACGGATCGAACGGTCAAATGCTGCACAAGGACGTAATGCCGGCGGACAAGCGAATCGCGGTCGACACGGAGAAAATCGACTTCGTGCTGAACGGGGGCGTGTATCGCGGCAAGGCGCCCGACGATGCCTTTGTCGTAGGGCTTCCGTTTCAGATCGGCGGCGAACGGTTTGCCTTATTTACTGAACCGGAAATCGGTCCGTTCATGCGCTTGATCGGCAACTTCTTCCGAATCGAATTGCTGTTCGTCCTGATCATCGGCAGCGTCTTCATCCTCATCGCGGCGGTATTTATCGTCAGACCACTCAAGCGATTGACCGATGCGACCCGGCGGATGAGCAAAGGCGACTTTGGCATCGTCATCCGTTCGAAGCGCAAGGACGAGATCGGACAATTGACGCGCAGCTTCAATCTGATGGCCCAAGAGCTTGGCGCGCTGGAGAAAACCCGACAGCAATTCGTGTCCAACGTTTCGCACGAGATTCAATCCCCCCTCACTTCGATCAAAGGGTTCACGAAGGCGCTCAAGCACAAGAAGATGGACGAGGAAAAACGGCTGCAGCTGCTGTCCATCATCGAAGAGGAGACCGAGCGCCTCTCTCGTCTTGGCGAGGATCTGCTCCAGCTCTCTTCCCTGGAATACGAGCATCTGGAGCTCAACCTCCGCGCTTACCGGCTGGACGAGCAATTGCGAAAGGCCGTCATCGCCCTGGAGCCCCAATGGACGCAGAAAAGCCTTCGAATCGAGCTGGAGCTGGCCTCGCTGGACATCGTAGCCGACGAAGATCGCATTTATCAGCTTTGGATCAACCTGCTCGGCAATGCGATCAAATTCACGGACGCGTGCGGGGAGATTCGTCTGGTCGCGGGACAGCAAGGCGAGACGGCGGTCGTATCGGTTCAGGACACCGGCGCCGGCATCCCCGAGGGTCAGCTGGACGCGATCTTTCAGCCGTTCTACAAGGTGGATCTGTCGCGCACGAGCGCGGTCCCGGGCAACGGCATCGGTCTGTCGATCGTTAAGCGAATCGTCGGCCTGCATCAGGGGGACATCCAAGTGACGAGCGCGCCGGGAGAAGGAACGACGTTCCGAATTACGCTCCCGCTGGCTCCGCCTTCCGGCAAAATGTAACCGATGCTTCACATAGGCGACAAATTCAGCCGGTATACTCCTCTCAGATAAGGAGAGGAGAGAAATAGAGATGAATTTTCTGAGCCGAATAAGTCTTAAAAACGGGGCTGCCGTCATCATTCTGTGCATACTCGTGCTGGGATACGGCTTCTATTCCACGACACAAATCAAGCAGCAGACGTTCCCGGACCTCGAGCTGCCCGCCGTTTCCATCCAGGCGATCAATCCCGGCGCTTCGTCCGAAGAGATCGAGTCGGAGATCACCAAGCCGATCGAGGATACGTTAAAAGGCTTTAAGGGTTACGATTCCCTCACGAGCTCCACGGGAGAGAACGCGGCAAGTCTCTTCATCCAATTCCCGTTCGGAACGGATATGGAAAAGATGGCCGCAGACGTCGAGACGGCGCTGGCCAAGCTGTCGCTGCCGAGCAGCGCCAATGTCACGGTCCAGCGGCTGTCCGCCGGCGCCGTACCGGTCTATCAGGCTGCCGTCTTCTCCGACGGAGAAGGCGCGGAGTCCGACGCGCTGGCGGCCAAGCTGGCGACCGAAGTCGTGCCGAAGCTCCAGAAGCTGGACGGCGTCAGCTCGGTCACCCTGACCGGGACCAAGACGGAGAAGCTCAATATCGTCGTCGACAAAGACAAGGCGGGCCAACACGGCATTACGCTCGGCGCCATACAGAGCGCGCTTCAGTCGCTCCAGTACGCGCTGCCGCTCGGCAACGTGAGCGAAGACGAGCAGACGATCCCGGTCCGGCTCGTGGGCGGCGTCGATTCGCTCGCGCAGATCCGCGCGCTGGAGCTTGGCGGCGGCGCGGCTGGACAAGCAGCGGCAGGACAAGCGGCGCCAGGCGGCGCCGGTGCTGGTGCTAGTCCATCCGGCAAGGTCAAGCTGGCGGACATCGCGACGATCTCTACGGTCGCTTCCCAGGATTCGATCACCAGGTACAACGGCAAACCGAGCTTCGTGATCGGCGTCGTGAAGAGCCAGGACGCCAACACGGCAGATGTCGCGAACGAAGTTAAAGACGTTTTGAAGACCTATCAAGACAAAGGCGAACTGGACATTCACGTGATCGAGGACCAGGGCCAGGCGATCGAGGAGTCGGTATCGTCGCTCGTTCGCGAAGGCGCGTTCGGCGCGTTGTTCTGCGTCATCATCATCTTCCTGTTCCTGCGCAACATCCGTGCGACGCTGATCTCCATCGTTTCCCTCCCGATATCGATTTTCGCCACGATCACGATTCTGAACCAGATGGATTATACCCTCAACATCATGACGCTGGGAGGCATCGCGGTCTCCATCGGACGCATCGTGGACGACAGCATCGTCGTGATCGAGAATATATTCAGATGGCGGCAGGAAAAAGGCAGCGCGCTGAAAGGAAAGGAGCTTGCCTACAAAGCGACCAAGGAAGTGATCGGCGCGGTCGGATCCTCGACCATCGCGACCGTCGTCGTCTTCGCGCCGCTGGCGTTCGTGAGCGGGATCATCGGCGAGTTCTTCCGGCCGTTCTCCATCGCGGTCGTCGTCTCGATCCTGTCTTCCTTGCTCGTGGCCGTCATGTTGATTCCCGTGCTCGGCGCCAAGTTTTTCAAGAACGTCAAGCCGCACAAGGAAGACAAAGGCGCGCTGGCACGTTGGTACGAAAAGCTGATTCAAGGCGCGCTGAAGCGTAAAGCGCTCGTCTTGACCGCGTCCGTGCTGCTGCTCGCCGCATCGCTCGGCACGATCCCGGTCCTCGGCGTCGCCTTCCTGCCCGCCGATTCGCTGCCTACGGCATCGATCGAAGTGTCGCTGCCGGCGAAGAGCCAGCTGGAGCAGACCAACAAAGCGGCGGAGAAGGTCGAATCTTACGTTCAAGGCCTGAAGGATGTAGAGAACTACCAGGTCAGCATCGGCGGCGCCTCCGGCAATCCGTTCGGCGGCGGCCTCTCGCAAAACAATAAAGCGACGGTAACCGTTCAATTTGCGAAAAAAGCAAACGTAGAAAAGATTGTGGAGCAAGCGAATGCCGAGCTGCCTGCATTGGTGGCAGCAGAGGTTGAAGGCGCGGCAACCAAGATTCAGGAAGGCCAACAGCAAGGCTTGCCCGACGGCAGCGGCATCGATGTCACGCTTTACTCCGACAATGTCGACCATCTGTCGCGAGCGGCCAAGCAAGTGGAGCAGTTGATGCTCGCGAACGCCGACTTGAAGGATACCGGCAACAATATGAACGACGTCTCGCCAAAGTGGGTGCTGACGTTAAACCAAAAAGGCCTCGATGCAGGCGTCAGCGCAATGGCCGTGATGCAGGCCGTGAACGAGCAGTTGAAGCCGATTGACGCCGGCACTTATCAGCTCGACGGTCAGAGCCGGGACGTTGTCCTCTCGTACGACCGGCAGATCGGCTCCCGCGAGCAGCTCGAACAAATCGCGGTTCCGACTATGTCGGGCGCGATGAAGCTCCAGGATGTTGCCAATGTCGACGTGCAAAATGCGCTGGCGACGATCAATCACGACGACGGCAAGACGTACGCGACGATCAGCGCGAGCATCAAGGACGGCGGCGACCCCGCATCCATCACCAAAAAAGTGGAGGATGACGTCCGCAGCCTGGCCCTGCCTTCCGATGTAGAGCTCAGCTTCGGCGGCGGGCTCGCCATGATCAGCGAAGGCTTCACCAGCATCGGCATTGCCATGATCGCGGCGGTAGGGCTCGTCTTCCTCGTCATGAGCATGACGTTCGGCGGCATTGTCACGCCCCTGATCATCCTGTCGTCGCTGATCTTCATTCCGGTCGGCTCGCTCGGCGCCTTGCTGGTGACCGGCCAGGCCCTGTCCATGAGCGCGATGATCGGGATGCTCATGCTCGTCGGCATCGTCGTGACAAACGCCGTCGTGCTCCTCGACCGCGTCGAGAAAAACCGCAAGTCGGGCATGGCCGTCACCGAGTCGATCGTCGAAGCGTGCAAGACCCGCCTCAGACCGATTCTGATGACTGCGTTCGCGACGATGCTGGCGCTCTTGCCCCTCGCCTTGTCCGGCTCCTCGACCAGTCTCATATCCGGCGGCCTGGCCGTGACCGTCATCGGCGGATTGTTCACGTCCACCCTGCTCACGCTCATCGTCGTTCCGGTCATTTACGAGCTGGCTTGGAAGAAACGGAAGGTTCGCGAGGTAGAAAATTTCTGAAATAACGGCTGGCATAAAGCCTGCAATAACGATGCGTAAAGCCCGGACTGTCGAGAAATCTCATCTCGGCAGTCTTTCTTTATGCCGATATACTTGTTAAAGCACTCCCCTTTCTCGTTGCCATACATCCGCCCTTTTCACGCAACCCGTTTTCTGGGAAAATCGGTAATAGCTTATTTACGATTATAGCGAGGTATACGATGAAAAATATGAACTTCCAAGTCAATCTTCAAGGCGTCATCGATCTGCTGTCCAACCACCTGTACTCGGATCCCGGCGTATTCGTACGCGAGCTGCTCCAGAACGGCGTGGACGCGGTCACGGCGCGCAAGCGCCTGGGACATGTTTTCGAGGAATCCGTGAAAGTCGAGCTGTTCCCGGCTTCGTCCACGCTGTCCTTCTCCGACAACGGCTGCGGCCTTACGGAAGCGGAGATCGAGCAATTCCTGGCGCGCATCGGCAGCTCGACCAAGCGGGAGGATCCGGATGCCGCGGACGACTTCATCGGCCAATTCGGCGTCGGCTTGCTAGCCTGCTTCGTCGTGAGCGCGGAGATCGTGCTCATCACGCGGTCCGCGCTTGATGGGGATCCGCTGGAGTGGCGGGGCAAGCCGGACGGCACCTACACGATCAAGAAACTGAAGCGGCAGGTACCCGTGGGAACCACGGTGTATCTCCAGGCGAAACCGGATTACGAGGAGTTTTTCGAGTACTACCGGGTAAGCGAGCTGCTGGAGAAGTACGGCGCGTATCTGCCGACGCCGGTCCTGCTGCGGGAAGACAAGTACGAACGCAGGATCAACGACGCGGTTCAGCCCTGGAAGCTGAGCAAGCCGGAAGCGATCGAATATATCGAACAGTCGACCTTTACCAAGCCCCTGGATATCATCCCGCTGCATTCGGCCATCGGCGGCGTCACCGGCATCGCGCATGTGCTTCCTTATGCGGTCAGCCTGCAGGACGAGAAGAAGCATCGGGTTTATTTAAAAAACATGCTGCTGTCGGACAAAATGAGCAATATCCTGCCGGCATGGGCGTTTTTCGTGAACGGCATCATCAACACGGAGAATCTGCGCCCCACGGCTTCCCGCGAAGCTTTTCAGGAGAACGACCTGTTCTTCGCCGTCCGGGACGAGCTTGGCGCGTGCATCAAGCAATACCTGATCGAGCTGAGCGAGCGCGATCCCGAGCTGTTCCAACGCATCGTCCTCATTCACCGCGCTTCGATCAAGACGATGGCCGTCGAGGACGAGGAGCTGTACGCGCTTTTTATCCGGCACCTGACCTTCGAGACCTCTTACGGCGACATGAAGATGGCGCAAATTCTGGAGGAGCGGACGACCCTCGCAGTCACCGCCTCTGTGGACGAGTTCCGCCAAGTGTCCCGCGTAGCCAAAGCGCAGGAGCTGATGGTCGTAAACGGCGGTTACGTGCACGACATGGATCTGATCAGGCGACTGCCGGCGGTGGCGGAAGACGCCACCGTCAGCATCCTCGACAGTCTCACCTTCGCCGAACGGTTCGAGCAGTTGGATGCGGAGGACAAACGCGCCGCGCAGCCTATGCTGGAGCATAGCGACCGACTCCTCGAACGCTTCAACTGCCGTTCTCTCGTCCGATGGTTCGAGCCTGCCGACATCCCTGTGCTCTACAATACGAACCAGGAGGCCAACTTCTTCAGGCTTGTCGAAGAGAGCGAGAAGGAAGCGAATCCGCTCTTCGGCGAAGTCGTGCGGGTGGTCAAGAATGACATGTACGAACAGCCTTATGCCAGGCTCTGCTTCAACTACAACAATCCGATGGTTCGCAAAGCGGCACAGACGCGCGATCCGGCGCTCCGGAAGGCGAGCATCGAGCTTTTCTACACGCAGGCCCTGCTGCTGGGCAACCATCCGATGAGTGCGGACGAGCTGAGGATGATGAACGATTCCCTGCTGCAATTCATGAACAAGGGCCTCGACGGGGAGACGGAGGCGAGCCGATGAAACACCGATACGACGAGCTGAGGCGGGCGACCTGGAGTCTGCCGGACGGCAAGCAGAAGCTCGCGGTCATGGAAGAAATGATCCTCATCGCGGACCGGTACATGACCGAAGAAGATGCGTACGACATCCGGATGGACTACCTGTCCGCGGCGATCGAGGCCGGCTGTCCGGAGAAGATGCTCGTCGTCTTTTCCTGGTGCGTCTCCAAGTTCGAGAAAAATCCCGGCGTCTACGGCCATCATATGCTGATCTGGTGTTACAAATGGGTGCTGAACGAGCTCTGGCAGATGCCCGAGTTCAGTCTGGCGCAGATCGAGCGGATCTATGCGGACTTCAAGGAGAAGTGCCTGCAATTCGGTTTCAGCCTGCGTCCCTATTACCAGCAAAAGATCAACCTACTGCTGTCGCAAGGCCTTCAGGCGGAAGCCGCGGCTTATTATAAGAAATGGCGCGCCGCGCCGCGGGATTCGCTGGCGGACTGCAAGGCTTGCGAGCAGAACCTGTTCGGCAAGTATCACTTCCAGGTCGGCTACCCTAAAAAAGGGCTGCAGGCGCTGAAACCGATTCTCGACGGCCGGATGCGGTGCAGGTCCATTCCGCAAAATACGTACGCGCAGATCATTCTGCCGCTCCTGAAGGTCAAAGAATACGAGCAGGCGATTGCTGCCGCAAAGAAGTCCATTCACCTGTTGGACGGGCCGATGTATCTCGAGGAGTTCGGCTTGTTCCTGGCCTTCTACACGGTGACGGACCTGACCAAGGCGGAGAAGCTGTACAATCGTACGGTTCATTTCGCTCTCGAGAGCAAGAACGGCTGGATTCGGCTTCACTATTGGATGGCGGTTCGGCAGTTTCTGCGCGAGTGGCATCGGAAACGGCGCAGAAAAAAGCTGGCCGCGGCCGACGTCGTGACGCTCGATTGGCTGGACGGCGAGATCGCCTCGCTAACCGCAGCCTTTAATCGCAGAAACGGCAACGATTATGTGGGCCATATCGTCGCGGAGAACGACAAGATGGCGGGTAAGCTGCTTCGCGAATATGCGGCGGCGCAATAAAGATGGTACAGGAAAAGCGGCCTTCGCGGGCCGCTTTTTTGTGAGCCAGGTCATTGGTTTCTCTGTAACGCAAGAATCTCTTGCTCCGACAACCCGGTTGCTTGGACAATGAGCGAGATATCTACATTTAACCGCAGCATGTTCTTAGCGACTTCCTTGATGCCCGCCTGCTTCGCTCCTTCAAGCATCGACGCTTCATCATGCAGATACTTCTGGCGAGCTTCGTACAGACGGCGGGCCTCCGAGTCTTGACTCAAGTATTGCAGCGTGTCCATCGCTTTTTCCAAGCCTGGTTCATTCATCTTCAGCACCTCCCAGTAGGTCGTATCCACGCCTTTCAGAAAAAGCAGCCAGTTTTCCAAGCCGCCTTGCGTAGGGATCACGTCTTCCAGCTTCGTCAATTCGAGAAAATGCACTTCGATGTCGTCGCTTAGCGTGATCAATGTCCGGTCTTCGCGAAGATGGAACACATTATGATACTCGCCGTTCGGCAAAAAGGCATAGTTCAAAATATTGATGGTGACGCACTTCTTCAGCGCTTGATATCTCTCGCCTTCCTGAAGCTGGCCGGCATAACGCTTGCTCCAATAGAACAACGTCCGCTTTTCAATATCGTATTTGTTAAAGAGCTGCATTTCAATGTCAATCAGCTTGCCCTCCGCCGTCTTGGCGTAAACGTCGAAGATGGATTGCTTGTCGAGCGGGTCGTCCTTGTCGGTGTATGGATTCATCAGGATAATCTCGGTCAATGGCGGCTCCCCGGCCTTGTTGAATATCTGGTTGAGAAACGCCAACAGCACATCCTTGTTATTCTCGCTGCCGAAAATACGCTTGAATACAAAATCCACCCTTGGATCAAGCAATTCCATCCCGACCACTCCAACTCGGTTTGATAGTCCCATTATAGCAAAATTTCGGCTTATTCTTCGCTGAAAGGGGAGGATATCCGAAAGTTGAGTGGTGCGAAACGCCTGCCGATGCTCATTCTCCAGCCGTGCCGACAGGTTGGCTAGCGTAGTACGAGTATCGCTATGCGTGGTTTTTTCGTCATAATGCCTGCGGATATGCATCTATTTCCGCCAGTGTCGGCCCTATTAAACAGGATTGATGCAAAAATGCATTTATTTTCCTCCGACTACTCCGATTCCGACTCGTGCTTTGGATTTACATGCATATTTGCAGGCATTTTATTAAGTGTCGTTCGTCGATAGAAAATTCATGTACGGATGCAGGTATTTTTGAACGGCAAAGCGTCCGACAAGCTCCGCATGCCGAAAGCGCACTTACCTGTCATGAAACGCCGTCAAATTTAGACTGCTTGCTATAGCAAGAAACCGTCAGGCAAGCCTGCCTTGACGGTCCTTTCGTGTCGCGTACAGCGTACTTCTGCTGCCCTGCAACCTTCGCCTGCAGCGGCAGCTTTCTCCTGCTTTCTCCTGTTACCGTGCTTCAAGCCAACGTCCAACCGCCCGGCTCACACGTCGTAATTCACCACATAATGCTGCAGCGCCGTATTATAGTACCCCTCGCTGTACTCGACCACGCCGCCAGCCTCGTCGTAGGCGTAGCGCAGGCGCTTCAGCAGCGGCGTGCCCTCCGCCAAGTTCAACTGCTCGGCGACGCCGGCAGGCGCAGCCGATACCGCGAACGCATCCCGGAACCGCGCCAGCACGATGCCGTTCTCCTCCAGAAATCCGTACAACGACTGCTCCGCCAGCCCCGACAGGTCTGCCTTTTCCAACCTTGCCGGCAGATGGTGCGCATAGTGGATATACGGCGCCCCGTCCAACAAATAAAGCCGTTCGACCCGAAGACTCTCGCCTCCGAACAAACGCAGCTGCTCGGAGCCCGGCTCGTGCCGGACAGTCGCTGCGCCCAGCAGCCGTTTCTGCATCGCATGGCCTTCCTCGACGAGCAGCTCGGTGAAGCTCTTCCACGTCGAGCGCTTGGCCGCCTTTGTGTTGCGGATCACCCGCGTCCCCCGGCCGCTGCTCGGCTCCAGATAACCCTCCTGCACGAGCTCCTTGATGGCGCCCCGAATCGTGATCTTGCTCACGCCGAACTCCTCCTCGAGCCGCGGCTCGGGAGGAATGTTGGTGTCGAGCGGATACTGCCCGTGCAGAATCCGGTCCTTCAGTATGTTTTTGATCTGCATGTACAACGGCCGCTTGTTGCGGGACAGATTCACGGTCTCGATCTCTACCTTTCTATGTCGCCTGCCGCCTCCGTCATGGCGCGGAAGATTTCCGCCTCCGTCGACATCGGCGTGTCGCCCTGCACCGTATGGGCCAGCATCGCTGCGGCAGCCGCGAATTCGACGGTCCGCCCGGACGGCATTCCCGTCAGCGCGCCGTGCAGGATGCCGCTGGCGTACGCGTCTCCTGCTCCAATTCTATCATAGACCGCGAACGTAAGCGTTTTGGAAAAAGCGAATTGCCGGTTTTCATACAAAAAACCTTGCAATGCGTGGGTCCCGTCTCCGATGATGGCACGATGGGTGCCGGCGATTGCGGCGATGCCATAAGTATCGGCAACGGCCGGGATGAGATCCGTGAGCTGATCCCTGCGGACCGTCCGGCTCGTCTCCATGCCGAGAATGTGAATCGCGTCCTTCTCGTTCATGAACACGAGGTCCGCAAGGCTCAGCATCTCGATATAATGCGGCTTCGCCTTGGCGTAGCCGTCCTCACCCCAGAGCGTCGGGCGATAGTTGCAGTCGAAAACGACGAGGCCGCCCTTGCGCTTGACCGCGCGCGCGAGCTCCGCCATATGGCCGCGCACCGTATCGTTCATAGCGAGCGTGATGCCGCAGAAGTGAACGGCGTCCAGCCCTTCCGCGAGCGCCTCCCAATCGTAAGCGCCGGCAGGCGCCGTGTTGAAGCTGCTCTCCAGCCGGTTCGTGTACGTGACGCGGCTCGGTCTGGCGCCGAAGCCGTTCTCGAGGAAGTAGAGACCGACGTACTTCCCGTCCCGCCGAATGAAGTCCTGGGCCACGCCCAGCTTGCGCAAATACGCGACCGCGGCGTCGCCCAGCGGATTCGCGGGCAGCGTCGTGACCAGATAGCCAGCATGCCCGAACCGCGCGAGCGCCGAGACGATATTGACCCCGGTGCCGGAGAACGAGTACTTCAGCGTATCCGCCTGGGTGAGCAGTTCGTAGCCCGGCACCTGCAGGCGCATCATCACTTCGCCGAAGGCGGCGACTTTTTTAGGCATACCGGTCGACCAGCTCTTTCATCGTCGCCAGCAGGCGGCGCACATCGTCGGTCTTCGTTTTGCCTGTGGCCTTGTCGACGATTGAGGAGTAGACATGCGGAATCACCTGCGGCACGCCCGCTTCGAGTGCCATGCGGACGATCGGTTCGAAGTTGTCCAGGTCGATGCCGCCCGTCGGCTCGAGCGCGAAACCTTCCGCGGCGCAAGCTTCTACGACCGCCTTGTACTCGTCTTCGCGGCTCAGCCCGTTCATCGGAAAATACTTGAGCGCGTTGCCGCCCATGTCGCGCACAAGCGCAATCGCCGCACGGACGGGCAGGATCGCCTGCTCGGCCGCAGCCGCGCTAATCGGTCCCGTCGACACTTTAACATAGCCGACCCGGCCCGTCGGAGAGACGAGGCTGTTGATCCAGCTTTCCCTGCCGCCGAGGTTTGCACGTGTCGCGCCGACCGCGGGGAACACCTGATTGACATGGCTGCCGGGATAGTGCTTGACGATCTCCGCCACGACGGCTGCCTGCCGATTGTCGCCGGCGCCGAGACCGATCGATACGGCGTCGTCGATCGCCCGGCCGTATTCCTCCATCGCTTGCACTGCCGCCGCCACGGTCGGATAGTCCTTGGACAGCACGCCGACCAGCACATGCCCTTCGGCCGCATCGAACACTTCCTTGGCGTTTTCCACGCTGTTCGCCAAGACGTTCAGCGCCGCCCGCTCTCTGTACAGTCTTTTCGTCAAACCGCTCGTCATCTTATTGTCCTCCTGCCAGCTCGCGAATGCGCGACGCGATAATATGAATGTCGTCGCCCTGAAGCGGGCGCGGATCGATATCGAAGTAGCCTTGGCGGACGCCGTAATCGCGGGTATAGATGGCGATGTCGCCCTCCTGCAGCGCCTTCGCCAGGCGCACGGCGGTCGTTCCCGTGAGCGCGGGATCGATCCGGACCCGCCCGCGGTAGATCGCGCGGCCCGCTTCGTCCTGCACGATCGACACCTGCACGCCTGCCAGATCGTTCAGGGGCGCCAGCGCCTGCAGCGATTCCTTTTCCCGCTCGCTCGTATCTTCCTTGACCATATACTCGTCCAGCGCCTGAAGCAAGCCGAACGTCGTCTCCTTGCCGACCTTCATGCTGCGCCCGATGCCGTGAAGCTGCACCTTCAGCCATTCGACATACTTGCGCTTGCCGCCGACGATGCCCGAGGTGGGGCCTTCGATCGCTTTGGAGCCGCTGTAGATTGCCAGATCCGCGCACTTCACGTACTTGCGGACATCCTCCTCCGCCGCGGCGTCCACGATGAGCGGCACCCCGCGCCGCTGCGCAATTTCCCACACTTCCTCGACGGAGATCATGTTCTTTTGAACCGCATGATGCGACTTCACGTATAAAATGGCTGCCGTCCGCTCGCCGATCGCGTCCTCGATATGCTCGGCTTTGCCTTCGTTGGCGTAGCCTGCCTCAACGACCTTGCCGCCCCCCAGGTATACCATGGTCTCCACAGGCGCGCCGTACTGTACATTGTGCCCCTTCAGCATGACGATCTCGTTTCGCGCGATCGGCTCCTGATGCAGACGCTCGCTGAGACGTCGGTTGCCCTGCGTGACGATCGCCGCCACCGACAGCGCGATGCCGCTCGACGCGGAATTGACGACGACCGCCGCCTCCGAGCCCAGAATGCCCGCGATCCGGTCGCCCGCCTTGTCGACGAGATCCGCGATCTCCACATACTGCTGCCCGCCCTGCTTCATCGCTTCCATGACGGTGTCCGTCGGCGCGGACACGCCGAGGATGCTCATCCTCCCGCTTGCGTTGATGACGCGCTTAAGTCCATACTTCGCATGCCATGAATTCGCCATTCGTCACGACTCCTCTCGGTACGATCCGTTGATTGGCCTTGCGTTCGATGCCTTCTGAATCCAAGAGCGACACCGGCTCCTCCCGGACGTCAAATACCGTCAGATGCGCGGGATCCCCCGCCTGTATCCGTCCGAGCTCGGGTCGCCCGAGCCACTGCGCCGCGCTGGACGTGACGGCCGCGACGACTTCCTGCAAGGAATAGCCTAGATAAAGGAACTTGCTCATCACGTTCGCCAGACTGAACACCGGACCGTTCAGGCGATTGCCCCGGTAAATATCGGAGCTGATCGTATGCAGCCCGATGCCGTTCCGCTTCGCCGCCTCGGCGACGCGGAACGAGAAGCTCGCCGTGCCATGCCCGACATCCAGCCGTACGCCGCGCTCCAGTGCGTCCAGCAGCGCCGGAATCGGCCGGCCCTCGGCGTCAAAGAGATTGTTGGGCTTCCCGTTGAGGTAGTGCGTGACGATATCCCCTTCCCTCAGGTAGGAGAGCACCTCCTCGATGGCCGGCGGCGCGGAGCCGATATGGACCATGAGCGACAATCCCGTCGAGGCCGACAGCACCCGGGCGACGCGCAGCGGCGCGATGCCGCTGTCGCCGACGACGCTGCGGCTGATGCGCGCCTTCAAGCCGACGATCACATCGGGATAACGGGCGACAGCCTCGCCTACCCGATCCCCGTCGAGCCAGTCGAGCTGCGACAGCTCGTCGATCCGGCTCAGCCCGATGCGCGAGATGTTCAGAAACGCCAGCAGGTTCGTCTTTGCGCTCTCCCCGCTTGCCGCCAGCTCCCCGATCCGGTCCGCCCCGCAGCTGCCCGCGTCTACGATCGTCGCCACGCCCTGCTTGACGCCGATCTGGTCAATCTCGTCCCCATAGGGATCGAATGCCGGGAAGGCATGCACGTGCATGTCGATCCAGCCGCTCGATACGTAGGCGCCGCCGCAATCGATCGTGCGGTTAGCAGTATAATCCAGCCCGTCTGCCATGCCGATCCGGCCATCCGCGAGCTTTGCCTCTAAAATCCGGCCGATTCGCCCATCCGCGATCTCGATGTCCACCGGTCTTCCGTCCAGCAGCTTCAGATTGCGCAGCAAGTAATCATTGCTCAATTCTTTTCACCCGCTTATTCTGGGATAACGGCGGCTATTGCCTTAACCTATCCCTTAAGATAGCATAGAAATTAAAAAATACAATATATCGTTATAATGTTTATTCTTTTGTTTGTCTCCGTCCATCCACCTTCGTTCATCACATCGAGAGGGGCACGAATGATGACCTTATGGTTCAAACAATCGCTCAAGAGCAAGCTGTCCCTGTTGATCCTGATCGCGGTCATCACCCCGCTCCTAGCCACGGGCGTCGTCTCCTACCGCATCGCTTCCAATCTGACGGAGAAAATCGAGAAGGAATCCGGCATGAATACGCTCCGCCAGGTGTCCGACAAGCTCGACTTCCTCATCAACGACGTCGAGACGATGTCCGTATTCATTATCGGGCAAAAGGACATCCAGTCTTACCTCGAGCGCAGCGATGCGGACTATGCCTTGTATTCGCAAAACGTGGCTTTCCTGATGAACCTGGCTTCCTCCAAAACGTACATTTCCAATATTACGATCACCTCTTCCCGCGGCCATCCCGCTTTGTATAACACGACCGTACTGCACTCCGGGCTTCCCGAGCTGCAGGCGTCCGGCGCGAACGGCGGCGATCCCGACGTCAAATGGTGGACCCCGCCTTACGAGAACAAGACGACCGACGACGGGATCGCCAAGGTGTTCTCCCTCGTGCGTCCCATCCGCGACATGAGCAAGTTCAAGCGCATCGGCGAGCTGGCGATCAGCATCGACATCGCCGAGGTACGGCGCATGCTGCAGGACGCGGGCTGGAACGCGAGCGGACAGCTCTGGCTGATCAATCAGGACAATCGGATCGTCGCGTCGCCGTCCGGCGAGGACGCGGCGGCGCTGCAGGGCCTGTCCGTTCCCGACGTCTCTCGGCTCGGCGATTCCGAAGGCGTGATGAATATCAAAGGCGGCCGGGATAGCAACACGCTGCTCTATTACACGCTGCCCGCGCTCGGCTGGAAGCTCGTAGGCGTCATCCCCACCCGGATCTACACCGCCCAGAACAAATACGTGCTCACGCTCACCGCCTACGCCATCGGACTGGCCGCGCTGCTCGCGGTCGTGCTGGTGCTTTATTTCATTACCTGGGTCACCCGGCCCCTGGCCAAGATCTCCAAGAAACTCAAGGATATCAATCCTGAAGAGCCCGTGACGCGCATCGAGGTCAAGAGCTCGGACGAGATCGGCATGCTGCTCCACAGCTACAACAAACTGGGCGACCGCATCCAGCGGCTCAAGAGCCAGCTTCAGGAGCACGAGGCCAAAAAGAAAGAAGTCGACATCCAGGCGCTTCAGGCGCAGATTCATCCGCATTTTCTGTACAACACGCTGTCTTCGATCCAATGGAACGCGCTCATGAACAAGGACCGCCAGACGGCGGAGATGGTCGGGGCGCTGAGCGATTTCCTGCGGTTCAGCCTGAACGACGGCAAGGAATACTGCACCGTCCAGCAAGAGGTCTCTCACGCCCAGAATTACATTCGCATCATGTCCCGGCGATTCCAGGACAAGTTCGATTCGGCTTTTTTCGTCGATCCGACGCTTCATAGCCATTCGATACTAAAGCTGCTCCTGCAGCCGCTCATCGAGAACAGCATCATGCACGGTCTTCAGAAGCAGAAGAAAAAGGGAAGCCTGTTCGTATTCGGCGAGTGCCGCGACGGCGCGATGACGTTCGTCGTGGAGGATACGGGCATCGGCATCGACGCGGACAAGTTGGTGAAGCTGCGCCGGCATCTGACCGCGCCTGACGACGCCGAGGATGATCGCGCGGCAGCCGGCAAGTCGGGCTACGGCCTTCGCAGCGTACATCGCCGGCTGCAACTGCATTACGGCGCCGGGTCGGGGCTGCAGATCGACAGCGATCCGGGCGTCCGCACGCGCATTTCCTTCCAAATCCCGATCCAGGAGGCAAACGCATGAAAATATTGATCGTAGACGACGAATTCATCATCCGGACGGGATTATGCACGGTCATCGACTGGGAGGGACTCGGCATGACGCTCCTGCCGCCGGCCGAATCCGCCGAGGAAGCGCTGGAGCGCCTGGCTGACGAGCAGCCGGACATCGTGCTGACGGACATCCGCATGCCCGGCATGGACGGCATCGAGCTGGCCAAGGAGATCAAGGCGCGGCGGCCGGACACGGAGATCGTCATTCTGACCGGCTACGACGACTTTGGCTACGCCCGCCAGGCGCTGCGCGAGGGGGTCACCGACTACCTGCTCAAGACGAGCGGTCCGGAAGAGATCATGATGGCCGCCATGAAGGCGAAGCAGAATCTGCTCGCCAAGTGGGAGACGATGAAGCAGGAGGCCGCCCAAGGCGCCGCGTTGCGCAATCAGGGGCTGGAGGAGCTGCTGTCCGCTGGCGGCAAAAGGCTTGCGGGAAGCGGCACGTCCGCGGACCCTGCGCGCAAGTGGCTGGAGCAAGCCGGCGTGGCGAAGGCCGGGCCCGACGGCGCCCTGCTGCCGATGCGCGTGCTGCTCGTCGGCGCGTCGGGCTGGGACGACGACAGGTTCGCGGGAATTATGCTCGGTGCGGCCGAGAGCAAGCTGCTCGAGCTGCTGCCGTGCGTCGCGCTGCGCAAGAGCGACAGGATCATCGTCGTCTCGCAGGCCTGCGAGGGCTGGTCCCACACGAGCCGGCTCGCCGGCGCCGTCGCCCGCGTCCGCGAGGCGCTCAAGTGCGACATTTTCGCCGCGGCCGGAGAGCCGGTCACGGCTTGGGCCGAGCTTGCACGCTCGTATGCGGAAGCGGAGTCTGCCTATGCCTATCGCCTGCTGCTGGGGGACAACGGCCTCGTGGAGGCGAAGGATGTCCTCGCCCGCCGGGGAGGACGTACGGTCTGCTCCGCGAAGGAGGAGAACGAGCTCTCCGCGCTGCTGATGAACAGCGACGCGACGCAGCTGCGGAACTGGACGAACGGCATCGTGAACGAACAGCTGAGCGATCCGCAGGCGACGCCGGCCACGCTGCAGGCCTATCTGCAATCGATCGTCATCGCCGCTCACCGCTGGCTGGACCGTACCCGGGATAGCGGCGCGGAGGCTTCCGCTTCGGCGCCGGTCATTCCTTTTCACGTGGGCATCCGTCTCGCGGACGAGCTGTTCAAGCTGCTCCTGTCCGTCCTAAACGCCTTCCATGACCGGGTGAGCGCCGGACGCTACGCTTATATTCATAGGGCGATCGCCTACATTCAGCATCATCTCGACCGGCATTTAACCTTGCAGCAGGTTGCCGGCTTCGTACACATCAATCCGAACCATTTCAGCGAGATGTTCAAGAAGGAGACCGGACAGAGCTTCACGGAATACGTCACGCGGGAGCGAATGCTGCGCGCGGCCAACATCTTGAAGACGACGCGCATGAAGATCAGCGAGGTCGCGGGCGAGGCCGGATACGAGGACATCAAGTACTTCAGCCAGCAATTTAAAAAAGTGATGGGCTGCACGCCGTCCGAATATCGGCAAATGTAAGCTTTTCTGACATAAACATGCCTTTTTCCCGAACAAAAAGCCGAAAACGGATTCATAAACTGAATATCGTCTACCCTAACGCCGGAACTTCTCCCCCGCGACCCGACGGTCCGGGCGCCTATACTTAATTTACATTCACGCAGGAGGGGTTCATATGAAAAAGAAACCTGTATCCTTAACCGCCCTGGCGCTCGCGGCGACCACGCTGCTCGCGGCATGCGGCAACGACACGTCCAACAATGCCGCCTCGAGCAGCGCAGCTTCGAGCGCGCCCGCTTCGGGCTCGTCCGGCGCATCGGCGAGCGCGCCGGCTTCCGGCGAGAAGGTCAAGCTGTCGATCTGGCACAATTTCTCCGGCGACGACCTGCGGGCCCAAGCCGTGCGCGCGCAGATCGACAAGTTCAAAGCCGCGCATCCGGAGGTCGAGCTGGACGCCCAGGCGATCCCGCCAGACGGCTACCGCCAACGGCTCAAGACGGTCGCGGCGGCCGGCGAGATGCCCGACGTGTTCTTCACGCAGTCCGGCACATCGATCCAGGAATTCTACGACGGCGGTCTGATCCAACCGATCACGCCGCTGCTCGACAAGTACCCCGAGTGGAAAAACAACTTCATGGAAGGCGCGCTCGATCGGCTCTCGTTCGACGGCCAGGTGTACGCGACGCCGCTGAGCGGGTCGGCCACCTCCCTGTTCTTCTATAACAAATCGCTCTTCGACAAGTACCAGGTCAAGGTGCCGACGACTTGGGACGAGCTGATGACGGCAATCAAGACGTTTAACGACAACAAGATTACGCCGATCTCGCTCGGCAACAAGGCCGCCTGGCTGGCGCAGTCCAGCATTCTCTCGTCCCTGGCCGACCGCGTGACCGGCACGGATTGGTTCCTAAAGGCGGCGAGCCAGGACGGCGCGTCGTTCACCGATCCCGAGTTCGTCCAGGCGCTGCAGCTGTTCAAGGATCTCTCCCAAGCCAAGGCGTTCCAAACTGGCGCCAACAGCCTGGACAACACGCAGATGGAGCAGTACTTCGTCGAAGGCAAGGCCGCGATGATGATCGACGGCTCCTGGGCGCTGACGAACATGGCAGCCACCGGCACGCCGGAGCAGCTCAACCAGGTCGAAGTGACCGTGCTGCCTTCCGTACCGGGCGGCAAGGGCGATCCGAACGCCATCTCCGGCGGATCCGGCGGCGGCATGGCGCTGAGCAAGACCGTTACGGGCGCCAAGCTCGACGCCGCGCTCGAGCTGATCTACGCGATCGGCGGGCCGGAAGGCATGCAGGCGATCGTCAACAGCAACTCCGTCGTCAACTATAAGGTCGAGCCCGATCAAGCCGTGGTGACGCCGCTGTTCTACAAGGCGTTCACCCTGTTCAAATCGGTCAAGCTGACGCCGGTATACGACGCCTACCTGACGTCGGCTGCCGCGGACGTCATCAACAACGGCCTGCAGGACCTGCTGCTGACCGGCAAGCCGGAGGCCGTCGCCAAGAAGCTCCAGGACGCGCAAGCGCAGGCGCTCGGCAAGTAAATCTGGCGAATGCGGATGGCGGCGTGACGGACCCGCGCTTCCCGGCGAACGCCGGGGAGACCGGGCCCGTCCCCGCCTTCTCTTTCTCCAAGCTGCACGTTTAAGCACAAGCGTCAAACGAAAGGAGGCCGGTCATGACGAATTCCGGCCGTCTCAGAGCCTTTATCGCGGTAGGGTTGCTGCCTACCCTGTTCATCTATGCGGTGTTCGTGCTGGTGCCCATCGTCTGGTCCGCCTATTACGGATTCTTCGACTGGAAAGGCATCGGCGCATCCAAGTTCATCGGATTCGACAACTACGCCGAAGCGCTCGGGGATCCGATCTTCTGGAGGGCGTTCAAGAACAACCTGATCATCGTAGCCGCCTCGATCTTCGGACAGCTGCCGATCGCGCTC
This sequence comes from Cohnella hashimotonis, assembly GCF_030014955.1. Lineage (NCBI taxonomy): Bacteria > Bacillati > Bacillota > Bacilli > Caryophanales > Paenibacillaceae > Cohnella > Cohnella hashimotonis. The sequence goes on from NZ_JAGRPV010000001.1 coordinate 7,670,763, forward strand.
GTCCTGTCGCTCATTTTGCGCAAGAGCACCTTCTTCCAACGCTTTGTCCGGTCCGCCGTGTTCATGCCCATGGTCGTGGCCAGCGTCGTGATCGGCATGATCTGGGGCTACATTTATCACCCGCAGATCGGCATCCTGAACTTCCTTCTCGAACAGTTCGGCCTCGGCTCCTGGATTCGCGACTGGCTCGGCGATCCGAGCATCAACATGTACGCCGTCAGCGCGCCGGTCATCTGGGCGAATATCGGACCGTATCTCGTGCTCTTCATCGCCGCCATTCAGAACATCTCCTCCGAAGTCGAAGACGCCGCCAAGATCGACGGCGCCGTGAAGTCCAAGTGGCTCTACATGATCGTCGTGCCGATGATCTGGGATACGATCAAGGTCGCCATCGTGCTGTGCATCTCCGGCAGCCTGAAGGCCTTCGACCTGATCTATATCATGACGGGCGGAGGCCCCGCGCAATCGACGGAGCTGCTCGCGACGTACATGTACAACAATACCTTCGAAGTTTTCCGCTACGGCTACGGCTCGGCGGTTTCCACATTGATCATCCTCATCAGCATGGTCCTCGTGCTCGGCAGCCAGCTGCTGATGAGACGCAAGCAATAATAAGCCGCGCATCCGCGCCTTAGAAAGAGAGGACAGCTATGAAGATGACAACGGACGGCAGCCTGGCGCACAAGGCCGGCCCGGCGCAAAACGCCGGACGTCCCGCTCTCTCCCGGCCTTTTAAGCCGAAATGGGCGTGGCTCTCCAATCTCGTGCTGCTGATCTACGCGCTGCTCACGCTGTACCCGCTCCTGTGGCTGTTCCTCAGCTCATTCAAGACGAACCAGGAGTTTTTCGGCAAGCCGTTCGCGCTGCCGTCGACGTGGCACTTCGACAATTACAAGCGGGCATGGGAGATCGCCGGCATCGGCCCCGCCTTCCTCAACTCGGTCATCGTCACCCTTAGCGCCATCGTGCTGACGCTGTTCCTCGGCACGCTTACGGCGTACGTCGTTTCCCGCATGAACTTCCGCTTCAAGGGGCTCGTCATGTCGCTCTTTGTTGCCGGCATGCTGATCCCGATCCACAGCACGCTCGTGCCGCTGTTCATCATGATGAACGAGTTCGGCATCCTCGACACGTACGCGTCGCTGATCCTGCCCTACGCCGCGTTCGAGCTGCCTGTCGCCATTTTCGTCGTTGGGGCGTACCTGACGTCGGTCCCGAAGGACCTCGAAGAGGCGTCGATGATCGATGGCAACGGCTATTGGGGCACCTTTTTCCGCGTCGTCGCGCCGCTGGCGGTGCCTGCCATGGCGACGATCTTCATCCTCGGGTTTCTCCGGTTCTGGAACGACTTTGCCTTCGCGCTCGTCTTCATCAATAACCAGGCGCTCAAGACGCTGCCGCTTAGCCTGTCCGTCTTCTCCGACGGCTACGGCACCGACTACAGTCTGACGACGGCAGCCATGTCGATCGCGGTCATCCCGACGATCGTCATCTATCTGATCTTTCAGGAGCAGATCATGAAGGGCATGGTGGCGGGATCGGTAAAAGGGTAGGGCGGAGACGCTGAGACTTGTGTTGCTCATACAAGGAAAACCGAAAGAGGGCTTATGGCCCTCTTTTTGCCTTTAAATCTGCCTTCCTCGGTGATCCGCCGCACCTTGCCGGTGGATCACCGAGTCCGGGGTACGCGCGCCTCCACCGTCGCTCCGGCCGTTGCAGTATGTGATAACACGCGGTAATAACGCAAAAAGCGGCCCGAAGGCCGCCTTTACAATTAAGACTCAATTGCTCGTATGCGGTTAAAGGCTGCCGCCGCCAAGTCCCGGGAGACCCAGCTGGCTCAGCTGGTCGTCCGTCAGCACTTCTTCGGCCTTCGGCTCGCCCGACAGCTTCACGTCGCCGTTGATATCGGTCAGCTCCTGGACGATCTTGATCGTGCCGCTGGTGGTCTGATCGGCCTCTGTGCCCGCGAACGCGATCTTGGCGTCGGTGTAGCTGGCATAGCCCTTTCCGTCGATACCGATGTTGGAGAGGATATCGAGCGTCTGCACGCTCTTTTTGAATTCCTCAAGGTCCTTCGAAATATCGTTGTCCTTGGACTCGGCCAGGCTTTTCTTGGCTTCGTCCAGGTCGGATTGCTCGATTTTCAGCATCTTGCGGTACTCTTCGTTCTTGGAGAGCAGGTCAATGACTTCCGGCCCGATATCGTTCGTGATCGTCTGGATGAGCGGCTCCACCTGGTCCTTCGTCACGTGTGTCTGTACGACCTTATCTATGCCGTCCGTCGTAATGCCCGCATCCTTGGCGGAGACATCCTTCAGGTAGGTGTCTTCGTCGATATGCTTGAATACGATCGCCGACACGTCGCTCACGAGCTTCTGCGTCGTGCCGATGTCGAGCGACTGGATATCTTGGCCCTCCTGCTCGGCCAGCTTCTTCAGGTCGACTTCAATATACTTGCCGACGATCTCTGCGGGCAGACCCAGCATCGGGATGTTCGGCACCTTGACCCACAGCTTTTCCTTGTTCATGACGATCGGCACAGTGATGGTCATCGCGAGATCGCCTTTAATATTGATCTGCAGGTTGATCTCGGCGAGCATCGGATCCTTGCGATAACCGCCTGTCCATGACAGCTCCGCGTTGCTCAGGAAGCCGCTGGCCATGCTTGCATACCCTTCGTCGTCCGCGGTCTCGGGCAGCTTCAGATCGGAAATCTGGAGGCTCCCTTTCATGCTATAGGAAGTGATTTGAGATGATTTCTTCAGGGCGTCTTGAAGCGTCTCCTCCGCCGACTTGGAACTGGTACATCCCGCTAGCAGGATGAGTACGAGGAGCGCTGCGATGGCGGCCAGTACTCTCTTTTGGTTAAGCAAAATAACGAAATCCCCCTTCAATTTCTGGATGATTGCTTCTAGAAATAGAAGCAGCCTCCATTTTAGTCCATTAAGGACCAAGATGGAAGCTCTTTTTGTTAAAGAGTAGATTAATCCGGATTGTAACCGGTTTCCGGTTAATGGATGTCCTTTTTGCGGAAACGACCGCCCTTGACGTCATGGATATTGCCGACGGCGAGGAAGGCGACGGGGTCGAGCTCATTGACGATCAGCTTGAGCTTCGCTTCCTCCAGACGGGAGATGACGCAGAAGATGACTTGCTTGGCATTGCCCGAATAGCCGCCTTCTCCGTTCAGATAGGTGACGCCCCGGCCGAGACGACTTACGATAGCGTCGCCGATATCGCGGTAGTTATCGCTGATGATCCAGACGGATTTGGATTCGTCGAAGCCTTCGATCGTCAGATCGATGACCTTGAACGCTATATAATAGGCGATCAGGGAGAACATGGCGTTGTCCCACCCGAATACCAGGCCTGCGCTTCCTAAGATGAATATGTTGATGAACATGACCATTTGGCCGACGGAAAAAGGACTCCGCTTGCTGAACAGGATTGCGACGATCTCCGTCCCGTCCGTCGTACCGCCGAAGCGGATAACGATACCGACGCCGACGCCGAGGAAGATTCCTCCGAAGATAGCGGCAAGCAAGGTTTGATCTGTAAAGGGTTCTACGTGGTGAAGCGCCTGAGTCGTGATCGCCAGCGTGACGACGCCGAGCAAGGTAGATAACGCGAAGGTTTTGCCGATTTGCTTGTACCCGATGATGAGAAAAGGCAGATTGAAGAGGAACAAGAAGATACCGATCGGCCAATGTGTGAGATAAGCGACCATGATGGATATGCCGGTGATGCCGCCGTCGATGATGGAATTCGGAACGAGGAATACTTCAAGCGCTGCGCCGACAAGTACGGCGCCGACGATAATGGCGATGACGCGCTTGGCAACCTCAAACAACGAAAGCCCGCTATGCTGCGCTTTCTTGATAGGCGCTTGGACCGCCGCTTGGCCTTGGGCGTGGGGAGACTTGGATTTGGATTTCTTCGAACTGGTCATAGGCACCTCCTGCTGGACAGTTTCTGATTTTATTATAACAGCTTAAAGTATGCGGAGAAAAGACACAGTATTAAAGAATTTGGGCAATTTTCAGCGAAAATAGCCGTTTTAGACGCAAATAAGCGATTCAGGCTGCCTGGAGGCAACTTAAATCGCTCAATGTTCGCAAGAGAAGCTATTACGGCCGCGCACAGGGGAATGACAAGGCTTATTCCCCCGCGCCCGGCCTTCGCAAAATCCGTCAGCCTTCCGGATTATTGTGGCTTACATGATTGCGGTTTTTGACCTTCTTGGAGCCGGATAGCGGCTTTTGGCCGCCGCGGTGTCCCGGACTGCGCTCGTCTCGATCGGGCTGGGGATTCGCTTCGGGCACCGGCTGCGATTTGGGCTTGCTCATAAGGGACGATCCCTCCGCTCGTTAGTCGTGGTGCTTCAACGTCTTGTCGTTGACCGGCTGGTCGTGATTCAACGAATCCTGATGACGACGATCGTTGTGCTGCTGGTTGAGCTGCTGCGCATGATGCGCGTTTACCTTGACCTCGGCAAGATCCTCCACGACGTTGCTCAGGTTTTTATCCGCCATTCCGTTGTCATTGGCCACTTCGTTCACCCCTAGGCATGCGTGTATGGCTGCAGGGTCTGCGCGCATTCGTGCAGATGCCTGCGGTAGTCGACGATCAGCTCTTGCAGCACGTCGCTGCGCTCGTCCACGGCTTGACCGTCGCGTTCGACGTCGGAGAGACCGATCTCGATCTCCCGGCTGTCCACGTATCTCACGGAGAAGTCGAATTCGAGGTTCTGCCGGCCGGCGCTGCGGATCTGGACGATCAGTCCGTCGGGATTCGCTTCGTCGGCGCGCACTGCGGCCTGATCGCCGCCGTGCAGATGCTGCTGAAGCTCGCTCTGCCAGTGCTGCACGAGCTCGGATTGCGATATCGTGAGTTTATCTTCGGTTGACATGGCTATTGCACCTCCGCTCTGTTAGATTGGCCTTGGACGGCGCAGTTCATGCAGAAAAGGGAAGGCGGATATGTCTGGAGATCGGGTGAAAGTAAAAGTGTTGTGCAAGGAAAAGTGTCTAGGGGATCGCCCTGCCAGTTTTCTTTTTTGCGGATTTCCGAAACTTGATTGGCGCGAACGCCAAGCCATGGCTCATCCACCAACCATTCCGATGGGGCGTACGATTGCCGCCCTTATCGTTCCTTCGCCGGAACGCCTGCAAATTTACATCTATTTTTGGTGTTCTCGACCCTCCTGGACAGGATAGGTGCAAATGTGCAGTTATTTACCTCCATCAGTCTCAATTCCAGCGTGCGCTTTGAATTTGCCTGCATATTCTCCTAGGCCCCCTAATCGAATTGGAGTCCCCCCCTACAATGATTTAAACTAGGGATAAGGGAGATGAGCGGGATGGGAAAAAGGTTAAAGGAAGAAACACGGCTTAGAATTGTTAAGGAAGCATTGGCTGGGGTTAAGGTGGGGGTGCTTGCTCGCATGTACGACATTCACCCCGAAACCATTCGTTTGTGGATACGCGAGCATCGTGACTTTATTCCACCGGAGGACATTCCCTCGGCAGACGAGCATTTGCAAGAAATCCAGCGGTTGCAGGAAGTCGAGCAGCGGTATGACAGAGCGGTTAAAGCGCTTGGTGAAAAAGAACTCGAAATTGAAATTCTGCGTGAACTGCTAAAAAAAACAACCCCCGTTTATCCGAAAAATTCGAAGTAGCAGAACCATTTATTAAACGGGGGGAGCCTGTAGCACGGGTTCTGCGCATTCTCGAGTTGAATGAGTCCACCTATTATGAGCGGCGTAAGCGTGCCGCTCAGCCTGACGCAGAACGCGTCGAGCCGGTCCGCAGGGGACGCCCTGTGCCCGGATACGCCTACAACGAATCGGGCGAGAAAGTCTGCGACGAGCAAATCCAGGAATGGCTGTTGCTACTGCTGGAGGGCGAAGAGCACGTCTATGGCTATAAGCTGTTAGCGCGCTGTATTCGCAAGCAGTACGGGGTGAAGCTGAACAAGAAAAAGGCTTATCGCATGTGCAAGGCACTCGGCATTCTTCAAAAAAAGCGGCAACGCCTACAGACGCATCCTCGGCGATTGCCGAGAAATCACACCATCACCGCATCGAATCAACTTTGGCAAATGGATATCAAATATGGCTATGCCTTGGGTCAGGAGCGTTTCTTTTTCGTACTCAGCATCATCGACGTGTTCGACCGCGTCGTCGTAGGGCAATACCGCGGCCCTGTTTGCGAGGCCAAGCACGCGGTGCAGACCCTGGGGATCGCGCTGCAGCAGCGCCTTCAGCCGGGTGAAGCACTGCCTATCATCCGCACGGACAACGGCCCCCAGTTCGTCAGCAAGCTGTTTCAAGACATGTGCGAGTGCTGGGACATGGTCCATGAACGGATTCCGCCGCGGACACCGAATATGAATGCCTACATCGAGTCTTTCCACAGCATCCTTGAGCGTTGTTTGTTTAGCAATCGTACATTCATGACGCTGGAGGAAGCTTATGAAGCGTTCGACCAATTCATGGATTTTTATAACAACCGTAAGATGCACGGCAGCCTAAAAAACATGGCTCCAACAGCGTTCGCAGCGTGGGTTAAGACATTGGACGATGCTTCAGCCTTTTACAGATCGGTGTAATCGCTTGAAATAACGAGCTGCGCTATGAAATTGGAATCATTGTAGGGTATGACTCCAGTTTTAGGGGGCCTAGCCGTATTTGCATGTATTTCATTAAATAGCGTTGATCGACAGAAAATAAATGTACAAATGCAGTTGTTTCGACCCACAAAGTTTCGAAAAGCGGTGAGAGTGGGATTCGCTCCGTCGCTGCCGTGCTCGCACCTGTCGTTGCGACCACGACCTTGAGCGACTATCACGCCGGGGCCTACGAACATGCCTTAGGGCATGTTCGCTTAACGGCCCGTTCGAATCCCACTCGCCATACGCAAAAAACGATTCCCTTGCGGGAATCGGCGTGTTTTTTGAATATGGCGGAGAGAGTGGGATTCGCTCCGTCGCTGCCGTGCACGCACCTGTCGGTGCGACCACGACCTTGAGCGACTATCACGCCAGGGCCTACGAACATGCCTTAGGGCATGTTCGCTTAACGGCCCGTTCGAATCCCACCCGCCATACGCAAAAAACGATTCCCTCTCAGGAATCGGCTTGTTTTTTGCGTATGGCGGAGAGAGTGGGATTCGCTCCGTAGCAGCCGTGCACGCACCTGTCGGTGCGGCCACGGGCTTGAGCGACTATCACGCCGGGGCCTACGAACATGCCTTAGGGCATGTTCGCTTAACGGCCCGTTCGAATCCCACTCGCCATACGCAAAAAACGATTCCCTCTCAGGAATCGGCTTGTTTTTTGCTTATGGCGGAGAGAGTGGGATTCGCTCCGTCGCTGCCGTGCACACACCTGTCGGTGCGGCCACGGCTTGAGCGACTATCACGCCAGGGCCTACGAACATGCCTTAGGGCATGTTCGCTTAACGGCCCGTTCGAATCCCACCGCCATACGCAAAAAACGATTCCTTCTCAGGAATCGGCTTGTTTTTTGCGTATGGCGGAGAGAGTGGGATTCGAACCCACGTGGGCTTGCACCCTAACGGTTTTCAAGACCGCCCCGTTATGACCGCTTCGGTATCTCTCCAAGGATAGAGCGCATTGGACTCCTCGCGTGAGGTCGGCCAACCCGCTCCGTAATCATATCATACGCCGGAGAGCTCGATCAACCCCTGCGAGGCGCGATGACTTCGAGACCGCCCATGTACGGGCGCAGTACGTCGGGCACGACGACCGTGCCGTCCGCCTGCTGGTAGTTCTCGAGGATCGCGGCAACCGTGCGGCCGAGCGCGAGCCCGGAGCCATTCAGCGTATGGACGTACTCCGGCTTCGCGCCGGTCTCCCGGCGGAAGCGTATGCCCGCCCGCCGCGCCTGGAAATCCTCGAAGTTCGTGCAGGACGAAATCTCGCGGTAGGTCGCCATGCTGGGCAGCCACACCTCGAGGTCGTACGTCTTGGCGGAGGCAAAGCCCATATCGCCCGTGCAAAGCGCGAGCACGCGATAAGGCAAGCCCAGCAAAGACAGGACGCGCTCGGCTTCGCCCGTCAGCGATTCGAGCGCCTCATACGACGTCTCCGGGTCGACGAGCTGGACGAGCTCGACCTTGTTGAACTGGTGCTGGCGGATGAGGCCGCGGGTATCGCGTCCGGCAGCGCCCGCTTCGGAGCGGAAGCATGCGCTGAACGCCACAAGCTTGCGAGGCAGTTGATCCTTGGCCAAAATCTCTTCGCGATGCAGATTCGTGACCGGCACTTCGGCGGTCGGAATCAGGTAATACTCCGTATCCGCAAGTTTAAAGAGGTCCTCTTCAAACTTGGGCAGCTGTCCCGTACCGATAAGGCTGTCGCGATTGACGATGTAGGGCGGCAGGATCTCTTCGTAGCCGTGCTGATCCGCATGCAGGTCCATCATCAGGTTAATCAGCGCGCGCTCTAGGCGGGCGCCCAGGCCCTTGTAGAACACGAAACGCGAACCCGTCACCTTTGCCGCCGCCTCAAAGTCGAGAATGCCGAGTCCCTCGGCAATTTCCCAGTGCGCCTTCGGCTCGAAGCCGAGGCTCGTCGGCTCGCCGACGCGGCGAACCTCGACGTTGTCCGCTTCGCTCGCGCCGACCGGCACGCTCTCGTTCGGAATGTTCGGGACGGCGAGTATCAGCGCATCGGACTCGGACTCGAGACCGCGGAGCTCCTCGTCGATCTGCTTGATCCGGTCGCCGACTTCCTTCATCTCGGCAATCAGTCCGTCGGCGTCTCCGCCGCTCTTCTTAAGCTTTGCGACTTCTTGGGAGACGACGTTGCGTCGGTTTTTCAGGTTATCGCTCTCGGTCTGCAGCTCGCGGCGTCTCGCGTCGATTGCCGGAAACGCGGCGATCAGCTCTTCCGAAGCGCCCCGCTTCTTCAGCGCGTCCGCTACTTTGCCGTAGTCGGCGCGCAGCAACTTGATATCGATCATCGGTAGGTGATCCTCCTGGCCCTGCGAAGGGTAATGTATGTCGGTGCAGGCTCGTGTCCGTGCCTATACTTGTACGCTTAAGCTTGGCCGGCTGCCTCTCGCGCCATTTCGATGAACAGGCCGTGCAGGCGGTAATCATCCGTCAGCTCCGGATGATAGGAGGCAGCAAGCAGATGCCCTTGTCTAGCGGTGACGATCTCGTCTTTGTAAACAGACAGCACCTCGACGTCCGGCCCGACCTCGGTGATGAGGGGCGCGCGAATGAACACGGCGCGCAGCGGAGACTCGATGCCCTTGACGGGCAGATCGGTCTCGAAGCTCTCGCGCTGGCGGCCGAACGCATTGCGTGCAACCGTCATGTCCATCAGCTGCAGATGCGGCTCTTCGTCGCCTGTCAGACGCTCCGCCAGCACGATGAGACCTGCGCAAGTGCCGAATACGGGCTTGCCGGCGGCAGCATAGTCCCGTACCGCTTCGATGAAACCGTATTTGCGCATCAACTTCCCGATCGTCGTACTCTCCCCGCCGGGAATAATAAGACCGTCGATCTCCTGCAGTTGCTCCGTGCGCTTGACCGCGACACCTTCGCCGCCGGCAAGCTCAATACTGCGGATATGCTCCGCTACCGCGCCTTGCAGCGCCAGAACTCCGATTTTCATGGATGTACGACCTTCCTTCTTGTCAGCCTTCTAAACCAATCGGGGCGGCCTCGCGGCCGGCGGTATGCCGGGGCGAGACCGCCCGAATATGTGGCTTGCCGCAGCGACTCTCGTTCGCTGATTCAAGCGATGAGCCTCCCGTAGGGGGCTGCTGCAATTAGATGCCGCGATCCTGCATGCGCTGGGAGAGCTCCAGCTTGGAGATCTCGATGCCCTTCATCGGTGTGCCAAGGTTCTTGGAGACGCGGGCGATCAGCTCGTAGTCCTCGTAGTGCGTCGTCGCCTCGACGATCGCGCGAGCGAACTTCTCGGGGCTGTCGGACTTGAAAATACCGGAGCCGACGAATACGCCGTCGGAGCCCAGGTGCATCATCAGCGCGGCGTCCGAAGGCGTCGCGATGCCGCCGGCTGCGAAGTTGACGACCGGCAGACGGCCAGTCTCATGCACGCCTAACAGCAGCTCGTAAGGGACGCCCAGCGTCTTGGCTTCATGGTACAGCTCGTCCTTCGCCAGGTTCTGAACCTTGCGGATCTGACCCGAGATGAGGCGCATATGGCGTACGGCTTCGACGATGTTGCCCGTTCCCGGCTCGCCCTTCGTACGAAGCATGGACGCGCCCTCTTGGATACGGCGCAGCGCTTCGCCCAGGTCCTTGGCGCCGCATACGAACGGCACCGTGAAGTCTGCCTTGCTGATATGGAAAACGTCGTCCGCAGGCGTCAATACTTCGCTCTCGTCGATGTAGTCGACGCCGAGAGACTCAAGCACCTTGGCTTCGACGTAGTGACCGATCCGTGCCTTCGCCATAACCGGAATGCTGACGACCTTCATGACTTCCTCAACGATCGTCGGATCCGCCATACGGGCTACGCCGCCGGCCGCCCGGATATCGGACGGTACGCGCTCGAGCGCCATGACTGCCGTAGCGCCTGCCGCCTCGGCGACCTTCGCTTGCTCGGCGTTCATGACGTCCATGATGACGCCGCCCTTTTGCATCTCTGCCATGCCGCGCTTAACTCTCGATGTGCCTGTCTCCATTTTACCTACGCCTCCAATACATTCTAAGCATTTATTTTACAGGAATGGCCAAGGATAGACAACCCGTGCAGTCGGGATTCAGTCCGATCAGAACAGATTGACGATCCCCTTGAACAGACCGCTGAAGAAGGCGCCGATCGCCCTCAGCATCAGTTTGAACCAGCCCGCCTTATTCACGTCCTCCGTCGCCACCAGATCGACGGTGACCGTCTTGTCCTCCTGCGTGACGGGATCCTTATATGTGTAGGTGGCTTTGCCGACCTTATCCCCTTGCTTCAGCGGCGCGACCAGCGGATCGCTCGTCGGCACGACTTCCTTGAGCTTCGCTTCGACCTTGCTCGTCTTCGGCAGCATGACCGTGATGTCCTGGCCGGTAACCACCTGTACCGATTTCTTGCCGCCCTTCTTGACCTTTAGCGTCTCATGCTCGGCGATTGCGGTCTTGGGCTGTACGAGCGTCTTCTTCTCGAAGCTGCCGAAGCCGTAGTCGAACAGCTTGGCCGTCTCGAGGAACCGTTTGCCGTCGTTCGAATTGCCCGGGACGCCCATGACGACCGCGATGAGCCGCGTGCCGTTCTGAAGCGCCGTGCCGGTGAAGCAGTTGCCCGCATTGGAAGTATGACCCGTTTTCAGGCCGTCAACGCCGGGATAGGCGAATTTCTTAAAATTTTGCACGTTCTTGTTCGACTCGAGCATCCAGTCCCAGTTAATCAGCGGCTGCTTGTCGCGTTCGCGGAACTGGTAGGTCTGCATCTTGGAGTACTCCAGAAACTCCGGGTAGTCCTTCAATATATGGTAAGCCAGCAGCGCCGAGTCGTGAGCCGACATCACCGTCTCGCCTTCGATCGATGTCGGGCGATAAGCTTCCGGCATATCCGCGCGGTCAAGGCCCGTCGAGTTTATGAAATGAGAGTCGTTCATGCCCAGCTGCTTGGCCGTTTCGTTCATGAGCTTGGCAAAAGCCTCTTCGGACCCGCCCACCGTCTCGGCAAGCTGCGTCGTCGCATCATTGGCGGAACCGACCGCCATCGCGATGTACAGCTCTCTGACCGTATGCTTGTCGCCGACCGCAAGGAACACCCGACTGCCGATTTGCTTGGCCGCATTCTCTTGTATGGTAATCTCCTGGTCCCAGCTGATCTTGCCGTCCTGGATGGCCTTGAATACGAGATATTCCGTCATCATCTTGGTCATGCTGGCAGGCGGCAGCGCGGTATCCGCGTTGTTCTGGTACAGCACTTGACCGGTATCCGCATCCATCAGAAAAGCAGATTTGACGTTTAATTGAAGACCGCTAATATCGTTCGTAGCGGCCGAAGAGCGCGGCAGCAGCATCGCTTGCAGCAAGGCGGCTAGAAGTAGGATGGCTAGAAGCTTGAACATGACAGCACGGGATTGCTTCGCATAGCGAACATAAGCTTGATTCAACACGCGACTCTCCTTTTTGCCTAGCTTATTTATGAGTCGGACAAGGCCGTGAACTCCGTCTGTTATTGTAACATACCGCACCCAAAGGCAAAAGCCGCAAGGCGAGGTTTGCTCGCCCTGCGGCTCTTCATTTTAACCCATGCAAAATGCTTGCTTACATGGAGTAGTTCGGTGCTTCCTTCGTGATCTGCACGTCGTGCGGATGGCTCTCGCGCAACCCGGCGCCTGTAATGCGGACGAACTCGGTATCGTTCTTCAGTTCGTCGAGCGTTGCCGTGCCGCAGTAGCCCATGCCGGAGCGCAGGCCGCCGAGCAGCTGATGCAGCGTATCGCGCAGGGGGCCCTTGTAAGGCAGGCGGCCTTCGATGCCTTCCGGCACCAGCTTGGAATCGTCCTCTTGGAAATAACGGTCCTTGGACCCTTCCTTCATCGCGCCGATGGAGCCCATGCCCCGGTACGACTTGTACCGGCGGCCCTGGTAGATCTCCGATTCGCCGGGGCTCTCTTCTGTGCCCGCGAACAGGCTGCCGAGCATCACCGCGCTCGCGCCGGCTGCGATCGCCTTGGTAATCTCGCCCGAATACTTGATGCCGCCGTCCGCGATGATCGGGACGTTGTACTCGCGAGCGACAGTCGCGCAGTCGTAGATGGCCGTGATCTGCGGCACCCCGATGCCTGCGATGACGCGCGTCGTACAGATCGAGCCCGGCCCGATGCCGACTTTGACGACCGAAGCGCCGGCTTCGATCAGGTCGCGCGTCGCTTCGCCGGTCGCCACGTTGCCGGCCACGATCGTCAGCTCGGGGAACCGCTCGCGCAGCTTGCGGACCATGGTCACGATGTCGATGTGGTGACCGTGCGCCGAATCCACGACGAGCACGTCGACGCCGGACTTCACGAGCGCGTCCGCGCGTTCGAAGGTATCCTTGGAAACGCCGACGGCTGCGCCCGCGAGCAATCGACCGTGTTGGTCTTTGGCCGCGTTGGGGAACTGGATCGCCTTCTCTATATCTTTAATGGTGATGAGACCCTTCAGCGTATTGGAGTCGTCCACGAGCGGCAGCTTTTCGATCTTGTGCTTCTGCAGCAGCAGCTCCGCTTCTTGGAGGGTCGTGCCTACCGGGGCTGTCACCAGATTTTCGCTCGTCATCACTTCTTTGATCTTGATCGAGTAATCGTGAACGAAACGCAGGTCGCGGTTCGTCAAGATGCCGACCAGCTTGCCGCCTTCGTTCGTGATCGGCACGCCGGAGATCCGATACTTGCCCATGAGCTCTTCGGCATCATAAACATGGTGCTCAGGGGTCAGCGAGAACGGATTCGTAATAACGCCGCTCTCCGAACGTTTGACGCGGTCGACTTCCTCTGCCTGCTGCGCGACGGACATGTTCTTATGAATGATGCCGATGCCGCCTTCGCGGGCGATGGCGATCGCCAGAGCCGATTCCGTGACCGTGTCCATCCCGGCGCTGATCAACGGAATATTCAGCTTCACGGAAGGGCTGAGCGCCGTCTGGACGCTGACGTCCCTCGGCAGGATCGACGACTTGCGCGGGATGAGCAGGACATCGTCGAACGTCAAGCCTTCCTTGGCGAATTTATTTTGCCACACGAACATTTTCCTCCTTTGGAAATGCGTTTTTTTAGATTTTCCGAATTGAATTATAGGCAATCTTAGCAGAGGCACTAGGGGCTGTCAAGGCGCATTAAAAGCCGTATTCCGCATTGTCTGAATGCCAAGCGAAGATTCGCTCTCCGCTGGATTCCAATGCCGCCGACTGCTTGTCGCGGCACGCCTTGAAGCTGTTGTGCTCAACGCTTTATACGGAAGATCGTTCAGAAAGAATGTAAGCAGGCATAAAAATCATCATCATTGAAAGCTGGAAACGTCGGGAGGAATGATTAAGGAGCTTTGCGTGCAGCAAAGCGAGGAAGGAGGAGGAATTTCCTATGTACGTTATGATGCGGATTTCTAGTCAAATGGGATTTTAACATCTTGCAGCATGGGTTGTCTTATGTACATTCTAACCGCAGAAGAATCATGGTCGCCTGGCATTATGTGATGCAGGCATAACGTGCCACCCACTGTTGCTTGGCGCCTGGCTGAGACAGCTCCCTGTCTAACCAACATTTGTGCCCATATCTATCCAAGTGGGAGCAAGGCAGGGAGCTCATGAACGTCGTATGCGTAAGGGTGAAGCTTTACATCCCGTATGAGGCGCGCAGCGCATATTTCTTACATTTTCCGTCATTTTCTTTCGTTCCGCAGATTTATTTCGTTACTGCCGCCGTAGAATCTTTTGCCAAATCCTCATTGTGATCGCTCGCATGCTCCTCTGACCCGCCGTTATCCGCGAGCGCCGCGATGCTCCACATCCATTGTTCCGTCTGAAGCTTTGCGCTGGCCGTCGAAGCCTGTGCGCCATTACCCCAAAACGCGCCTCCAATGCTAATGGCAAGTGCAAGCGTACTGGCCGCAATTATCTTGGGCATATCCTGATCCGCCTTTCAATGATTCTGATTTTTATGGGTATGAATTTATTTTAACCTGGTTTTTTGAACTGAATATGAAATCCGGCTTAAGGGTTACTGAAATACACGGTAAAATCTTATATTCTTTTTTACCCGAGGCGATGAAAATTACAACGGAAAGAACGGACTATGGTTTCACAATTTTTCGGTAGAATAAGGGCGTGGCTTCCTTGGCTGGTCTACCAACTACATACGCCACCTCTCCCAGACAGATGCTTTTCCGTAAAAACACAAAAAGCCACCTTCCGAAGAAGGTGGTTTTCATTACTGTGCTTTAGCCTGGCGACGTCCTACTCTCCCAGGACCCTGCGGTCCAAGTACCATCGGCGCTGGAGGGCTTAACGGTCGTGTTCGAGATGGGTACGCGTGGGACCCCTCCGCCATTACCACCAGACCTACTGTGCGGCGGGTGTCGTACAGATTTGCAGCTTCACAGAGCTTGCGCCCTGAAAACCGGATGCGAAACGAATCTGCGCCTAGAAATTTTCTTGCCTGTGCGGCTTGCCGTTTGTTCCTCGGAAGGAACAGTAGGATAAGCCCTCGACCGATTAGTACTCGTCAGCTGCACGCATTGCTGCGCTTCCACCCCGAGCCTATCAACCTCGTGTTCTCCAAGGGGTCTTACTAATTGGGAAATCTCATCTTGAGGCGGGCTTCGCGCTTAGATGCTTTCAGCGCTTATCCCTCCCGCACTTGGCTACCCAGCGATGCTCCTGGCGGAACAACTGGTACACCAGCGGTGCGTCCATCCCGGTCCTCTCGTACTAAGGACAGCCCCTCTCAAATTTCCTACGCCCGCGACAGATAGGGACCGAACTGTCTCACGACGTTCTGAACCCAGCTCGCGTACCGCTTTAATGGGCGAACAGCCCAACCCTTGGG
Organism: Cohnella hashimotonis; assembly: GCF_030014955.1. Taxonomy (NCBI): domain Bacteria; kingdom Bacillati; phylum Bacillota; class Bacilli; order Caryophanales; family Paenibacillaceae; genus Cohnella; species Cohnella hashimotonis. Next base: position 7,686,294 of record NZ_JAGRPV010000001.1, read on the forward strand.
ACCTACTTCAGCCCCAGGATGCGATGAGCCGACATCGAGGTGCCAAACCTCCCCGTCGATGTGGACTCTTGGGGGAGATAAGCCTGTTATCCCCAGGGTAGCTTTTATCCGTTGAGCGATGGCCCTTCCATTCGGTACCACCGGATCACTAAGCCCGACTTTCGTCCCTGCTCGACTTGTAGGTCTCGCAGTCAAGCTCCCTTATGCCTTTGCACTCTTCGAATGATTTCCAACCATTCTGAGGGAACCTTGGGGCGCCTCCGTTACGCTTTAGGAGGCGACCGCCCCAGTCAAACTGTCCGCCTGACACGGTCCCTTCACCGGATTCACGGTGACAGGTTAGAACCTAGATACGATCAGGGTGGTATCCCAACGGCGCCTCCATTGAAGCTTGCGCTCCAACTTCTTAGGCTCCCACCTATCCTGTACAGACCGTACCCAAGTTCAATATCAAGCTACAGTAAAGCTCCATGGGGTCTTTCCGTCACGTCGCGGGTAACCTGCATCTTCACAGGTACTAAAATTTCACCGGATCTCTCGTTGAGACAGCGCCCAAGTCGTTACGCCATTCGTGCGGGTCAGAATTTACCTGACAAGGAATTTCGCTACCTTAGGACCGTTATAGTTACGGCCGCCGTTTACTGGGGCTTCGGTTCACAGCTTCGGGTTGCCCCTAACCGCTCCCCTTAACCTTCCAGCACCGGGCAGGCGTCAGCCCGTATACTTCGCCTTACGGCTTCGCACAGACCTGTGTTTTTGCTAAACAGTCGCTTGGGCCTATTCACTGCGGCCCCCTCGGGCTATTCACCCTACCGAGGCACCCCTTCTCCCGAAGTTACGGGGTCATTTTGCCGAGTTCCTTAACGAGAGTTCTTCCGCGCGCCTTAGAATTCTCTTCTCGCCTACCTGTGTCGGTTTGCGGTACGGGCACCTTCTCCTGGCTAGAGGCTTTTCTCGGCAGCGTGAGCACGGAACCTTCGGTACTGTAATTTTCCCTCCCCATCACAGCTCAAGGTATTAGTGTGCGGATTTGCCTACACACACCCCTCACTGCTTGGACGAGCTATTCCATCAGCTCGCGTTCTTGCCCTCCTGCGTCCCCCCATCGCTCATAACGGATTACGGTGGTACAGGAATTTCAACCTGTTGTCCTTCGACTACGCCTTTCGGCCTCGCCTTAGGTCCCGACTTACCCTGAGCGGACGAA